>JAKEGJ010000018.1 GCA_022627495.1 Microcaldota archaeon
GCAATGGCGCAAAAGTAGACTGTTCAAAAGAATTTTTAGGAAAGCGGGTTTTGCTGATTATCTGCAAAGATTAGATTGGAATCGATTTTGACGCAAAGCCCGGAAACGAGGGAACTCCACGGGTGCCGGGTGGAAAGCATAGGGCCGCGCTCCGGCTGCGCATATGCCCGCTGCCATCACCATTTGCTCTGGAAAGGCCCTGCAATCCTCAGCTTCTGGTTGCTGGCATCGACGACGAGCATCAGGTCGCCCTTCTCATAAGCGACAGGCTGGCTCAGCGTCAAATCGTTTTCTGTCATGTGGCCTTCCACGAACTGCATGTTGGTATAGGCGTGAATCTTGCCCTTCAGTTCATCCCTGAAAAACGGCGTCTTGGAGAAGCGGCCATTCACGATGTTGCCGACCTCGAATTCGTTCCTCATCGGAACAAGGATGCCGCGCTCGAACGGGTCGCCCTTGAATGCGATTGAGAAGCGGGAGCCTGCCTGTGCCTCCGCCACCTCCTTGCCGTTCACCTGGACGCTCCGCACTTCGATTTCCTTCTTTTCCGGAAGAACGAACAGCTTGTCATGCGGCTTGAGCGTGCCTGATCGGACCGCTCCATGCGCCACGTGGCCCACGGACTTGACGTCTTCCACCCGGTCCACAAGCGCGACGAATTCCTGCCGGTATTCAGGCTGCGGGAGCGCTGTGAGTTTCGCCTTCGCCGCTTCAAGGTCGGCGGCTTTCTCGAACTTCTCGAGGCTCGTGCCTGCAATGGGGAGGGGGCTTGCCGAAACGATTATCCCCTTGTCCATCTTCAGGCAATTGGCGGCCACGATGATTTCGCCCAGTTTCGGCGTGACGCCGTCTGCCAGGACAACCACGTAATCGGCCATCGAAAGCGAGTATAGGAGCGGCTGGACTTTTTCCGGGAAGAGGATGGGGTCAATCAGCGTGAGCGGCTTGCCGCCTAAATCCGCGAAATAGAATGCAAGTTCTGCCTTGCTGGTCTCCGCACCTACCATCTTGCAGAATTTTTCCCGCAATTCGGGCTTGTCGGATAAAACGGCAACAAACAAATGACCCACCCCGCTGGGATTGGGTTCGCAAAAGAATATAAACCTCTGGAACGGGCTTCCGGCGGATGCCGTATGCCCGCATTCTATAACCGGTACCGGATACTGGAAACCGGGAACCGGAAACCCAATAAGAAACGCAGTCACTCCAGAAGTTTGATGAGCATTGCCATCTGCGCCCACATGCGGTTCTCGGCCTGGTCGAAGGCCAGCGAGCGCGGCCCGCGGAGCGCGTATTCGTCAATCTCGTAGCCGATGTGCGCGGGCATGTCATGCATCGAGAACGCCTGCGGCCCTGCTTTTTCCAGCATGGCCTGATTCAGCTGGTACGGCATGAAGACCTTCTCGCGCCTCGATTTTTCCGGGGCGAATTTCGCGTCGTTGAAGTATTCCATGTTCACCCACGTGTCGGTGTAGAGGATGTCCGCGCCTTTGATTGCCCTTGCGATGTCCGGCTCCTCATTATAGTGGCCTGAGGCCTTGAGCGTGCCAAGAAGCTCCGGGTCCGCGCTCTCCGGGTCTTTTTCCGGGACGCAGAGCGTGAAGTCCGCGCCGGTCATGGCGCAGGCGTACGATAGCGAGTTGCTGACGTTGTTGCCGATGCCGACATAGACGACCTTGGTTCCGTTCAGCTTCCCCTTTTTCTCTTTTATCGTCATGGCATCCGCGAGCGCTTGGCAGGGGTGGTATCTTTCGCAGAGGCCGTTGATTACCGGGACGCGGGATGTCGATGCGAACGCGGCGACCGTCTCGTGCTTGAGGGGCCGCACCATGATGGCGTCCGCGTAGCGCGAGATGACCTTGGCCTCGTCAGGCACCCCGCCGAGCGCGAGCTGCGTCGTCCGCCAGTCCACGAAGATGCCGTGCCCCCCGAGTTTCGTCATGCCGGTCTCGAACGAGAGGCGCGTGCGCGTGGATGTCTTCTGGAAAATCATGGCCAGCGTCTTCCCCTTGAGCGCATCGGAATACTTGTCCGGGTGCTTCTTTATGTCAAGGCCCAAATCGACAATAGACTCAATCCACTTCCCGTCAAAAGCCTTCAGATATAGCACATGCTGCATATTACCGCCTCAAGATATTTTTTAAGAACCAGGAAGCCCTAACTCATTGACGGTTTTTAATAATTCCGAAAAAAAGAAAGGTTTAGAATGTCTTGGAGACGAAGCCCCCGATGTTCCATCCGAGGGTGCCATCGGCCCGGCTCGGACGGTTTCCCATTTCTGTCAGGTCGCAGGCGGCTCCGCCCCCCCATCCGTTGCGCTCGAGGCCAAGCCGCATCCTCTGGGTGCTGAAATCATGCCCGGCCGGGCTCACATCGGTTATGTTCTCGAGCTGGACAAGCAACCGCAGGGCCTGATGAAGGACAGGGGTGTAGCGGATAGCTATAAGCGCCTCTCCATAAGGTGCGCTGTCCAGGCCGGTCGTTGCGAGTGCGTAGAGGCTGAAGTCGCCCCGCCTTGTGAAAAACTGCAAGCCTGCCCGCGGGACCGCTCTGCCTCCGACGAACTGGACCTCGCCTACGACGTCCAATCCTCCGGCCAGGTTTATCGATAAGTCCCCGACGCCGAATGCGTGAAAGTCGCCCGCATAGTCCACTGTCGGCCTTGCCCTGAAGAACAGGCCTAGCCTAGGCGATAAGGTGGCGGATGCCTTCAGGTCCAGAGTTGCGCTGCGGTTCCCGGCCATCAGCTCGATTGAATCGGCTCTGGCCTGCCCTGCAAGCATCAGGCCGGCTGTCAGCGCAGCCCCTGCCAGGATTTTTCCCAACCGGCGGGCTGCCGTGCGGAATCCGCCGTGCTCCCGGCCCCCGGCCGCGTTTTCCTCTCCCCCAAGCGTTCTCAATATCATGCATATACCTCCGAAATTTTGTTATGTGTTTCATTATGGCCACTGTTGTATATAATTCATGTGTTCCCCTAGGTGGGACACAATTTCGATATGATTAAATAAAAGAGACCGGATGTATACCCATGGACATCCGCATACTTGAGAAAATAGGGCTGACTCCGGGGGAGGTGAAGGCGTACCTGGCGCTGCTCGCGCTCGGGCCATCTTCGACCGGACCCCTGGCCAATAAGTCGCAGGTCTCGCGCTCCAAGCTGTACTGGATAATGGACAAGCTGGAGCAGAAGGGGCTCGCTTCCCATGCGGTGCGGAACGGCGTGATGTATTACCAGGCAGTCGAGCCGACGAAAATCGACGATTACATACAGGAAAAGGAGGACGAGCTGAAAACCCTCAGGGAGGAGTTCGTGCTGCTCCTTCCGGAGCTCGAGGCATATCATAAGCGCGCCAAGGAAATCCAGGGCATGACCATCTACCAGGGATTAAAAGGCCTGAAAGTCGCGCACGAGCACGTTTACCTGAAAGTGAAGAAGGGGGATGAATATGTCTATATGGGGATCCCCGCGTTCCAGCCCGAAACGCACCACCTGTACTGGCAAAAGGACCACATGAGGAGGGCGTCTCTCGGCATCAAAACGAGGCTCTTGTTCAACAGGGACACGGACAGGAAAATCATGGAGAACCGGAACGGCTTCCCGTTTTGCGACGCGAGGTACATGCCCACCGACATAAAGACGCCGGCGTATTTCCTGATATACAAGGACACGGTCATGATGGCGATCCCGTCGACGAATCCGATAGCCATCGAAATCGTGAGCCAGGAGATAGCGGACGCCTTCATGGCGTATTTCGATGAATACTGGAAGCGGGCGAAGAAGTTCGTAAGGCGGGGGAGGGGGGGAAATAGGATTGAACGCGGCCATTCCCAGCGGCTCGGGGGGATTGAGCATCTTTAAATTTCTTTGCCAATACTATATCCCTGCAAATTTCTGCTTAACCAGAGGTATACTTATGACAAAAGTAAGAATCAAGCTCAGCGGAGAGGACCCGGCGGCCCTCGACAACGTGGTCGGCCAGATAAAGACGCTTTCGTCTTCACTCAGCATGACCTTCATCGGCCCGGTGCGGCTTCCTAGAAGGAAGATGGAGATAGCCTGCAGGCGCACGCCCTGCGGCGACGGAACGGACACCTACGAGCACTGGGAGAAAAGGGTGCACAAGAGGCTCTGCGACGTCGAAGGCGACGAGAAGATGATAAAGCAGATTCTCAGGATAAAGGTGCCGACGAACGTGTTCGTCAAGATTTCGCTCAGCTGATTATCCCTTCATTTTCATGAAACTTCTTTTCGACGAGATGCTCAAGAACCTGGCGTCGTGGTTCAGGATACTTGGCATCGACAGCGCATTCTCAAGCGGCAAAAGCGACAGCCAATTGCTGCATTTGGCAATGAAAGAAGGACGGACGCTGGTCACCCGCGACTTTCCGCTGACAATCCGGTGCGAGAAGCACGGGGTGCGTTTCGTTTTCATTAAGAGCGACTTGATAGAGGAGCAGATTGCGCAGGTCCTGCGGGAGACCGGCATCAAGCCGGTATTCCCGAATTTCACGCGGTGCGCCTCCTGCAACGGGGAGCTCGCCGACGCGCCGAAGGAAGGCCTGGCTGCCGGGGGCAAGGTGCCGCAGAACACGCTCGAGCACCACGAGAGGTTCTGGCGCTGCAAAACCTGCGGCAAGATTTTCTGGGAAGGCGGGCACTGGAAGAACATAACGAGGATATACGAGAAGGCGCTGGAGCTCGCAGCGGGATAGGCCGCGCCATCCATCAGGCATCCGTTATCCGTCCGGGGGCAAAGCGGCCTTTCAATAGAAGAAGGGAGATTGCCGCAAGCGATGCGGCCGCAAGGAATGCGTCCCGCAAATCCATGCTTCAGCCCTTCGGGATGAATTGCAGTATCTTCTGGGCAACGCTTGATGCGGGCATGCTCTGGAGCCATACGTTCCCCGGGCCTTCGAGCGTTGCCAGAAACAGGCCTTCGCCGCCGAAGAGCATGTTCTTCACCCCTTTCACCATCTCGATTTCGTATTTCACAGATGGTTCGAACATCGCCACTGAACCGGTGTCCACGTTGAGCTTCTCCCCGGCCTTGAGCCCCATCTTGAAAACCTCGCCGTCAATTTCGACGAAGGCCATGCCCTTGCCGGAAATCCTCTGGAGGAAGAAGCCCTCGCCGCCGAAGAGCCCCACGCCGAGCTTCTTCCTGAATTCGGTTTTCAGCTCCACGCCTTCCTGGGCGGCCAGGAACGAGTCCTGCTGGCATATCATCTCTTTGCCGGGGGAGATTTCAAGCGGGAGTATCTTGCCCGGAAACGACGGGGCAAAAGACACGGTTCCCTTGCCCCCAGTCGTCTTGAACTGCACCATGAAAAGCGATTCGCCGGTGAGCATCCTCCCGATGCCTGCGCCCAATCCGCCCCGCATCTGCGATTCCATTGCCACATTGGCGCTCATCCACGCCATAGCGCCGGATTCGGAATACACCTGCTCGCCATCCTCCAGCTCCACCGTAAGGACCTGCATCACGTCGCCTTCTATCCTGTGCTCCATGTCAAAAACACCCCTCAATCAGCAAACCGGCATCCTGATGGGATGCCTCTCGAAAGATATTTAAGACGAACTATTGATTAAGAAGTCCAAGTCTTCGATTTATCGGTATTTATCATTTAGGTGAACTCATGGGTGCGAAACCAAGAAAGTGGAAGAAAAAAAATAGAATGCGCTGGAAGTGGGTAAAGAAGAAGCGCAAACGGCTTAAACGAAGGATGAAGAGGCGCGTGGGCGAGCTCTGAAGTCTTCTTTTTCTTCAAAAACCTATTTTTAAATAACTTACCACACTAATACCCTACGGATAGCCATGGCCAAACCAAGGAACACGCTGGGGGATTTTACCAGCGCGTACACGAAGCGCCACGGCCGCCCCCCGGAGCCGCTCCGGAAGTTTAGGAAGGAGACGCAGCCCGAGGCCATCATCCGCTCGTGCGGCGGGAAGCCGGAAAAAGTCGTGGCCGAGCTGGACCTGGAGTTCGAGCCGGCCAATGAGATAGTGGTGAACGTCCAGAGCGGGGACACGATACTCGCAAGGGCCGTGCAGGGCTTCTTCCAGATGACATTCACTGGCATCGATGGCATAGGCTCGCTGGTGGCGATGACTTTTGCGAACGGCACCAAATTCGAGCACCACATCGCCGAAGGCGAGAACGGGAAGGTGAAGGTCTGGGGCGGGCTGCTGCCGGATTGCCGGGGCTTCGTGGTGCATGCCGAGAGGCTCCAGCTTGAGCAGGACGGAAAAGGCCTCCTCGCATGCGTCAGGATAACTACGGTGACAGACGCGTCGCACGGCCCGTTCTCTTTCGGGGAACTCTGAGGTAAAGGTTTTTAAAAACAGGGGAACATACCCATTATCACCCGCTAAACTACTCCGAGGGTACGTTTCGGAACAGGGAACTGGATGCCGGAAACGCAATTGGAGTAGGAGGGCTTGTTTATGGACAGGAAGAAACTAGCAGAGGCCATCAAGAAGGCCCTGGAAGACAAAGGGAAGAAGAAATTCAAGCAGAGCGTAGAGCTCATAGTGAATATGAGGGGCATCGATTTCGCGAAAAGCGAAAACAGGCTCAACCTTGATATCGTTCTCCCGAAAGGAAAGGGGGGGAAAGAGCTCAAATCCGCGGTCTTCGCCGAAGGCAACATGGCGGACGAAGCGAGGAGGGCGGGCGCGGACCTCGTAATCCAGCCGAACGACATCGCCGGCTGGGCCGCCCCTGCGAAAGTCAAGGAGCTCGCGAACAACTATTTCCTGCTTGCGCAGCCGAACTTGATGGGTGTCGTGGCAAAGTCGCTTGGCCAGGTCCTCGGCAAACGGGGAAAGCTGCCGAAGCCGGTCACCGGCAACCTCAAGGACCTTATAGAAAGGTCGAAAAAGTCGGTCAGAATAGTCTCCAAGGGCAAGTACCTCCCCGTGGCGCAGGCCTTGATAGGCACCGAGGTCATGGAGGCCGAGGAGCTCCTGGACAACGCCGAAACGGTCTATGACGCGGTCAAGAACAAGGTCAACGAGGGCAACATCAAGTCGGTTTACGTGAAGCTGACGATGGGCAAGCCCGTGAAGGTCTCATGAGGTGGGTGCAATGGCATACAAGACTGACATTAACAAGACTGAAATCAAAAGGAAGACGGAGCAGGTCAAAAAGGTCTTAGCCGACATGAAGAAATTCAAGACAGTGGCGCTCCTGGATTTGCGGAAGCTCCCGGACGCGCTCCTGCAGTCGCTTCGCCAGAAGGTCCGTGAAAAGGGCGGCCACGTGTACGTGCTCAAGAAGCCCGTCATCAGCAGGGTCCTTGCGGCGGACAAGCTGCTCGCGGCGCGCACGGGCGAGTGCGACAAGCCGGTCGCGCTGATACTGACCAACCAGTCGCCCTACGAACTGAACGCGTTCTTCAAGGGGCACAAGAAGAAGAGGGCGGCCAAGGTGGGCGACGTCGCAGTCGCTGACATAGTCATTCCGGAAGGCGACACGGATTTGCCCCCCGGCCCGGCGCTCTCGGAACTCAAGGCCGGAGGCGTCAACGTCCAGATAAAGGCCGGCAAGATAGTCGTCTCCAAGGAGAGCACCATCGCAAAGGGCGGCGAGAAGCTGACGGAGCCTAAAGTGAAGGCGCTCCAGAGCCTCGGCGTCCAGCCGTTCGAGATAATGGCCAGCCTGGTGTTCGGTTCCGACGGCGAATACATCTATTCCCGGGAGCTCCTGGACCTGGGCGACACCGTGAACGCGGATTTGGCGGCCGGGCTGTCGCAGGCCATGAACCTGTCCCTGAACATGGGATACCCGACGGAGCAGAACATCGATATGCTGCTCGGGGATGCGGTCAGGCAGGCGATGAACGTCTCGCTGAACGCAAACGTATACTCATCAAGCTCGATAGAGCAGCTTCTCTCCTCTGCCATGCGGCAGGGGACGGCTCTTGGAAAGCTTGGTTAAATGAAAGAAACTGAGGTGTATGTAAAATGACCAAAGTAGACCCATATTTGCATGCCGTGCTCGTCCTGCACGGGGCTGGAAAGGAAGTAAGCAAGGAAGGCATCGTTGCCGTAGTCAAGGCAAGCGGCGCCGAGGCCGACGAGGCCCGCGCGAAGGTGCTCGCCGAGGCGGTGAAGGGCGTCAACTTCGAGGACCTCCTCAAGCAGTCCATGATGGTGGCTGCCGCTCCGGCCGCTGCAGCTCCTGCTGCCGCGCACGAGGCGAAGAAAGAGGAGAAGAAGGAAGACGAGGGCAAGAAAGAGGAGCAGGCCGCTGAAGGTCTTGCTTCGCTCTTCGGCTGAAAGCCGGAGAGACGGAGGCAGAATGCCTCCGGATCTTCACTAGAGCCTTCTTTTTTCCTTATTTCCTTTTTTCATTTGTTTTTCATTTCCCCTGTTTTCTCTGCATTTATCCCAGCGCTCAGTGAAACATATTTATTACTAGCATCTGTTACTAGCCTGTATGCATAAGTCCGTGAAGGCGACAATTCGGGACATAAAGGCGCTTGAAATCCAGGGGGCCCGCAATGTCGCGCGCTCCGCCGTGACTGCGCTCGCCGCTTCCGCGAAGGACTCGAAAGCCAAGAGCAATGCATCCTTCCGCAAGGAGCTCGCGGAAGCCGCAGACGCCCTCGCAATGAGCAGGCCCACCGAACCCATGATGCGGAACCTTCTTGACGAGGCGGTAAGGTTCGCCGCGGAGCAGGCGAAATCCAGGGAGGTGCGGAGCGTAGCCGCCCTTAAGAAGCTCGTGGTAGCGCACGAGAACGAGATGCTCGCCAAAGTGGACGAGGGCGCAAAAAGGCTCGCCGAATACGGGGCGAAGCTGATTCCGGACGATGCGCTCGTCCTTACGCACTGCCATTCCTCCACATCGACAAGCTGCATGATTGCGGCAAAGAAGATGCGGAAAAAATTCTCGGTCGTCTGCTTCGAGACGCGCCCGCGCTGGCAGGGCAGGAAGACCGCCGCCGAACTCGCCGGGGCCGGAATCGACGTGACGCTGACGGTCGACGGCGCGATGAACCTGTTCATGAAGAAGGCGGATATCGTGATAGTCGGCGCGGACTCGGTGACTTCGCGCGGGGACCTCATCAACAAGATAGGGACATCCACTCTCGCGCACATCGCGCGCATGAACGACGTCTCGTTCTACAGCGCGGCCGAGCTCTTCAAGTACAGCCCGATGACGATTTACGGCACGAGGGAGAAAATCGAGGAGCGCGACCCGAAAGAGGTCTGGGACAGGCCGCCACGGGGCGTGAAAATCCGGAACCCGGCCTTCGAGGCGACCGCCGCGAAATACGTCAGCGGATACATCACCGAATTGGGCGTGATTCCCTCGCAGTCCTTCTTCGCGATGGCTACGGAGAAATTGGGCATCAGGATTTACGGATGATGGGCTTGCGCCCGCATCCGGACGGGGATAATGATTAACAACTGGGGTAATGCGGTATGGTTGAATACGTCGAAACGAAACAGATGAAGAAAGTGGATGTGTGGAGGTTCCAGAAGTACGTCTGCAAGGTCAAGCCGATAGACATCTACACCGGCAAGAACATCATAGTCCTCAACAAGGCCGAGGCGCAGGAGCATGATATCTACTCCGGATACCGCACGGAACTGTGCCATGACGGCAAAAGCATAATCGCCATCGTGGATGTGAGCGAGGAGATTGTCGAGGCGGGCGAGATAGGCGTCTTCCGCGACCTCGCAGGCTGGCACAAGCTCAAGAAAGGGGATACCATCGAGATTATCCACATGGACCAGCCCGAATCGATTAAGTTCATCAAGAAGAAGCTGGACAAGGGCGCGCTGAACGAGTACGAAATCCGCACGATAGTGAAGGAGATAATGCAGGATAGGCTCAGCGAGATTGAGACATCCTCATGGATTACGGCCGCCTACATCAACGGGTTCACGGACGACGAGGTGATCGCGCTCGCGGAAGCTACCGTGGAATCGGGCGAGCGGCTGAATCTGGGGAAGAAGCCCGTGCTCGACAAGCACTGCATAGGGGGCGTCGCGGGCAACCGGACTACGATGGTGGTGGTGCCGATAATCGCTGCCGCCGGGGCGTACATACCGAAGACATCTTCACGCTCGATAACGTCGGCTTCCGGGACTGCCGACACGATGGAGGTCCTGGCGGATGTGACATTCAACATGGACGAGATGCGCTCCATCGTGCTCAAGGCCAAGGGGGCAGTCGTGTGGGGCGGGGGCATGAAGCTCGCGCCGGTGGACGACAAGCTGATACGCGTCCGGCATCCGCTTAGCCTCGACCCGGAGGGCATGCTGCTTGCCAGCATCCTGGGGAAGAAGAAGAGCGTCGGGGCGGAGTACGTGCTGATTGACATCCCCGTGGGGCGGGGGGTCAAGGTGCCCTACGTTGAGAGGGGCAACGAGCTGGCGAGGCACTTCCTGAGGGTGGGGGACAGGCTGGGGATGAAGATAGAGGCGCTCATAACAGACGGCGCGGAGCCGGTCGGAAACGGCGTCGGCCCGTCGCTCGAATGCATCGACGTCCTCGAGACCCTTGGAGGCCGCGGGCCCGACGATTTGCGGCACAAGAGCCTGCTCATGGCCGGAAAGCTCCTCGAGCTGTGCGGCAAGGTGGAGCGCGGCAGGGGATATTCCGTGGCGGAGGGGCTGGTTAACAGCGGGAAGGCGCTCGCCAAGTTCAGGGAGATAATCGATCTCCAGGGAGGGAATGCCAAGGTGAAGACGTCCGACATCCCAATCGGCCAGTACAGCCACACCGTCACGACAGACGTTTCGGGCAGCATATTCCACATCGACAACAAGGTGCTCTCGAAAGTAGCCCGCATCGCCGGCTCCCCGCGCGACAAGGGCGCCGGAGTCCTAATCCACAGGCTCCGGGGAGACCGCGTGGAGAAGGGCGACAAGCTTTTCACCGTGTTTTCGGAAAGCGAGGCGAAGCTGGATTTCGCCCTGAAAGCGCTTCAGGACCTGGAACCCATAGAAATGAGGAAGATGCTGCTGGGAAGCATACAATAGCGGCAGGCAGGGCGGCGGGTGGGCGCGCGGAGCGGATTCACCAGCGGCCGAAGGAGATGAAGGTGCGCGTATCCGCCACCTCCTTCACTTTCCGTATCTGGTCTATCTTCTGGTCTATATCCTCGACGCTCGACCCTTCGAGAATCAGGCAGCAGTCGTACTCGCCGGATATCTCATAGGCGTCGCGGTGGATTCTCAAGTCCGCAATCGAGGCCATCATCTTCTTGGTCTCGCCCCTGGCTTTCACCATGAGGACGGCGAATGTGGTGGCCCCGCCGGATATCTCGGCCGTGAAGCGGCGGATTGTCCCGTTCTCGACCATCTTCCTGATGCGCCAGCGGACCGCGCCCTCGGTTATGCCAATTGCTTTGGCGATTGAGACATTGCTTGTGCGGGAATCGGCTTTCAGCATCTCCAGGATGCGCTCATCCGCAGAGTCGAGCTTCATGCTGCGTAAAACTCCAATGAAGGATTATAACCTTACCATGCGGCATGCTGGTCAATTACTATAATCGTAAAAAAGTAGCTAAATAGTTACGTTAATCGAAATATATTTACGATATATTTATAAACTGTTCGTGCAACGTAATGAGGTATCGAATGTCCCAGAACGGGCCATAGGAATTGATTTGCATGATTTTGCACGGAACGCAGGTGAAAACGGGTTCGGTAGGCGCCTCCTGGCCGCCCAGGTATGATGAGCACAACCGCCGCGTGAAGGGATTCTGCACGAGGACGATAGGCTCGATGGACGATGCGCGCGCGATGCTCGCGGAAGTGCGGGAGGTGCAGTCCGCCTCACCGGCAGCCACGAGGACGACGATCCGTGCATTCGTGGAAAGGGGGCTTGTGGAGCCGCTCCGACGGGAGTCTCCGCTCCAGGTTGAAGCCTGCTTCGACGCAGACAATGCGGTCGGGGGGCATGCAATCGTTTATTTCGGCTCTGTCGCGGACCAGCGCGTGCCTCCAGGGGATGTGACCGCACGGGAGATTGCGAGCGTTGTCGAAATCCAGCGGTTGGAAAGGACCGGATGGCTTGAGGCGTCAATCCGGATCACCTCTGCGGGCTATAGCATATCGCGCCTGAACGGGGACGGGCAGGCGCAGGTCGGGAGGCTTCTCGAACTATACCGGGAGGCGTACCAAGAGTACACGTTCGACCTTACCCAACAGACGGTAAGCGGCATGCTGAGCAACGGCAACATCGTCATCGTGGGCCAGGACAGGATGGGGGAGGTCGTCTCCGCGCTGATTGCCGAGCACGTGGAGCTCTCGTTAGAATTCGGTAAAGTTGTGCATCTTTTTGAGCTTAGCGATTACGCGACGTTCCGCGCGCACAGGGGCATGGGGCTGATTACGCTCATGCAGATGGAGGCCATAAACACCATCAGGGCGATGCCCGGCGGGGACGGGGCCGTCATATATGCGGAAGACCGGGCGGCGTGGATGGCGGTGAACCGCTCGTCGCAGAAGGCGGGCATGACTTACTGCGGCACCCTCCCCCAGCACTGCGTGATTGTGAGCGACCGGGATTTCGGCGAAGAGGGAAGGTACGAGAACCTGAACGTCTGGGCGCACATCCCGGGGCAGGATTTCGGGGGGCGATGAATCATGGACGGCCTGGGACTCCTTTCGAAAATCGTATCCATCGATTCCGTGTTCCCGCACGAAGCCGAGCTCGCGCATTTCCTTGCAGGCGAGCTTAAGGAGGCGGGATTCGCCGTGGATATGCAGGAGTTCACGGCGGATGGCCGGAAAAGGTATAATGTTTTGGCCGCGCGGGGGGAAGGGGATGCGCCGCTTCTCCTCTATGGCCATATGGACACGGTCCCCGCCTACGGTTACGATGCCGCAGGCGGGCGCGACCCGTTCCGTCTGGTTGAGCAGGACGGGAAGCTCTTTGGCCTTGGCGCATATGATATGAAAGCAGGCGTCGCCGCCATCCTCCAGGCGGTGTCGCAGGTCCGCACGGATAAGACGCTGAAGGTGATGTTCGTCAGCGACGAGGAGGCGGATTCGCGCGGGTGTTTCGAGGCGGTGCGAAGCGGCTTTCTGAAGGGTGCGCGGTTCGCGCTCGCGGCTGAGATTTCAGACGTGCATGACGTATCCTCGCAGACTAGGACCATAACGCTGGGGAGGAGGGGGAGGGCCCAGTACGAGCTGGATGTTCCAGGCCTCAGCTTCCATGCCGCAAGGGCTTCGGAAGGCGTATCCGCAATCAGCGAGGCGTCAAGGCTCGCGCTCGAAATCGAACGCGCGAACGATTCGCTCCCGACTCATCCGGACCTCGGGCAAGGCCACATGTTCGTGCGCTCGTTCCATTCGGAAAGCGCCTCGCTCTCGCTGCCGGATTCGGCGAAGCTGCTCGTGGACAGGCACCTCGTCCCGCCTGAAGACGCGGAGAGCGCGAGGGTTGATATCGAAAACAGGATACGCTCGCTGTACGGGGCGGGTGCAGTGAAAGGGGCGAACGGGCGCATGGCATCGGTCCGTGTGAAGCCCCGCGACGTGCCATACCTGATGCCGTACGCCACGCCGAAGGATAATCCGGATGTTGCCCGCCTGGCCCGGACAATCGAACGCACGCTCGGAGGCGGGGCCAAAGCCGCATACAATTACGGCTTGTCTGTTGCGGACGAGAACCTGATAGCCATGCAGGGGGTGCCTGTCGCGTCGTTCGGGCCGATTGGCGGCGGCGAGCACTCGTCGGGCGAGTGGGTTTCCAAGCAGAGCTATCTGGAGCTTATCGATGTGCTGAAGGCATTCATCGCATGAATGGAACCAGGTTCCCGCGCATGGCCCGTGGCCTATATCTCGTCCTTTGAGACTTCGAAACAAGCCATCGTGTATGTCTTGAATACGCCGGGCGTGGTGCGGATGCGCTCGAGGATGATGTTCCCGATATCCTCGATATTCTTTCCGCGCACTTTGATAAGCAGGTCCCATTCGCCAGAAACTATGTAGACGCCCAGAACGCCGCTGATTTTCGAGATGTTGCGGGCTACCTCGTGCTGGTCGATGCGGGATTGGCGGTCGTATTCCACAAACACGAACGAAAGCGTCGGAAGCCCGGTCTTGGAGTAGTCCTCTTCTATGGTGAACCTCCGTATCACGCCGGCCTTCTTCATCCGGGATATCCGTTCATGCACGGTTGCACGGGGGACGCCGAACCTAGTCGAGAGCTGGGCGATGGTCTGCCTTGCATCCTGTTTGAGAGCGTGAAGCAGATGGAAATCGATTTCATCCAGCTTTATCTCAGACATATTGGATGATATCCAACAATAAGGTTATAAATCTGGCGAAATTCAGATATTTTCCGACTTTTTCGGGTTAAAATTTAAATATGAAATAAGAGCGAGATTAAATCAAGGCAATCAGGCGGATTGCAAATGCTGTGGATTTGACGGGTGATGCTTTCATGTGCGGGATTATAGGTTTGTTCGGTGTTCCTGATGCCAAATCAATGCGCCCGACCGCTCTGCGGATGGCATCCAAGCTGAGGCACCGGGGGCCGGACTGGAGCGGCATCTATAGCGACGAATACTGCATAATCGCGCACGAAAGGCTCTCCATCGTCGACGTGGAGCACGGCGACCAGCCATTATTCGACACGAAGACGAAACGGGTCCTTGCTGCAAACGGTGAGATATACGACCATCAGGAACTCCGTACCCACCTCAAAAAAGAGCACGACTGGCAGACGAAGTCGGATTGCGAGGTCCTGCTGTATCTTTATGACGAATACGGGCCGGAATTCCTGCCCAAAATAGACGGCATATTCGCCTTCTGCCTCTATGACCCGGCAAAACGCGAGTTTTTCATCGCACGCGACCACATCGGAATAGTCCCCCTGTATATCGGCTGGGACAAGGCAGGCGCGACTTATGTCGCAAGCGAGATGAAGGCGCTCGAGCCGTACTGCGAGAAGATGCAGGAATTCCCCCCGGGGCATTATTATCTTGGAAGCGCGGGCGCGTTCGTGAAATGGTACGACCCGGGGTGGGCCCATGGGATGCCCACAGCGAAGGCGTCTTGCGAAAAGCTGCGGGAGGAACTGGAGAAATCAGTCAAGAAGCAGCTCATGTGCGACGTCCCTTACGGGGTGCTCATCTCGGGGGGGCTGGATTCCTCGATAATCGCTTCCATCATCGCCAAATTCAGCAGGCGCCGCATAGAATCCGGAGATGCGGAGGAAGCATGGTGGCCGCGCGTGCATTCCTTTTCAATCGGCCTCAGGGATTCGCCGGATTTGAGGTTCGCGCGCCAGGTCGCAGAGCATATCGGAAGCGTGCACCATGAAGTGACTTACACGGTGCAGGAAGGGATTGACGCGTTGCGGGACGTGATATACCATCTTGAGACATACGACGTGACCACCATCCGCGCATCCACGCCCATGTACCTCATGGCACGCAAAATCAAAAGCTTCGGCATAAAGATGGTCCTCTCGGGAGAAGGGGCGGATGAGGTGTTCGGGGGGTATCTCTACTTCCACATGGCCCCGAACGCCAGGGAATTCCACGAAGAGACGGTCAGGAAATTGCAGAAACTGAGCAAATTCGACTGCCTCCGGGCGAACAAATCCATGGCGTCGTGGGGGGTGGAAATCCGCGTGCCCTTCCTTGGGAAGGATTTCCTGGATTATGCGATGTCGATTCGACCGGAAGACAGGATGTGCGGCGACGGGAAGGCCGAGAAATACATCCTGAGGAAGGCATTCGAAGGATACATTCCGGAGGAGGTCCTCTGGAGGCAGAAGGAGCAGTTTTCAGACGGCGTGGGGTATGGCTGGATAGACTCGCTGAAAGCCCACGCGCAGGAAAAGGTTTCGGATGCTATGATGGCTTCGGCCTGCGAGCGGTTCCCCATAAACAGCCCCGCCACGAAGGAGGCGTACCTGTACCGGATGATTTTCGAGGAACTGTTCCCGGCCAAGGATGCGGCGCTCACTGTAGAGCACGGACCTTCGATTGCATGCTCGACGGCGACCGCTTTCGAGTGGAGCAAACAGTTCAAAGGCATGGCCGACCCATCCGGAAGGGCGGTAAAAGTCCATCAGAGCTCGGTTCTGCCGGCTGATTTGCGCGGGGATTAAATAACATGCAACCGATAGCAGGCGCATGAGGACGTTTCTCTTATTCGCTCTTGTTCTGGGATTGCTCGCAGCCGGATGCATTCAAACCCCGCCCCCTCCGGGGAACAACACGACCAACATCACGCCCGGAAACAATACATCCGTGATTCCGCCGGGCTACGAAGTCAAGGATTATTGCGAGAAGGACGGCGACTGCGTCCGCCTCAACAGATGCTGCGACTGCGGGCTCGGCGAATACGTGAACAAATACAACCAGCAGCCGGAATGCCCGCCCGGGGAGCCGCAGTGCATGTGCCCGATTGCGCTTTCGCACGGGCAATGCCAGTCGGGCAGGTGCGTCGCGGCACCGGGCGAGGCGAACACGACCGAACCGGGCAACGGCACGGAAATCCCAAATTCGGGGTTCTGCGGCACATCCACCCTGGGGGCATGCTCGTCGGATTTGGACTGCATAAGCGGAGGATGCTCGGGGCAGGTGTGCCAGTCGGCAACAGAACCCGGAGCGATTACCACATGCGAGTACAGGGAATGCTACAATGCGCAGGCTTACGGCGTCAGTTGCGGATGCGCCGCGGGCAAATGCCGCTGGCGGTAGCATTTTAAGGACTTCCCAGAGTCAATAGTACGAAACCGGTAACCGGAAACTGACAAACCCAGTCCGCGGAACCGGTCTTCCCGTCGTAGCTCAACGGTAGAGCGGCCGGCTGTAGCTTTGATTAGCTCGTTTTTTACGAGTTGAACCTACTGTCCTCAGTAGATACCGGCAGGTTGCTTGTTCAAATCAGGCCGACGGGATTCCCTTCTTTTCTCGATCTGGAAGGATTATTCCTGCATGACCTTCAGCCGGGCGTACGTCTTGTAATCCGTCTCGATTATCTCCGTCCTGTAGCCGAATGCCCTGACCAGGTTCATGCCCGCCTCAACCTTGCCGCCCATCTTGTATTCCATGCCTACCCCAAGCCCGGACCAGACGCAGACCGCTCCCTGCGGGCAGGGCGAATAGATGAAATTCGTTATCCTGATTTCAAGGCCGCCGGGCTCGATTATCGCGGTCTGGTTATCGTGCAGGACGAACTCTTCGCCAAGCCCCACGTGCAGAGCCTCATCCGACGCCGGGGGGAATGCGCACCCGGCCAGAACCAGCGCCCCGAAAACAAGGAGAGATACCGCAGACAGCCTCATCATCCTGCTTCCGCCCCAAGGGTTATAGGGGTATCTGGAAGCGGCGAAGCGAACGCCCGCTGGGGGCTTTGAGCCGAAAGGCCGCCTCACATTATCTTTATCTAACCTTTTTTTACCACAATGAATATAAATCCTTCCGCCCGTAAAGCATATACGAAAAAAAATATCCAGTGACGGTTATGCAAAACCAGAAAACCATCGGCTTCCGGGAGCAGAGGGGTTCTGCCTCCGGGCGCAAGGTCGTGCTTTACGCGGACAGAGAGACGTACGACTCCCTTTGCATGGAGGGGTGCCTCAACCTGAGGCTGTTCACCACGCAGGGAAACTCCGTGATTCTCCGCCTGGAAAGCAAGGAGCAAAAGCAGGCGCAAGAAGACTTCGGTGAAAGCGGCATTGTCTGCGTGACACTGAAGCGGGAGGAATTCCTAAGCAGCGTCGAACGAAACCTGGAAATCGTGTTCATGAACAGGGAGTTCCACGAAGCCGCCCATTTCCGGGTAGTGGCGGTGTCCAGCGACCAGTGGCTAAGCAGCGTCCCGCCGCTAAGCGAGAGCATCCAGTAGCTATTTTTCAGGATTCATGATTACCCACACGGGGTAGTGGTCGGAAACGCCTTCCGAAACGCTCTGGTTGAGGCCGAACGCATCGTCGAAACGATAGACACCCCACGCGCCGCCATAATGCTCCTGCGCGCTCCCGAAGAGAATTATGCGGTCGTACGCGCAGTCCGTGGATTTCACCATGGTGTCCGCGTCGTCCGGGACCGCCCAGAGGAATGATGAGTTGCGGAGGGCCAGCGTTGCGGATTCCGAAGGCGTCAGGTACGAGCAGTCCGCGTTCATGTCGCCTAAGAGGATGAAGTCCGTCTCGTAGCCATAGCGGCTGCGGGCGGCTGAAAGCGCGAGAGGAAGGTCGATGAGCTCCTGCGGCGTGGTGTCCGGGTCGGTATGGATGGTGATGAGCGCGAAATCGAACGCGGACGCATGGTCCGAGAGGGGCCGGAAGCGGGCGATGAAAGGCTCGCGCTGGAACAAATCGGCCGCGCTGCCTTCCGGCGGGTCCGCGAATGTGAAGTTCGAGCCCGGAACCAATACCACGCTTCCGGTGTTGTAGATGAACGCGTAATTCTCCTTGCTGGACGTTCGCCCGAGGCGCGGGCTTGAAACCGCGGCATAGTCCGGGCCGGGGAGCGAATTGATGGCATCAAGATAGGCCGGGAGGGTTGTTTCCGTGTCGTCGCGAAGCTCCTGGACTGCCATGATGTCGAAATTGCGGGCGGTTTTCGCAAGGACATCCATCACGTCCGGCTTCGAGCGCTTCGACTCCCCGAAGACCTGGATGTTGAAGGTGGCGATTTTCAATGACGCATTCTTTTCCCCGGAAGCATTCTGGGGGGCTGATGGCGGGGCAGCCGGGCTGTCGTTTTTGGTGTCTGGCGCGGCGGATACCGAAGGCGCCGGCTTCCCCCAGGCTATGACGCCGGGCAGGAGCGCCAGCGCAATCATCGTCAGGGCGAGCAGGGCTATCAACATCCCATAAACACGCTTGCGCCGCCTACCCATGCCTACACCGAGCCCGCGCCCCTTTGTACGACTTCGCTGAGGGCCGGGTGGATGTGGACCGTGTTGATGATGTCGTTTACGTGGCATTTCCCGGCCTTCATGGACACAAGGACTTCGTGGAGCAGCGTGGATGCCTCGGGCCCGATGATGTGGCAGCCCAGGATTTTGCCCTCGTAATCGGCGATGAACTTCACAAAGCCATCGCGCTCGGCGAGCGCCTCGCCCATCCCGGTATCCTTGTACATGTATTTTCCGACAAGGAAGTCCTCGCCTTTCACCTTCAATTCCTGCTCGGTCGCTCCCACACCAGCCACCTGCGGGTGCGAGAATACGGCATGCGGCATGGCGGTGTAATCTACAGGATGGCGGTGGTCCGGAGTGATGATGGATATTGTGACGTATTCCGCTTCCAGATTGGCCGAATGCTTGAATAGGTATTTTCCCGCGATGTCACCGAACGCCCAGACGCCCGGAACGTTGGTTTCCATGTACTCGTCCGTCTCGATGTAGCCGTGCTTGTTCGTCTTGATGCCGCTTTTTTCAACCTGGAGGATGTCGCTGTTGGGCACGCGCCCGGTTGCGATAAGCAGGTCGGTGCCTTCGACAGCGGTGCCGTCGGCCCCGTATACGACTATCCGCTCGCCCTTCTTTTCAGCTTTCCGGACAGCAAATGACAGGCGGACGGGGTATTCTTTGGAAAATAGTTCGGTGAACTTCTGCGAAATCTCCTCGTCCTCGTCCGGGAGCAGCCTCACGTTGCGCTGGAGAATCTGTATTTTTGAGCCCATGGACCCGAAAAAGTGCGCCAGTTCGCAGGCGATGTAGCCTCCGCCGATGATGATTAGCTCCTTGGGCAGGGCCTCCGCTTTCAGGGCTTCGTCGCTCGTCATATAGGGGACTTTGTCGAGCCCTTCGATGGGCGGGATAGCGGGGCGCGTGCCTGCTGCAATCACGATTTTATCCGCGGTGATTTCGCCTTCTTTCAGCATGAGCGTCATAGGGCCGCTGAATGCGCCCCGTTCCTTGAAGAGCGTGACGTTCTTGGCCTTCCTGAGGTTGGCCTCGATTGAAGCGGCGTCTGCATCAACGGTCCGAGCGCGGGCCATGACCTTATTGAAATCGACCGAGTATCCCTTGACGTCAATCCCAAACTCCTTCGCCTCCTTTATCGTCTGTACGACATCCGCGCTGTGTATGAGTATCTTTGTCGGGATGCACCCGCGGTTGAGGCAGGTGCCGCCCATCGGCCCCTCCTCCACGATGGCGACACTCATGCCCCGGGCGGCCGCTGCCGCCGCGACATCCAGCCCGGAGCCTGCCCCGATGACTATAAGGTCGAAGTTCTGCATGGGGCAGATTACGCGAAATGGGAATAAAAACGGATTGGGATGGCCGGCTTTGCGTCAAAATCGATTCCAATCTAATCTTTGCAGATAATCAGCAAAACCCGCTTTCCTAAAAATTCTTTTGAACAGTCTACTTTTGCGCCATTGC
>JAKEGJ010000019.1 GCA_022627495.1 Microcaldota archaeon
ATGCAGTGAGAAACCCGTGCAAATTTATATATCTTCAGCTGGTTTTTTTGGATAATGAGAATCGGTTATCCATGCATCAATAGGAGCATTGGCTGCCAATCCGACGCAACCTTCAGGCTGGCATCGTATTCTAACAGCATGATGGAGGCCAAGGTTTCCGGCAACCTGGCCTGCTTACAACGCATACTCGAGTATAATCTTGCGAAAGGAATCCTATTCTTCAGGATATCATCGCAGCTGGTGCCCTTCGCATCCCATCCCATCTGCGATTTCCCCTGGCGCAGGCGTTTTTTGGGCGAGTTGAAGTCGGTTGGGGAATATGTGCGGAAGAAGGGCATAAGGATATCCATGCACCCCGACCAGTTCGTCCTGCTGAATTCGCCGGATTTGGGCGTTCATGAAAGAAGCGTTGCTGAACTGGCATATCACTGCGAAGCCCTTGATGCCATGGGCCTTGCCCCTGATGCAAAAGTGCAGATACATGTCGGGGGCGTATACGGGGACCGCGCCGCAGCCATTGCCCGGTTTGAAGAAAGGTACCGGCGCCTCCCCTCAGCAATACGCAAAAGGCTGGTTATAGAGAATGACGACCGCCTGTATGCTGTTTCGGACTGCATTAGAATCCATGAAACCTGCGGTGTGCCGGTGCTTTTCGACAGTTTCCATCATGAATGTTTGAATGCGGGCGAGAGCGTTCGTGAAGCCCTGAAAGCGGCGATGGGGACATGGGGCAATGCCGACGGCGTGCCTATGACCGATTACAGCAGCCAGGCGCCCGGGGGGCGCAGTGGCAAGCATGCCGAAACCATTGATTTGGCACATTTTGAAAAATACCTCCATTCAGCCAAAAAACTTGATTTCGACGTGATGCTTGAGATAAAGGACAAGGAGAAGAGCGCCATTAAGGCGCTTTCAATCCTTCGGAAAATGAATAAGGGTTAGCCGGAACCGAACATCTTCGCGAATTCGTGCTTCTTCCGCTTCCTCCAGCTGCCCTTGTGGTAGGCGTAGCTGGCAATCAGCGGAAGCACCGACGTCGCCTCCGCATATACCATCTGCTCGTAAGTCGTGTCCACCTTGCCCCATGAGCTCGCCTCCTTCAATGTCGAGCTGGAGCATGCGCCGTCGCGGACGTCCGCCACGGTTATCTGGATGGCATATTTGTGCATGGGCACTTCCTTGCCGAGCACCTCGGCGCAGACTACGGTGTCCTGGGCGAAGTTCTTCGGGACGCCGCCGCCTATCATCAGCAGTCCGCTTGTCGGGGCCGCCATCTTGATTTTGGTCAGTTCGTAGAAGTCCTTCACCGAATCGATGGAGACATGCTTATCGGGATGGTTGTGCTGGTGGAGCACAAGGCCGAAGCCGGCGCTCGAATCAGAGAAGGCTGGGCAGAAAATCGGGACGTTGTTATCGTATGCAGCTTGGACGAGCGAATCCTTCTTCTTGGAGTTTTTCGTAAGCCATTTGCCCATCTCACGGATGAACTCGCGCGACGAATAGGGGCGCGGCTCAAGCGAATCTGCGATTTTGCCTATGGTCTTGTCGCATTCCTGGAGCTGTTCCTCGTCGATATAGGTGTCATAGATGCGGTCTATGTAGCGCTCGCGGAGCTCGCGGTCGTTGACGAACGGAGTGCCCCGGTAATGCTTGAATCCGAGCGCTTCGAAGAAATCCATATCAACGATGCTTGCGCCCGTCGCTACGATGGCATCGACCATGTTGTTCTTCACCAGGTCGGTATACAGGTTCATGCACCCGCCGGCGCTCGTGCTTCCGGCCAGCGTCAGCATGATGGCGCAGTCCTTCTCCGAAAGCATCATGTCGTATATCTCCGCCGCCCGCCCAAGGTCGCGCGAAGTGAAGGACATTCTTTTCATCGCTTCCACAATCTCGACCGTATTGATTTTCTTGATGTCAATATGCTCAACCGTCGTTTTCAGGTAATCCTTTTTGTCCAAACATACCACCCTCTGGGAATTTGATAGGAGTTTATTTACGGGGAAAATTTAAAGGTGATGCCTTATTCGCCGGCCGGTTTCCATAAGGTCCCCGGGCTCAGCCTTCTTCGCGCGGGAGAAGCTCAGCTCCCCGCCGTGGTTCAGCGGGACGATATGCACGTGCGCATGGGGAACCAGGAAGCCCTCGATTACCAAGCCGATTCTCCTCGCGCCCGTCGCCTTCTGGATTGGGCCGGAGAGCTTTTTTACGGCAGCGAACATCGCGGCATAATCGCCTTCGCCCATCGCGAACACGTTTTCCACGTGACCCTTGGGAATGATGAGCGTATGGCCGGGATTGATGGGGTTGATGTCGAGGAACGCAATGAACTTATCGTCTTCCCAGAGCTTCTCGGACGGAACCGCCCCGTTGCCGATTTTGCAGAATATGCAATTGTCCATGCCGAGGATTTGACGGGGGCGGAATAAAAATGTTTCAGATGAAACGGAGCGGGAGGCGCTTCGCCTTTGGAAGCATGTTCTTGACGGCCCCCAGGCGTAGGAAGCCGCATCCGAGCGGTTCCGCATTGTAGCGCATTAGGACATACCCGTCACGCAATGTGGCGAGCTGGGCCGGCGCGAGCCGCACGTCCTGGCCCTTTGCGAAATCGAGCGCCTGCTGTTTCTCAAGCTCCACTGCGTTCTTTTCCACGTGCTTCCCCATGATCTGGAGGAGGTTCGTAGACGGCTTCACTGCGCCGTTCACGCGCGCAATGAGCAGCCCGATTGTGGCGATTTTGGGCATGTCCGGGACGTTTCGGGGCCCCAGGTACACGCGCCCTTTGGATGCGAGGTACATGCGGTAAGGTGAGAACAATTCCGGGCCGAGGCCGAACCTCTCCTCCATGTAGCCGAGTATTTTGCCCGATACGTCCTGCGGGGATATGGTTTCCGACGAACCCTTGCGCCTCATTTTTTCACCTTCGCCAGGAAGAAGCCGCCCGTGTCGTTGTGGTGCGGCCAGATGCGGACTGCTTTCCGCGTTTCGGGGTCGAATTCCGCCCCGTCCCAGGATTCCACTGTTCCGGATGTCTTGAGCCCGTCGATTGCTATGGGCTCCAGCTTCGCATCAGGCCTGCTTTTTAGGAGCTCGTCCACAACGGCTTCGTTCTCCTCCGGCGCGAAGGTGCAGGTCGAATAGACCATCGTCCCTCCCGGGGCGAGCAGGTCGAAACCCTTGACAATAAGCTGCTTCTGCACCCGCGCATAGGTCTGGACGCCTCGTGCCGACCACGTATCGAAGACCTCCCAGTTCTTGCGTATCGTGCCTTCGGCCGAGCATGGGGCGTCTATGATGACCGCGTCGAAATCCATGTCCGGGAATGCCATGAGGTCGCGGTTTGTAATGACCGTATTCAGCGCCCCCACTTTTTCGAGGTTGAATTTTAGGGCGCGGATGCGGCTGTATGAGACGTCGTTCGCAATTATCGTCCCGCGGTTCCCCATCAATGCCGCAAGCTGGGTCGTCTTCGAGCCGGGAGCGGCGCAGCCGTCCAGCACCATCCGCGCGCCGGGCAGGATGTCGCGAATCAGCAGCGGGGGGAGCATGGACACAAGCTCCTGCATGTAAATCGCCCCGGTGAAATGCTCCAGGGAGAACCCGGCCTCAGGATTGTCGCAGACGAATGCGTCTTCGTACCATGGCACAGTCGCCAGGCCGATGCCATAGCCGGCAAACCGTTCCGACACATCCTCACGCGTCGATTTGAGCGTGTTTATTCGGAAGGCCTTGGGGAGCAACCGCGAAAGGCTTGCCAGGAATGCGTTCTCATCGTCGACAAGCGGGCAGTAGCGGGCGCGGAATGGCGCCGGGATTGATTCTGCCTGGCCCGTCATGCGCCATTCCTCCTTGCTGGCCGTGGCGGCGTCGCTTTCCGCATCACGAATCCCCGGCTCGGGGAGAACGAGTCCTTCATGCGCGCAAATAAGCCCTCCTGGGCTCCCTGCTTCGCCTGCGGCGCGCTCCAGGATAGCGAGTATACTATTGCACCGCTGAAGAACATCACCCCTCCGCCGAAATACCTGCGGCCGCCGGATGTATAGCAGTATTCCCGGACGAATGCCGGCATCTTATGGAACGACGATTTCCGGACCGGCGTATAGATGCCGGAACTCGGGCTTTCGAGCTCGGATTTCGCGTATTTCGTGAAGCGCAAGCCCGGGGGAACCTGCGCGTCTATGGAGACGCTGAACTGGGAGAGGCCGTCTGGGGGCTGGAACGATATCGTGTATTTGCCCTCGACCACCGCGATGTCCTCGTCGCATTTCCAACCCGCCGGGACAAGCATGGAGAAATTGCCCATCCCGTCAGTGAATTGCCTAAACCGCATTGCTTTCGCGCCAAGCCCCAGGAATGATTTGACGCGCGAAATCAGGTCACCGCTCCGCAATCCACAGCACCTCCTTGCATTCGTCATTCAGCGGGTAGTACCTGAATCCGCAGTACGCCTTCACATTCCTGTATCCCGAACCCTTGAGAAGGGCCTCCATTTCCCGGGGGAGGACGTAGCCCAAATCCATCCGGAATTCCCTTGCCTCCCGGTTATCGATTATCATGGATATGCGGTAATGCCCCTTGCGGCCGGCGGGCTCGTAATGAAGGAACCATTCGAGCGAGTATTTCCGGCCATCCGGCGCGGTCAGCTCCTCGTAGTCGAACTTATGGTAGCCGCCCTGCATCCCGGCCTCTTCCTTGGACGGGTTGTAGGTGTGAAGTATCAGGCGCCCTCCCGGCGCCAGGTGCTCCCGGAAATTCGCAAGCGCCTTCTTCCGGAGGGCATCGTCCTTTAGATGTAGGAAGCTCCGATAAGGCAGGATTATCAGGTTGAACCTGCGCGGGATGCTGAATTCGGCCATGTCCGCCCTCACGGTTTTCGCTTCGATGCCGAGCGATCTGGCTTTCTCTTGGAGCTTGTCCAGCATCCTTTCTGAGAGGTCCACGCCCATGGCATCGATGCCATCCCGAATCAGGCGGAGGAGTATCCTGCCGGTCCCGCAGGCGACCTCCAGCACCGGGCCGCGCGCGTTGCGCGCTTCCCTGAGGTAGAACTCCAGGTCCATCTCGTCGGAATAGATGAGGTCGTAGAATTCCGCCATCTCATCGTAGACTTCCATCGATAGGATTCCGGACGAAAACTAATAAACCCTTGTCGTTGGATATTCCCCGATGTACTTGCATCTGGACATGGACTATTTCTTCGCCCAGCTGGAAGAGAAGCGAAGGCCGATGTCCGCAGGCAAGATTATCGTGGTCTGCGTATACAGCGGCCGGACTCCGGATTCCGGCGTCGTGAGCACTGTGAATTACCCCGGCCGCGCACTCGGAATACATTCGGGCATGCCGATAGCGTTCGCCAAAAAAAGGGCGCCCCCTGCGGATACGATATTCATACCGGTCGACCATGAGCATTATGCGCGGATGTCCGCGCAGATTGACAGCGTGGTCAGGGGCATGTGCGCGAAAGCGGTGCAGGCGAGCATAGACGAATGGAACGTCGAAGATAACGAAGCCGCGAAGAAGGCGCCGCGCCTGAAAGATGGGATACGGGCGGAGTTCGGCCTTTCATGCAGCGTAGGCGTCGCACCCTCACTACTGGGCGCAAAGATGGCGGCGTCGAAATCCAAGCCCGACGGGCTCCTGGTCCTTGACGCGGATGCCGAGAGGGCGATGATAGGCGGCTCGGATGTTGAGAAAGTGCCGGGAATCGGCCCGAAGACCTCCGGGGCGTTGCGAGCCATGGGAGCGCAGAACGTCCGGGATATCGCAAAGCTCGGCGCGGTCCGGCTCGTAGAGGCTTTCGGCAGGAAAACCGGCGCATGGCTGCATGATTTGGGCAATGGGCGGTACGATTCGGGCCTCGGCGAAGAGAAGGAACAGGGGGAAGTGAGCAGGATAGGCACCCTGAAGGAGAAGACCAGGGACCCGTATATGCTGCTTTCCAGGCTTGAAGAACTTGAATCCGAGGGGAAAGAGAGGCTCCTGCACATGAAAAAGTCGTATCGGACGCTGTCGCTGATATTCGTAACCGAAGACCTCAGAACGCATGCCAAATCCATGTCGTTCCGCAATCCGCGCGGATGGAACGAGGATATCCGGGCCGAGAAGGAGGCGCTAGTCCGGGAATTCCTGGCCGGGAACGCGCTCGAAGTTCGCCGCATCGGCATCCGCTTCGCCAATTTCCTCGATTTGGGGGGCCAGACTACGCTTTTCTGATGCGTCCGCCCCAAAAGCATAGCTTTTAATACTCTTTTAACCATAATTGATAACATCGATACATATCCATCAGAGGTGCGTTTGAATGATTGGAACCATAAGCAGCATCGTAAGCAAGGTCGTCGGCACCGTCAGCGGACCGCTCCATTCCTGGGGCCCTAAGCAGGCCGTAAGGAAGCCTTCGAAGGCAGTTAAGGCCGCAAAGTCAGGGGCAAAAGCGAAGAAATGCCGCAACTGCGGAAAGAAGTGCAAGTGCAACTGATTTCTACTTAATCAAGTCGATAAAATCCTGCTCTGCAGGGTGGAGCTTGGCAGGCACTAACACCGTGAAAGGTGGTCTGCCAAGATCCCGATTTTTCAATTCTTCCGGCGAGCCGTGGCTGATTTTCTCATCATCATGGCCCGCGCGGGAAAGGACTATTACGCTGGCGAATTCCGAAAGCATTGCGAGCGCCGCTTTGGCTTCCATCGGCTCAGGCTCGGTGTCGAGAAGGACCAGCGTGTGCAGGTTCCGGGACTGGTTTTCCCGTATAACGTCCAGTGACGAGACCGGCCGGTAATTAGGCCTCGGGTTGACCAGGCTGGCGGTTTTCCCGAAACGGTACATCTGGAGGCCGGCTCTCGCCGGGGCGACGGAATGGATGGAGGAGTTGTGGATTACGCGCACCGGAACCCCCTTCTGCCTTGCCTCTATAACGAGCGTAATGTGCGTTGTGGCGGTCAAAGGGTCGCCAGAGGCAAGTATGCATACGTCCGCGGATTTCGCCTTGTCGATGAGATACGGGCTTTCCAGGCGGCTTCGCTCTAGGCGCATAATGGGCTTGCCGATCGTCCGCTCCAGGCCGGATACCAGCTCCTGGCTTATCGGATTCGTATATGTCTCTATGAACGCTTCTTTGCAGGATTTAAGGGCCTCGATTCCCAAGAGCGTCAGGTCGAAGGCAACCCCGGTTCCTACGAGAATAAGTGCCATGATTTAGATGATTGCCGTAAGGTTTATAAACTAACCTCGCCATAACATCCTTTGCGACATTGAATCATTCCCCTCAGTTTAACTGGTAATCCAGGCTGGGGGTTCGCAATCCTTTCCCCCTGGGAAAGGATAACGCTATGGGGTTTATCATCACCATCCCCCTACCCCTAGCGTTCTCCTAATCTTTAATGCGATAATCAGCTGCCTGCAGGCAGGGAAGATAGGTCCAGGCGGCTTGTACCTATCACTATGCGATTTTTTTCAGAGAATCCCTGATTCACTTCGAGCACGTATTTTGCCTGGGCTTTCGGCGGATAAAGCCTGCATTTGACGATGTTCAGCCCGCAAGGCTCCATTTCGATGATATCTGCAACCGTTCCGTTGTCGGCGAAATGGATTGCATCAAGGGGAATGGTCGTGTTGAGCATCCAGAACGAATAGATGCCGCTTTGCTTGAAGACAAACAGCATGCCCTCGTTCTCCCCCAGGCTGCGCCTCCCCATCAGGCCCTTGGCCATGGTCGCGCTCTCGTTGGCGATTTCGGCATCCACATACACTTTCGAGCCGTCGGCGTTGATGATGGCGATCCTCTTCTTCTCGCCCTTGGCTCCGATAAAGTGGAAAATGAGGATGATCAGGACGGCGATGGCGAGCAGCGCCGTCACTTCATATGGTTTCATATCTTCGAGAACCTTCCCTTGAACTTCTCCTGGAGCTTTGGGAGGTTGGTGTATTCGAGGTCCTCCTCCGGAAGCCGGTGGGGCTCGAATGGCCCGTGCCTGCGCATGTATTCGGCTATCTTGTTCGCCTTGGCGCGCGTGTAGTCGTAGGAGACGTCCTTGAATATGTCCACCGGCCCCACAAGCGTGCCGTTCGCGAGCTGGAAGCCCAGGCACACCACGCGGGGCGGCCCGTCGAGGCGCGTTGGAATCGCCTGCTCCATCGAGCAAGGCATCATCGGCCCCTGGTGCGAGCCGCGCATCCATCCCGAAACGAGGTGCGGGAAGCTGAATGGCTCGAGCGCTTCGCCGACCGAGGGAAGGCCGGACTGGCAGCGGACTATCGCCACCGGGTCGTCCTTGCCCACATACGTGCCCGCCACCTGGGAAAGCTTGTCAGTGGAAACGCAGCAAATCGCTTCTTTTTCGCTTACTTTGTTGTTCGGTCCCGGGAAGACGCGCTTTATGACATAGCGGGAGCGCGAGCCCACGAAGGCCAGCATGGCGTACATCTCCTCAGGAGTCTTGAACGTGATTTTCCTTCCTTCGATGGTGTCGAATACCTCGAAGCTGAACCCGCCAGCCATCGAAGGGTCGATGACCAGGCCGGGGGTGTTGAAGGGGTCCGCGAACATGCGGTAGACCGGCAGGTTGAACGCTCCCGGGTCTGTCTTGTCCATCATGAACACGAGCACCGGCTCGCTGCCCCGCTCTTCGAATTCGAGCTCGGCGACGCCCGGGCCCATGCCCCGCACGTTGCCCGAAAACGCGTCTTTCAGCAGGTCCTGGCCCGCGCCGTAGAGCTTCAGCTTCTTGGCGACCGCCGTGCCGGCTACGAACGCGTCCCATGCGAGCTTGTGGATTTCCTTGCTGTCGACGCCCTTTGAGTGCGTCATGATGAGGTTGATGTCGTCGCCGCACCAGCCGACGAAGAAATCGATGAGCGTGCCTTTCTTTTTCGCTTCCGCAAGATATTCTTTCACGACCTTGACGACGTCGGGATGGACCGTCTCATGGCCCGGATACCCGCCTATGTCTGCCTTGATTACGCTGATGGTCACTTTCATGATTCGTACACCTCTGCCCTATTGCGACTAAATCTAAGACAGTAAATAAAAAGATTACGATAATCCCGGCATCCCGTGCGGGCAGTTTTCATTTTGATACGGCAATCTGCTGCTGGAGAATCTTGAACTTGTCCTCCTCGACGCCTTTCGTCTTGACGGTCTTTCCGACGTGGAGGACCTGCTCGCTCCGGGAGCTGTCGCGGTATATCGTGATGCCCTTGCAGCCGTTCTTCCATGCGAGCATGTAGACGTTCTCTACGTCTTCGACCGTGGCCTCGGCCGGCATGTTTATCGTCTTGCTTACGGCCAAATCGACGTTCTTCTGGAATGACGCCTGCATGAGGACATGCGCTTCGGGGCCCATGTCATGGGCTACGCGGAAGACATTCTTGACGTCGTTCGGAATCTCGTCCATGTGCTGGACGCTGCCTTCGTCCATGACTTTCTGCATCAGCTCCTGGCTGTACAGGCCGCGGACTTTGAGCACCTGCTCGAATATCTCGTCGCAATAGTAGTACTGCCCTGCGCGGACGGTCTTGAGGAAGGAAAGCGCGAATACGGGCTCGATGCCGCTGCTGGAGTCTGCAATCATCGATATAGTCCCAGTCGGGGCAATGGACGTGCAGGTTGCGTTCCTCATGGCGTCGTATTTTTCCGAGAGCGGGCTTTCCTTGAAGCTCGGGAACGAGCCCCTGGCCCGCCCAAGCTCATGGCTCATCTTCCTCGCCTCGTCTTCGATGAATTTCATCACTTCCTCGCCGATTTGGTAGCCCTGCTCGGAATCGTAGCGGATGCCCATCTTGAATAGCATGCGGGCGAAGCCCATCACGCCGAGGCCCATCCTCCTGCTCCTCATCGTCTGGTCCCGTATCTGGACTATCGGGTACTTGTTCATGTCTATAACGTTGTCGAGGAACTGCACTGCGATGCGGATTACGTAGCGGAGGCGCTTCCAGTTGATTTTCTTTTTCCAGTCCGACTTGCTCCAGTCCAGTTCGACGAACTTTACGAGGTTGATGCTCCCCAGGTTGCAGGATTCGTAATCCGGCATGGGCACCTCGCCGCACGGGTTCGTGGCGTGTATGGGCTCCGAAGGGGTGGGATTGTGCCGATTGACCTCGTCTATGAAAAGGAGGCCCGGTTCGGCGGACTTCCATGCGCTGTACGCGATAAGCTTGAAGAGGCTCCGGGCGTTCACCTTGCGGAGCGGGGCCATGTTGCGCGGGTTTATCAGGTCGTAGTCCGCATTGGCCTCGACCGACTGCATGAAGCGGTCGTCCGCCATCACGCTTACGTTGAAGTTCTCCATCACGCCGGGCGTCTGCTTCATCGTGATGAATTCCTCAATGTCCGGATGCCATACGTGCATCGTCGCCATGTTAGCGCCGCGGCGCTTCCCGCCCTGCTTGATGACGCTTGTGGCGTTGTCAAAGGCGCTCATGAACGATATCGGGCCGGATGCTATGCCCGCGGTGCTTTTGACGAAGTCGCCCTTGGGACGGAGGTACGAGAAGCAGAAGCCGGTGCCTCCGCCGGTCTTGTGGATTATCGCCTGGTGCTTGACAGAGTCGAATATCTGCTCGATGTCGTCCTTTACCGGGAGGACGAAGCATGCCGCCAGCTGGCCGATTTCCGTGCCTGCGTTCATGAGGGTGGGCGAATTGGGCAGGAACTCGAAATTGGTCATGACGTCGAAGAAAGCGTCTGCGTAGTATTTCACCATTTCCGGGTCCGCCCCATATTTCTCCTCGTTGGAAGCGAGGTGGCGGGCGACTCGGTGGAAGAGCATGCTCGGCGTCTCGATTATCTTGCCCTCCTCGTCTTTGAGCAGGTACCGTTTCTCAAGGACCTGTATGGAGTTGAGGGGAAGCTTCAGATCATCCTGTACGCCCAGCGCCTTCTTCATCTCGCGCTCGATGTTCTTCCTGTGCCGGTAAAGGATGTATGATTTCGCCGTTGTGGCGTGCCCTGTTTCGATCAGCGCCTTCTCGACGAGGTCCTGGACCTCCTCGACCGTAGGCACGTAATCCTCCTTGAATTTCGCGTTGATGTACTCCAGCACCTTGTCCGCCACGCGCCCAGATTCCTCGCGGTCGGTTCCGCCGACGGACTGCGCCGCCTTGAATATCGCGTTCGTTATCTTGTCCTTGGAAAAATCCACTACGGACCCGTCCCTCTTGCGAATCTGCTTGATTGTCATAGAAACACCCGAACGCCGTTAAAAATCCGGCGGCTACCGGGAGTCCGCCTCAAAGACCCCGAAGCAGGATGATTTCTTGCGCAAGGAATTTAAATGTGGCATTATACGCCGAAAAGTAATCGACACAATAATAGACAATCGGCGCAGTCAGCCGGATTTGCGGAGGGCGAAAAGCGCGCCGAAACCGCCTACGACGAAATTGATTAGGGCGCCCAGGAGGAGGATGCCTATGCCGCAGACCGCAGAAAGGGCTATCCCGCTCATCCCGATGGCTCCGCCGAAAAAGGAAGAGGCGAGGGCAAGTGCAGGGGAGCCGATGTTTCCTGCGCCCATGGGCCGGGTGACCACTATGGCCGCCAGGACCATCTCCAGAACCAGTTCTATTGTGCCTATTATGAAGAATGACGCCGCCGCGATGGCCCCTGCGCGGACCGCGTCGAACTGGTAGTTCTTTGCCGCGCGCATCCCGGTCCAGAAGAAAAGCGCGAAAAAGACGGGAACCAGAAGGATTGTATATGCTATATTGACCATGTCGATTATCGCGTTGTTCGAATCCGTGATGACGAGCGAAAGCAGCTGTATGATCATGTAGACAATCACGAGCACGGCCCCTATCCCTATTGTCAGAAAGGACGCGAGTGCCATCTTCTTGAAATCTAAGCTTTGTTTCGCCATCTGGTCACCGGGTTTTTGATAAGCATGCTAACTTTATAAATGAACGCTGGAAGTCGGCTTTGCGTCAAAATCGATTCCAATCTAATCTTTGCAGATAATCAGCAAAACCCGCTTTCCTAAAAATTCTTTTGAACAGTCTACTTTTGCGCCATTGC
>JAKEGJ010000020.1 GCA_022627495.1 Microcaldota archaeon
GCAATGGCGCAAAAGTAGACTGTTCAAAAGAATTTTTAGGAAAGCGGGTTTTGCTGATTATCTGCAAAGATTAGATTGGAATCGATTTTGACGCAAAGCCCCCCTTCCCTCATGCTTTTTAAACTGCCCCTGGCACAATACCATCTGCCGATATCGCCATTTGGCATGCCGGCTAGACTCTCTTCCCGCAAGGGTGCGGGAGGCGAATGACGGAGGATATCTATGTATCACATAAAAACCATCCAGGACAGGATACGCGTGCCCCCATCGCTTTTCGGGAGCCAGATTGAGGATGCAGTGCGAGCAATCCTCCGCGACCGCTACGAGGGCCGCATCTACAAGGATTTGGGCGTGGTTCTCTCGGTCAACAACCCCGAGGTGAAATCCGAGGGGCTCGTGATTCCGGGCGATTCCGGCGCCTATTACACGGTCGAGTTCGAGGCGCTCACTTTCATCCCCGTCGTGAACGAGGTCTACAAGGCCGAAATCAAGGAGATAGTGGAATTCGGCGCATTCGCCTCCATCGGGCCTTTCCAGGGCCTGCTCCATGTGTCCCAGATAGACCGGGAGAAATTCTACTACGACAAGAAGTCGAAGACGCTCGGCTCCAAGGTCCTGCGCAAGAGCATAAAGAAGGGCGACGAGGTGCTCGTCAAGGTGTCCACGGTCAGCATGAAGGCGACTTCGGCGGACACGAAAATCGGCCTCACCATGCGCCCGGACGGGCTTGGAAAGCCCGAATGGCTCGAGCAGAAATCCAAGAAGGCCGTGAAGAAGGACGAGAAGAAGGATGAGAAGAAAGAGGAGAAGAAGGGTGAAGGCTCATGACCGCATGCAAGGAATGCCGATACATCGTCCAGACCAAGGAGAAGGTATGCCCCAAGTGCCAGGGCGAACTGTCGGACAAGTTCTCAGGCATGGTCATAATCCTCGACCCCGAGCGCTCCGAAGTGGCAAAGCTGATTAGCGTCAACGTCGTCGGCAGCTACGCGGTCCGCGTGAAGTGATTCCCCGGTCCGTTTCCTGCGCCCGCCGCTTGCCAATGGTATGTGCATCCCCACATCGGACGCTGGAAGACCTTTATTAACCGCCCTCCACCCTCGTTCTCCTCATGCGGGGGTACATCTCTTTCGTCCTTGTTTTCCTTTGCGCAATACTTCTGCTGTCCGCTATCCCGCTCCTTTCGCAGGCCCGTTCATACGACCTTTCGGATGCCGTCCTAATCGAGCGGGCTTATGGCCTGCAAATGAACGCCAAGGAATGCGCCTTAGAGGCGGTCCGGCAGGGCGCTGTCGCGGGGTTCGCAGGTTACGACCTCTCGCATGACCTTGGAAGCTGCATCCATTGCGCGGACCATTTCTGCGCCCCCCCGACGCCTGCCGACCCATCCCCCCCGAACATATGCGACCCGGCCCGCTGCCGGAGGTGCTTTCGGGAAAAAGAGGCGCGTAATGCTGCGGGCGCAGGCGCGGCGCAGGGGCTTTCCCGCATCCGGGTGCAAGCATACGGAGATGCGGCGGCCGAGTACGGCGATTTGGGGCCGGACTGCCTTATGGCATACCTCGTTCCGGATGCATGGGCAAAAAGCGGCCTGCGCGTCGGCTCGGTACGGTTCTGCGATGATTTGCCAGTCAGAGTCCGGCTGGAGGATGGGGGCGTATCCATTTCCGGAAACATTCCAAAAGGCACGGTGGTGCACCATGGGCCAGGCGGCGATTGAGCTCCTCCTCGTATCCATCCTGCTTTTCGCCTTAATCTCAGCGCTCGCGTCATCCATATCCGCTGAAACCCAGTCAATCCGAAAAAAGACCGGAGATTTTAGGGAGACTGGACGCGCGGAAGCGGTCATCCGCGCTGTGGAAGCGGCATACGGCAGCGGCGGGGACGTGGATTTGGGCTCCTGGGGGGAGCATGCCCCCTGGCGGGCCGAATCCGGCTTAATCCGCATCTGGCACGAAGGGCGCGTGGTGGAAATCCGGGGTGTGTTCAATGAAGACCGTTCCGAGCCCATATAGGGGATTCGCGTCCCTTGACGCGCTACTCTGCATTATTCCAATAATGCTCATGCTGATGCTCCTTTCCACTGCGGTATCGTCGCTCATGCACGATGCGGACGAGGCAGCGCGCCGCCAGGCAGTTTTCGGAAAAACCGCCTCGGTCGCGGATTACACCGTGAAAATTGGCGCGGCAAGGCACGAGGGGGATGTGCGCTACCCCAACTGGCTGGATACTGACCGGCTCAATCCGGAATATTCGGAATCCATGCGGGTGCGCGCCGGCCTTTCGCGCATATATGTCGGATTGGAAGAGCCGGATGGCGGGGACGGGGAATTTGGCGCATGCCTCTACCGCCTAGTCGTCATCGGGGACGATAAAGCCATCCGGAAGCTGCATGTCTGCGGCGGGTGATTCCATGCAGACGCTCGAAGCCGCGCTCTCCCTCCTGGTTTTCGCTTCAATCCTTCCAATCCTGCTCCATGCATCGGAAGATCCGCGCGGAATAGACGATTCCCTCTACCGGATGCAGCTGGCAAACGACGCGTGGCGCGTCCTGTATCTCCGGGGGCATTTTCAAGGATACGGGCCCGGAGGGCGCGAAGCGCTCGAGCGCGACATGGATGAAATAACCCGCACTACCTCCCTCTGCCTTTTTCTAGACGGAATCCGCTCGACCAGCTGCCGGGGCGGGGATTCGCATCATCCCGTCACCGCGGCAATCCGCCGCACAATCATCCGCGGGGGAATCCCTGAGCAGGTGCCCTTTTCCCTCGGAAACTGACGTCGTCAATAGACGTATCAACATCAATAAAAACATTTCCCGCGATATGGGGGAACACAAAATATGGGAGAGCTACCCCTAGGTGATTATGGTGATTGAACCCTCGACGCGGAGCGAGCTCGTATCATACCCCATCCGGGACATCGTTCAGGAGGCGAAGGCCCTGGAGAAGCAAGGGACGAAGATGACATACCTCAACATAGGCGACCCGGCGCCGTTCGGCTTCCGTCCGCCGCAGCACATACTCGATGCGGCGGCGCAGGCCCTCAAGGGGAACTATTCCGGGTATGCGCCGTCAGAGGGCGACCCTGAACTCCGGGAAGCCGTTGCCGAATTCGAGCGCGTGGCGCCTGAGGACGTCTTCGTCACCGCCGGGCTGAGCGAAGGGATAGACCTCCTCTTCCAGGCGATGGTGGACCCCGGGCGGAACATCCTGCTTCCAATCCCGACATACCCCCTCTACCTCACGAAGGAGCGCATCAGCTACGGCACCGTGGACTTCTACGACTGCGATTCAGGTTTCGAGCCCGACCTGGACAGCCTCCGTAAAAGCATCAACAAATACACGAAAGCCCTCCTCGTGATAAATCCCAACAACCCGACCGGCGCGGTCTACTCGAGGAAGACCCTGCAGGGCATCGTCGACATTGCCGGCGAGGCCAAGCTTCCAATCATCAGCGACGACGTCTACGACCAGATGGTGTTCGAGGGCGGGATGACGCACATGCGGGACCTGTCCAAGGACGTCCCAATCGTATGCGGCAACAGCCTCTCCAAGAACTACCTCTACCCCGGCGCCCGCGTAGGCTACCTGGCATTCCATGGGGAAGGCTGGGGCAGCATGAAGGAGGCAATCCAGCGCCTCTGCAACCAGCGCCTTTCCGTGAACTGGGAGATGCAGCGCGCCTACATCGCCGCAATAAAGGGCCCGCACGGCCACATCGAGAAGTTCAACGGCGAGCTAAAAAAACGCCGCGACCTCATGATGAAGCGCATAGGGGCCATTCCCGGCCTCAGCACTGCCGCGCCGAAGGGCGCATTCTACGCATTCATAAAGGTCGAGGGGCCATGGAAGAGCGATTTGGAATTCGTGCGCGGGCTCCTCAAATGCGGCGTTGTCACCGTGCCCGGCTCCGGCTTCGCTCCGACCCTGAAGGGCAAGTACTTCCGCATGGTCTTCCTGCCCACGCTTGCGCAGCTGGACGACGCGTTCGACAAGATTGAGAAATACATGAAGGTTGGACGCTGAGCGGCGCACCCATGCGCCGGATGCGAATCGCGTCCGCCCGTTTCATTTCTTCTTGAGCCCCAGCTTCTTGGCCCGGAGCTTCTCGCGCAGCGATGCCAAATCAGGCGGCCCCGCCCTGGCGGGCGGCTCGCCTTCGTCCTCTTCCCCCGAATCCCCGCCGCCTTCTTCCTCCTCGACGTCCTCGCCGCCCTGCGACGGCCGCTGCGCAGGCGGCGCCCCGCCCGCCGTCACGGCACCCGTCCTTCCGGCAGGCGCCGCAGGCTGGGGGGCATCTGGCAGTTCATCCGGCATGTTCGGCCCGCCCAGCTTGCGCTTCTCCAGTTCCGTCCGGACGACTTCCTTGAAAATCGGCTCCCAGCGCGTCCAGGCCTCGCCGAAATCAATCTCGCCCTGCTCCTGCTCCATCGATACAAGCAGCCTTCCGGCGGCCGTGTTGACTTTCAGGACGAAATCCAGTTCCAGCATCAGTTTGTCGTTCATCTGCTGGCTAAGCTTGAAGATGTCGTTGTACATCTTGCCCTTCCAGAACGCCTGGAGGATGTACTGCTCCGGTGAGATGCCCGTCTCCTCGCTCCTCCTTCCCAGGGCCGGGGGGATGAAGGCGATGTCCAGCTCCTTCTGGAGTTTTTTGATGTCGACTTTGGAGAAATCCCAGAACGCGGCTTCCGGATTGCGCAGGAACTTGGCCTCCCACGTGCATTCGTCTATGGAGTCGCCCCTCCTGAACCGGAATATCTCCACGAACTTCTTCTCCTCTATGTCGCTCTCGTATTCGAAGCCCAAGACGCGGTAGATGCGCCCCTTCCTTCCGAAGCGGACCTTTTTCAAAAACGAGTAGCGGTCGGTCGCGTACATGCTCGCCGCGGGCAGGCCGAAAACCAGCTCAAGGCGGTCCTGGATGTCGCGGAGCGATTCGGCGTGCAGGTTGTAGAGGAGGAAGACGCCCGGCTGGGTGTTCAGCAGGTTGATGATGCCCTGCACGGCGATGCGCGACCGCACTTCGTTGATGATGAGCGCGGCATCGCCCATACGCAGAAGCGCGTTCGCCATAGTGACCAGGTCCAGCTCCTTGGTATTGGATTCCTCGACATCCGAGCTCTGCACCCTCGCGGCGCCGATGTGGAAGCCGCGCTTGCGGAATGCGCGGACCGGGATTTCCTCGATATCCTGCACCGGGATGATCCTCCTCCGCGTTCCGATGGAAGTGATTTTTGCTGCGGTGAAGGCTGTCTTTCCGACGCCTTTGAGGCCGAGGACTGCCTCGGAGCAGCCGAGCGACACCATCATGTCGTCGTAGCCTGCGAAGAACGGGGTGAATGAGTGGTAGTTGAGATACTGCGCGTACGTGAACGGCTCCTCCTTCATGATACGGAGGGCGCTCTGCAATTCGCCGAAAGTCGCAGGGGGCCTCTGGAGGTGGCACCTCATAGACAGGCGCTTGAGCACGACATCCACGACCGGGTTGCTCTCGTCGAATTTCCTCGTGCCCCTGAGCGTGTAGACGATGTTCCGGAATGCGCGCTCGAGGAGGTCGCGGTTGTAGCGGAAGAGCGTGTGGCAGAGGCCGAATTTCCTGTGCTCGATGTAAATCGGCGAGTTCTCGCTGTCTATGTAGATGTCGGTGACGTTCTCCTTGTCAAGCGAAAGGTTCTCGATGTGCGCGCCCAGCCCCACGACCCACGCTGCGCACTCGCGGCCCATGGTCATCGCCTGCTGCGGCGTTATCGCGATTCCGTCAATCATGGCGCGGTCTATGAAGAACTGGCGGTATTCCCTGGTCTTAAGCTGCATCAGAATGTCCCAGTCGACGTTCGTGAAGCTTTCCTTGAACTGCTCGTTGATGGTCGTCTTGAGCAGCTTGTTCAGTTCCGGGCTCAGGTTCTCGATTGACTTGTTCTCCTGGACGTACAGGTACGCCTCGGCTCCGGGGATTTCGTATATCTGGATTTCCACGCCGTACGGGAGGGAGTACCGCGCCTCGGGGCCCTTGAGAGGAATCGCATCCTTGGGTATCCCGAGGACCAGTGAAGGCACGAAATAGAGCGTCTTCAGGCCGACCAGTTCCAGGAACGCCGCGCGCAAATCGCCCGTGGTCTTGACCGTGTCATAGAGCCTTGTGGTGGTGTACCTCTTGAGGATGCCCGCCACCCACCCTTTGAAGGTCTGGTATCCCTTCATGTAGATGTTCTTCTCAGGTTCCGGCTCCTGGTAGTTGTTCAGCTCCTGGGCCGCGAGAAGCGGGTTGAGGAACACGTATTCGTAGAATCTCCGCAGCACCTTCCTCCGGTTGTCGTAGGCGGGGTCCTGCTTCAGGCCGTAGATGTCGTCTCGGAGGAGGATTGTCTCCAGCTGCCTGATGAAAGCGGCATACTGGGTGAGGACCTGCGTCTTCTCCTCGTCCAGCTCGACTACTATCTCCTCTTCGTACCTTATCGTCTTTATCGGGGACTCGGTCGTGGAGAGGTCCTTGAGATGCAAATTGAGGAATTCGGGCGAGGCGAATTCATATGGGCATTTGGCGAGGTCGACTATTGCGCGGGTGCCTTCGAGGTATAGGTTGCACATGACCCTACTATCCGGCTGGAATTTTTAAAAGGTGTCCTATCCCGGTGCCGGCTCTTCCTGCAAGCGACGGCCCGGCCGTTTGAAGCCTGCTTAAGGGGCCTCTTTGCGCGAGCCGCCCGGCTCATCCGTGTCCTGGGTGCCGTTCCCGCCCGTCTCGCCCGCGTCGATAGAGCGGGGATTGCCGCCCCTCTGGATGCGCCTGAGGCTGACCTTCTGCTCTGGTTGCGAGCGCGTGACCACTATGCGCTCAGGGTGATACCCCGCTTTCTTCAGAAGGAGGACGTTCTCCCAGTTCTGGAACGTTATGTCGAGCGGCGTCACGCCGAGCGCTTTGGCCCCGGCCTCGCCCCCTGTTATGTCCATGACGATGGCGCCCCTGGGGGCGCTTTCAATCCTGGCCTGGTATGACGTCTGCGACGGGGCGGCCTGCACGCTCCCGTTCGGTGCCGGGGCCTCCTTGCCGCCGCCCGCTTCGCGCCTTGCCGGGTTGACCAGGCCCATTATTTCGTTTTGGAAATGGTATGCCGGGATGCCTATGGCCGCAGCGACCGCCCCGAAAATCAGGAGCCGCTTTGCTGCGCGCTTGAGAATCGCCCCGAATGTTTCCTCCTCGCGGGGAAGCGTCCATTCCCCTTCCTCTTCCGTTTGCGGGATTTCCGCCTTGGCTGGCGGGGCGCTCATGCCGGCTTTCTTCGCCTCCGCCTGCGCAATCTCCGGGCCAAGAAGCGCCTCCTTCATCTCCCGCGCGCTCGCGAACCTTTTTCCCGGGTCCTTCTCCAGGGCGCGCATGATGGCCGCCTCGGCTTCCGGCGGAATGTCCAAATCCGGCTTCCGTATGCGCATGCTTTCCGGGGCCGCCTCCTTGTGCATCAGGAGTATCTGCAGCGTCCTCGCCTTATCGTCGGGGATGTCGCTTGCGAAGGGCACCCTGCCGCAGACCATCTCGTATGCCATCACGCCGACTGCATAGATGTCCACGCGGTGGTCGTATTCCGAAGACCACGCCTGCTCCGGCGCCATGTACGAGACCGTGCCGAGCACCATGTTCTCGCGTGTCAGCCTCTCCTTGCTGTCTGCCAGCTTGGCCAGCCCGAAATCGAGGACCTTGACGCGCTCCCTGCCGCCATCGGCTGCAACGAGCATCACGTTCTCGGGCTTCATGTCGCGGTGTATCACGCCCTTGTTATGAGCAGCCTCAAGCGCGTCGCACACCTGGGCGATGATGTTCCTCGCCCTGGCCCATGGCATCCCCTGCCGCTTCTCAAGCAGGGCGGAGAGGGCGAAGCCCTCCAGGAATTCCATGACGCAGAAAATCTTGTCCTTGTATGTTCCGATGTCCTTTATCGCGATGATGTTGGGGTGGTTTATCTTGCCGGCCGCCTTGGCCTCTACGAAAAACCGCTCGGCCACCTCTTCGCTCCGCTCGGCATTGTCCCCGATAATCTTGACCGCGACCCTGGAATGCGTCTCCCGGTCCATCGCGAGGTATATCCTTGCCATCCCCCCGCTGCCCACCCGGCCTATCATCTCGTACCTTTCATTGATTACGGCGCCCGCAAGCGGGTCCGCAGCCGAGAGCTTCCGGACGTCGTGGAATGCCTCGTATGTGAATTTGTCCGAAGGTTTCCCCTGCGGCTTGCCGCCCCTCATCCTCTGCATGCAACCGCCTCTATTCTACCGGCGCTTCTTCCGTGCCCTCGTCCGGAAGCGTCCCGCCCTGCCCGGGCTCCTGCGGCACCGAAGGCGCCTGCGGCCTGCCTTGCCGGTCCATGTTGAGGTGCTGCGTCGGCTGCGCCCGGCTGACTTTCAGGCGTTTTGAGACATAGCCCCGCTTTGTATACAGTATCGTGTGCTCGTTTTCGTCAGGGAACCGCCAGACCAGGGGCGTCGTGCCGAGGTATTCCCTCCGGCCTCCCCCCTTCACCTCGTAGACCGATGCCCCGGACGGGGTGCTGCTCATGGTCGCGAGGTACCCTTCCAGAGGCTGTGCGGAGCCGCCGGGCGCGGCGCTCTCCTGCGTCCGCGGCGCGCTTGGGACGCTATTGGCGCTTCTTGCGCGGACGTCGTGGATGTAGCGGTTTATCTCATCCCTGTAGCTGTATGCGGCGTATGCGGCCGAAGCGGCAAGGCTGAGGATGAACGTCCATTTGGCGAACCTGCCCAGCCCGCTTCGTTTCTCAATCCGCCGGGATGGCGCGTAAGTGTTGTCAGGGTCCTGCTCCTCATCCGGAATCCGGATTTGCGGCGGCACGGCGGCCTTCGGGGCGGAAGCGTCCTGGCGCTCCATCGACTTGAGTATGTCGCCGAGGAACATGTCGTCCGATTCCGGCTTTGCGCCCGATCCCGGCCTGCCTTTCCGGGCCGATGCAATCGCGGCCTTGAGTTCCGCGGCGCCCTGGAACCTGTCCTTCTCGTTCCGCGCCATCGCCTTCATTATGATTTCTTCGGCTTCCGGCGGTATGGCGGGATTAATCTCGCTGGGGCGCATGGGCTTCACGTTCAGCCTCATGAAAAGCGACTCCGCGTCGTTTTCGCCCTTGAACGGCGGGACGCCTGTGAGCAGGCGGTACATGATGACGCCCATGGCGTAAATGTCCACGCGGTGGTCGTAGTCGCCCCTCTGCCCGCAGGCCTTCTCGGCCTGCTCCGGCGACATGTACGTTATCTTCCCCATCGCGAAGCCGGTCTTGGTGAGGCCGTCATCTTCGCCCCGGGTGAATTTGGCGAGCCCGAAATCCAGGACCTTGACCACCCTGCGGCCGCCGATATCGGCGAGGAATATGTTGTCTGGCGAAAGGTCGCGGTGTATTATGCCGCTGCGGTGGGCCGCATCCACCCCGTCGCACACGTCCATCATGACCGGCGCCAGCCATTCCCACGACGGCCGGTGCTTCTTGGCCATGTCCTCGAGGTTCATGCCCTTGAGGTATTCCATCACGCAGAAGACCGTCTCCTTGTAGCTTCCCACGTCTATTATCCTGATGACGTTGGGATGGTCCACCATGGCCGCGGCGCGGGCCTCCCTGAAAAAGCGCTCTACAATCTTCTCGACGTCGTCATTGCTCTTCTTTATGAAATTCGGGGAGATTACCTTGACGACAATTGTGTTCTGGCCCTGGTCAAGGGCGGTATACACCTTTCCCATGCCTCCTGAATCGAGCGGCTCCTGGATGCTGTACCTGCCGGCCTTTCCGGTCATTACCGCGCCCACGAGCGGGTCGCTGCTGATGTCATTCTTCCGGGCGATGCGCTGACCGTGGTTCTCGACCCTGGTCGCCCCTGGCTTCTCCTGCCCTCCCCTAGCCTTCTCCATGTTGTAAATAATGTTTCAAAAAGATTATAAATAGGTCTGCCCGGCGGCCCATGCGATACGGTGGGCGTCCCGGGCCTGATTCGGGCCGCTCATTCCGAAGCCGCCGATGCGGGCGCCTGGCCCTTCCTTTCCGCCTCGAGGACCTTCTCAAGTATGGCCGCGTACGCGGGCCTCGTGATAAGGTATCCGAGCAGGGCGCCGAGCATGGTCGACATGGCGAAGCCGATTATCTCGACAAGGCCCGAAAACAGCAGCGGCACCATGGAGAATATCGCGACAATCGCGTTGGTCCTGATTATGCCGAATGCGAGCTCGACCTTCTCGTGCGCGGTGTGCTCGTCCTTCTTCAGCGTCTCGTCCGTGATGACAATCTGGGCGTCGACTCCGACTCCTATTGCGGCAATGATGCCTGCCATGGCCGCGAGGTCTATCGTGAACGAGCCGAGTATCGAAAGCAGCACCACCAGCTCCGCGAGGCTGATTAGCACAATCGGCGCGGTCGCCCTTATGTTGCGGTAGCGGATGCCTATCAGAATGGATATTATGATGAGCGAGCTGGCAATCGCAATCAGGCTGAGTTTCAGGAACTCGCTTCCGAGGGCCGCAGGGAGCGTTGTCCTTGAGCCCAGCGATATCTGCACCGGAAGCGCGCCGCCTTTGAGGATGGACTCGATGCTTTTCACCCGCGCGGTCGCCTCCTGCGCCTTCGTCTTGGCGTCGCTCGCGTTTACGCTTCCCGTGACGATGTAATTATAGTTCGGCACCCCGGTCGTTATCTGCCCGCCAAGTAGGGGCGCGGTAAGGAGGCCTGCGGCTTCGAGCTTGTTGACGATGAGCACGCCGCTTCGCGTGCGGCCGAACTCGACAGCCATCCTGCTCTCGTTAAGGCTGACCACCGTGAAGCCCATTCCGGCAAGGCTGTCCTTGAAAGACTGCGGAGCGTTCTCCGAAACCAGCGCCTTGGTCCTGTTGGTCCTGGGCGTCAGGTTGGCCGGCATGTCCTCCAGCAGATAAACGGAGATGTTCCTGTCCCCGTCAAGGGAAAGCATCTGGCTGAGGGCGCGGATGGATTCCTTTTCGCCCGAGTCGGGATAGAAATATTTTTTCAGCATGTCGCGCTGGTAGAACAGCACTGCGTCATCCGGCCGGTCGAGAAACATGTATATCGGGTAATCGGCCTTGTTCTTGGCCGCCTGCGCGAACATCTCGGCGCCTTCGCGGTCGACCGAGAACGCGACGCCCCAGTCCGCTCCCTGGCGGACCAGCTCGCTTGAGCCGAGCGGCCTTATCGATGTGCGGAATATATGGTCGCCGCTTACGGCGACTTTCCCGTCCACGACGCCCAGATAGACGCCCTGCTGGGAAAGCGTCTTCTCGATGAAGTCGATTGTAGCCTCGTCCGTGCTGGCGATTTCGACATTCACAAGCGAGTTGCCCACCGCGCGCGCCTTGACCTCCTTGAGGCCCAGCGTGCTCGCCCTGCTCTTGATGGTCTGCACAAGCTCGTTCATGGTGGTCGAATCGACCGAGTGCTCGAGGACGACCGGTATCCTGGTTCCGCCCACGAAATCGATGCCGAAATTCATGTTATGGACGGCGATATTCAGGAGCGCCAGCAGTACCAGCATTATTATGCTGCCCAGCTTGATGTGCGGCTCCTTCCACATGACAGACACGAAGCCGAAGAACAGGAGGGCGACCATCAGCAGCCAGCCCGCCACCGCGGCTATCGCGGCCGCGAATATCAGGAACATGCAAAACAGGAATATGAATCTCTTGTCCTTGTAGAATTCCATCAGGCCCGCCTCCTCTTCTCTTCCACGTGGTGGAGTATCAAGACGCCGTTGATGCCCCAGGTGGCAAGCATGTCGCCGACTAGGCCTGCAAGCGCCACGGCCGATATCTCATAATACGTAGGTATGTGGGTCACCGCGGCCAGGATGAAAAGCGCCCCGAACGCAATTATGGCCATCACGCTCATCGTGAGGCCTGTCTTCATCGCGTCGAACGCGTTTTCCCGCGGGTCTCCCTTCCGCTTGAGCAGCCTCGTCGTAAGCAGGATGTCCGTGTCGAGCGAGAAGCCGAGCAGCATCAGAAGCGCGGCGAAAGAAGCCAGCGTCAGAGGTATGCCGAAGAAGCCCATGGCCCCGAGGGCCATGACAATGTCGGCCAATGCGCCGGTAAGCACCGCGACGCTCGGCATCACGTCCCTGAAGAACGCGAACACCAGTATGAAGCTCAGGATGATGGCCAGCATGACCACGTTGGTGGCCACTTCGATGAAGTGCGACGATAGGGCCGGGCTCACAGTCTGCACCGAAATCGAGTCGTAATTCACGGCCTCGTCTATCGGCCCGGATATGGAATTCTGGTACGACGCGTACACCGCGGTGTACGCTTCGCCGAACCTTTTCTGCAAATCGTTCGTCCCGCTTATGTTCAGGCCCGAGCGGCGTATGTGTGCGAGCTCAAAAAGCTGGTCGGCGACCGCATCCAGTTCGGCCTTCTTGGCCATATACGCGCCGCTGTTGCTGCTGTTCTCAAGGGCCGCCACTTCAAGCGAGGCGACCTCGGGGAGCATGGCGTTGAATTCCTCCTTGAGGGCGTCGGCCCTGATCAGGTCCTCGCTCTGGGGCACCTCTATCTCTGCCCGGTATCCCACCGCCGTGTCGAAAACGCGCACCGTCGCATCCAGGCCTTCGCCTTCCAGCCTGGCCTGCAAGTCGGCGGCGTCCGCCTTCTCGGAAAGTGAGACAGTTATCACAGTGCCTCCCTGGAAATCCACGCCCATCTTTATCGACGGGATGAAGAAGAGGGAGATGGCGATTGCGAGAAGCGGCGCGGCCGCAAGCAGCCGGTAGTCTCCCCTATAGATATTAGGCAACATGAGAATCGTGGATTGAGATTGCATCATAACGCATAAAAGTCTTGCTTTCTTCGGCAGGCCCTTTTTCCTCCCCGAACCATCCGGGTACTCTGTCGGTCAATATCTTTATTTGCCTATTAATAATAACATAATCGCTTCCGCGGCAGGCCGCGCCCACCCGCCGTATTATAAATACGCATACACAATTATATAGCTCACACAACAAAGCAGAACGCACCGGCTGGTAGCCCCGATGTCACGTTTATCCCGTAAAATCCGGAACGACCGATACTTGCTTGCGGGCACTGTGGCGGGGCGGCAGGGCATCTTCTTCGACAGCAACGCGCTCCCGGCCCCTCTTTTCGAGCGGCTCGGCGCCCCCCAAATCCCGCAGGATTCCCGCAAGAAGCGCCTTTCAGAGCAGGCCGGGGAGCCGGGGACTGCATCGCTTTGCGCCCGGGCGAAAAGGATCATACTCAGGATACTCCAGAAGTCCGGCGACTGCGGAAGGGCCGAGCTTCGGGAGTTTTTGGAGATGCACCCCGGCGTGCGCTCCCTCCGATTCAGGAACTACGAAAGCTCGCTCGTTACGGACGGCAACTGGAAGCAGGCACTTGGAAACCTCGTGTCGCAGGGGAAGCGCCTTCCCTCCGGCTTCGAGCGCGCCGACTTGATTGCGGACGAGATAAACGCGATACGGACGCAGTTCGGCAGCATATGCTTCGACCTTAACATCGAGCCCCCCACCCAGGGCGAAATGGTCGAGGCGCTGATGCGGCCCGGGGAGCTTGCGCGTTCGCAGGCCGCGTTCTTCCGCAAGGCGGCCGCCGAAGACGGCGTCCTTCAGAAGGAGCTCGATGATTTCAAATCATGGGCCTCTGGGCTATCGCCCGAAGATTTGCGGCATGCCTGGCGCAGGATGGCCCCGAACCTGGCGACTGTGGCATCGCTTGCACATGCGCTGCGCTTCCGCCGCGCACCTGCCGGGGCATTTTCGGACGACGAATCCCACCTGCTCCACAAGTTGCTGGGCAAGCCTGAATTTGACGCGGGCGGCCTCCGCAGCCTCGAATCCGCGTTCTCCAACGACGTCTGCCTCTGCGGCGATTTGGTCCAGACTATCTTCAAGATTATCGGGGAACCGGAGGACGCCGTTCTGGAGGCCGCGCGGGCTTCGATGGAATTCGACACCCTCCTGGACTTTTCAAGGATTCCGCGCGAGCACGTGCTTGCACGGATTTCAAAATCCCCGGGGTTCACGAAGAAGCATTCCGGAACCGGAGCGGAACACCCGGACAATGACGACGCGCTCACATCCCTCTCGATGATGATTCGGCATTCCGGCGGGACGAGGTTTGTTGACCTGGACGTCGTCTTCGACGGCGTTAGCGGGCACGGGGGCGCAAGCATCGCAAGCCGCATCGCCAAGGATGTTTTTGAAATCGCGGCGCTCGCAGGCTGGGTCCGCTCGCCCGAGGACGTGCGCTTCGCCGCGCTCATGGCCGACTTCGCAATCGACATCGAAAAGGAGCGCCTGAGGATTCTCGCCCAGTCCGCATCCGGCACGGACAAGGAGCGCCTGGAGGGGATGCAGAACATGGGCACCACATTCGCCGCGTCCTATATCGAAGGGAACCGGTTCTACGGAATACACTGCGGCGACAGCGACTATCTGGTCGTCAGGGACGGAGCCGTAGTTTCCAGGAGCAATCCCCACGGGATAGGCAACACCATCTGGGCCGGGCTCGGAATCGGAACCCGGTCAATCGACATCAACAACAAGGACTCCGGTTTCGAGGCGGCAGAACTGCGGGAAGGGGATGCCGTCCTGACGCTGACAGACGGCGTCGGCGACGTGATGTGCGACCATGAATACGGCCCCCTGGCCGCCAGGAACAAGGGGAATTCGCTCAGCCTGACCGCGGAAATCATGGGCAGCGCCGATTCGCGGAAGGACCCCTCATCGCTCTACAAGCCCGCATGCGGCTGCTTGGAGAAAAGCGGGAAGGACGATGACATGACGCTGATTGCGCGTTATGTCAAGCCCCAGTAGGGCGGCCCCTGCATGCGATTATGGAAAAACTGAATTGTTTTTGACCTGCTGGCCAAAACAGTCCAATTTCCGCGAGTCACGACTCAAGACTGGAAACTGGGAACAAGTGGAAATTGGACTCGGGGGGATCTGCGTCCGCCGTTTAACGGCCCGTTTTGGGCCGCCTTTTCCTAAAAGGCGGAACTCGCACCCCCGGCCTCTCCGAATCTCGGAACTTTTCAGTAAGTTTTTGTGAAACTTTTTCCTAAAAAGTTTCTGCGAACGGAGCGCTCTGCTGCTGAGCTACGAGCCCAAGTGGAAGTTACTTGCTACCAAAGCCTAATAAATCTGTTTTCAGAACCCTTTTGTGTGCCAAGACTGAAAAACCACCCGCACCTGGAGGGGCATACGGCATCCCGCGGGCTTCTTCTTCGAAACATAATCCTCGGCGGCCAGGACGGGATTGTGAACGTGCTCGGCATCGTGCTCGGCGTCGCAACTGCGACGAACTCCAACGGAATCGTCCTCCTCGCGGGCCTGGCGGCCACATTCGCCGAAAGCATCAGCATGGCCGCGGTCGCATTCACATCAACGCGTGCCGAAGAGGAGCATTACCAGGCGGAAGTGAAGCGGGAACTGGAAGAGATGGACAGAATCCCGGACATGGAACGGAAGGAAATCGAGGAGATTTACCGTGCGAAAGGGTTCTCGGGAAAGCTTCTTGGCCAGGTTGTGGACAAGATAACTTCAAACCGGAAAATTTGGCTCGAGACCATGATGCAGGAGGAGCTGGGGCTGGAAAACCCCTCGGAATCGATGTCTTCATTCTGGCAGGGCGTGCTTGTCGGCCTGAGCGCGGTGGTCGGCTCCCTGGTTCCGGTAGCGCCCTTTTTCTTCCTCCCAATATCTGCGGCAATCCCGGTCTCCCTGGCAGCGTCATTGGCCCTGCTTTTCGCCGTGGGCGCAGGAAAGAGCCAGTTCACTTCCGGCAGATGGCTCTACGGGGGAATCGAGCTCATGATAATCGGAGGGGCCGCGGCCCTCGTTGGATATCTGGTGGGCGTCGTCTTCCAGGTCCCGGTCTGATTGGGCGCGAACTCGCTTATATAAATCTTTTTGCCTAATTATCTCCAGCTCCCATCATCACAAAAATCAACTGAAAAAGACACGTGTCGCGATGCCCCCACCCACCACGCTGCATGATGCGCCAAATGCCCAAGGGCGCATGCCTTTCCCCAAGACAGCCGGGGGGCCCCTTCCGCTTGCGGATGCCATTTTGCCGGAGCGGGGCGGCATCCTGCGGCTCGCAGTGGACATGCTGCAGGCGAGGGCGAGGGGGGCGGGGGACTATGCCAGGGCGAGGGAACGGTACCGGGAAGCAATAATGTCGCTGGCCGGGCAGTCGCCCGGCAAGGAGCCCTGGCAGGTCGAGAGGGAGCTTCTTCCTGACGTCATTGCGAATCCCCTCGTGCGCTTTGCAGGGCTTCCGGAATCCCGGCTTCCGTTCTCGCTCCTGGGCGGGTGGATAAACAGGCGCCTGGAAGCCGCCCTGGATGATGCAGTCCCGCAAAACGGGAAGCGAAGCTCATACCTGCGCCTGATTTCGCGGATTCTGGACCGCTACGTCGAATCTTTTTTCCCGATGGAGCGCATCCCGGATTTCTACCGCCCCGCAGTGCTGTTCCTGCATCGCGTTTCCGGCCGGCCGGGCGCGTACGAAAGCATGGTCATAGAGCAGGCGGGGCCGCTTGCCGATGCCGCCATCCTCTCACTTCTTACCGAAAATGCCAACCTTTTAAAAATGTCTTCACACAAAAATATACATATACAAACAGGTGTCCACTTGAGCGAGCAGCACTCATCCCCCTACAGGAATCCCGCATCCAAGGCGGGCTTCAACCACGGCAAACGCTTCATCGGCCCCAGCGTCAGCGGCAGCCTGGGGATTGACGTTAGGACGCAGAACCTCCACCCTGTGCTGGGCGCCCGCCTCGGCCTGCCCGCTTTCGACAGGATTCTCGCTGCGAAAACAGAGAAGGAATACCCGGCGAAAGACGAGGTCCTCGAGTGCATGCAGTATGTCATGCGGACCGGCAAGCCCCCGGCCCATTCGCATCCGGATATACCGGGCATGGAATTCTCGCCGGCGCAGTGCGGCATGGCGGCAGACCTGGTCATAGCGGCGCAGAAGAAATTGGCGAAAGACGATTCATGCCTGGACGCCCTTCCGGCCGAGGCGCTGAATGCCGCCCTATTCATATCGGCAATGCGTCCTTTCCGCGAAGCGTGCGGGAAAAAGGATGGGCGCGCCCAGCTCCGCATCGCCCTCGAGGCGCTTGCGGTGGAGCTGCGCGTGAAGGAGCTTTCCGTTCGTTTCGGCCTCGAAGACGCGGGCGAGCAGGCCCAGAAGGACATCGAGATGGCCCGGAATTTCGTGGATGAATACCGCAGCCCCCCGGATAATCCGGAGATGGTGCTGCGCAGCGTGAAGCGGATGCGCCAGCTCGCCGACACAGCGGAATGCGCCGACATGTCGGATTACGAAATTGCGCTGATGGTTGTCGACGAGCGGCACAGGAAAAAGGAGCCTCTCTCCACTATCCGGCCGCCTTCGGATTCGTCCCTGCCGCCAGTTCCGGAAGAACCCCGGCTGCCCCGGCCATCCGCGCTGCCGGCCGATTTGCAGGAGCCTTCGGATGATGTGATTCCTGCTGGCGATGAGGCGCTTCCTTCGGGAGTGGAAACGCCTGAAGTGGAAATAGACGTGGATTTGGATTCGCTAGGCCCCGACTCCGCAGCGCAAGCCTATGGGGATGAGGCGGAAGCCGGGCCCACAGAACCGGTAGCCGTGGCGCCCCTTGCGGCTGCCCGGGAGGCGGCCGCTGAAACCGGGCCTGCGGCAGAATTGGCCGCAGAATCCGCACACGCAGCGCCGAAGCCGCAGATTGCTGAAGCGGCTCCCCTGCCGAAATTCGATTTCCCTTTTCAAAACTCACCGCTTGACCCCGGCCTCGAGCCCATCCTTCCTCCGAAGACCGATGGGCGCAACACGCTTATCCGCAGGGTGGCCAGGGCGCTCGTATTCTACAAGCTGTCCAATTACGCGCAGGAGAGCATCGATGCGCGCTGCGTCGCGGCGGTGAATCGCCTCAAGGCAAACTATTCATCGCAGGCGGCGCTGGATTTCGCGACCGCGATAGTGGATGGCGCAGTGAGTCCGGAATACGCGGTTGCCCCGGTGCCTGTGAAATCATTATCCGAGATGCTGGGTGCGATGGACGAAGCGGAGAAGGAACTCGTCGCCCGGGTGATGGGAGCGCAATACTGCGATGAGCAGGCGCTCTCCGGATTCCTCGCACTGGCGCCGGCAAACCGCGAGCTGCTTATCCGGCGCTTCATCGCAAGGCGCTGGATAGACGGCGACTTCCGCACAGACATCCCCCGCTTCATGCGCGCCCGCGAATCCGTCTATTCATCGTGCGGGCTCGCCCGCCCCACACCGATGGAAAAACTGTCGGCAATCCTGGAGCCCGCTAACCTCTCTGACGAGCAGCTGTTCATGGTGCGCTACCTGTTCCGCACGTCCGGCCCCATAACGCCCCAGCACGTTGAAGCGCTCGGCGTCTGGATTTCATCCGACCCGTCAACTGGCGAAGGCCGCGCGCGCCTCGGGGAATACTGGAACAGGGTCCTGGTCCCCTCGCATTCCGGCGCTTTCAACATCACATCCGGAATCTGGATGAATACGCCGCTTCCTGACCGGCTCAGGCTCTGGCGCGGGGGCGCCTCGGACGTCCTTTCCGCAGGTTCCCTCGTGCACCGGCTGCGCTTCGGCGACGGCGGGCGGCTCTCTTTCGACGAGGCCGCGCTGGTTTCCGAACTGTACGGGAAAACTCCGGGCGAGGCGTGGGCCCTTAGCGACCAGTCAAAGCAGAACCTGTCGATGGCGCTAACCCAGCACACATACAAGGACGGCGTCAACCTGTATTATCCGGAGATGCTCGCGCTCGCGAAGCTTCCCTACGCCTTCAGCGTCCCGCTTCCCGGAAAGCCCGGGGGCGCGAACCCGCTCCACTACTCTGCGATGAGGGAGATGGAATTCAACACCATGGCGGAATTCCTCGGGGTTCCCCTTGAGACGGCGACCGGCTCGCTCACCCTGTCGCACGGCTCATCCCGGGCCAAGCTCGGAAACGGAAACGGGCCTAAGCCGAACGAAGACGCCTGGTCCTGCGCCAAAGTCACCCTTTCAGACGGCACGGCAATCACGCTCGACATGGTCGCCGACGGGATGGGCGGCCACACCAGGGGTTCCAACGGGGGCAGGACAAACGGGCAGGTCGCAAGCGGGATAGCGCGGGAGGTTTTCGAAACGGCCGCAGTGGCCGGCTGGATACGGGAGCCGGAGGACGTGCGGAGAATCGTCCTGGTTGCAGATTTGGCGGTCGTCCTTGAGCAGATGCGGAAGAAGGCATACGGGGCAGCGCTCAAGGAAGTGACATCGGCATGGGCGGATAGCGGCGTCGACGTGCAAAACATGAACCCGGCGTGGGTGCCGGAATTCAATGCCCAGGTCGCTGCCAAATTCGCCGAGCACATGCGCAGCGCAGACGCGGTCCAGGTCAACGACATGGGGACTACGATGACAGTCGCATTCCAGCGCGGGAATCGCCTCTGGTTCATCCATTGCGGGGACAGCGACGGGAAGGTCATGCGCGATGCGGACATCATATTCAACACGGTCGGCCATTCAGCCGAGTACGAGCTGCGCCTTAACGCGCTTGCCGCCGCGCGCGAGGAACTGGCGGAAGCGTACGCAAACCAGGGCGCCGACGCGTCGATACTGGACGAGGCCGGCCTGCAGAAGTTCGAGCGCGAAGCCGCCGTACTCTACCAGCAGCGCGTCGAACCGATGAAGGATTTCTTCGACAGCCACAAGAACGTGGTCAGCGCGGTCCTGGGGGTTTCGCCGAAATACGTCCACATCAACAATGCCGAGCGCGGCGCGCCGCCGATAGAGCTCGAGGATGGGGACGTCATCTGGGTTTCATCCGACGGCATCACGGTGCCCGTTTGCGACCACGAAATCCCGCTAATCATCTATGGCAAATGCCTGGGAGACCTTGGCCCGGCGCGCGAAGAGCTGATATCGCTTGCCGAGTCGAGGCGCAGCGCGGGCCCGAACCAGACCATGTGCGAATGCAAGGAGAGGGCCGGAAAAAACGACGACAAAACCATCACCCTGCGCTATGCCCGCGATGCGATGGAAAACCCGGCCGGCGGCAGCGGCGTTCGCAGCGCGAATTCCGTCAAGGAAAGGTTCGGCGCTATCGCATCCCGCATCGAGTCGAACCCTGCAGGCGCCGCGCTTTCGAAAAGCTTCAGGCTTATGCTCCAGGGCTGCGCAGACAGCCAGCTTCCGGCGCAGGACGTGCTGGAGGCGTTCGAATCGATTACAAGCGCCGCGGAATCGGCCCCCAGGCAATTCTCCGCCGATGCGCATTCACTTGCGATATCCTCGATTTTCCTCACTCTTTCAAGAAGGCAGGATGGCGAGGAGCTGATGCGGGAGCTCGTCCCGCGCATCGGTAGCTGGAGCGGCCTGATACTCAAGAAGCTGCGCGATTCCCCGGACGCATCCGAGCGCAAGAGGCTGATGTTCGATTTCGCTTCAGCATGCGTTCCGGAGGATGCGCTTGAATCTCTTCTGGCAGCCCGCAACGCGGACATCGCCCGGTGGGCGCGGGATGCGATTGGCGTCACGGATGGCATCCAGCCAGTCGCGCATGCCGTGTATGCGTCTTCGTCAGCTCCGCAGCCGATATTCAACTCGCAGACGGACGAGGCCGGCGGCCCGCTCGACATCTGGTCGACACGGTATCTGGACACCGCGGTTCTGGAAATCTCCGGCTCGTCAATCGTGCAGGACACAGCGAGGCGGCTTGGCGTCCTTCCGCGCGATTTGGAGATTATGGCATTCTACGCATACTCGGATTTCCAGCTCCAGGTGAGCACGGACCCGCACATGAGCGCGGTGGGTCAGAACCTTATCGCGGCCATCGGAGACCACCTCTGCACCGGCGACGCCGGGCGCATCCTGGAAGCGTCCTACCTGCTTTACCGGCTCCGCGAGACCGCGCCCGCGCCCGCTGAGGCAAGGCAGCTTGCGGCGGAGCTTCGGAAAACCGTGAAAGCGATGGACACCGGTGCGCCCTACTCGGTGTCATTCTACAACAAGGCATGCGGGTACGATGGCATGCACCCCTGACGCCGTCAATTCGTGCAAGCCGGCGGGGCTTGCCCGCCGTCCTGGCGCGGAATGCTCCGATTGCATTGATTGCGCCGGCGGGCGGTTTTCCACGTTTATTTACCAATGCAAACATTTAAATAAATAACCCCACTTAAATATACAATAACACACTTAGATTCATGAAACTTTGAGGTGATATGTTTGGCGGGAGAGAAATCTATGACTGACGGGGAGGGCAATGGCGCCCAGACGGCGCAGAAGGGCGTGCGGCTGCAGAAGGCGATCAGCGAATTGAGGGCGGCAGAGAAAATATTCCCGCTTACCGGGCCGATAGCCGAAGGCCTCCTCGGCGCAAAAGAAGCGGCCGTCGAGGAACTTACGGGCAGCCTGAACGCAATCCGTGGCAAGGCAACGGGCCTTGAACAGATTGGGAAGGACGTCCGCGACAAGGCGGCGAAGGTAGAAGAGCACTCCGCCTCGGTGAGGAAAGCCGAAGAGGGCTTGCTCGAAACCGGCAGGTCGCTTGACGAGAAGGCGACGGCCGCGGCATCAAGCGCTGCCGCAGCTGCACAGTCCGCTGAAGAAGTCAACACCGCCATTTCAAGCCTCAAAATAAAAGTGGGCGAAAAGGAATTCTCCGGCGTCCAGGCGCTTTCGGTGCTTGGTAAGCTGGTCGCAAGAATCCCCCTGGCAGTCAGGGAGGAAGTCGAGAGCGTGGTCAGCGCAGATGTCGGGGACGGCGTGGTCAAGAAAGGCGCGGACCTGATTGCACATGTAGTAATGAAGGCTGATGCCGCTGAGGCGGCCGCAGGAAAGGCAGTCGGCGATGCCGAGCACGTCGAAGAGCTGGTCGAATTGGCAGGCGAGCAGGTGAACGACGCAAGGGCGAGCGCAGATGCGGCCCAGGTTTCTGCGGACAAGGCAGCGGACAAGGCTGAGGAAGCCGCGAAGTCGGCGGGCCTCGTCGAAGCGCTCAAGGCCGAGCTTGAAGAAGCCAAGGGCAAGCTTGCAGAAGCCAAACATTCGCTGGACGTAGCGGTCGGCGTGATAATGACGGTCCTCAACAAGAACGGTCTTAATACCGAGGTCACAGAAGAGGAGATGAGGGAGATAGAGGCAGAGGCATCCCAGGAGGATGGCGATGCATCAAGCGCGGGTGGTTCAGCATGAGTAATATAAGCAAGTTCCTAAAGGGTGGGAAGAAGAAGGGAGATGCCCCGGCAGAGCCGGTCGCGGCGCCGAAGCCGCCTATGGCTCAACCGCTAATCGACACCGCCGATCCGGCAAGGACGGCGACGCGGCAGGTCGACCTGAGCGCAGTCGCAAGGGCCGATGCCGAAAGCGCCTCCGAAGAAGAGGTCACTGTGGAAGTCCCGGGCAAGGCCCCCCCGATTTACCCTTCCGCACCGCCCAAGCCCGTTTCGCCTGAGCAGGCGCAGGGCAATGTGGTTCCAATCTCAGCCGCCAGGCAGTCCCCGGCAGCTCCTGCTGCGGCAGAAGCGGGCGAAGCAGAGGCGGAAACCCCCGCGCCGCCCGCAGCGGCAAAGCCTGCTGCGGAGAAATCGCTCGACGTGCCAAAGCTGCTCGAGCAGATTACGCGGAGCGTGAAAAAGCTTCTCGTTCCTATTGAAGAGCGGCTCGGCAAGCTCGAAGAGGCGCTTGCCGGCAACGACGAGACGCTGAACCAGATCATCGAAAACATCTCAGGCCCGAACCCGGACGACCCCGAAGCCAACGCGGTCGACGACGAGGGCAGGCCGGTCATCGGTCTTGCAGGCCAGGTCGCGGCGGTTTCTGACGCCCTCGAAGAGCTCAGGACCCAGCTGCTTGGCGCGAACCCGTCCGACACGCTTGAGAATTTCGGCGGAAACGCGGCGGTGCCGATGCTCCTGGAGCAGCTCATGGAGACCGCGACCCAGGTAAACGAGGTCGTGGGCAAGGACGGCGAAAGGATTCCATCTATTGTAAATAGCAATACCAAGCTGACAGCCAAGACGCTCGTAATCGAGATGCTGAAGGCCGAGCCGGACCTGGCCCGGCTCAGGCAGGCCGCGATTGAAGGCGGTCCCGACACCTCGAAGGACATACTCGAGGCGCTTGCCGGCAGCGAGGAATACGCTCTCGAGGTCGTAAGCGCGCTCTACTTGGCGCCGGCGGAATCGCTCGACGATGCGGACAAGGCGCAGCTCAAGGCCGAGATATCCGCCACCGCAAAAGCGGTCGGCCAGAGGGCCGCTTACTACCATGAGAACCTGGACTGGAACGCTATAGAGCAGGAGGCCGCGGAGTGGAGAGCGCCCGTGTCCGAGCCTGAGCAGACTGGAGGCGATTCATAATGGCAAACCCAAAAGGTCCGAATAATCTGTGGGCGATGAGGCAGCAGAAATTGGCCCAGAGGCAGCAGCAGCCCAAGGCGCCTTCAGTGCCTCCGGCCGCCGAGCCGATTCAGAAAGCCGAAGTTCCTGCAGCCCCTGCGGTGCCAGTATCCGCGCCCGTGGCGGCGCCGGCGCCTGCCTTGGTTTCAGCGCCCGTGCCCGCAGTCGCACCTGCCCCAGCAGCCGCGCCCGTGGCAGAAATTCCGGCAGAGGCTGCAAAGGCCAAGCGGCCTTCGCTTCCGCCCCTGCCCATGGCGGCATCGCTTGCGGCGCCTGTTGCGAAACCGCCTTCGGTTCCGCCCGCGCCAGCAGCAGCGCCCGTTGCGCCTTTGTCCGAGCCGGTCGAGGTATCGCCCGACCCGGCGATGACAGGAAGCGGCAGCATCCCGGTCCGGTCAGGAGATTATGACCTTGTGGGCGATGCGCCCGCATCAGGCCCAGCTACTGCTCCGGCGGCCATGGAACCAGCGCCGGCCATCATCGCCCCTGCGGATCTGCCTTCGCTTGCAGGCTTGCTTCCGGAAGAGGCCACGCCGGAACCAGCACCCCTCCCCAGGGAGGTCAAGCTCGCGCCTAAGGCCAAGCCTCCGGCGGCAGAACTCAAGCGGAAGGAGTTCGGGACCCTCGGATTCAGGCAGCTTAGCGACAACGGCCACCTGCCTTCCAAGTACAAGCTCACATACACGGGCCAGTCTGGCGCCACTTCGTGCAATTTCCTCCTGATCGGGAAGGAAACCCAGCAGGTGACGCTTGAACTGGGCGTGCCCCGGACACTCACTGTCCAGACGAAGGGCGGGCCCATGTCCGTCACCCTGACATATGCCGGCGCCTCCAAGACGGACGGCGCCAAGGAGGTTGAATATGTCGTGGAAGGCGGAGTGTCCGCAGTCACCGGCATCATGGAGCGGTTCAAGGGCTTCGGCCCGGCCGCGCTCTCTGCCTGGCAGAGCCTGGTGAAGCACCTTCCCGAGGCCATTTCCCTCGGTTTTGCGGCAGGCCTGGCGGTCTGCGGTTTCACGATGGACTGGATAGGCGCCCAGCTGGGCAGGTTCCACCCGTATGTCACTGCGGCAGTGCCGGCCCTCATGGCCGGTCTTGCGATGTGGACCTGGGCGGAGAGAAGCAAGCACATCAAGAGGGAAAGCGAGAAGGCAGAATGATTAACCGGGGTGTATATGATGACTGAAAAACTTGAATCGGGAAAGGGCGGGAATCCGGCTGCGACGCCAGAGGCGGCGAAGCCGAAGAATAAATGGTTTGGCGTGAAGAACGGCCTCGCAGTCACTGTGGGCGTCGCCGCGGTCGCGGCGCTGCTCTTTGCGAAAAACTGCGGACAGCAAAGCGGCCAGGACAGGCTCCCGCCGCCTGTAGCATCGGTGCCGGCCGTTGTCCAGGCTGCCTGCCCGACCCCCCAGCCGAACACGTGCAATCTCGCTCTCGGCGAGCACGACACGCACTCGCCCAACTGGGCTCCTGAGAAATGCGGATACTGCGGCGACAACATTCAGCAGCAGTGGGAAACCGCGGAGAACTGCCCGGTGGACTTCCACTGCGGCGACGGAGTGGTCAACCGCGGGACCATCTACGGCGCGTATATCGCTCCAGTGGCCCCGGCCACCGCATACTCGCTGGGCACAGTGACGGTAACCGAGACATGCACTCCGAACGACTCTGCGTTCTGCGAAGCGGACTGTCCGACCAGGGGCGGAGCGGCTCCGGCAACATCAGGCGGGCGCAGGACGGGCACAAGGCGCGATTCGCCAGAACCGGGCACTGTCGCTACGACAAGGCCGCCGACCAATGCGGGCGGCCCGTGCGATGCCGAAGTAACATCACGGTTCCAGAACCGCGTGAGCAGCTCCCTGCTCGGCAACCCGGGCGCTGCAAGGTCTGCAGCCGACACGGCGGGGTCCGCAGGCGACAAGACCGTGCGCGCACGCGTGTCGATAAGCATAAGCAACGGCGTTCCGAGCGTGTCGAGCATATCGCTTTCATGCCCCGGATGCTCAGGCGGCTCGCTATCGCCCGGAAGCGTCAATGTGGGCGGCATCCCGATTGACCGGAGCACGACCTGCAACACGACCATCTCGGTGAACATACCGCCGGGCTGAGTTCTCTTTTCCTTTTATTAGGCATTTTTGCTGCCCCGGCTTAGGGCAGTATATTTAAAAATCCGTTCTTACATATTTTACTTACTTAAATAACAACTGAGGGTGGGTGTGGAATGGCTAAGTTAATGGATATCAAAAGGCAGAAAAAGCCCGGTGCGGGTGCGTTGGCGCCAGCTCCGCAAAAGCCCCCGCTTGAAGAGCCGGCGGAAGCAATGGCGCGGCCAAATCCTGCTTGCGCGCCACCTGCAGCTGCGGCTGCGCAAACGGCCGGTGCCGGAGCACAGGCCCCTGTATCGGCGCCAGATTCCGCCCCGCTCACATCCCAGTCTCCGATAACGGCTTCCGCCCATGCGGACGAAGCAGTCCTCCTGAACCTTCCTGACGGGGCCTTTTTGGATTTCGCGCACTCGGCATTCGATTCGCTTAAGCTCGGGAGCCCGCAGGATGTTCTCCTTGCGGCGATAGAGCATGGCGATATCGCGCTAATACTGAAAGTGGCCAAGCAGCGCAGCATGCTCGGCCCCCTGCTATCGCGGGGGCCTGCCGCTTCCAAGCCATCAACACCGGCCCCGGCCGCGTCATATGACGGCCCGGAAGCGCACGAAGCCACGGTGGCCTCGGACGTCTGCCCGGCGCTGGAGCCCTACGGGCCGCCCGCATCGGCGCCGCCACCGGCTCCCCCCGCCACGAAAGCCACGAGGCCTCCGCCTCCCCCGCTTGCGCGCAGGAAAAGCTCGGAGCCTCCCCCATCCCCGGTCGTTTCGGAAGGCGTTCCGCTCTCGGCAGTCAACGCGTTCATACTTGAAATCAAGGATTCCGGCGAATCGACGCCGAAAAGGCTCGAGCGCGCAAAGGAATTCCTGAAGAAGCAGGTCCGGGAGATAGTGGCTGCCCACGGCCTTGAGGAATTCAAGAAAGCCGAGGTGTCGGCGGCCAGGAAGAAGGAGCAGGCCGACAAGGGCATAGCCGTACCATTCACGCCGCTCGAAGAGAAGATAGCCGACCTTTTCGAACTGAACAAGCTTATCGCCTGGCTCGCCCGGCGGATGAAATCCGAGGGCGGGGTGCACGAGGTGCTCGAAGCCAACAACGGCAAGAACGGGGACGCAGGTGCGCAGCCGCAGAAGGCTCCGGCGTCCCAGTCCGCGCCCCCGGCCGCTGTCCAGCCCGCTGCCCCCATTGCGGCCCCGGCCGCGAAGGCTCTGCCGTCCGCGCCAGCTGCAGCCGAAGATGAAAAGGCGAGCGCTGGCGGCACGCCGCCTTCTGCGCCCAGGAAAAAATCCGGCGCGCTCCGCAGGCTCTTCTCCAGCTATACGACCTGGTCGGTAGCCGGAATCGGCGCTTTCAGCGGCGCGCTCGCCTATACCGGCGGATTCAGGGACATGGCATTCGGTGCAAGAAGGGTCGCCGAGCTGTTGAGCGGCAGGCAAATCCCGGACATCCCGGTGATGTGGGCCGCAGGCGCCTATGCCGCAGCCATGGCGACGATAATCAGCGTATCGCTCCTCGTGAAGCGCTCCATGGAAAGGCGCAGGGCCGAGCGCGAATACAAGCGGGCGCAGCGCTCCAGCGAGGATAGGGGGAAGATGAATTACGTCTTCAAGAAGCTCTCCGAGATAGTCCTCAACTACACCAAGACCGAAGACCAGAAGTCCCAGATACGGCAGGCCATGAGGACCGACGAAAAGCTCTTCCTCTACATGTACGCGCTGCGCAAAGACGCGATTTTCGACGATATCCTCGAGGATGCGCGCGTGCCGAAGATGCTGCGCGGCATCCTCTCCCAGGTCATGATACCCGGCCTCGAGCTCGAATTGATGGAAAAGAGGCTCCGGAGGTTTGCGGACCTGATTTATGATCCGATGCGCCTGCCCATCTTCGAGAAGACTTACGCCGAGGACCCGGTGTTCAGGACCATCTGCGACGAGATATTCAAGCGCAACCTGGACAACGATTACGTGGACCCGGCAAGGGCCAGGGCCCTGTTTCGGGCGATAGAGAACAGCAAGCGCGAGAATGTCGGCGAGCCGCTTCTCAAGGCGCTCGAAGATGATTACGCTATCGTAAGTTCCAGGAAAAAATGATTATGTGGGGTGTATGGGATGAGCGAAATGAAAAAAGATACGTTCATGCAGAAGATGAAGAACAAGGGGCTGGTGTACGCAAGCGCCTTGGTGATTGCGGGAAGCACAGGCCTCGTGCTTCTTGCCCGCGGATGCCCCGGCTCGGGCGTCTTTGCGGAGAGGCCGACGCTCTGCGAGCCCGTGCGGGGCGACGGAATATGCTGCGAATCCGAATCATACCCGTTTGAGCGCAACCCCAACGGCACAATAAAAATGAGGGGCCAAGATCCCGTCCCGAACAAGGCATACTCCCTCGAGGACTGCCACAACGGCGACAACCGGTGCCAGTCCCAGAGCTCCCTCGCTGATTTGCGCGACGCGGCCGACAGGCCGGTCCCGAGGCTCATGGACAAGTTCCTTGACGGCAGGCCCATCGCACTCCCGCTGGAGAACGAGGCGTCGCCGGACTGCGTAATGCAGGCGGTCCGGGATGCGCCGTGCGCAGCCCTGGATGCCCAGAATCCGCAAACCATCAACAGGCCGAGGATGACCGGCCCGCGCGTGCTCCATAACCTCCGGCAGAGGTCCCAGCCGGAAATCGAGCAGATGCACATGCATCCAGAAAGCCTGCGCCTTGGGGACAATTATTTCGTTGTCATGAACAATTACGAAGAGACATGCGACGCCACAAGGCCGGTTTGCACCCCGGAAATGGTGGAGGCCTGTTTCTGCCCCAACCATGTCGAATGCGCCCCGGCGCCCTGCGGCAACGGCCGCATCGACTCGGGGGAGCGGTGCGACGGGAGCGCGGCGCCCACCGGCTGCGGCCCCAGCACCCGCTGCAACAGCACCTGCACGACGTGCAATCCAGCCAAGAGGTGCGGCAACGGGCAAATCGACCCGGGCGAGCGCTGCGATTCGAGCGCGACTCCCACCGGATGCGGCGCGGGCCAGTCCTGCGCTCCAGGATGCAAGCAATGCACGGGCGGCGAGACGCACAGCGCCTGCCGCAGCGAGCAGTGCGTGAGCGTCCCCGGGCCGGGCCGCAACGCGTGCAGCACCGATGAAGATTGCGCAACCGAAGTTCCGCCCCCGCCTCCGCCACAGGTTGGACAGTGCGACGGCGAGGTCACGGCAAGGTTCCAGAACCGCGTGAGCAGCACATTGCTCGGAAGCCCGGGCCCGGCGAGGTCCGCGGCCGACACGGGCGGGACTGCGAACGACAAGACTGTGCGCGCCACGGTCTCGATCAACATCGCCTCCGGCGTAGCGAACGTCACGGGCATAACGGTTTCATGCGCCGACTGCTCCGGGGGCTCGCTTCCCGCCAGCAGCATCAACGTGGGCGGCATCCCGATAGACCGGAGCACGACCTGCAGGACCACGGTAGTGGTGAACATCCCGCCAGGATAAAGGCAAATCAACAACAGATGATGCATATGGTCAGCCGAAAAACTTTTTACCGGACAAAACTCGCATCCGCAACCATGCTGGCAGGCGCCTCAATCAGCCTGCTGTTTTTGAAGTGCGGGAAGCCCATGGGCGAGTCCCCCCAGCATACCGAGCCCCGCACCCAGCCCGTCACCGCCCCGGCCGATGAGGACTGCGAGCCGCGGAAGAACGATTTCCAATGCGAAATCAGAAAAGGGGAATCCGACCCGCTTTCCGTCACGTTCGACCCTATGAGCTGCGGCTACTGCGGCGACAGCGTCCGCCAGGTTTTGTCGGATGCCGGAACGCCGCCGGTCATGGACATGGACAGCGGCATCACCACGCAGGCGGTTACCGAGCGGCCCAGCGAGACCCCGGAGAACTGCCCGGTCGACTTCCACTGCGGAAACGGCAGGCGCGATTTCCGGAGGACTTACGGCTCCTGGATCGAGCCGCTTGCGGATTCAGGCCCGGACGCGGGCTATGTCCTTGGCACCCGGACCATAACCGAGAGCATCCAGGACTGCCCCGGCGACACCCGCCAAAACGGGCATGGCGGAAGCGGAGGAGGAGCACCCGTGGAAGACGAGCCCCTGCCCCTCCGGCAGACCGCATCGGCATGGAACTGCCCATCGTTCGTAGCCCCGTCCCAGCAGGTGGACATGGTGGATATGCACTCAAACAGCGTATGGAGCGCGCTATCAAGGATACACGGCGCGATAAACAGCAACGCTGCGGCACTAAGGCAGGCCCTGGGGGCCGGCGCCACTGACAGGGTGGTCATCCGCCTCAACATCCGCGTGGAACCCCGCGGCTACATGTCCCTAAACAGCATATCCGCGTCATGCGAGAACCGTCCGTGCGGCGATTCGCAGGCCATCATCAACGCAACCCAGCTCTCCCTAAACGGCCTCGTGATGGGCGCTCCCGAGATGGAATGCTTCTGGACCCTGACGATCCGTGTTCCGAACGCATAGTGCGGCCGGCCAGTTGGACCGCGCACGCGCCCCCACATCCCGAATCTCCCCCTTCCGGCTCAGGGCCGGGATTTCGGCGCAGTCCTGCGGCATGGCGCGCCCCCGCTAGCGTTTTATTCCCTTTTCCGCATATCCGATGCATGGTGAAATACCTCCTTTTCGACATCGACGATACGCTCTTCCCCTCCGGTGAATTCTCGGCCCTTGCGCGAAAAAACGCCCTGAATGCCATGATAGGGATGGGGCTCGAGTGCGATTACGGCCGGGCGAGCGAAATGCTCTTGGCCATCATCGAGAAGAAGGGGCCCAACTACGCCGGCCATTTCAACGACTTATGCAAGCAGCTCGGCATTGCGGAGCCCGGACGATACATCGCGGCGGCCGTCGCCGCATACCACGACACCAAGACCTCGATAGCGCCGTTCCCGAAAGTGCCCCCGGCCCTCCTGCGTCTGCGCGAAGGCGGATACCGGCTCTACATCGCCACGCAGGGCATCTCCATCAAGCAGTGGGACAAACTGATACGCCTGCGCATAGCGCTTTATTTTGAAGGAGTGTTCGTTTCGGAGGAGCTCAAAGAGGACAAGGGCCCTGCGTTCTACAGGAAGGTCCTGAAATCCCTGGATGCCCGGCCGGAAGACTGCATGATGGTCGGGGACCGCGAGGATACTGACATCCTGCCGGCGAAGGCTGTCGGCATGAAGGCCGTGCGCATCCTGTACGGGAAGCAGGCGAAACGTCCGACGAAAGCGGATTTCGCAATCAAGGACATCAGCGAACTCGTCCCGATTCTGCAAAGCCTTTAGCACTGCCGGCTGGCATATGCCGCCGCTTCGATATGGCACGCCTTTTTGCTCCGCAAGCCATTCCTCATCTTAACGCTTAAAAAACATTCATTGGAATAGTCCCACCATGAGAAGACTTCTCGTATTGGGGCTTATCGTGGTCACGCTTCTCCTCGCCGGCTGCGGCTCAAGGAGCACGACGACGGGCTGCAAGGACAATTCCGCATGCAAGTCATGGCAGTTCTGCAACACGACGAGCAGCACCTGCGCCACGCTTGCCGGATACTGCGATACCGATATTCAATGCACGGACAACATGACGCGCTGCGACATAGAGCGCACGCACCTGTGCGTATATAAGGCCGGCCTCTGCAGGACGACCGCCAACTGCCAGAACTGGCAGGTGTGCGACTCTTCCATGATATGCAGGCCCGCCCCCGGATTCTGCGATTCGGATTCCCAGTGCGACCCGGTCTTCGAGTTCTGCAATCCCTCCACGCACGAATGCGGCCCCGCCCCCGGGTATTGCGTGGCGGACACGGACTGCGACTCGTGGAAGAAATGCGACATCGTGAGCAAGAGGTGCTTCATGATGGAGGGCCGGTGCGACCTCGACGGCGACTGCGAGACCTGGCAGACCTGCGATGTCAAGGCGCACTACTGCAAGGCGAAAGTCGGGTTCTGCATAAACGACGACAGCTGCCAGGCCTGGTCCCGCTGCGACACGGCCACCAAAAAATGCGTGGCGAGGCAGGGATACTGCCTGGCCGACAACGAGTGCAACGAGTGGGAGTACTGCGGCACAAGCACGCACCGTTGCACCCCGTCGAAGGACCGCTGCGGAAGCGATTCGGAATGCGGCATCTGGCAATACTGCGACAGCAACCACTACTGCAACGCCAAGTCCGGCTCCTGCGACGACAACGCCGACTGCGTGCAGGGCGAGGTGTGCAACCAGCAGACGCACCGCTGCCAGTAGCGTTTTTCAAATCCCTTTTTTTCCATCCTTTTTCCCTTGCCCCTAAAATCAGCCTGGAAGCTCACTCGGTGGTTATCCTGGGCGGGTGGCCCGGCACCTTCGTGCCGTTTCCGGGCGGCATGCCCGCCGCGCGCTCCATCCGTATCCGGATTTCCCGGTCCTGGTCCGGAACGACGTTCCTTCGGACCTCGTTGTAGCCCCGTTTCCGGAAGCGCAGGCCCACCTCGTCGCTCTGGGCCGGAAGGGTTATTGCGCACCTGCCGTCCGCTTCGCTCCTGCACGCGGGCGTGTCCCAGACGTAAACCTGCACGCCGGGGATGCCGAAATTGAGCGTAATCGTGTGCTCCTGCGTCGCCTCTGCGTCCTCTGCCTGCGCCGCCCCCGCATCCGCAACCAGCGGTGCAACCGCATCCGCCGACGCTGCTTCCCTTACGGCTTCCGCGCCGGCATCCCTGGACGCCGGTGCTGCGGATTCGTGGCTCGGGGCGGGCTGTTCAAAGCCCTTGACCGGCGTCGTTTCGTGCCGGGCTGCCGCCGCGCTATCCGACCTGCTTGCATTGTAAACGAGCCCGGTGCCGATGCCGGCTGCGGCCACGGAGCCTGCGATTGTGCCTATTATCAGCCATTTCGAGAATTTCCTGCGCTTGCCCGCAGCCTGCTGCATGGTCGGCCTTTTCGACGCATCCTGCGCCGCGCCCCTGATTCGGACAATCTCCGTCTTCTCGTATCTCGGGAGCGTCGGGTGGTCCTCGGACAAATCCGGGACTGCCCCTGCCGGCCCTGCATCTGCAGGCTGGGGCGTCTTCCCCTTGCCCGTCACCTGCGTCGCCTCTTCCCGTTCCGCATCCGCTTCCATCAGGTCGAGGAGGTCGGGGTCGTTCACGATTACCGGAGGCTCATATGAAGGCTGGCGGCGGGGAGTTGCCGGATATTCCGGAACCGAGCCGGCACTCTGCGCGGCGTCTTCGCCTCCGCTTGTGATATTGGCGCCCAATCCAGGCGCCTTTCCGTTCTGCGCGCCCGTGCCGTTCGCGACGCCGTTCACCTTCTCTATCGCCTCTTTCAGCTCGGCGACGCTCTGATACCTGCGCTCCGGCTTCTTCTCGAGGCATTTGAAAACAATCTCTTCGACTTCTTCAGGTACCCTTATGTCCGGGTTGACGAATTGGAAGGCCTTCGGCCTCTCGTTGAAAAGCCTGTCGCGGATTTCGGCCCACTTCTGGTTCCTGTACTCGAAATATTCGTCCGATGTCTGCGCATCCCCCTTCTCAAGAATTTCGAAATCAAACGGCGGCCTGCCCGATATGAGCTCGTACATCGTCGCCCCTACGGACCAGATGTCCGAGCGCTCGTCCACCGTGAGTCCCCACGCCTGCTCCGGGGACATGTACCACGGGCTTCCGCCCACGCCTTCGCCTTTCTTGGTCGCATCCGGGTTCGATGGCGCAACCAGCTTCGCGAGCCCGAAATCCAGGACCTTTACCTGCCATTCGCCGCCCTTGCCTGTGACGATGAATATGTTTTCGGGCTTGATGTCGCGGTGCACGATGGGTTTCCTTACGCCCTTTTCCTCGTAATTGTGCGCAGCATCCAGCGCCGAGCACACCTGCAGCATGACCGGCTTGAGCCTGCCCCATTCAAGGGGCCCCTCATTGCGGCATCTCCTCTCATGCATGATTGCGCCGAGGTCCATCCCGTTCAGCAATTCCATCACGTAGAAAGGCCGCCCGTCCGAGAGCTGGGCGAACGTCTCGATTGCCACTATGTTCGGATGCTTGAGCTTCTTCGCGAGCATCACTTCGACTTCAAACCTCCGGTTCAGCTCCTCCCTCGCCTTCTCAGGCCCTTCCGGGGCGCTTTGGAGGTCCGCTTCGTTGAATGAGATGACCTTGATCGCCACGGGGTCGTCTATAACGTACGTCCCTTTCCTCTGGAGGCTTTCAACAAGGTGCGTCCCGCGGTAGACGATGCCGAATCCGCCCTGCCCCAGGACGCTTTCAAGAAGGTACTTCTCCCCCTCCCTCATCGATATCTCCTCGATGTCCAGGCTTTCCTCGGCTTCAATGGCCGGGGGCGGCTCTGAGGCCCTTTTCGGAGGCGCCGCAGGGATTTTGGCAAGGGCTTCCAGAACAGGTTCGGGCAGCTTGTACTGGTCCGGCAGGACTCCCTGGATGGTGCGGACGCCAAGGACGCGCGAGCCGGTCTTTTTCGGAGGTTTTATGGGGCCTCCGCTGCCGTCGCCTGATTTTTGCATGTTGTAATTTATGTGCGAAAGTATTTTAAAGGGCACGCTATCCGTCGGATGTTTGAGGCCGTTTTCGCGCCCCCGCCTTTTCCTGCCAGAGCGGCCGACATGTTTTTAAAGTGTTTTAGTTAATGTTAGTCCATGAAGCTTTCACACAAGGAGCTTACAGGACATGTGGACTCCCAGAGGGACAGTGCAAGGCGCGAGGCCGGCATTATTTCAAAGACGCTCGCCCGGTGCGCCATAATCGGCGCCTTCGCGTTCGCATCCCCGCTTCTTTCCGGCACCGCCCATGCTCAGCAGCCCGGGCAGGGGCCGGTTCCCACCGCCCCGGCGCCCGCTGTTCCGGCATCCGCAGTTCCGGCGGCCCCCGTATCAGCGCCTTCTGCGACCGCCCGGCCCGAGCACCGGGTGAGGGGAGAAACCACCGCCCTGACGGACGGCTCGACCACGCGCAACGCGTATATCGTCATCCGCGACAGCCCGGCGCCTTCCTCGATAGAAGTGGAAGGGCCTGCCCGGCTCACGGTCCGCTTCTACACGGTCATCGACAGGTCGCGCTTCGCTACGCCGACGGACGAGGTTCCTCGGTCGATAACATATTCGGTCGGCCCAACGGGAGGCGCAGCGACCAGCGCCTCTTATGAAGGCAGCGCCCGGATGTCCGGTTTCACAAACCAGGATGTCGGAGGGACGCTTGCAATCGGCACCGGTATCGACATGGTAATCAACGTGGCGGCGGGACGGCAGGTGGTGACCTTCCCCGGCATGAACGGATTCTTCGAGGTCATAAGCGTGGAGCCTCCGCCTGCCCCGAGGCCAATCCAGCCAGCGCAGCCGGCCCGGCCAATCCAGCCTCCGGCTCAGCCCGCTGCGCCCGCGGCGGCCTACGAGTACGGCGAAGTGGACAACAGCCTGCGCCCGGTATTCTCATTGGAATTCGCCAGGACCGCGCTGCGCGCGCTCGGAACGCAGGGTACGCTTGAAGACGGCTCGGCCGGCAACAGCGGAGACATATACAACATCAACGCCCTTGGCACCATACGGCTCTCGGACCGGTTCGGCCTCATAGTGGGCGGCATGTTCAATTCATACGGCCTCAGGCTGGTCCAGCCCCAGTGGGAGACCGGCCTAAGGGGCTATTCGGCAGACCTCGCCGCTGGCGTATCGTTCCAGCAGGGCGGCCATTACGCATATGCCGTGGGTTTCGGAGGCTGGCGCGGGATAGGGACAAGCATCCAGTCCTTTTCGGACGGCCGCACGCTCGATGCGATGGGCCACATGGGCGAATTCGGCGGCATGGCCGGCTACGATTACAGCCGCTACGTCAGGCTCCGAGTCTCCGGCAGCAACAACCCGTTCAATCCGCTTTCAGTCCGCTTGTTTGGCGCGCTCCCCTACACATGGACTCCGGGAGTGTTCCCATACGTCGAAGCCGATTTCCTCTGGCTGCACGCCCTTGCGCCCGTTTCCGGGACGAGCCAGATAGGCCTGGTTTCGGTCAGCGAGAACGCCTTCCATTTCCGCGCCCTTGCGGGCGTGCCAATCTGGAGGCTCGGGCCGGTCGTGCCGCTCATTGTCGGCGGCGGGGAGTTCAACGCGGCAGGGGGCGGCATCACGGGCGGGACCGGCATATTCGGAGGCGGGCTCCGCACGGACTTTGTCCGCGGCCTCGACATCGACCTTGTGGGCGCAGCGACGCTCCACGGCGACCCGCTCCTGTTCTTCAAGCTGGCATACTCGAGGTAAGCGCGCTTGCGGCGCTTATGGCGCCTGGCAATCGCGCTTATGCAGTCCGCATCCTCCATGCGAAGCCTTGCGGTAGCGTTTTATTTTTTCCTTCCTCATCCTCTCACATGGTTGCAGCGATACGTTTCGGCCCGGCCGGAATTCCCATCCAATGCGAGGGGAGCAGCAGCCGGGAAGGCGTGGAATGCTGCGCCAGGCTCGGCCTCAGCGCGATGGAGCTGGAATTCGTCCAGGGCGTGCGGATGAAGGACGATTCCGCACGGGAAATATGCCTCGCGGCAAAAGAGCGCGACGTCTCGCTCTCGTCCCATGCGCCGTATTTCGTCAACCTCTGCACCCCGGACAAGGTGAAACTGGCCGCCTCCAGGCGGCACATCCTCGAATCCGCCCGCGTGACCGCCCTTGCCGGAGGCGGCATCACTGTCTTCCATCCCGGCTTCTACCTGAAGCTTTCGCCAAATGAAGCCTTCGACGCGGCCAGGCGCGCCCTTCTGGATATCGTCTCGGAACTCGAAACCCGGAACATCAAAATCCGCCTCGGGGCCGAGACCGTTGGCAAGAGAAGCGCGTTCGGCGGCCTGGACGAGAACATCCGCCTTTCCCAGGATTTGGGCAAAACGGTCGTGCCCGCAATCGATTTCGCCCACCTCCATGCCCGCGGGGACTTCCGAATCCGGGGCGAGGATGACTACCGCGCCATATTCGGGCTGCTTGAGCGGGAGCTCGGCGATTATGTCCGGAGCTTCCACTGCCATTTCTCGGAAATCAACTACAGCGAGAAGGGCGAGCTCAACCACTTCCCCCTCGGGACAAACAACGAGCCGCCGTTTAGGCCATTCATGAAGGTCCTGGCTGAAAGCGGATATTCCGGCACCGTGATATGCGAGACGCCGAAACTCGACATCGACGCGCTCACATTGATGCGCGAATACGAATCCGCCATGGGCAGGAAGGGGGCGCGATGATGCTGTTCATCGACTACCTTGAAGAGGCCGCCGCCTCGCTGAGGGAGATGAAGGAGAAACTGAAGAAGCTGGACCTGCAGTACCGCCGCATCTGGGACCGCGACATAAAGAAAGAGATGTTCCAGACGCGCCAGGAAATCGCGAAGAAGTCCTCCGAGGTGACGAACGAGCTGCTCCTGAACCTCGACGAGTTCCGCGCCCTGCACAAGTATTATCCCGCCCTCCTGCAGGTCTACATGGATGACGAATACATCGGCAAGGTGATATCGAAGAAGGCGTGGCTGCTGGATTACCGGCCCCTCCCGGCCAAGGATGCCGCGGACCGCCTCGCCCAGCTCCGTGAATGGCGCGCGCAGCTGCGGGATGCCAAGCAGTTCCTCAAAAGATGGGTCGGGACCGTGAACGCCCGCGCATTCACCGCAACGTACCCCGTCCTGCGCGGCCATGTGAGCGGCACCGTTGACAAGGCCGACGTGCTCGCTGCCATAGCAGAGGTGGACAAGGTCCTGCTCAAGGAGGGCTGGCTGCTCCTGATAAGCGACTCGCTTATCCAGCTGCCCATCGCCAAGTTCATGTCGAAGATTAACGCCCTCCGGATACAGGAGATGGCGGCCAAGGCCGACCTTGTGCGGTCGCAGGGCCGCGGGACAGTCGCCGAGACCGTGGCGCTGCGCAAGTTCCAGGAGGTCTCGAAGGGCAAGCAGCATTACGAGCGGGTGCTTACCCAGCTGTTCCTCGCGAATCCCAATTACCTGCGCCTGCAGAAGAAAAAGAAGAACTGGCTTGCGCGCGAAAAAGCCGGCAACCTGGACCGGATAGTCCAGTCCATCACGCCGCACACGATAAAGGAGCGGGTGTGGCTCAATCAGATGCGCAAGAAGCTGGATGAGAAATGATTGCCGGATGGATGACGATTCGGTCGTGGGCGGGGAGGGCTGCTGCGCGCGAATTTGCCCCCATCCGGATGCGGGAAAAAAAGCCCGATACGTTCCGCAGTCGCAAGTTATTTCAATGCCTTCAGCCTCTCCTCTATCCTCTTCCTCTGGATCCCGTTTATCCTCGGGTCGTCCTTCAAAAACAGCGTGTAGAAATTCAGGAGGAGCTGCTTGGTCTTCTTTCCGTCCTGCGAGCGGGCCTTCTTCATGTGCGCGTCCGCCTTCGGGTCGTCCTGGAAAAGGTAGCACATCGCGAGGAAGAAGTTTGTGGTCGGGTCCTCGGGTTCCAGCGCGAGCGCTTCCTTGAACGCCTCGACCGCACCGTCCATCTCGAAAAGCTCGAAGTGCGCCATCCCCTTTATCTGGTAGTACTTGGACTTCCTGCCGAGCATGAGTGCGCGCTCGAAGCAGTCCTGCGCGGCGTCGTAGCTGCGCATCTTGAGGGATACGATGCCCCTCAGGTACCATAATTCGCCGTTTCCAGGGTTCATAATCAGCATCCGGTCAAGGACCTTCGCCGCCTGCTGGTACTTCTGCGCCCCGAGCAAAGCCCTGGCTTCCTCCAAATCCTCCATATCCCCTGCTTTCTGCGAAAGTAACTTAATTGTGATAGCATTCAGCGCCGGATGCCCGCATTATTGCTTATAAAGTGTTGCATGCACATTATTATCGCAATAAAAGTAAAAAAGTGGGAATATGGCCGAGACATTCCGCGAGAGGGAAGCTCCAAAAGCCCAGGAAAGGGTCCTGCCTGCGATACGGCGCGAGGAGCGCGAGCAGCACACCCCCATCGACGTTCTCGGAAGGAGCGCCGTCCATATGCGCACGCCAGCCCAGCTTACGAGGCCGGGTGCGGAAAGGGCGGTTGCCCGGGCTGATTTCGACATGCGCGTGGCCAGGAACGTGTCAGAGCTGCGGCTCGAAGGCTCGACACCGCTCCCGGAGAGATTCCTGAAAATGCTCGAAGGCCTGGGCTGAAGCGCCCGGCGGCGGTCTGATTGAACCTCATTGCCGACTCGAAGGACTTTTCATCCGACCAGCGCAAATCGGGCCTTGCCCTTCTGCTGTGCTTCTCGATACCCCTCATGTTCGCCCCGCTCTACCTTCTCGTAGCCCCTTCCTCATTGGGCATCCCGTTTCCGGCCGCGCTGGCGGTCCTCTTAGGCGGCCTGGCACTCATGCTTTTCATCGGACTGGCCCTCAAAAGCAGGGGCATGCTCTTCAAGGTGCCTCTGCGCGTTTTCGATGGGGGCCTGCTCATCCAGCCGGCAGTAGGCCTGAAGCCGGTCATGGTCCCATACCCCGATATCTCCGCGGTGGAGCTTTTCTATGGCTCAGAGGAGAAGATAAAAAGCGGCTGCTCGGTTTCGACTTTCAGCAGGGGGAGGATACGCAGCATCGAGAACTTCTCCGGCAAGGATTCCATGCAATCGTTTGCCGGGAAAATCCGCCCTGCACTGGAGCAGAGCGGTTTCCGCCTCGATGATTCGCAGGAGGGGGAGCGCTCTGCCCGATACCTTTTCCGCAAGCCGGTTGTGCTGCCTGCGGTAGCGGCATCCGCATCCGCACCATGGCGCATTTGAAAAAAGTTTTTCGGCTGCTTAATACGACGTGAATGCCCGGCGCCTTCTTTTCCTTTTAGGCAATCGCCGGAATCATTCCATCTCTATGGTGCCCGGCGGCAGGCAAGCGAATCCTGGTACTGCCATGCCATCATTGGCGCGCTTTCTTCTCAGCAAAAGCCTTCATTGCATCCATGCCCATCTCTGCGCGGCTGCGCACGAAAATCCTTTCCTTTCCAATATGGCCCGCGAGCTCGGATGCGAACGAGGCCATCTCCGGCTCATTGTCGAATTCGAGGCTGGTTTTACGGCCCTTGGCGAAAATCTCGATTCTGTTGAAACTAAACGGCGTCTTGAATCCGTAGACGCCGCAGGCGCACACGGCCTCGCTGATGTCAGGATGAGCTATCTTCTCCCTTTGGCCGGTTATCCGGTTCCATATCCCTATGGAGTCCGGCATCACGGAATATGTCCTTATGCCCCCGGCAACTATCTTGTATAAGCCGAAAAAGGCCGTGAGCGCCCAGAGCAACAGAAATACCTGGAGTTGTGCCGGAAAGTTAGTCTGCACCGCAGCATAGGTTATGAGGATAGAAAACGCAGTGGCAAGGAAATACCTGAACTCGACCTTCGTGTATCCTGCCATCATTCCATCTCTATAGTGCCTGGCGGTTTGTTGGTGATGTCGTAGACGACGCGGCCGACGGTCCGTATCTCGTTCGTTATGCGCGTGGAGATGCGCTCGAGCACATCCGGCGGGATATGCGAAAAGTTGGCGGTCATCCCGTCAAGCGAGCGCACCGCCCGGACGATGACTGTGTACTGGTAAGCCCGTTCATCCCCCCGGACGCCGACCGTCTTCGAAGGGAGCAGGGCGGCGAAATACTGCCATGGCCTTTCCATCCTGCCCGTGGCGACAGCCGCGTCAATCTCGTTCTCTGCGATGTCGCAGGCTTCCTGGACGATATGGACCTTCTCCTCGGTGATTTCGCCCACGATGCGAACGGCAAGGCCGGGCCCGGGAAAAGGCTGCCTCTGGTGGATGCTCTCTGGAAGGCCAAGTTCCTTCCCGACCAGCCTGACCTCGTGCTTGTACAATTCGCGGAGCGGCTCGCAGAGCTTGAGGTGCATCTTCTCCGGCAATCCGCCGACGTTGTGGTGGCTCTTTATCGTGTCCCTGCCCATCCCCCCGCTTTCAATCCAGTCCGGGGCTATCGTTCCCTGAATCAGGAACTTGACATCCGTCTTTTTCGCCTCCTCTTCGAAAATGCGCACGAAAGCCTCGCCGATGATTTTCCTTTTCGTTTCCGGCTCCGAAACGCCCCTGAGGGCGTCCAGGAAGCGCTTGCGGGCGTCCACGACCTTCAAGTCCACGCCGAGGGCGATTGCGGTCTCCTTCACCTTCATGGTCTCGTTCTTTCTCATCAGCCCGTTGTCTACATAGACGATGTGTATCTGGCCGGGAACGGCCCGCGCGGCGAGCGTTGCGGCCACGAAGGAATCCACCCCTCCCGAAACCGCGGTAATCGCATGCCCCTTTCCCAGCCTCTTCCGGATGTCCTCTTCTGCCTGGACTATGAATTTCCTTGCGTCAAATGCCATGTCATACACCCGCGTAATTCCCCATCCCGAGCACGGCGGCCAGCAAATCCATCGCGACAGCCAGCATCAGGACCTTCGTAATGGCCAGCACGAGGGCAATCACGAGCGCATGGGCGAAATCGATGCCATGGGCAATGGAATACGCCCTGGCGGTCATATATACCCCAAGGTACAGTACCGAAACAAGCACAAGGGACGCTATCGAAATGATGCACAGCAGGTATAGCGGGCCGAGCAGGACCGCGACCATCGACATGGAGATTGCCAGCCACACGACCGAAGACAGGTACATCTGGCCGCCCAGGGTTCCCCGCCCGCCGGTGATTTTCGCCAAGAAGAACGCGATTCCCTCGTGGGCGAGGTTGATTATGAATGCGAGCACGCCCCAGAGGAGGAATTCGTATGCCGCCACCGGGGCGAGCACGCCAAGCTCCATTTTCGGGAGCTCCTCCCCGGTGATGTTCCCGATGGTGTCGAATTCGAAATTGAGCACGTAGATGTATTCAATCGAAGAGAGGAACCATATCGCGAATACCAGGAGTCCGCCCAAGGCGAACAGCCCGAGTGCCAGCCGGTCGTTCCCTTCGGGCGCAATCGCCATGAGCCTTGCCGGAGCCTTTGCCGGGTCGTAGAGGCCCTTCGCGCAGTCCCATGCCTTCCCGACTGCATCGAAGCGTATCCCCCATGCGCCCTCCGGGATTTTCGGAAGCTTCCTGCCCCCGGCCCCTTTCGCAACGGCTCTGACAGGCTCCCCCGGAACAACTTCTTCGTGCGGCCTTATCACTCGCACAGACGCTTTTTTTCCTCCCATGCTGACTCTTCACAGCGCCCGTTTTAAATATTTTGGCCGAGCCAAGACAGGCATGCGCGTCATCGCCGACCTGCACGTGCACAGCAAGTACGCCCGTGCGACCAGCCCGCGCTGCGACATACCCGGGCTTTCGGAAGGCGCGAAAATCAAGGGAATAAACCTGATCGCCACGGGCGACTTCACCCACCCCGCATACTTCAACGAAATCCGGCGCGATTTGGCGGCATCCGATGACGGGAGCGGGCTCTATATGCACAAGGGCGTCTGGTTCATCCTTTCCACGGAAATCGCCCTCATATACCGCAGCGGCCTCGGCCCTAAGCGGATGCATCATGTGGTGCTGGCGCCATCATTGGAAACCGCGGCGCAGATAAACGACCTGCTCGGAAAAAGGGGGAACCTCCGGAGCGACGGAAGGCCCATACTCGGCCTCTCCTCGCCGGAATTCGCCGAATCGCTCTTCTCCGTCTCCAAGGACGTGATGATCATCCCCGCGCACGCCTGGACCCCCTGGTTCTCAATATTCGGCTCAAAATCCGGCGTGGACACCGTGGAGGATGCGTTCGAGGACCAGGCCCGGAACATCTTCGCATTGGAAACGGGCTTATCCAGCGACCCGGGCATGAACTGGACTCTCAGTTCCCTCGACAAATACTCGCTTGTGTCGAACAGCGACGCCCACAGCCTGGAGAAGCTGGGGAGGGAGGCGAACGTCTTCGAGCTCGAAAAACCCACATACAAATCGCTAACGGACGCGATAAAGACGAAAAAGGGATTCGTGAAGACGTACGAGTTCTATCCCGAAGAGGGCAAATACCATTACGACGGCCACCGGGAATGCGGCATCATAATGTCCCCGGCCGAGGCCAAGAGCCGCAACAACGTCTGCCCGGTCTGCCGCAAGACGCTGACCATCGGCGTGCTGCACCGGGTCAGCGACCTGGCCGACCGAAAGGCAGGGTTCAGGCCGCAGGGTGCGGTCCCTTTCCAGTACGTCGTCCCCCTTTCAATCGTGATATCCAAGGCGCTGAAGAAACCCGAGGCATCGAAACCCGTCGCCGAGGAATACTCCAAGCTGATACGATATTTCGGCAGCGAATTCGCAGTGTTCGAGGCGCCCGAGGACCAGCTGCGCCTCGCAACCGCGAAAGAAATCGCCGACGCGATAATCCGCGTCGATACCGGGCGGGTGCGGTGGGTGCCCGGTTATGATGGCGTATTCGGCCAGCTCATCCTTGACGAAGCATCAGGGGAAGCCAAACGGGGCGCCGTGGACCGGAAGCAGAAAAGCCTCGGCGATTTCTGATTGTTCATTCCCGCATCAATGGCGCGGGCTCTTTCCGTTTTTTCGCGTGTGCCGGCGCATCCTGCACCGCCCTCTTCGCGGAAGCCGCAGGGTAATCGTATTCCGGAGAGAAGATGTTGACCAGGACCGGTATCGCATAAAACGACGCCGCAAATCCGGCAATCGCGCCGCTAAGGAGCCTCATGGCGTTCGTGCTCTCGTATTCGAATGGGATGAGGTCGGAGCCCAGGAGGGGCTTGTCTATCTCGGTGGCGAGCTGGAGCCCGCCATCAAGGGCTATCGGGACCATGGCGAGGAGGAGGTAGATTGCCGGATACATGGTTCGCGAATCCAGCCTCCGGACGAAAGGATAGGCCGCCCCGGCGAGCAGCATCGCCGCGTAAATCCCGAAATCCCTTGCGCATATGGGCATCTTGTACCCGGCCGAGCCGTCCCCCTCCACGCGGACCTCCTTCCGGTCCAGGTAATCGCTGACATATCCTGCGCCTTGCGCGGTGCAGTCGGCTATCCAGTATCCTGCATCGCCGCCCCAGACGCAGAGCGAGCGGGAGAGCTTCTGGTGGCACGTCGGCCCGAACGCGCCGTAGGCCCATCCCATGTCCTGGCTGAAGGCCAGAAACGGCACTATGAGGGCCGAGCCGCAAAGAAGCAGGAAAACGAGCATGTATGTCGCATACGCTGCGTGTGTCCTATCCATCGGCGTTATGCTGGGTGGAAAGGTTTTTTAACTTGTTTCCCGATTAGTGGGTCAAGGTGATCGCAATGAGCACAAAACTATCTAGACTCTACGGCATGGACATCTTCACCGATTCGGGGAAGTTCATCGGCAACGCCCAGGACTTCATCGTCGACCTTGAAGGTGGCGAGGTTTCCAGGATTCTGATCGAGGCCCTCCCCGTCGGAAAAGACGATGCGAAGAAGGCGCTGCGCGAAAAGAGCATCCTGTACAAGAATGTCAAGTCGGTCGAGGACGTCATCGTCGTGAGCAAGGGACCCGCAGTCCACTCACAGTGAAGCGGTGCGCGCCAATGGGAAGCACTCTGAAGAACATCATCCTTCTTGTGATTTCGCTGCTTATCGGCATCGGAATCACCTACATGGGAGTTTCCCTGATGGAGCCTGCCATCCTGATAGACCAGACCTTGCAGATAATAATCGCAGTGGTCCTAACGCTTTTCGCCTACGTCGCGTTCTATTTCATGACCAAGGGCAGCGGCTGAAAGCCAGCCCTCTATCTTCTTTTTCAATGCCTTTCCAGGCCTTACCACGACCAGGCCTTCGTTGGGCTGGCCGTATACAATGATGTCCCGGTCCCCCGCGCTCCGGATGAACGCCAGCGCGGTCAGATCCTCCTCGCCGTCAATGCGGACCGCCCCGCCCCTTTCAATCAGCTTCCCCGCATCGGATATTATCTCGTCCGAAAGGGTGCCCGGGGGGTTCTTGTAGCGCACGGGGTTCCTGAAGTTCTTCGACAGCGTCTCCATCATGCCGTTGTCTATCTCGTGCCTCATGAAAAGATGGTCGAAGACCGCAAGGTGGGGCCTGATGCCCTCCGACAGGAGGCCGAGCGTGCAGACGTCGCCGACGGATATTATCCTGTGCGTACGGCTAAGTTCAGGAAGCCCGGCATACCCTGCCTGCAGCCGGCCAAGGGGCCTTTTCAGCTGCTCCCTTATTTCCGGCGGAAACACTACCATGCCGGTAAAACCCCGCGGATATTTAAAACGCCTCCGCCGCCAACCCGTCCCGCACGCGTTGCGGCGCCTAAAGAATACGGTATCCCTTATCGTTTCCGACTATGATTATGTCGAATCTGGTGAAAATGCCGTTCTCGACTATTCCCGGCATGCTTTTAAGCCACTCTTCGGTCTTTTTCGGCTCTTCCAGAATCATTTCGAAATCGATTATGAAGCTGCCGTTGTCGCTGATGACCGGGCCCAGTTTCGCCTTGGCCATCCTTATCCTGGGCTTGTACTCCTTCAGGTGCCGCATGATCAGGGGCGCGGCAATCGGGAGGACTTCCAGGTTGACTTCGCCCTCGAGCACGCCGTCCTGGACCTTGCTCTCGTCGACTATTATGATGAACTTCTTGGCGTTGTAGCCGATAATCTTCTCGCGCGTAAGCGCCCCGCCGCCGCCTTTTAAGAGCGCGGTCTTCGTGACCTTGTCCGCGCCGTCGACTGCCAGGTCTATCTCGTCTATGGCGTCCGTTTCGGTCACGAAAATGCCGTTTTCTATCGCGAGCATCCTGGAGTCGAAAGACGTGGTGACGCAGGTGACTTTAAGGCCCTTGCGGACGCGCTCTCCGAGGAGCTTGATGAATTCGCGCGTGGTCGAGCCGCTTCCAAGGCCTATGCACATTCCGTCCTTTACGTATTCGAGCGCGGCCTTTGCCGCATTGATTTTAGCAGTCATCCAAACCACGCCCCCAAGCAATCCCGGGCAATCCTCATCAATCCGTCTTGCTGAACGTAATGCCCTTTGCGTCATCCTGGCGCAGGACTTCGAGCACGTTCCCTTTCTGGTCCGCCAGCGACATCTCGGTGAAGTTCTCACCCACCCTGACCGTGATTATCCTGGGGCGGTTGTCCAGCATGACCTTTATGCTGTAAATCCTCTGCCTCTGGTTGTAGCCGTATTCGACCTTGCATCCCTTGTACAGGCCTTCCCTGCCCATCAGCAATGCGAGCGAGGACTGGTTGACCGCTTTCTTGAGGGCAAGCTTGTCCGTGTTGTCTATCATCCCCATCGGATTCACCCGAGCGTGTTCTGGAAAAGCTTCCATGTCGCGCTTACGACCTGCTCCGCCCGCCTCTCCTGCTCGTCCATCGCATTCCTTATGACCGGCTTCATCTGGAGGAAGCTGGCCGGCTGCTGCACCGGCTCCGGCGGCCTGGCCTGGGGGTGCATCCCAAGGAGGGCCCTCTGCTTGTCGGCCATCCTCTGCTCTTCCGACTGTTCGGTTCTTGCCATAATCATCTACCTCAGAACTAGCAATAATAATGCTTTCCTGCATTTTTAAGATTATGGGAGAGGCATTGTATCTTGAGGATTCCTACGCCCGCGAGTGCCTTGCCGCGGTGGCGAGTGCATGCGGCAGGGAAGTCGTACTGGACCGGACGGTATTCTACCCCAGGGGCGGCGGGCAGCCGTCTGACACGGGTAAGCTCATCGCGTCTTCCGGTGCCGAGTTCCGCGTCGTGAACGTGGTTAGGAAGGATGGGCTGATAACCCACGAGCTCGACCGCGAGGCCCAATTTTCCCCCGGAGAATCCGTCAAATGCGTCCTGGACTGGGAGCGGCGATACCGGCTGATGCGGATGCATACCGCCGCGCACGTCCTGGGCGCTGCCATGTACCATGAACTGGGCGTGCTCATAACCGGAAACCAGCTTGAAGAGGGCCGGGCCCGCTTCGACTTCAGCCTGGAGTCCTTTGACCGGGCTAAATTCGAGGATGCCGTCCGCAAGGCGAACGAGGCGCTTTCCGGCGGCGCGGAACTGAAGGTCTATTCGCTCCCCCGCGAAGAGGCTATGAAGATTCCGGGAGTCGTCAAGCTGGCAAATGCGCTTCCGCCGTCCATCACCATCCTCCGCATCGTCGAAATCCCCGGTGTGGATATCCAGGCGGACGGCGGGACGCATGTTCGGAGCCTCCGGGAGGTCGGGCGCATCGAAATCCTGAAGCTAGAGAACAAGGGCAAGGACAACAGGAGGATTTATTTTAGTTTATCAGGATAATACGCAAAGGGGTGTTCCTATGAGCAAGTACAAATTCGTAAGCTATCTATTCGTCGTGCTCGGCCTTCTGGTCATTCTGGGGGCCGCATACGTCATAATCCAGTACGCCACGGGACTGATTAATGCCGTGGTTGATTTCGTGACCACAAACGATTACTCGAAGCTCCAGCAGTGCGGCATAACCCCGCCCAACGAATTCGGGAAGCTCAAGAACGAATTCGCCACTATCGTCCTGCCCGCGATGTACCTCGGCCTGCCCGGCGTCCTCATCATCGTCTCCGCGCTGATGTTCCTCGCCGGCTTCTATTATCACCGGGGCAAGCTGGAGGACGAGGCGCGCAAGCATGAGGAGCTGGAGCGCCAGATGGTGCACAAGATAGTCCAGAAAATGGAGACCGAGAAGAGCCCTGCGCCGCCAAAGCCCTCCACGCCAAACCGGAGGCCGCAAATCCGGCAGGAGCCGGAAGAAGAGCCGGACGAGGCCGCGCCGGATGAGGAGGCGCCTCCAGAAGAAGAGGCGGAAGCCGAAGAAGCCCCGGAAGAAGAGCCGGAAGAGCTTCCGAAGCCGAAACCTGCCTTCAAGAAGAGGAAATAGCGCCTTATCATTTCCTTTTTTCCCTTATTTTTCTGACCCGCCTCAGACATTTCCACGGAAATCAGCCGTGCTGAGAAGCGGGCTTATCCTGCAGCGGCTCTCATATTCCCATGGAACGCGAACTGGCTGAGCTCGTAGGAATACTGCTCGGGGATGGCTCACTGGGCATTTACAAGTCAAGACCGAATGGGAAAACCAAACTCCAGCATCGTATTAAAATATCCCTCAATTCGGAGAAAGATGCCGAATATGCGAACTATATTTCCTCCCTGTTCGCGGTCATATTCCACAAACGCCCGACGCTCCGGAAAAGGAAGGAATCGAACACCCTCGACCTTTATCTATTAGGACGGGAGCACCTTGAATTCCTGGTAAGCGAGGGGCTTGTCCTGGCCCCGAAATGGCAAAGAGCGGTCATCCCGGCACGTTTTCTTGCGCCGCCGCTGGACCTGCTGGTTCTGCGCGGTTACATGGATACTGATGGATGTATTGCCGCAGTCAACAACAACGGCATCCGGTATCCCAGGATAGAGATGAAAATCAGCCCTGCGCCCATGCAGGGTCAGCTGATGGGGATAATGGGACGCAATGGTTTTCGGCCCCAGATCAACCGCCTGGAGCGGGGCAAAGTGCGGGTCGTTCTTGCCGGGAATGAAAATCTCGCCAGATGGAACGCAACTGTCGGGTTTTCAAACGAGCGGAACCTTCGCGTCGCCAGGTCTTTTCTCGATGCCTCCTCTACCAAGCAGCCTTATAAAAGGCTCGCCCGATATTAGTCTTGTTCTGACTTCCATTAGGCCAGAATCATATATCTGGGTGAAAAATCTCCAGGCAAAAAGCGGGGTAGGGAAGCTTGGAGTTCCCGCTGGACGGACTGCAGGATGAAAATCAGGCATTCCGGGCGAAGCTCATAACCCAGAGACCGGTAGTTCAAATCTACCCCCCGCTATATCAATTGCGGGCTTTGGACGGAACGCCGTCCAAACCAACCGCTATTTCTATTTCTGCTGTTTCGTGTTTCGGGTTCAGTGTTCCGAAAGACATGCGCCCCCCATGCGCCCTCAGGATAGCAGTGCCAGCGTGAACGAGCCCAGCAGCGCAAGCAGGATGTACCGCAGGACCCTTCCGGCCGCGCATGAAATCAGGTAGCGCCACCAGGGGATTTTGAGGCCGCCTGCGATGACTCCGGCGATGTCGAATAAGGGATTCGGGAGGAATGCAAGGGCGAATATGCCGGCCATGCCGAACTTTTCGACGAATTCCTGTATTTTTTTCGTTTCCTTTATGCGGCTGTTCATCAGGTCCCGCACGCCGTCCCCGGCAATGTACCCTGTCAGCTCCCCTATCGCAGAGCCTGCCCCGGCCACGACACCGAGCAATACGGGGTCCAGGGTGGCGCTCATCGCGATGACTATCGCCCATCCGGGCGCGGGGAAAAGGATGGTTGCAGAACTGAGGGCGGCTATAAGGAATGCGCCCAGGTATCCGTATGCGCCGAGCGCAGCGATATCCTTGGTAAAATAAAGGACTGCAGCGCCTATCGCTATTGCGAAAACTATCTCCACTATGCCCTCGAGCTTCTTTTCCATAAAAATCTGATGCGGTTCAGGAATGACGTTCTCATCATCAGTCAGTAATACCTCTTCTCATCATGACCGCAAAGAAGTATAATATGAAAAACTATAAAAAAGGGGCATCAAGGCGGCGGTGCCGCTACGGAAGCATGTGGACCGCTATTGTGGTCTGCGTCCCGCCTGCGCCTGCAGTCGTCGGGTGGATGGTTATCTCCACGCCGCCTGTTCCGCTTGCC
>JAKEGJ010000021.1 GCA_022627495.1 Microcaldota archaeon
GGTTACTGTGACGAATATCACCATGCTGATTACGGCTTACTGCGAGCATCGTGTTGAAGTCAAACAGTTTGATCAGGCTTATTTATGATGCAAAGCCGGGAAGGGGGATTTTCCGGGGTTATCGCTTAATGGATGCTGGGACGGCGACAGGTATTATTAAATTTGCAACTATTTAACAAACATATAATAGTCTGCGACGGCTCTTCAAACGAGCGGTCAAGCAGGTGTTTTGTCATGGCGAAAATACGTTGCGCGGTCGTCGGTGTCGGGAATTGCTTTGCTGGGCTTGTCCAGGGCGTCGAGTATTACCGCCTGCATCCGGAGCAGGAGGTCGTGGGCGTGATGAGCCCGGAGATGGGCGGCTATTCCATCCACGACATCGTTTTTGTGGCTGCATTCGACGTGGATTCCAAGAAAGTCGGTAAGCCGCTTGCCGAGGCGGCATATGCAGAGCCGAACAAGGTAAGATGGGTGGGCTCACTCTCTTCGATGAAAGATGTCATCGTCAAGCAGTCCCCCCAGCTAGACGGGGTGGGGATGTACGTCCAGAAGGTGGTGACGCCCGTAGGCGAGCGTCCGGTTGAGGAGCTCCGGGCCGAAGCGCTTAATGAGCTTAAGGAGAAAAAAGTCGAAATCCTGGTCTCATACCTGCCGGTCGGGGCGGACAAGGCGACGAAGTTTTGGGCACAGACCTGCCTGGATGCGAAAATCGCGTTCGTGAACTGCATGCCATCGTTCATCGCTTCGGATCCCGAATGGGCCGGGAAATTCGAAAATAACGGATTGCCGATAATCGGCGATGACATAAAATCCCAGTGCGGAGCGACTATAGTTCATAGGACGCTCGCGAAATTGTGCGATGACCGCGGATGCAAGGTGGACAAAACTTACCAAATCAACGTCGGCGGGAACACGGATTTTCTATCGATGAAAGAGCAGGAGAGGCTGCAATCGAAGAAGATATCAAAAACCGAAGCAGTGCAATCCCAGCTTTCGCGAAGATTGGCTGACGACCAGATATACGTCGGGCCTTCGGATTTCATACCATTCCTCGGCAACACGAAGCTCATGTTCATGCGCATCGAGGGCAAGATGTGGGCTGGCATCCCGTACAACATGGAAGTCCGCCTCGAAGTCGATGACAAAGCGAATTCGGCCGGGATAGTCGTTGACGCCATCCGCTATTGCAAAATCGCCTTGGATAAAAAAGTCGCAGGGCCGCTTATCGGACCGAGCGCATGGCTCATGAAGCACCCGCCGAGGCAGTTCAGCGATCCGGAGGCTAAAAAACTCGCTAAAGAATTTGCTGAAACCGGCATCGACATTGGGCGATGAAATTATTCTTTCAATATTTTCCTTGCTGCAAAAAGCATATCAATTGGGATTAAGGTTTCGCCCCGGCGCATATGTTCGAATTGTCTGCGAGTATATCTTACTTGTGAAATTTCGTTGATTTTTTCAATCGCTATCCTATCAGTGCCAGATTTATCCTTCAGCCTTGCCAATATCTCTGCCCCTTGGTTAATTCGCCGGTATTTGTTGATTCTGAACACCGCGGTTTCAAGCCTCTGTATTTTATCATCATTAAGAAAACCGATTTTTTCGTGAAAACGAAGTATGGAGGGACCATTTGTTATGAACAGCATCAAGGTGTATTTTTCCTTAGCGCAGTACCGGATATGGATTTTCCCGCTGGATACGCCGAATTGAGAGAGGAGTGTCTTCAACTGGCTAAGGAACTGTTCCCCGTTCGATATGAAATCCTTGTGCTTGTTCATCGTATAATTCATTTCGATAGCGCTTTCGCGCCTTGTCCTTAGTGAGATGCTGCCATCAAAGTTGAATAGCACTCTCAGGAATTCCGCCTTGATTTCAGGCGAACCGTTCATGATCCATGATGGGACCAGATAGGATTGCCTGGTCTTGTCTCCGGCCGGAAGCCCAAGCAAAATGAAAACCCGCGCCAATTCAGCAGAATAAATAATGGCTTTGAAAGACTCCCGGTTTGAAAAGCCAGTAGTTGGACGGTACTTTACTATCTTTCCCCTTATCCTGAATAAATCGAAAATCCCGTTCAGGAACCAGGTGCATTCCATTGGATTATTGGAATAAAGCACGAGCTTCTTTGGCCTAGGATGTGAATCGCACGTATTCCAGTCGATATGACCATCACTAAGTAGCGCTGCAGTCAATCCAGCTAAAGTTGTTGATGGGCGAATGGGGAATCGAGGCCCCCACTTCGCGAGGCTTGCCCTTGGAAGCTTATAGAGGCCCATAAACTGCCCATAATTCACAATCGAAACCCCCATGAGGACAAACGGGATGACGCGGCTAAATAATGCGAACGCAGTTCATTTCCGAGGAATTCCAACTACTGCGATGCGCAGGCTTGCATCAAAGTCCGTGGGGCAATGTACGGCCCCGATAATCCCCATCAGGCGTCTGATTTTTATTCGTTCTTTGATATTCATCCCCATGCTCCTTTTTTCAGATGTCGCTGCCGTGTTCGAAGAGATCGAGAAGCGCAGCGGCAGGCTCGAGATGACGGACGTCCTCGCCGCGCTGCTTAAGAGGGCGGATGCGGCCGAAATCGGGAAGCTTGTCTATATCCTCCAGGGAATCGTAGCGCCTCCCTATGAGGGAATCGACCTCGGCGTCGGGGAGCGCTTCGCAGTGGCGGCAATCGCGTCCGCGAGCGGATACTCTGCAGGCGAAGTCGAAAAGAACTACAAGAAGAGCGGGGATTTGGGCGACACGGCGCAGGAGCTTCTCGGAAAGAGGAAGCAGACCGCGCTCATGACACAGGAGATGGGCGTCGCCTATGTATACGATGCGATGCTGAGGATAGCGAAGGCCGGGGGGACAGGCAGCCAGGACGTGAAAATCAAGCACCTGACCGAGCTCCTGAACAACGCATCGCCCCTTGAAGCGAGATACATAATCCGCTTCGTGCTCGGCCGCCTGCGCCTGGGAGTCGGCGATCCGACGATACTTGATTCGCTTTCTGTCGCGAAGGCCGGGGACCGCTCGATGCGCGAGCCCCTCGAGCGCGCCTACAACGTCTGCTCGGACATGGGCTACGTGGCCAGAGCACTGTACACAGAACCCGAAACCATCAAGGACTTCCATGTCCAGCCGTTCAAGCCCCTGATGCCTGCTTTGGCAGAGCGCGAGGATTCGCCGAAATCCATAATCAAGCGCCTGGACCGCTGCGGGGTGGAGATGAAATACGACGGCTTCCGCCTGCAATGCCACAAGTCGGGCGGGCATGTCGAGCTGTATTCGCGCAAGCTCGAGCGCATGACGGACATGTTCCCGGACATCGTCGCGGAGGCGAAAAAGCTCAAGGCGAAGGGGATTATTTTCGAGGGCGAGGCGCTCGCCTATGACAGGAAGAATGGGAGGCATTTCCCGTTCCAGCAGACCATGCACCGGCGCAGGAAGCACGGCATCGAAGAGGCGTCGAAGGAGTTCCCGCTCAACCTGTTCGTGTTCGACATCCTCTACCTTGATGGCACGGACATGACAGGGGAAAGCTACCGGGCGCGGAGGGCGGCGGTGCAGAGGCTTTTTAGGGGCAAGGTGCTCCAGCCGAGCCAGATGAAGCTTGTCAGCACGGCGAAGGAGCTGAAAGGCATCTTCAATGACGCCCTGGCCAAGGGCCTGGAAGGCATAATCGCGAAGGACCTCGACGCGCCGTATACCGCCGGAAAGAGGAAATTCGCATGGATAAAGCTCAAGAAGTCCTACGGCAAGGCAGTGGACACGATAGACGGCGTGGTCGTCGGGTATTATCTGGGCAAGGGCCAGCGCGCCGAGTTCGAATTCGGCGGCTTGCTTGTCGCGGTGTTCAACCCTGATTCCGGGAAGCTCGAGACTGTGGCCAAGGTCGCATCCGGGTTCTCCGAGGAGGAGATGGTCAGCCTCCGGGAGACGCTTGAGAGGATGAAGACGCCGAAGCCGCCGCCCAACCTGGACTACAATATAGAGGTGGACTACTGGGTGGAGCCGGAATACGTGGTCGAGGTCGCTTTCGACGACATCACCGAGTCGCCCAACCACACGTGCGCCATGCGGGAGGGGAAGGGGCTTGCGCTGCGCTTCCCGCGCTTGCTTAGGATGCGGGAGGACAAGACCGTTAAGGAGATAACCACCTCAGACGAGGTAAGGCGGATGTTCGAGCTGCAGCGGGCGAAGTCCTGAGCGGCGTGGCGAGGGTATTTTAATCTCAGCGAGGTGTTCTGGGCATGAAGGTCGAATTGAAGAAAGTCCATTTGTCCGAGGCGAAGGAGAATCTGCTCTGCGTCTTCCTGATGCAGGATGAGGAGCCCCCTTATGACATCAGGCGCTTCCTCCATGATGTGAAGAAGCAGCGCTACGAGGGCAAGCTGCTGCAAACGTTTGCCACTGACACGCGGGGCGAGGCTAAATTCAGGCACCTCCTCGTCGTGGGGCTGGGCAGGAAGGAGGAATTCCGCATGGACAACCTGCGCCGGGCGGCAGGAGCCGCGGCCAGGTATGCAGCGGCCAGGAAGGAGGCCGAGTTCGCGATGCACCTGCCGGCGAACTTCATAGCGAGGCACGAGCATCTGGGTATGGTCCAGGCAATGACCGAGGGCGCCATCCTCGCCGCATATAGGTTCAATGAGTACAAGACGAAGAAGGAGGATTTGTTCAGCGTAGAATCTGCCCGCATAGTAAGCGAGGAGGACATCGGGGAAGGGATACGGCTCGGGACCATATATGCCGAAGCGCAGAACTATTCGCGCAGGCTTGACGAGCAGCCGGCGAATATCGCCACGCCAAGAATGGTGGCGGATGAGGCGAGGCGGCTTGCGCGCGAATGCGGCCTCGGCGTCTCCGTCCATGGAACGGACTGGCTCCGCAGGAAAAACATGAACGGCATACTATCGGTGTCACAGGGCAGCGTCCATCCGCCGCTCCTTGTGAGGCTGGAATACAACAGGGGGAAGCGCTATCCGCTTTACTGCATCGTCGGCAAGGGCGTCTGCTTTGATTCGGGCGGGATAAGCATCAAGCCGTCTGCAAATATGCACGAGATGAAATACGACAAGAGCGGCGCGATAAACGTCCTGGGCGTCTTCAAGGCGGTCGCGGAGCTCAAAATCCCGATACGCCTCGTGGGGCTGATGCCGATGGTGGAGAACATGCCCTCAGGAAGCGCGCAGAAGCCCGGCGACATAATCACCGCGTACAACGGCAAGACCATCGAGGTGCTGAACACCGATGCCGAAGGGAGGCTGATTCTGGCCGACGCGCTCGCACTGGGGGCGGAGGAGAAGCCCGAATGCCTAATTGACATGGCCACATTGACAGGCGCGATGGTAGTCAGCCTCGGGCGGCATGCGATAGGCATGTTCTCCAACGACGACGAGCTATCTGACGCGCTGAAAGAGGCCGGAGAGGCGGCCCACGAGCGCGTGTGGCGCATGCCCCTGTGGCCCGAATACGGGGAGATGATGAAATCCGACCTTGCTGACATGAAGAACATCTCAGAAGTGCCCGAAGCCGGCTCGATAACCGCGGCAGCGTTCCTTGCGGAGTTCGCAGGGGAAACGAGATGGGCGCACCTCGACATAGCTGCGGTGGATATGGTGAAGGGGCCCCACCCGTATTTGGACAAGGGGGCGACGGGGATAGGCGTCCGCCTGGTCGCATCGGCGCTTGCGCGCCTTGCGAAGAAGAGATAAAAAAGGGAGCAGTCCATAAGGTCTGATACGCTAAGACGAGAGGTGAGAGGGTGACCAAGTACGCATTCAGCGATATGGCGATAGAATGGCTCAAGACGAACAGCTTCAGCGAGGATGAGATAGACGCGCTCACTGACGCGCTCAACGTCATGGAGAACAGCAAGAGGAAGGGCGGCCCGGGAATCAGGCTGCCGCATGAGTCAAGCCCCAGGGTCTCGGCGCTGATGGCACTCCTGGAGTCGATAACCGATGCCGAGGGAAGGCCGATATGCTTCGAGGAAAGCGGACTGATAACAATCCCTGACGAGGCTGCCCACTATTTCGAGGAGGATTTGGAGCTTGCGGAGCTCGAGCGCGTGACCGGGAAGCTGAAGAAGGTCAAGTTCGCCCGCAGGTATTCCGACCCGCGGAGAAGGGGCACGATGAAGGGCAATGAGAAGTTCGGCTCCTTCTAGGCCGTGTTTTGGGTTTTTATCTTCCCCTCTTTTTCAGCGCCTTATAATGAAATCCGCGAATTCGCCGCTTGCGGAAGCCCGTTCGCTTTTCACTTCAGTCACGGAGGCGCCGGCAGGCCCGTGGGAGCACCATTCGAGCAGGGATTCGAGCGCGGCCCGCCCGCCTTCGGCCATCACTTCAACCGTGCCGTCAGGAACGTTTCTCACCCATCCGGAAATGCCACGCTTCCGGGCCTCGCCCTGGACTCCTGCGCGGAAGAAAACGCCCTGGACATCGCCGGTGATTATGATGTGGAGCCGCTCTGCCATGCTTTATTGGTATGGCGTTAACGGTTAAAAACAGGCTCAGAATTTGACATACTCCCGCAGGTACGCCGGGACGCGCAGGGGGTTGGCATCCAGGTAATCCACGATTCGCTCGTCCGACCTCGCGGCTTCAAGTATGTCTTTGACAAAGTGCAGGATTTCCCCGGGCTTCGGGTCGACTGAACCCCGCATGCCGTGCACGAGCTTGCGGAACGACCTCCCGTCATATACCATCGTGAACCTGCCGTAGTCCTTCTGGATGTCCATGGACGTGAAAAGGGTGAAGAGCTCGACTTTGCCCTCCGTCCTGTGCCCGCAGGGCTTCTCGTGCATGGGATCCTGCTTCGCCCATGGGAGATTCGGCTTCGCCCGGCCTCCCGCAGCATGCGCGCTGGCCGGTACGGGAGCCGTCAGCATGAGGCTCGCCGCATGAAGACTTGACGCGGCCATATCATCACCGACCTTATCCGCGGGCTTGCCCCTAAATAAGCCTCGCGCGGCCTTTTTGAAAAACAGGCAATAATTGACGCAAAATGCGGTAAAAAATGCGAACTGCCGGATTATCTGAATTCGGAGTCGTTTGCTATATAGCGGGCGATTTTCGGGTTCTGGGCGGATGCATTGCGGACATCGTCCTTGAAGATGCGGATTTCTTCCGCACTTGCCGGGCCCCAGCTTCCCGAGCCGGCCATTTTCTTGCGGAACCCCCGGCCGTTTTCATAGGATATCCTGTAGGCGCCGTAGTCCTTCTCGATAGAATCGGTATTGAAAAGCTCGACGAATTCCACCGGCCTGGATTTGATGGGCGGCTCGGCAGAGGGGTTCCGGCTTCGTTCCTGCGCGCGCCTGGTCAGTTCGCGGTTGCGCGCCTCGAAATATTCGTCCACGTCTCTCTTCGAGGCCGTGCCTATAGGCGGATTCTTGGCCATATAATTCCCATTATAGCCTCTCCGGCCCGCGCTGCGCCCTGAGGCAGGGCTCCTGGTTGATTAGCATGGCTATACGCTTGTCGCCCTTCGCAGCATCTGCGACATCCCACCTGAACCGCTCTATTTCAGCATCCGTGGGCTCCTCGTAGCCCTTGACCATGTGCGGGCATTTCTTGAATCTGCGGCCGTCGAAAACCATCATGTAGGAGCCGTAATCCTTCTGGACTCCGGCAGACGAGAAAAGCTCGACGTATTCCACCTTGCCTTCCTGCCTGCGCAGGTATTCCGATGCCGGCTCGCCCCAGGGCGTCACGATGCCGCTTGGCTTCTGCTGTTGCGGGGCGGCATGGCCAATGACAGGCAGTCGTTGGGCGCCGAGCGGGGTTTGCCCGGGCGGCAGCTGGGCATTTTGGAAGCCGATTTGCTGGTTCTGGGGGTTTTTAGGGGGTGTTGAAGCAGGACCCATAAGGGATTATTGGATTAAAAGTGTTTATAAACCTATTTTTATACTTTTTATAACACTAAAACCGCGCACGTAAAAGAGCCGTATCGGATAAGGGGATAAGGATGGAAAGAAGAAACGGAAAGGAAAAAAATAAGAAAATGATGGGCTTCAATCCCCGCCCATGTCCTTGGACGGCGCACCGTCCAAGACTGTCGTGTCGCGAACGACGCATCGTTCGCGAGCATGCTCATGGACGAATCGTCGTCCATGACATGAACGCTACGGCGTTCACTCCATGTCCATGTTGCCCATGCCGCCGGGGCCGCCCGGAGGCATTCCGCCCCTCGAGCCGCCCTTCGAGCTGATGATGTCATCAATCCTCAGGATGAGCCTGGCAGTCTCCGTCGCCGACGCCATGGCCTGCTTCTTGACCTTCGCAGGCTCATAGATGCCCGAGGATTTCAGGTCCCCGACCTTGCCTGCGACGACATCGACGCCGACGGTCCTGCCGTCTTTTTCCTTGTGCTTGTTGCGCAGCGCTACAATCGTGTCGATGACATCCATGCCCGCGTTCTCAGCCAGGGCGCGCGGAATCGATTCGAGCGCCTCTGCGAAAGCCTGGATGGCAAGCTGCTCCCTGCCGCCGATCTGGACGGCGTATGACTGGAGCTCCCTGCTCAGTTCCATCTCCACGGAGCCGCCCCCGATGACGTACTTGCCGTCTTCGAGCGCGCTTGAGACCGCCCCGCGGGCGTCCACTACGGCCCGCTCGACCTCGCTGACGACGTGGTCGGTGCCGCCCCGGACGAAAAGCGTCACGGATTTCGGGTCCTTGCACTGCTCGACGAACACCATCGCCTCGCCGGCGATTTTGCGCTCTTCGACAAGCCCTGCGTGGCCGAGGTCCGCCTCCTTGAGGTCCTCGAGGCTGGATGCGACTGCTGCTCCGGTCGCGCGGGAGAGCTTCTCCATGTCGCTCTTCTTCACGCGGCGGATTGCCGTTATTCCCTTCTTGGACAGGAAGTGCTGCACGAGGTCGTCGATGCCCTTCTGGCAGAAGACGACATTCGCCTTCGTCCCGGCTATCTTGTCGACCATGTCGCGCATCATCTTCTCCTCCTGCTGGAGGAACGCCTCCATCTTTGAGGGGTCCGTTATCTCGATTTTCGCGTCCGTCTCGGTCTTCTCGATTTCGAGAGCCGTGTCGAGAAGGAGGATTTTCGCGCTTTTCACGCTCTTGGGCATGCCTGCGTGCACGACCTCCTTGTCCACAAGGACGCCGCGTATCAGCGACGTGTCGAGCACTTCGCCGCCGGCCTTCTTCTCGATTTTGATGAGGTCCAAATCGACCTTGTACTTGCCGTTCTTCTCCTCCGAGACCTGCATGACCGCATCTGATATGATGCTTGCGATTTTCTTCTTCTCCTCGTCGCTGCCGATTCCCTTGGAGCCCATCGCCACCTGGGCGATTTTCGTGAGAACATCCCTGTCCGTCGGTTTCACGGGGTCTGCAATCTTCCCGAGCGCATCCTCGGCTTTCCTCGATGCGAGCTCGTATCCCTTAATCACGACAGTCGGGTGGATGCCCTGGTTCAGAAGCTCGCCCGCCTTGTAGAGCAGGTTTCCCGCAATCACTACGGAAGTGGTCGTTCCGTCGCCGACCTCCTTGTCCTGGGTCTTCGCTATCTCGACCATCAGTTTCGCGGCCGGGTGGTCGACGTTCATCTCCTCGAGAATGGTCGCCCCGTCGTTCGTTATCACGATGTCGCCAAGGTCAGAGACAAGCATCTTGTCCATGCCTTTCGGGCCGAGCGTCGTCTTCACGATGTTGGCCACCGCATAGCCGATAGCGATGTTTATCCTCATCGCGTCCCTGCCCAAAACCCTCTGCGACCCTTCCGGGAGCACATACACCTGGTCTCCGTTTACCTGTTTCGTCATACTCCTTCACCTCAAGATAGCTCGAATCCTAGTTCTGGCATTCAACATGCGATCCGAATAATTCGTATTGTCTTGTTGAAGTCATATTCCTAAAAATGTTTAAAAAACTATTCGAGGCGCTGATGCGCGCCGCTTTTAACGCTATTTGCGGAGTTGTTGCCATGGCTGCGAAGTTTCCGGCGATTGCGCTTTCCGCGGCAATAGCGCTCCTCGCCCTGCTTTATCCGCTCCCCCTCGATGCCAAGGCCCAGGCGGTGCTTGCAATTTCAATTTTCACCGGCATCATGTGGTTCACTGAAGCGATTCCGCTGCATGCGACCGCGCTCCTTTCGACCGCGCTCCTGATTTTCGCAGGAACGGCCCCGAAAGACGCGTTCAGCCCGTATTTCGCGCCCACAATCGTGCTTTTCTTCGGCGGCTTTGTGATTGCGCGGGCCCTTGAGAAGCACGGCCTCGACCAGCAGATAGCGAAAAGGTTCCTGACACGCTTCGGGCAGGACCCGAAGCTCTTCCTTCTCGGGCTGATGTGCGTTACCGCATTCCTTTCGCTTTGGATGGCGAACACGGCAGCCACTGCGATAATGCTCCCCATAACGCTTTATGTAATAAAAAAAGGCAAGATGGCAAAACTGAAATCAAATTATGCGAAGGCGCTTGTCCTGGCCATATCCTTCGCATCCACTATCGGGGGGATAGGAACGATAGTCGGCACGCCCCCAAACGGCATCACGGTTGCGGATTTGGCAGGGGAGGGCGTCCAGGTGTCGTTTTTCGATTGGAGCTACCTGGCGATGCCATTCGTGCTTATTTTCCTGCCGATAACGTGGGCCATCCTGCTCTGGATGTTCCCGCCGGAAGTCAAGGGGATAGAGCTGGATGGAACAAGCGAGCCGTATTCAAAGGAGCAGAAAATCGTGCTTGCGGTTTCTCTGCTGACGATTGCGGGGTGGGTTACCGTCTCCATGCACGATGTCACCGATGCGACGGTGGCCGTGTGCGCAGTCGTGGCCCTCTACGCCTTCGGCCTGCTTGAGACAGGAGACATGTCCAAAATCGACTGGGCATCGCTGTTGATGTTCGGCGGGGGCCTGAGCCTCGGGGCCGCCATAGACGCATCGGGCCTCGGGGCTTACCTTGGCGGGCTGCTCGTGGGATTCGTGACGGGGCAGGCGACGCTTCTCCTGTATGTCTCAGTCCTGGCGTTCACGGTCATCCTGACGCTAAGCGCATCGAATACGGCGACGGCCGCACTGATTGTCCCGATAGTCATGCCGCTTGCAAAGGCTCTCGGAATGGGGATGAGACAGCTCGGGGTGCTTGCGGGCATAGGCACTTCGCTGGATTTCATCCTGCCTGTCGGCACGCCGCCGTCCGCGATTTCGTATTCCACCGGCTTTATCACGGTTTGGGACATGGTTAAATCCGGACTAGTCGTCACCGTGACCGGCATTCTGCTGCTCGCAGTCATGGCATGGCTCTACTGGTAGTTTTTGTTTTCTTTGAATCGGCCTCGATGAGGCGACACCGGTTGAGCGCAGGCTCGCGGACATCGTCATTGAGAAGGCGGGAATAAGGTACGGCACAGTTTCGAGCTGGTAGGGAAACGAGGGGGATATCGGTTTTTATCGCCTATCATGCGCAGGTGTATGTGATGAAATTCACGGTTGCCAAGCGGGAAGTGGATTTGCAGCCAATCCATGTGCTTTACGTCTTGGCGATTCTTTTACTGTTTGTTATTGCGCTGACGCTGGCAGTGGCCCTCGCCACCTTCGTATTGACGGGCGGATTCTCAATGGAGGACTTCCTGATAATCCAGGTGGATTTCCTTGGAATTTTCTCGATTATCTCCACCCCGGTATTGGCGTTCCTCCTGCTCCGGTTCTCCGGAATCTTAAAAATGAAAAACAATGTGGCGTTTTGCCGCTCCCTAGCGGCGAGCGATGCGGTCATCAGCATCGGACTTGCACTGCTGGCTGTCCTAGCCGGTTTTGCCTTCGGACTGTACACGTTGCAAGAGTTGCCGTCTGCCGCCATCGCTTTGGCCGGGAATACCCTGTCCAGCCTTGCCGGAGCAATCGTAATGTACCTATGGCTGCTCCTCATCCTGAAACCGGATGGAAAGAGGGCGAAGGAGACTGGAATCAAGGCCGGGATTTTCGCCATTGTGTATTTCATGATCCACGGAGTAATAGTTGTTCTGCTCAGCCATGCGGCAGATGACCTGGTCGCGGTACAGTTAGACTGGGAGAACATCCGGTTCATCATTTCCAATTTCATGTTCGCGTTTCCGCTTTTATACTTCATGAAGGAGAAGGAAGACCGCGAAGCATACCTGCTGTTCGCCGGGCTCTTCATCGGGGCTGAGCTCATGTACGGCGTCAATACGCTGCTTGCCGATGCCGGAGGCTGGTTCTGGATTCTCGAAATTGCGCTTGCCATAGCCGAGCTTGGGATAATATATGCCCTCTCAAAGAAGGACATCCTTAAAACCTTTTGAGCAGATAGCTTTATCGATTTCTCATGGATCTGGGCAAGAAGCTCCGCGAAGCGCTGGCCAAATTGACAGGCAAGCCGTACGTGGACGCTGATGATGTAAAGGCGCTAATCAAGGACCTCCAGCGCGTGCTGATTTCCTCGGACGTGAATGTCAAGCTGGTCCTTGCGCTCTCGAAAAGGATTGAGGAGCGGGCGCTGAAGACCGACAAGCTCGAGGCCCTAAGCCTCAAAGAGCACGTTACTAAGATTGTCTATGAGGAGCTCGTCTCGCTGATGGGCGCGAGCTACGCGCCGCGGCTCGATAAACACAGGATACTGATGTGCGGCCTCTATGGCAGTGGAAAGACAACGTCCTGCGCCAAGATAGCCCATTTCTACAAGACCAAGGGGCTTTCCGTGGGGTTAGTCGGGGCGGACACGGACAGGCCTGCCGCGCAGGAGCAGCTCGAGCAGCTTTCCAAGCAGGTAGGCGCCGCATTCTATACGATTAAGGGCGAAAAGGACCCCTCCAAAATCGCCGCTGACGCACTCAAGAGGTCCAAGGAAGACATACTCATAGTGGATTCGGCAGGACGGAGCGCCTTCGACGGACATCTTGTCGAAGAGCTGCGCGGCATCGCCGACGCCATCAAGCCTGACGAGAGCTACCTGATTGTCAGCGCGGATATCGGGCAGATTGCCGGGAAGCAGGCGACCGAATTCAGTAGCGCAGTGCCGCTCTCCGGGGTCATTGTCACCAAGATGGACGGCTCGGGAAAGGGCGGCGGAGCGCTCAGCTCGGTAGCGGCATCGAACTCGAAAATCTCCTTTGTCGGAATCGGGGAGAAGCCGGCTGACTTCGAGACCTACAACTCGGAAAAATTCGTCGGCCGCCTCCTCGGAGTGCCGGACATCGGCGCCCTGATGGAGAAAATCAAGGAAATCCAGAAGGACACCGACATCTCCAAGCTGGAAAGCGAGGAGCTCACCATCGAAACGTTCTATGAGCAGTTGAAGGCCGCGAAAAAGCTCGGGCCATTGGGCAACGTGTTCTCCATGCTCGGCGCTGCCGATGTGCCGAAGGAGATGGTCCAGCAGAGCGAGGAGAAATTGAAGAAATTCGAGTCCATGATTAATTCCATGACGAAAGCCGAGAAAAAGGATGCCGCGCTCCTGAAAAGCAGCCCGGCGCGCCTGGCGCGGATTGCGAAGGGAAGCGGGTGCACCGAGAAGGAGGTGCGCGAGTTCCTCTCGCAGTTCGAGAAGATGGAGAAGATGATGGGCATGTTCAGGAAGAACCGCGGCTTCAGGAAGAAAATGGAAAAAATGATGAAAGGAATGCCTGGCGGCCTCGGCATGGGAGACATGAAGGTCGTTTAGATGGATTTGGCTGCGGCTGTGCGGAGCGCCGCGAAACCGGCCATCCTGATGCTCATCCTGGCCATATCCTGCGAAATTATCGCCTCATACATCTGGATATTCGGAGTCGCCGCATTCGCGCTGGAGGCTGCATTCATCCTGGTCTCAGGATGGCATGCGGCACGGCGAGGCAGTGCGGATGCCATTAGCGCCGGAGTGGCCGGGGCTATCCTTGGCCTGGTCTGCGCGATTGCAGGCAATGCCGCAAGATGGGCGATGATACTTCTCCTCCCCACCCGGTTCGTGCCTGCCCTGGCCGATGCGGCCCCAAGGATTTTGGCCGATACGGGGGGAGGGATGGCGTTCTGGGCGGCGGCCGGTTTCGTCCTTGGAGCGGCAGGCGCGGCTTTCACATCCACAACCAGGGGAACCCGGCGCCCCGCATCATGAGCCGCTTTTCCTGCCTTTCTTCTTCGGCGCCTCGCCCTTCGCGCCTTTCGGGTCGTATACCATGTAAATCTCGTCCAAATAGGTGTCCTCGTACTTCCCCCATTCCGGCAGCACCCCCACCTTCCGGAAGTGCTCCTTCTCGTACACGTGAATGGCGGCCTCGTTGTTGGAGTATACGGACAGGTAAATCCTGTGCGGCTTGAACGTCTTCTGGGACTCCTCGATCAGCATGCGCAGGAGCGTCGTGCCGAGATGGACGCCCCGGAACTCCCTGGCGACGTAGAGGCTCAGGCAGACGTTGTCGCGCTCGCGCATCTCCATCCTCTGCGCCACCGCCCGGGCGATTATCTGCCCGTTGTAGTCGCCCACCCACATGAGCATGTCCCCACGGTTTATCTTGTCAAGGCTCGCCCGGCCCATCTCGCTTTCCTCGATGGGATTGACGTACCGGTCGAATGCTATCAGCGCGCTCTCCTTGACCAGTTCGTTAAGGAACTTTCGGAGCTTGGGGAAATCGTCCCGCATGATGGTCCTGATGGCGATTTTGCGCCCGTCGCCGAGGGTCAATTCGCGCTTGAAAAGGAAGGACTGCAGGAATATGCGCTCATAATACCCAGTCCCGAGCACGCTAATGATGGATGAGAGGGCGATTGGGAGGATGACCACCTCGATGCTGAACCCTGCAAAGCCGGGATAAAGGACTACGAACGTCGCCAAAGTCGCGCTGAGGAGGTCGCGGGGAATCATGACCGCGAGCAGGAGGTCCTCGTTGTGCTGGGAGACCTTTATCAGGTTCGCCACAAGAAGAATCAGGCAGCGGCAGAGGAGTATCACGATAATCATGGTCAGCGCAAGGAGCACGTTGCCCGGCTCAAGCAGCAAATCCGGCCGGGCCACCATGCCGAGGTAGACGAAGAAGAAGGTGCTTATGAAAAGTGAGACCTCTTCGCGGAAGCCCTTCACGGTGTCCTCCAGGTCCAGGCGCCCGGAGATGCCCATAAGCCGGAACACCTCACCGGAATTGCCTATGACCAGCCCTATCAGGGCGATGGAAATTACGCCTATTCCGCCGAGGAGCTCGTAATCCACGAAAAAGAGCATTAGGAGCGCGGAAAACGTCAGGAGGTATCCGAATTTCCGTATCCTGAACCTGAAAAGGGCCCAAAGTATGACCAGGCCCGCGGCGAGGCCGAGGATGAAAGAGACCGAGAAGGAGGACAGGACCAGCGGGAGGATGGGCGTGGCGCCCGCTTCAGAATACGGGTAGCGCAGGAGGGTTATCGCCATCGCGCTCACCAGGATGGCGGACAGCGTGCCTTCGAGGTAGAGGATGCCCCGGGCGTGGTTGCTTGTGCGGACGAAGGGGAGCATGGAGTAGATGGCGAACGAGGAGGGGCCGCCGAAAATGACCGCAAGGAGGAGCGATGCCGCCATGTCCCACGCGAAAAGGAAATGGAGCAGGAATGCGAGGATGCAGATGCAGAGCGCCATGTTGGTTATCGCGAATAGCGTCGAAAACGACAGGCTTTTCAGGATTTGGCCGACCTTCAGGTGGAGGCCGGCGTCGAAAACGAAGGACACGATGGCGACTGCGCCGACCACCGGCGCTATGCTGCGGAAGCTTTGCAGGTTGATTTCGAACGCGGAGAAGCTGGAGAAGGGGCCCATGGGGCCGAGCGCGAACCCGATGGCGAGGAGGATGAGGATTTCCGGAATACGCGTGCGCACGAACACCCACCGGCCCACGAAGCCTATGAATGCAATCAGCCCAATCAAAAAAAGTATCTCGAACATGAACCCGAATGGGGGACGGTGTTATTAATATCTTTGGGCGCCCCACGCCGTCAATCGCCATAATTTGGAGGCGGCTCTTAAAACCCCGCCTGAGGTTTCACAAAGGACGGAGTCAGACCGGACAGGAAGTTTGATGAAAATTTATCCGGAGCCAAGGCTAAGGAAATTTTCAAGTGAGGGGCATAGTCCGCCAGGAAGGGGCTCATCGGCAATTCTTATGCGTCCCCTTCCCAACCCCCACTTGAGGTTTCACAAAGGACGGAGTCAGACCGGACAGGATGTTTGATGAAAATTTATCCGGAGCCAAGGCTAAGGAAATTTTCAAGTGAGGGGCATAGTCCGCCTTCTGTATTTCGGCAGCATTTGACTACCCTAAAAAACGTCGCCGGTTTTTGGGGCCCATTGACCGAAGTCAATTGGGAGCGGCGCGAAAGCGCCTTGCTCCGTCATCGAGATAAGACACGATACGTTGCATCCCGCGCCGTTTCCGGCTCTGGGTATCGTTTCTGTTCCGTGCCCGCCCCCTTAAAGGGCAATATCTCTCGCGGAGGGCGGAACTTCCTCAGTTTCCAGTTTCCCGTGCCCGGTGCCCAGTATTTCGAAACTGGAAACCGGAAACTCGAGACCGGAAACCGTAGGCTGCCTGCCCCTCACTCGGATTATATTGTGCGTTAAAAGGATTAAAAGCCTGAGGATTGCAGGAGGAAAGCGTGAAAGGCAGGGAACTCATTCTGCTCGGCCTCGCTGCTGTGCTGGCAATCGGGACCATCGCATTCCTGGCGCTATTCCTCCAAAGCTCCTCCGAGAATAAAAACCTCAGGGCGGAACTGGCCGCTACGAAGGCGAACCTCAGCTCGGCCCAGTACGCCCTCGGCATGAGGGAGGATGAGCTGGAAAGAAAGAACGGCGACATCGGGCGCCAGCAGGAGCAAATCGGGAACCTCTCGCTCGCGCTGGCGGGCAGGCTGTCGGATATCGAAGAGCTCCGCGAGAGGCTGAACGAGAGCGAGGCCGAGCTCGAAAAGACCAAAAACACGCTCGCGGAAGCAGAGGAGGACATCGCCCGCATAAGGGAAGAGGCGATAGCGATGGACGGCCAGATAAGCGAGTCCATCCAGTGGTTCCGGGATAATTCTGCCCTGCCATCAACGCTGAAGACGGACCGGTTCATGAACAAGGTCGAAAAAAACTGCGAAAAAGACGATACCCTCAACCTCGCCTGCGTCTCATACCTGATGGAAGAGGAGCTTGGATTCGTCTACAAGGATGACCCGACGGGTGACAGGCTTTACTCCATAGATGAAATAATCGCCAGAAAAGGCGGGGACTGCGAGGATTATTCGCTTTTCTTCAAGGCGTTCCTGAATGGCATCAGGCAGGAAGACCTTGGAATCGAGGCGTTTACTGCCGGTGCCGGAAAGTATGTCGTTTATGAGGATGCGGGTGAAGGCAGGTATTGGTATTACGAAGACAGCGAGGGCGTTGCTATCGGGAACGCGGAAAACAGCAACCCGTACTCGGTCTGCTACTTCTTCGAAACGCAGGGCGCGACCAGGATAGGGCATTGCCTGATTATGCTCACGAACAGGACGATAGATTCGCCCGATGACATCACTAACGCCAACCTGGCCGGCTCGGCTCTATTCGAGCCACAGGATGGCAGGTACATGGGCGGTATCGGCGAGGAATTCACTGTCTGCGAAGACGGCGATTCCTCCTGCGGCATGCGGGATTACGCGCTCGCGTTCATAATAACCGACGCCGACCTTTACCACTTCAGCGAAGGGAAATGGAACTATTATGAAGGGCGGAAGGAGGAGCTGGGCGCACTCCTTGAGAGCCTTGAGCGCGTCGAGCTGGGATACCCCCCGCGCTAGCGGAATGGCCGCGAGTTCCTGCGGAGCGGCCTCAGCCCTGATTGCGCCGAGAGTGATGCTTCAATGGATTCGAGCTCGGCCGAATCCAGGGCGGCGCACATGTCGGCCTCTATCAGTATCGCGGGGTAGGCGAAGTTGTCGCTGATGGCCGAAAGGCTGCAGATTGCCGATGCCGCTTCGTCTACCCCGGAATCCAGCAGTTCGATGCGGAGCGGAAGGTCGTTTTTGGACGGCTTGAGATAGAACACCCGGATGCGCCCGCCAAGCGCGCCTACTTCGGCATTCGGGGCCTTGCCTTCGAAATACCCCATCTCCCGCGTCCGCTCTCCCTCTTCAAGAAGGTATCCGCAGAGCAGGGTGTCCGAGCAGGACGCGCCCAGTTCCTTCGCGAGCTTCCGGGAACGCGAATCCTTGACCACTCCGCAAAGCATGCATCCCCGGTCCCCGCAGCCGGAATACAATTTGCCATAAAGTGAGAGCACCTCGTCATAGAGCGGGCGCAGCCCGCTGCCTTCGGGAGGGCGGTCGCCCGGAAGCGGGAGGAGCGAGCCGTCCATGAGAAGGAGCCGTGGGCGGAATTTATCGAGCGCTTCGATTGCGCATGCAAGCTCGTGCCGCAGGCGGATAAGCGAGCGGAAAACAAGCGCCTCGTGCTCCTCGAGCGAATTCCTTATATCGAGTGCCGGCTTGGGGCTTTTGGAGGGCAGGTATGCGTTGGATTTGATTTTCGAGCATTCGTAGACGAAATGCGCGGCCACCGCCCTTGCCACTACGATGTCCGCCCCGTGCATGCGCCCTGCCAGAAGGCCGCCGTCAACCGCGCAGACGGAAAGCGAGATTGGGGAGCGCCCCACCCCGATAACGAGCGAAGGGTCGGTTTCGCGCGCGATGCGGGCTTTCTTGCGGAGCCCTTCGTAGCCCTCCCTAATCTCGCGCGCAAGTTCCGCAATCCGCTCCCGCATGGAGGGAATCTCGCCTGAAAACATATTTTAAGTGTGCGGGGGATAATGAGTCTCGGTGCACTTATGATTTTATCAGACAGCGACATAAAGAAAATGCTCGAGGAAGGATTGCTGAAGATTGCCCCGCTGGCCGGCGACCAGATAGGCCCGGCGAGCGTGGATTTGACGCTCAGCGACGAGTGGTACTTCTTCAAGGACGAGTATTCCCGGAAAATCGTGGACCTCCGCGTGACCGGGTTCGAGGAAGCCTACGAGATGAAGAAAGCCGCGGAGATTACGCTGAAACCGGGCGAGCTGTGCCTCGGAAAGACGCAGGAAAGGCTCACCCTCCCCAAAAACGTCATGGGGAAGCTGGAGGGCAGGAGCAGGTATGCGAGGATGGGCGTGATAATCCATTTGACAAGCGCCCTGGTCCAGCCCGGCAGCGACAACCGCCAGGTCCTTGAAATCGTCAACCTCGCGCCCTTCCCGATAAAACTCCATGCCGGCATGCGCGTGTCGCAGGTCGTTTTCGAGCTTCTGAAGACTAATACGGAAAAGCCGTATGCGAAATTCGGCGAGATTGCGAGGCAGCAATAGATGATTAAATTCGACCCGGTCACAATCGCCACCCTCGCTGTGCTGCTCGCCATGGTGATGCTTGGCGCATCGATGTTCCGGTCCTTTTTCGAGAACCCGCAGGTTGTCTACAGCGAGGCGCCCCTCCAGAAAAACAGGGAGTTCCAGTTGCTGCCCGGGGAGACGTACCGCTATTCATACCTCATGAACAACACTACGGCCAACATGACGTTCATCATCCTCGAAGGCGAGGGCTGCACGCGCATTGAAGTGGCCGAGGCGAGAAACTCTTCCGATGTGTGCGTGGACCGGTGGGGCCTGGACAAATCAGGCTCGAACGTTTCCCTGGGGAACCCGTACATCCTGCTTTTCAAGCCATGGATGCTCGCGCTCAGGGAAGGCTGGACTTGGAACAATTCGATGTTCCTGTCCTTCGACGGGGCGTCGGAATATGTAACGGACAACTACTACCGCGTCGTCCGGATGGAGAACTACAGCGGGAGGACGAGCTACATAGTCGAGATAAAATCCGGAACCGGCGCCGTGGAATACGACTGGGTGGATGATGAGAAAAGGGTGCTCTTGCGCGTCCAGGGCGAAGGATACGAGGTCGTCCTCGCGGATGATTAGCTGGCGGAGCCGTTGCGCACGACGGACAGCGGTATTATGCCTTTTTCAAGCTCGACTTCCGCTATATCGATGAAAGAGGTGCGGACGCTGTCGGTCTTGACGAGCGGCGGCGCCCCCATGGACAGCTGGAGAGCCCGTGCTCCGATTAGCCTTGCGATTTCGTATTTTGTGAGTTCCATCTGGTTCCACCAAAGAATTTGCGGACATAATAACGGTCACAAAACGATATAAACGTTTCCTTTCTTCCCAAGCGTCAGGCCGGTCTCGCCCGAGAACTCGAACGTCTTCGCCAGGCCGCCTACGACCTTGATGCGCATCCCCGGCTGCAGAAGCGCCCCGCGGTTGTCGAAAAGGTAGATGATGCCCTCGTTGCCGGTCTGGTCGTTCACGAGGACGCGGGTGGCCGTGGCCTTCGCCTTCTTGGTCTTCTGGTATTCCAGATTCTCCACGGTCTTCGCGGTGAGGATTTCAGTGTTGATGTTGCGCATGCCGTCTTTGATCTTGGTGATGTTGGTGACGTTCATCTCCTTGAAGCGCTTCTTGGCCATGCGGAAGGCGAGGCCGATTTCACGCCGGGCGTCTTCTATCATGCGGTTCATCTCCTGCTTCATGACGTCCTCGTCGCCTTCCGAGAGCATCATCGTCTCGTACGCCTTTTTGAAGAACGTGTCGGGCAGGTGCTCGATTTCCTCGCGCTCCTTGAATTCCTCGATTTCCGCCACCTCTAGCGATGCGGCTTCCGATGAGAGCTTGTCCGGCGGCTCGGCGCTCCTGCCGACTTCCTCCAGTTCGCCGTCAAGCACCTGCTCCTCGGCGGGTCGGACCGGAGGATGCACCAGTGCCTGCGCCTGCCCCGGCCGGGAGTCCTGCGCGGCGGACGGCTGCTGCTGGTTCGCTTGCGGCCCCGCCGCGGGGATGAACGGGAGGTTCGGGCCGTCGCCGATTCGGTCCAAATCGGACATTACTTCGAGATAATTGGTGAGGAATTCCTGCATCACCTTCCGGCCGCCTTCCTCGTTCTTCTTCTTGCTGCCGTGCTGCTGGTGCACCTTGAGGTAAATCTTGTCGATGGTCGGCATCATCTTGGTTTTTGCGATGTCGGCCTTCTCCTTGCCAAGGCGCTTCTCGAATATCTGCGTAATCGGGCGAAGCATCTTCTCCTTCGCGTCAGCCGGCGCCTCCTCCTCCCCTTCCTTCTTCTCGGGGCTGGAGAATATCGTGGCGAACGACATCAGTTCGGGCTCGGTCTGCTTCTTCTTGTCCAGGTACTGCTGGGCGATCTCGCGCACGGACGGGTCCTTGTCGAAGCTCAGTTCCACAAGGGCGAACACTGCGCCCGGGTCGTTTATCTCGCTTAGGGACTTTGCCGCCTGCTTGCGGACTTCCGGCCTTTCGTCGAATGTGAGAGAAACTAGCTTGTTGATATTAGCGGTTACGGAGTCCATGTGAATCCTTCCCACCTATTCCAGCCAACCTATTTAATGATTTTCCCGCACGACGGCGGCATGGGGGGCCGGGGGAGGCGGGCGGGTTCCATCATCCTTGGATTATCTTCCCGATGGCGTCAAGGCACGCGTCCAGGTCCTTCATCTCGAAGTTGCCCATGTGCGCCATCCTAAGGCCGTTGTCCTTGTACTTCCCGCGCGCTCCCACGATTTTTATCTGGTAATCAGTTGCGAGCTTTGCCTTAATCGACTTGGCCTGCTCAGCGTCCCTGCACACGAAACCCGTGACGGTGTTCGACTCGAATCCGGCTTCGGCCGTGAGGTGGAAGCCCATGGCTTTCAGGCGTGAGCGCACATGCTCTGACGCCTCGCGGTGGCGCTTCACCGCAGCCGGCAAACCGCCTCCGGCATCCAGCACGTCGAATGCCTTCTGCAGCGCCCAGAAGAGGGTGACCGCTGGCGTGTTCGGCGTCTGCTGGTCCTGGAGATAGCGCTTCTTGTGCCTGCGGAGGTCGCAATAATAGCTCGGTATGTTCGCGCGCTTCGAATACCTCTCGGCCGCTTCCTTGGATAGCCCGATTAGGGCCATGCCCGGGGGGGCTGCGATGCCCTTCTGGCTCCCGGTCACGAACGCGTCCACGAAAAACTCCTGCATGCTGAATTCGGTGCCCGGCCAGGCGGATATGCCGTCAACAATCGTGAGCATGCCCTTGGATTTCGCGTACTTGCAGATTTCCCGGATGTCGTTGCGGACTCCCATCGAAGTCTCGTTGTACACCATGGCAAGCACATTCGCCCTGCTTTCATCTATGAAGGGCTTCGCCCTCTCGAGGCTCCATCCCTTGCCGTCCTCGAGGCGCTGGACAACCGCATCGGCATACACCTTCACGGTGGTCGCCTGGTGGTCGCCGAATTCGCCGTTAGGGAGGCACAGGACGCGGTCGTTCCTCTCGCAGAGGTTTAGGATGAGCGTCTCAAGGCCCAGGGCGCCCGAGCCGGTGATTACGTAGGCCTCCTCCGCGCCGAAATAATTCTTCAGGCGCGTCACCAAATCGCCATAGAGCTTCGTGAAATCCCCGCTCCGGTGCGTTATCATCTCCTTGCACTGGGCTTCGGAAATCTCCTTCAGGACTGGCACAGGACCGGGGGCTAAGAGCACAGACATAAAACTCACCAATGGGTTATCTTCAGACACTGTTGCAGCGGAAAAATAAAATACTTACCATTGCCGGACCTGCGCCGCAACGCGGGCGCAGAACGCCCTGCTCTTATCCAGTATCGACCGCTTCAGCGCCGCCTTGCCGCTGGCACGGTAAAGATATTCGTATCCGCCCCCCTCCCGGTTGCGCTGGCTGCGCTCGACGATGCCCGTGTTGACGAGGGTGAGGATTGCGCGCTGGACCACGGAGCGGTCCCGCTGCGAGATGCGGGCTATCTTGGATACGGGCATCCAGCCCCCGCCTTGAAGCATGCATAGCAGCACCGCCACCTCGCGTTTCGTGAGCCCGAACGAGCAGCCCAGGAGGTCATCGACGGAAAGGTCGATGCACGTCATGTCTATTCCCATAAAAAACCATCTGTGCAATTTTTTTCCAAAAAAGCATTACTTGGTTCTTTTTAAAAAACGTTTGTGCAAGAGTACTGCACAGGTGATATTGATGGATTCAACGGAAACCGGAACCGCGGCTGCGGGAAAGATAAGGGTCGACGGAAGCAAGATAGCGGCAAAAAAGGAGCCTGAGGTGCTGGTGTATTCCTCGCCCGACTGCCCGTATTGCACCCAGGCCAAGGCCTACCTCGCAGGCAAGGGCGTGAAGTTCACGGAGTACGACGTTTCCAAGGACCGGGAGCGGGCGCAGGAGATGGTCATGAAGACCGGCCAGGGGGGCATCCCGGTTCTGCAGATAAACGGCAGGATGATAGTCGGTTTCGACAGGCAGCAGATTGACGTCGCGCTTACCAGGGCGCCGCCCCCGCGAAGGGACATGGCCCTGGGGAACATCATCTACGACCCGTTCAACATCTGAATTATTATATAATAAGGAAACCTGCGCGTCAGTATATCACGATTACAGGCTCGTAGTATTTCCGGACGTTCCCGCCATAGACGCGGCTTGTGAGCATGCGCGTGAGCTCGGCCGAAGCCTCGTCGCGCGAGCGGTGCAGCCATCCGAGCTTCATGTTGAGGCGGATGATGCGGCCGGGAATCTTGTGCCGGGTGGATTTCGGAGGGAATGGCGTGTGCGCCTGCGCCGCCTTGACAATCTCTTCCTTGGTATAGGCGCGCCGGTAGAAAATCGATTTGCGAAGGGAGAGCGCCTTCTCGACCTCCTCGTCGGGGATGTAGTCCACCGAGCCCTTCTCAAGGAGCGAGAAGACGTAGTTCTGCTCCTCGACCATCTCCATCAGCTTGTACGAGCCGGGATTTATCAGGTGGTATTCCTTGTCTTTTCCCATAAGCATGAACGGGGCCTTGAGGCTGTCGACGGCCGCCTTTCCCGCTTCGTAATCGACCTTCTCGTGCTTGAGGGAGTCCAGGTGGAATATGTCGTCGCTGCTTAGGGAAACGGTCGGGTACCACGTGCCAAGGCCGATTTCATCGCTGGAGTAATCGAGCGCCTGGACCGTGGCGTGGGGGCATTCGATTATCTCGAGCACTTTCAATCGGTGGTTGCCGTCAAGGACCACGCCGGTCTTCTTGTCAACGATGAGGGGGTCGACAAGATGCCCGATGTTCAGCATGCCTTCCTTGAGCCTTTTCAGGTTCTGGGATATCACCTGCTCGTGCGAAAGAAGATTCCTGACTTCCCAGACCTCCAGGTTCTTGAGCATCTCCTCTGCCAGTTCGGACATAAAGGCACTGTGGGCACATGTGTTTAAAAGCTATCGGAAGAGCGAACGGCGGATGACGAAGGGCGAATGGGATTCTGCCTTGAAAAGCTGATTTTTATGCATATTGCCACAATAGTCCCATGATAACGATGGCACTAATCGACAAGCTGCTGCTCCGGGGGCCCGAAGAGACCGCAAGGGCGCAGGCCCTGCGCGAATTCAGGCGAATCATGCCCGGGAGCGGCAGGTTCTCTGAAGTCGCGGAGAGCGGCCTCGTCGCCTATTATGATCGGAGGTTCGGGCGGTTCGAGCCGGCGCGTGACCGGTGGAATGACGCGCACCAGACCGTGCTCCGGGCCAATCCGGCGCTCCGCAGAATAGATGTGATTGCGGATACCGTTTTCCGCTCCGGGAGGTTCAGGCTCATGGGCGCCGGGCCCGTGCGCTCGGATGCCCCGCCATATGAGCTCGCGGACATGATTGCCGCAATCAGGATGGAGGATAGGCCCGGGGCCATGACCGGGATGCTCACGCTGGATATCGGCGGAGAAATCAAGTTCTCCAAGCTAAGGATCGGGCTTGCGTCAGGGAAGGACTTCCTAGTCCGGCTTAGCTCCCTGGATGGCGGAATGACAGTCGGGCGGAACCAGCAGGCCGGGGGAAGGCTTCCCGAGACGGTTCACGAGCGGGCGGCGGAAGGCAGCGAGGTCTTCCAGACGATTTCCGACACGCTTGCCGGAATCGAGCGGTTTCTCCGCGGGATTTCGGTGTAAGGAATATTCACGAACGCAGGCCGAGGTCTGGCATCCCCATACGAAACTGGAAACCGGAAACGGGAAACCGCTGTCGCAGAACAGTGAGGATAGATAAAATTAGACGATTGCGACAGTGCGAAAGCAGCGGCTTTCGCTTGTCCCAAATTTTTCAAAAAAAATTTGCGACCGCCGGGAATTGCTGTCCAATTCCCGACATTCACTGCGAGCGAAGCGAGCCAACAATGGGTTTTGGGCCGCCTTTTTCTAAAAGGCGGGATGCGACCGCCGGGAATTGCTCCCCAATTCCCGGGGGTCAATTTTTGTCAAACAAAAATGCGACCGCCGGGAATTGAACCCGGCCCGCGAGATTGGCAACCTCGAATCATACCGATAGACTACGGTCGCAGTCAAAGTAGTGAGCAATCTGATGGTCATAAAGTAATTAAATCATATCGCCCCGTCCGGGCGCGGCTGCCGCCGCCTGCATAATTACAAAAAACCACAAAAATAAACATTTATAAAGTGTTTCCGAGATACCTATTAGCTGATGAACTGGCAGAAGAGGCTGTGCGGAACCGTCGGCGGGAGGATGGGGCTTCCCATCATAGACGGGCCGCACCCTTATTTCAGGATGGCCCATGGGGCCCGTGAGGAACCTATACCGCTTACCGAAAGGAAGCCTTCGCGCCCGCCGCCACCGCCCCCCGGCAGGAGGGGCCCGGCCACAATAGAGATTTTTTTGGAAGACGAGGGCGTGGAGGTCGTAGCCGATTCGCGGCCGGCATCGCAGAAGCCTAAAGCCCCGCCAGACGAAGCGCCCAGGCCTTCTGCCGAAAGCGCTGCATTTTCCCTCTCCGAATTGGTTGCCGCGGCAACCGGAAAGAAAAAGCCGGCGCCAATCCCAAAACCGGATACACGGCAGCAGGAATCCAGCGTAATGAGGACCCTGGCCGAACTTCAGGAGCTTGAGCGGGAGCGCGTCGCCGAAGAGGCTGCCGCAAAGGCGGAGAAGGAAGCGGATGCGAAAAGCCTTGAAGCCAACCTGAGGCGGCTGGTGGAGGACCACCGGGCCGAAGTCATGGCGGAGGCGCAGGCCCGCGAGAGGTCGCTCCTTGATTCGCTGGATGACATCCAGGCGCTTGGGCGCGAAAAGGCTGCAGAAGAAGGGATGTCCCTGCTTTCTGTGCTGGATGAAGCCGGCGCTGGCCCTGCAATGCCCGAAGCGGCAGGCCCGGCGGCGCCCGCAAAGGCGGCTGCAATGCCGGAGACTTCCGTATTCCTTGTGCCTGGGATAATTGAGCCTGAGGTTGAACCGGGAGGGGAAATCAGCATCTCCATAGAATTTGCGGCCGGCCTCCCCTGGGGAGACGCGCATGCCACGTATAATCTGAGCGGGAAGGAGCTTGAAACGCTTGAGGCCCTGCTTCCGGAGCGACTAAGGACGTGGGTCATACCTGCGCCGGATGCCAAATCAACGGACAGGGGCGAGCGGATGACGCTGGAGCAGTTCGCGGAAGACCAGAGGGTGCAAATCAACGGAAAGGAATACTATTTCACGATGTCCGCATTCGCAGGCGCGCGGAATGTCATGCGGGTGGGCGACCTGCTCCACATCTGGCACGAGGCGTCGACCGATTATGACATGCTCGGGGAAGTGAGCGGGGAGGTGGGGCTCGGCCAGCCCAGGACGGGCGAGTGGTCCCTCAACATGAAGGCGCACATCCTGAGCAGGGAAGAGCTGTTCAAATGCTCCGCCCTGCTGCCGGACGGAAAACCGGTGTTCATACACCCGGTCCCGGAGAGCGAATCCCAGCTGGCACTGGAGAAATCGATGATGGAAAGCCTGCATGAAGGCCGCATCCCGAGGATAACGCTCGGGAAGAAGGAATACTTTGTGATGAATATCGGGACGGTGGCCGAATGGCAGGAAATCGCGTTCATGTTCCCGAACGTCCGCATCGCCTCTCGCAAGGGCGAATGGCTCGGCATCTGGCCGGATGGCGAAACGGGGAGGGAGATGATGTCCCCCGAGTACGGATTCGGGCATGCGTTCCACGGCCAGGCCGGCCCGCCGCTCCTTGATGATGGGGTGCTTGTCAAGCCGCACGAAACCGAACTCGCCCAGATAAGCAGGCTGTACGGGAAAACGGGCGAGAAGAGATGGCTCTACCCGCTTCCCCAGAAAATATCCGAAATGGACAGCGACACGCTGAATTTCCTCACCGTGATATCGTGCCGCGAGATAGAGCTGGGAGGCATTACGCCCCTGATATCCCTTAACGGCAGGTTCTATGTCAGCCTGAAATACGCCCATCCTGAGGCGCGGGCATCGTCTTTCGAGAACGGCATGGTGAGGGTGCACCCGAAGCATGTGAAGCTTCGGGACGCGCTTGCGGAAGTGAAGCGGAAGGCGGCAGAGCGCAAGGAGGCAAGGGAAACGCCGATGATAGTCCTTCCGCCCGACCCTGCGCAGCGGAAGCCGCTCCTGGATATGTTCCCCGAAGGCAAGGTCAAATACCTCTACTACGTAGAGCCCGCGAACACCGGCTACGTCCCGCACCGGCCGCATGTCACGCTGATGCGCGGAACCGAGAAGGAGACGTACCTGGTCCTGGATTCGCCGCAGGACAATTCGATAGCCGTCAAAAGGAAGGGCATCGCGATTTATCCCGTGCAATGAGCGGCCGGACCCGAAGCCGGGCCATGAAGGGGCGGAAATGCGCCCTACTCCTGTTTTTATATTTCAATTGCGATAGTCTATTGAAGATAGCCGGCTGGGAGAAGTGGGCAATCCGAATTCGGAGAAAAAGAGTATGGGGATGGGAAAGGGCGCCTACCTGAAGAAAATCACTTCCGGGGTGCAGAAATGGCGGTCTGTCGAAATCGGCGAGAGGATGGACGGCAGCTCGCCGCCTTCGGTCTTCATCGGCAACTTCGGCTACCCCAAGGTGTTTGTCGGCCCCATGATCGCCCCTTATGAAGGGGATACCGCCATACTCGACACGCCCGAGAGCTGGATTCCTGCCCAAAAAAGCCAGGAGGACATCATCCGCTTCAGGCTGGATTTGGTCCGCGGTAAGCACCGGGTGGGAATCCGGGAACTGGACAACCGCCTGGTCGGGAAGCTTCAGGAGATTTCACTGGCCAAAAGCAGCGTCGAGAGCGAGGCGCAGTTCAGGCACAAGCCGAAGGGTTTTTCGTTCAGCGAGGACCACCAGCCTTACGGGCCGAGCGCAGGCATAGAGCGGTTCGAAATCGGCAACGTGAAGTGGGAGCGGCACCTCCAGAAGGCGTTTTACGACACGGACCAGAAGGCCGCGGACGCGGCGATGGAAGCGTATAAAGAAGGCGTGCAGTTTTCCCAGATACAGAAGGCCTTCTCGACAGGCACCATGGGCATCGGGAAAAACCGGAAGCTCGTTCCGACGCGGTGGTCCATCACCGCGGTGGACACCGCGCTCGCCGACCGCCTTTTCGAAGAAGTGAGGCACATGGATGTCATAGACGCGTTCCGCGTGTACGAGTTCGCAAGCCTCAACAACTATTACGCGGTCGTGCTCACCCCGACGCCGTGGCAGTACGAATGGATAGAGGCGTTCATACACATAATGGGCAGGGAGGAGATGATTTTCTCCGACCATGAATCTCTGCGGCCCAAAAGCGGGTACTCCACCGTAGGCGGTTGCTATTACAGCTGCAAGTTCGCGGTGCTCGAGGCGCTGAAGCGGATGGGGAAGCAGGCCGGGGCGATTGTCCTGCGGGAGGCGTACGAAGGGTATGTGCCGCTCGGCGTCTTCAACGTGCGCGAGAACGTCCGCAACGCCCTTGCCCGGCCGCACCGGGAGTTCGGCTCGTTCCGCGACTCCCTCAATTACGTATCGGCGCGCCTGCGCCTTCCGCTATCCCGCTTCCTGGACCAGGGCGTCCTGATGCGCGAAATGCTCAGGGGCAGGCAGACCACGCTATGATTAATTAATATCATCTTTGCGGACACAGGAATGGGGCAGTGTTCATGAAAAAACTTGAGGAGAAGCTGTCGAAGTTCGGCATCATGCCAGGCCTTGAGCGCACGCAGTTGCTGTGCGAGGCCCTCGGCAGGCCGCAGGACCGCATGGAAACCGTCCTAATCACAGGCACAAACGGCAAGGGCAGCGTGGCCGCGGCGCTCGCATCCGTGCTCAGCGAGGCGGGACACCGCACCGGCGCGTATTTCTCACCGCACATCGAGCGCTACAACGAGCGCTTCCGGGTGGACGGGAAGGACATTACGGATGCGGAGTTCGCGCCTTACGAGGACATGCTCCTGAAATTGCATGATGAGGGCTACAAGATGACGCTGTTCGAGGCGCTTACAGCCATCGCTTACCGGCATTTCGCGGACAAGGGGTGCAGGTATGCCGTCATGGAAATCGGCATGGGCGGAAGGTTCGATGCAACGAACATAGCCATGGAGCGAGCGGCAGTCGTGACGAATGTAGGGCTCGAGCATACGGACTATCTCGGGAAGACCGTCCGCGAAATCGCCGCGGACAAGGCGCAAATCATCAAGAACCCGAAGGGCGTGGCGGTGACCGGATGCGAAGGCGAGGCGCTGGAGGAAGTGAAAAAAAGGGCGGATGAGGCAGGTGTCCGTCTCCTCGGCCTGGGTTCCGGAGGAATCGGGACCACGCTCCGGGAGGCCCGGGCCGATTCGACGCTTTTCGATTATTGCGGCAAGGGGAGGTATCAGGCGCTTTCGGTTTCCCTGGCTGGAAGGCACCAGGCAGGGAACGCGGCCCTGGCGGTCGCGGTTGCCGAGGAGCTCGGCGCGGATGAAGGCGCAATACGCGCCGGCCTCCAGAAAACGAGGCACCCGGGGAGGCTCCAGATAATCGGGCGGGAGCCCCTAATCGTCGCGGACGCGGCGCACAATCCGGAGGGCATCAAGGCGCTCATCCAGAGCCTCGACTTGTACCCGAGGGAGAGGCTGGTCTGCGTCTTCAGCGCACTCAAAGACAAGGACTGGCGCTCCATGCTCGCGATGCTCGCCCCCCTCTGCGATGCGATGGTGGTGAACCAGATGGAAGACGGGAGGGCGGAATCCGCGGATGCGATGGCCGCGGAGGCTGAGAAGTATACCGAAGCCGAAGCCGTCAGGGACATCTCCAAAAGCGTGCAGGCCGCGAAGAGGAAGGCCGGCAGGAAGGGGATGGTCCTCATATGCGGAAGCATGTACATGCTTGGGGAGGCCATGGCCGCTGCGCGCGGGTACGGGCCGGGCTTCAAAGGCAATCAATAAAAACAGAACCGCCCACCTTTTGTGCAGGACTAAGACCAGTCCTGGTGCTGGAGGGGTAGATATGGAAAAGAATGCCTTTCGCGGAATCGTATTTCTCGTCCTTTTCGCTGCGCTCGCGTACATAGCGATGCAGCTGCCGGTATTCGCCCTGGCGGGCGTGACCGGGAAGAGCTTCACGCTCTTCGAGTTCTTCGGCCCGGTGGCAGGAGCCTTCATCGGAGCGGCGGGCGTTGCCGCAGTCGGCATCGCCAAGCTCGCAAACGCCGCAATCAGCGGCTCGCCCATGTCGCTAATCGACCTGGCGAAGATGACTCCGATGATGTTCGCCGCGTATTATTTCTGGAAGAACGGCTCGCGTGGAGCGAGCGACCGCCTTGGGATAATAGTTCCCGCCGCGGCCATGCTCGCGTTCTGGCTGAACCCTGTGGGGCAGCAGGCGTGGTTCTACGCCCTGTACTGGCTCATCCCCATCGCTGCCAAGTTCCTTCCGGATAGGCTCGTGCTTAGAAGCCTTGGCGCGACATTCACCGCGCACGCGGTCGGAAGCGTCCTGTTCCTCTACACCATACCGACTGCTCCGGCCCTCTGGCTCGCGCTGATTCCGGTTGTCGCGGTGGAAAGGGGCGCGTTCGCGCTGGGGATATCCGCAGGCCACATAATCTTCACGAACGTGATGAACGCCGCGGACAGGATTTCCGGCATCTCGAAATACGTGAATGTCGAGAAGCAGTACGTCCTGCGCTTCTGAAAACCCCCCCGTTTTCCTTTTTTTCATTTTCCCTGCTTTTGCCCCCCCCCCTTCCGGCTTGGCCTCTCGGATGGGATATCATTTTTAAACTTGGCGCCCCATCCTGCATATGAACCTCCGCCACGCCGCCCTATTCATCCTGCTCCTCCAGCTCGCACCGCTCGCATATGCGGCTATTGACTGCTCCGGATACCATGACATGTTCACGGTGCGCGTCCTTGACGGCAACCGCAGGCCGGTTGAGAATGCCAGCGTGACAGTGAAATACGACAGGGGGCAGAGCTTCGGCGACAAGTATTTCACAACCCCGCCCAAGCTGACCGACGCTTCCGGGCAGATACTTTATGACATCTACAACGGGGGCACGAACACCAGGCCGATTGACTGCAACATAGAAATCAACGCCACCGCCGGCGGCACAAAAAAGAGCATCACGATAGTTGCGGGCCAGCACGGCCCGACTGTGGACGTCATCCTGGGCGACGTCTTCGGGCTCAAGTTCTTCGTGAGGGACCAGTTCCGGGCCGCGCTCCCGAACGCGACTGTGAATGTGGGCAATTACAGCGGAACGACGGACCGGTACGGGATGTTCTACAAGCAGCTGAAGAAAGGGGTTTACCCGTATTTCGCAAGCTACGTAGACGCCAGCCAGGCGGGCAGCCTCAACATCACAAACGACACCGAATTCGAGGTGCTCTTCCCCCACTACCGCATCACGCTGGACATAAGCGACGACACCGGGAAGCCCCTGCCGGCCACGCTCACTATTTTCAACAAGACCTTCGAGATGCAGGATGGCCACTTCGAGAACGAAAAGACCTTCGGCGACGCGGTGCCGTATAACGTGAACTACCGCGGGATAATCACCGAAGGCACGATATACCCGGCGACCGAGCCCATCGTGAACATCCGCTACGACATCAACGCGCCCCAATTCGGCAACATCACTCCCCAGGAGATGAACGGCAAGATACAGCTGAACATAGAGGTTTGGGACCCCAACCAGTACCCGTCCGGGCTCGACATGACCAGCATCAAGATGTTCTACAAGGTAGAGCCCTCGGACGCCACGGCCCCGTGGAACAGCGCCATCGTTTACACCACCGGGCGGAACAAGTTCACCGCAGATTTCCAGGACCTGCCGGCGGACAGCATAATAAAATTCAGGGCTGAGGTCAAGGACAAGGCGGGGAACAGGGCGGAGAAGGAGGGGAAGTTTTCGACATTCGCCGTAACGCCCCCGGAAAACAACACCGGGAATCAGACGAATCCACCGCCATCCGGGGGTCAGGAACAGGGAATACCACTTATTTACATACTGGGAGGGGCGATTTTATTGCTTTTGGCCCTTTATTTGGTGTTTCGTATGAAATCAAAACCTGCATGAGGGTCCTAGCAAACAGTATCTTTAAAAATTGTGTGTTTTATAAGTATAAACATTGATAGTCATAAACTAACATAATAACGAAGAAGGACATGATAAGCGAAGGTGGTTAACCATGCCTCGTGGGAAGAAAATAATTATCGAGACCGAAATCAGCGATGACTTTGTGGACAAGTTCCGCTCCATAGATTTGGAAGAGATAAAGCGCGACCGCGAACGGACCGAGCGGGGGCTCTCATCCTCGGTGGCGAGCGTGTTCAAGGTCGCACAGAACCTGTACCGCCAGAAGGCGAGCGAGGACGAATTGGAAGGCAAGCATGAGCTGTTCTCGGTCCGCTCGGCGTACGATTACCTAAAGAACAACAACGTTTTCATATCCTTCAGGGCCTTCGGCGGCAGGATAGAGAGAGGCACTATCCCGTTCGTCAAAGTCGGCCGGAAGAGGTACATACCGAAGTCCGTCCTCGACGACATCACGAGCACGAAGAGCGAGTTCTACACCGTGAAGGAGGCCTTCGAGGAATACCGGAAATCCAACCAGAGGATTAACTTCCGCGCATTCATAGGCAGGATTGAGAAGGGCTCGATTCCGAGCGTGAAATTCGGGACGAGGAGGCTGGTGCCCAGAGACGCGATAGAGTCGCTCACGCACATCAGCACGAACTACTTCTCGGTAAGCCAGGCGATAAAGGAGCTCCACAAGACCGGCATCCGCATCAAGAGGAACGCCTTCGAAAGGAGGCTGGACCGCGGAAGGGTCCCGCATGTCAAAATCGGCGGCAGGCGCTTCATCCACGAGGATGTCATGCGCGAATTGACCGAGAAGGAGTCCGCCCTGCGCAGGTAACCGGCCATTTCCGTCATTTCTTGCTTCATTTTATTTTCCCGCTTTTTCCATTTTTTCTCCGGTTTTTTGGTTAATTTTCACCAGCGGTAGCTGCATTTTTATTTGCGTTCATATGGAATATCCCCATGGCTATTTCTAGGAAGCGGGCCTTCTTCATAGACGCAGGCTACACCGTCAGGAACGGCAAGACGTACGTGACGCTGGTCCTGAAAGGGAAGAAGACCGTGAAGCGCTACTACCAGTATGACCCGTATTTCTACGTAGAGGCGCCCGTTTCGCGCAAGGACGATTTGCTGCAGGCGCGCGGCGTCAAGAAGAGCGGCGAGATTGTGATGCCCGTCCGCGTGGAAGTCGCGGAGCGTAAAATAGGGCTGGAAACGAAGAAGATGCTGAAGCTTTTCTGCCGGGAGCCTTCGCACGTGCCGGCCATCAAGGCGGCGATACCTTTCCCCTGCTACGAGTACAACATCCCCTTTTCCCGCAGGTTCATCTTCGACATGGGGCTGACGCCGCTTTCGGTCGTCCATTACGAGCGCGAAAAAAGGCAGATAAAGCGCATATCGGGCGTAACGCAGGAAGACCCCCGGCTTTCGGTCATGAGCTTTGATATCGAGACGTACAACCCGCAGGGCGCTCCCAGGGAGGAGAAGGACCCCGTGATAATGATAAGCTACTGCGGGAAGAAGAAGGGGGTCATAACGTATAAGAAAGGCGCGCAGGGCCAGGATTTTGTGGAAACGTTGAAGGGCGAGGAGCGGATGCTCGAGCGGTTCTGCGAGATTGTGTCCGAAGAGGACCCGGACGTCCTAGTCGGCTACAACTCCGCCAATTTCGACCTCCCGTACCTGAACACGCGGGCTAACGCCCTGGGGATGAGGCTCTATCTCGGCCGCTTCGGGGGCCAGATGAAGGAGGTCAAGAAAGGCCTGATAAACGGGGTGCAGATAGGCGGGCGCGTGCATTTCGACTTGTACCCCGCGGTCAAGTTCTTCGGATTCATCGGGATAATAAAGACGCAGAAATTCACGCTGGATGCTGTGGCCGAAGACGTCCTCAAGCAGAAGAAAGTGAAGATAAAGAAGGAGGAGATATGGCAGACGTGGGACAGCGGGGATATCGGGAAGCTCTGCGAATATTCTCTCGTGGACGCCGAACTGACGTCGGCGCTGGCGTCGCGGTTCCTGCCGCTGGAAGCCGAGCTTTCAGGCGTGGCTAAGATGCCCCTGTTCGACACCACGCTTTCCACGAGCGGCCAGCTGGTCGAGAACCTGCTGATGTTCCACGCGACAGAGCGCGGGGAGATAATTCCCTCAAGGCCGGGCGGCGACGCCATTATGGAGCGCGTGAATGCGCCGATACAGGGCGCTTTCGTGAAGCTCCCGGAGCCGGGCATATACGAAAACGTGGCGGTGCTTGACTTCCGCGGGCTGTACCCCTCGATTATCGTCTCTTACAATATCGACCCCGGCACTCTGATTGAAGACGAGATGCGCGGTGGGAGGGGGGACGGTGCCGGAGCTGCTCCAGGGGGGGCGCCCGGCAAGCCCGAATCCGAAGGCCGCTTCGTATCGCCTACGGGCGCGAGGTTCTCGAAAAGCGCCACCGGACTCATCCCATTCGTGCTCAACTACCTTATAGACAAGAGAATGGAGCTGAAGAAGCGGCTTAAGACGCTTGAAAAGGCGGGCGACGAATACGTCCGCATCGAGGCCCGCTCTCACGCCCTGAAGATTCTCGCAAACAGCTTCTACGGCTACATGGGCTATGCGCGCTCGCGCTGGTACTCGCGCCCGTGCGCGGAAAGCGTGACAGCCTGGGGGAGGAAGCACATAATGGAGACGATAGCTAGCGCCGAGGGAAAGGGATTCTCGGTCCTCTACAGCGACACGGACAGCGTCTTTCTGCTCTATAAGAGCAAGCAGGACGTGCTGGATTTCATGAATGAAATCAACAAGTCCCTGCCCGAGAAGATGGAGCTGGAACTGGAGGGATTCTATCCCCGCGGCGTTTTCGTAAGCAAGAAGGGCGGCGGCGAGAGGGGGGCGAAGAAGAAATACGCCCTTCTTGGCGAGGACGGCAGGATAAAGATACGCGGGTTCGAGCTCGTGCGCCGGGACTGGTCCTCCGTGGCTAAGGACACCCAGCGCAAGGTGCTCGAGGCGATTCTCAAGGAGGGCAGCAAGGAGAAGGCGGTCAAAATCATCCGCGAAATCGTCGCAGACCTGCAGGATGGGAAGGTCCCGCTAGAGAGGCTCGCAATCAGCACGCAGCTCAACAAGGACCCGACAAGATACGAAATCGTCAGCCCGGAGCTGTACGCCGCGAAGAAGATGATTGCCGCCGGCCTGGTTGCTGAGAAGGGCACGGTCATATCATACGTCGTGGGCAAGGCGGGAAAGAGCATCTCGGAAAAAGCGATGCCCCTTGAGCTCGCGAAAGACTACGACGCGGACTATTACATCAACAACCAGGTGCTCCCGGCCGTCATGAAAATCATGAAGGAGCTGGGCTACGACGAATACAGCATGAAGTTCGGCGGGAAGCAGAAGAGCCTGGACAATTTCTTCTGAATTACCATTAAAAAATCTCGTGCGGATAGATTGGCATGGCCGGTTCACAGGGGATGAGGAAGAAGGAGGACATCACAACAATCATCAACAGCATCCTCGAGGAGGCATCGAGGTCGAGGAAGGGCTTCACGCCGGAAGTCGTTCGCGAATTCGAAGCCGAAGGGAGAAAGGCCGCGGAAGCGCGGGCCGGTGGAGGGCGGCAGGCCGCGCCCCAGCGGCGGGACGTGCAGCAGCAGGCCGCCCCAAGGCAGCGCGAGGAAAGCATGCACGAAGTGACGCCGAGCAGGCAGCTGAACATAGTCGTTCGCAGGGCCGAGGAGACAGAACAGCAGAGGGCGTCCCTAAGCCCGGTCATGACGCAGCGCGCCATAGAATCAGCTGTCGGTTTGGGGGAGAGGCTGGAGCTGGCCGCCCAGGGAAGGGCGCTGAACTTAAGAAGCTGGGTTACGGGATGAGCGCATGGTTTCACTGGATTTTCTGGACGACGAGAGCAAGGGGAAGATAGTCACAATCTGGAGGGGCATGTCGGAATCCGACAAGGCGCATTTCATAAACCAGGTGGCCCTTGCACTCAGCATTTGGGGCAGCGACGAGAAGGGCAAGCGGACGGTCGTCGAGGTGCTGAAAGCGATGTCCCAGAACGGCACCAACACCCTTGCGGACTTCGGCCTCTACGTGGAGAAGGTCCTCGGGGAAAAGGAGACGAGCGGCCTGGATTCCAAGATAAAGCGGGCCGCGCTGATTATCGAGGGATACCGCATCAAGAATTCCCTTCCCTCCGAGCCGCACAGGGAGCTGTTTTAGAGCGCATTCAGCATTATGGTTTCGTACGATGCAGCCGATAGCCCCGGCAATGGGCGTATGGTGGACCCGACTATGTATCTCTGCAAAATCTGCAACCTGGCCAACGGCTCCCGCTTCGGGGAGGGCGAGTGCGGGATATGCGGCGGCAGCGCGCTGAAGGCTGACGCGATGGCGGAAACGGGTGCGCAGATGCTGAAGGCCGATGGAGCAAAAAGCTTCTCGATTTCCACGGTCATAGACAAGGAATGGCTTGCGCGCGAGGAGAAGGCCTGGGATAATGGCCTTGGGCAGGCCGAGAGCATAAAGAACCTCCTGAACCGGAGGATTTCCTCCGCCCTCCGCAAGGCGACCGGCGCGGAGTATTGCGCCGAGGGGGAATGCAAGGTCGTATTCGACTTCACGAAGGGCACGGTGGACCTGCAGAAAAGCGACATGTTCATTTTCGGCAGGTACAGGAAGCGCGCGGCAGGCCTTTCGCAGAGCAGGTGGAAATGCCCGAAATGCGACGGCAGGGGGTATATGCCCCCTGCGCACCATGACCGAATCGTCGGTCATGATCGCGGGAAAGGCTGCCCCGGATGCGAAGGGAAGGGCAAATTCTACGAATCCGTCGAGGAGAGGATAGGCGAGCCGGTGAAGAAGGCGGCAGGCGCCCGAGATTACGTGATGCATGCTTCGGGCCGGGAGGACGTGGATGCCACAAACAGCGCCGGAAGGCCTTTCGTCCTTGAAGTCAGCGCCCCGGCAATCCGGACCCTGGACCTAGTCATGCTTGCTGGCGAAATCAAAAAAAGCGGCGAAGTCGAGGCCGTGGATTTGCGCTTCGTGCCGCGCTCTTTTGCCGAGGTCGTGACCGAGTCGCACTTCGACAAGACTTACGAGGCCGAAGTGGAATTCGAGCGCGATGCCGGCGAGGCGGATGCCGCGAAAATCCGTGCGCTTGAGGGCGCCATGCTCCTCCAGCAGACGCCAACGCGCGTAGCTCACCGGAGGGCGGATTTGGTCCGCCACAGGAAAATCAAGCACCTTGAATTCATCCGCAGGGAGGGGCAGGATGCGAAGCACGCCACCCTCATCATCAAGGCCGAAGCCGGCACCTACATAAAAGAGCTGATTTCCGGCGACTCCGGAAGGACGTCCCCCAGCGTCGCGGGCATTCTGGGCATGGGCGCGAAATGCACGAAGCTGGAAGTGACGATGATAGACGACGGATACCTGGATTTCTGCCTTGAGAGAATCTAGAATTTCGCCCCGTATTTGGCCATGTAGTCCTGGTATTTCTCGAATATCTTGTCGTTCACGTAGACCTTGCCGTCCACGGCCTTGTTCTTCAGGTGGTTGAACGACATGTGGATGTCGATGATGGGATGCACCGGCACTCCGGTCTGCTCGGTGAACTCCAGAATGGCGCTCCTGCGCTTGCCTATCTCCTGGCGGTCGACTGCAATCACAATGCCGACGACCTCCGCTTTCAGCGTCTTCTCCAGCTTTTCGATGGCCTCCACCTTGGTGCCGCCGGTCGTCAGGACGTCATCCACAATCACGACTCGCTCGCCGTGGTCGATGTTCTGGCTGCCGACGAACACGCTGTTGGCGTCCGCGCCGTGCAGCTTCATCTCCTTGCGGTCAAAAAGCCATTTCTTGTCCATATGGTGGAGGTATTTGAGCTCGATTGCCGCGCTGATTGCGATTGGGATGGCCTTGTATGCAGGGCCGAAAATCACGTCGAACTTGTCGCCGTACGCCTCGTGGATTCTGGAGGCATAGTACCGGCCCAGGTCGGATATCGTCTCGCCGCTTGTCAGGGCGCCCATGTCTATGAAATACGGGGAAATCCTCCCGCTTTTGAGGGTGAACTCCCCGAATTTCATCGCCCCGTGCTTTGCCAGGAATTCTATGAATGAGATGTTCATGCCAGCACCTGATGCAATAAAGCAGAAAAGCTATATATGCTTGATGCCGGGCGGTTGCTGCCGACTGCCTACATCCAGACCCATTCGTAGCGCATATAATCTTCCTGGCGGCCGCCATATGCCCACATGCCCAGAGACCACGCGAGCAACGCGGCGGCGGCAAGGTGCTCGGAAAGCGGGCTGAACGCCGAAAGGGGCAGCGGGAGGATTAGCGCGGCGATCAGGAGCGAGAATGCCGCCAGCCGGCCGTCCCATTGCCTCAGGCCGGCCCCCACTAGCATGAGCGATGCCAGGGCCAGTGAGAAGAACATGCCCGCGAAAAAGAGATGGACCGAAAGGTTCCACTCGGTGAAAACGGACAGCAGGGCGAAGAACACCAGGGCGGCGGCCATCATGAACGCCCCGGATTTTGCCGGGCCGGGGGGGAAGCGTTTCCAGAGATAAATGGAGAATAGGATGCCCAGAATCGCCGAAAGCATTATTCCGCTGTTGAACAGCACTGCCGAGCGGGGGCCGACACCCAGGTCGCTTAGGTAATTGGCGGAAGGGCCGTAGCCGGGATAATTCGCTATCCCGGCGGCTGTCAGGATGATGAAGATTAGCGGCGAGAGGAGCCCGGCATGCCGGCCATACCTTTCAAAGAGGGAGTCCATATCCATGCCCCGGGCCGTACGCGGCCCGGCAATCCTACGGTTTCGGCCTCAGCTTCGCACCTTCACGCACTGCCTTGACCATGTCCCTGATTTTCTGGACCGAATTCTCCTTTTCGAACGCAGTGCCGACCTGGATGATGTCCGCGCCGGCCTTGATGACATTCCTCGCCTGCTCCGGAGTGCGAATCCCGCCGGCGGCGATATACGGGATTGATATCGAGGAGTGCACCGCGCTCACCATCTCGAGGGGGATGTGGCCGGACTCGGGGTTGCTTCCGGCATCGGTGATGAAGAAGCGGAAGCCCATGTACTCGGCCGCCATCGCGAACGCAGCGGCGATTTTCGGCTTCTCGCGTGGGATGCGCTTTGCATCGCCGACCCAGCCGACGGTCCCGCCCGGCTCCACGACGACGTAAGCGACGGGAAGCGGCTCGATGCCGTAGTGCCGGATTGTCGGTGCGGCCAGCACCTGCGCTTCGCTTATCCAGTAGGTGTTCCGCGAATTGAGCATGGACATGAAATAGACCGCATCCGCGTATTTCGTGAGCGTGCCGATGTTGCCGGGGAACAGGACCACGGGCTTGGATACGGCCTGCTTGATGGCCTTGGCCACCGAATCGAGCACCTCGCCCTGCACCCCGGTGCTGCCCCCGATAAGTATGAGGTCGGCGCCGCCCTCGTCCGCGTTGCGCGCGGTCTTTATCGCATCCTCGGGCGACTTGTAGTCGAGCGGGTCTATCAAGGCGAAGAGAAGGCCCTTCCGGGCGCAGAGTTCCTCATGAATATAGCGTTCAACCTTGCCTTCCATGTAATCCCTCCAATGAAAGTCACGCAATGCCAGCGATGTTTTTCAGCATGTGCGCCAGAAGCTGCGGGCGCAGCATCTTCGTAGGCCTGTCCATGTGGCCATGATGAGACAGATATGAATCGATATTCAGTTTCTTAATCCTTCTCCCGATGGATGATAGCTCGGGGTCGGAGCGGGAGGATATGAAGCGGTGGATGGCCCGGTGCATCGCAAGGTCGGGCCCGAACTTCGCGCGCCATTCGAATTCGTAGCGGGCCGGCGAGAGGGCGTATTTCCCGGCAAGGGCGGCGCAGTTGCCGCCGAATATGACCCCGCCCCCGGTCGTGGATTTCACCTGCCCTGCGGCATCGCCGGCGAGGACGACGTTGAAGCCGTTTTTGCGAACCGCCGTCTTGGAGCGCGGCAGGATGGGTATGACGAATCCGCAGGGCTTGGGAGGGGCCGCAATCCCCTTCATCCGCATAAGGCGGTTCCATGCCGCGGCAGGCCGATTGGGCAGCTCGACGCCCACGCCGAACTCCGCCGTGTGCGCGTTTTGGGGAATCACCCACGCGAAGAAGCCCGGAAACCGCTCGCCTGATAGGTGCATCTCTATCATGTCCGGCTCCTCGGATTCATAAGGCACCCGCGCCTGCAGCGTCGCAACGTGCTGCCTGATGGCCGGGAATCCGAAATGCCGGGCCACTGCCGAAAGAGGGCCGTCGGCGCCGATGATGTTTCTGCTGTGGAATGACGAGCGGATGCGCTCCCCATAACGGATTTGCGCGCCTTCCGCTTCTGCTCTGGATGCCAGTTCGCGGTCCATGCCGGCCCGGTCGCAGACGAACGCCACCGCATCCTTGCGCCGGACGGTTATCCCGGTCCCTGCGAAACTGATGCGCGCCCCGCGGATGGGATTGACCACGTGCCTTCGGTAATCTATAAACGGCGAGAGCGTGCCGAGGCCGTCACGGGAGAAAAGGCCCGAGCAGTTGCGCGGCAGGCCGGCCACATTGTGCTCTTCGGAAAGCACCACGCCGTGCCCGCTGCGGAGGGCGCTGATTGCGGCAATCGAGCCCGCCGGCCCGCCGCCCACCACATGAATCAGCGCCATGAAACCTTGAATGCGGGGAAGTGTTTTTAACCAGCGGATTCTGCCGGATTCCGCAGCCTCAAAGCGCATCCTGCGGCAAGCACCGCGGCGGCGAGGGAGCCCAGGATGACGTATGACGCCGCGCAGCCGCCTGGGGGCGATGCGCCGCCCCCGCCAGGGCCGCTGCCGGGAAGGAAGAGGTCTGCCGTCAGGTTCTCCGAATCGGAGGCGTCGTTGAACGATGCCGAAACAGGTATCGTATAAAGGAACCCGTCCTGGAAAAGGGAGCGGTTGAATCCGCGGTAAAGGCGGATTGTCTCATTCGGCCGCAGGAGCATCACCGACGCCTCTTCCCCGCCGTAGGCTTCGGGGACGGAGAACGTGTGCGAGCCCAGGGCATAAGCGGGCCTGCTGTTGTTGATGGTGACTTCGGCCACGAGCGTCCTCGAGTCGACACTCAGGTTCACTGAAACCCCCTTCGCGTCGTTTGACCCGAAAGCCGTTTCAAGGCTATCCTGCGCCCGGATGTCCACGTTCTCGTCTTCGGAAATGAGGAGGTCGTATGAAGCGGACTGGTCGTCGCTTTTGCGGATGGCGAGATGCGTGCTGTCCAGCACGCCGGCCTGGGCGAAGGTGGCGTCCGCCGCCAGCCATCCATGGCCCGGGAGGTAAATCTCGGCCCAAGCGTGGGGCTGCCAGGAGCCCGTATGGACATAGCCGCTGACATAGCGCGTCTGGAAGCCGAGGCTGCGCGCAAGAGATATCAGCAGGTGGGTGTATTCGACGCAGACGCCGCGCTTTTCCCGGTACACTTCCATGGCGGATTTCGATTTCCCCCAATAATTGATGTCGTAGGCGACATACCCGTGCACCCAGTTCACCAGGTCGCGGATTGTGAGGAGCGCCGAGTCCGGATGCGAGAGCTCCCGGGCCTGGTGCGAGATGCCCGCATCGGCTTCCGTAAGGCCCGTCCCCTGAAGCGGATTTCCGGGGACGGCCGGGTCGGAGGGTATCCGGGGGTCGTAATTGATGTCGACAATCGCATTCGCCTCCAGGGTGATTGTGCCGTTGCCAGAGTAATGAAGCACTATGGTGCCGTTTTCGTCCACCGAGCGCTCCATCCCGGGCGTGGTGGTGACTGAGACAACGCGCTGGCTGCTGTCGTTGACCGCGAGCGCCCCCGTGAAATCGAACGGCGCGCCGCTTGTAATCTCCCACGTCCGGTGCAGCGTTACGCGGGAGTAGCCGAAACCGGATGCGGATGCGGATGCGGCGGAAAGCAGGAGAAGCAGGAAGAATGCGTTCCGCAGGTTCGTTTCCAACAGATCAGCCCCGGATAGAATGCATGCGCTCCAGTTTTTTCCCAATCAGTGCGCTGGTGCCGATGTCACTGCGGTGCCATACGGGCCCCTTGATGAAGGAGCATCCCTTTTCCGCGATGCGCTCCGCCGCGTCAAGGCTGGCCGCCCTCCCAAGCACGCCGAAGGCGCGGGAGCCTGTCGTGAGTATCTTCCCGCCCTGCTCGTAGACGGAGGCGTAATACACCTTTGCACCAGAGCCTTCCACTCCGGCCGCGTCAATGGACACCGCGGCATCCTTTAGGGGCTTGCCTGGGTAGCCCTCCGGGACCATGTACTTGACGACGGTGCAATCATCCGAGAATGCCGGCCTGGAGAGCTGGCCTTCCGCAATCGACAGGAAGACGTCCGTAAGAGAATCCTGGAGCAGCGAGATGACGTTCATCGCCTCAGGGTCGCCGAAACGGGCGTTGAATTCTATGATTTTCACGCCATTTGCCGTGATTATGAACTGGCCGTACAGGACGCCCCGGAAGGGGTTCCCGTCCTTTTTCATCGCATGGACGACGCTCTGGAGGATTTTCTGGGCCTCTTCCCGGTCCGCCTCTTCCATGAACGGGAGGCGCTTCCCGGAAGAGTACGACCCCATGCCCCCGGTGTTGGGCCCCAAATCGCCCTCATATGCCCTCTTGTGGTCCTGGACCGGCGGCATCACCGCTATCCGCGAGCCGTCCGAGAAGCACTGGAACGTGAACTCCTCGCCCACAAGCTTCTCCTCGATTAGGACGCTGCCGTCCTTTTCAATCAGGGACTGTGCATAAGCGACCTTCTCGTCTATCTCGTGGAAATGGTCCCCGCTTACTTTGACCCCCTTGCCGCCTGTGAGGCCGAGGGGCTTGACAGCGACAGCGCCGAAGTCCCTGATGACGCGCCGCGCATCCTCCGCGGCATTCACCACTTCGTGCAGGGGCGAGCCGCTTATCTTATGGCGCTCAAGCAGGCTGCGCATGAACGATTTGTCCCATTCGATGCGCGCGGCCGCCTTCGTCGGCGAAGCCACGAGCATGCCGCTTCTGGCCAGGACATCGCTTACGCCTGCTGCGAGGCTGGCGTCCGGGCTCGCGAATCCCAAATCGAACTCGCGGCCCGCAATCGCCTTCCCGACCGCTTCGGCATCCTCCGTGTCGCAAATCCAATAATCCTTAGAGAGCTGCGCGATGGCCGGATTCTTCTTTGACATGACCGATGAGAGCTCGCAGTCCTGCGCCAGCTTCTCGGCAATCGCATGCTCGCGCGCGCCGTTTCCTACGATAAGCACTTTCATAAGGATGACCCGCCACCAGACCGCCAAGAGCGATTAAATCCGGTAGACGCCTTTCTTGTTGCCTCCGAAGAACTCGTCGACCGTGTCCTTGAACGAGCGCTTCAGGGGCTGCTTGACTATGAAGGAGCGCACCGTCGGATACTGGCGGATGAGCTCGAACGTGAAGATGTACTGGGTAATCGGGGCATCGGCTTCGCGCCCCGCGTCTTCGGTTTCCTGCGCGTAGCCCGCGGCGCCCTTGTTGCGCCTTCCTTTGGCTTGCATCCCCCTAACGGCAGCGGTGCCTGCGGCGGGGTTTGCCTTCCCCTTCCTCTTCCGGATCATTCGAAGCGCCTCCGGATGTAGCCTTCGCGAATCAGCATGTTGAGGCCGTCCTCGGCCCTAGTCACGGCGACGGAATTCGCCTTGGAGAATTCGCGGATGTCAATCGTGCCCCCGTGGAGCTTGATCCAGCCATAAAGCGTCTCCTTCAAAAGGTCATCCCCCATGCCGCTTAGCGCGGTCAGCTTTTTCGAGACCTCGTCCCTTTTCCTTTCGCATTCGAGGAGGAGCCGCGTGTTGGCCTCGCCCGAGCGGACAAGGTCGTCGTATTTCGCATTCATGTCCGCGTAGCGCGCCTGCAGCTCGGATAGCTGCGTCGAGAACTCCAATGCATCACGGTCGATTATCTTGGACGTCTCGGAAAGGAGCGCGTTTATGTGCGTGAAGATGCCGGTGGGGCGCACGTCGTAATAGTCCTCCGCGACCTGCAGGATGTTCAGGAACGTGGGCATCAGGTCCAGAAGGCGGGCGATGCGGCTCCTTTTCGCCGAGAAGCTGTAGAGGAAGTCAATCGAGCCGTCCTTGAACTCGACACGGTACTCCAAATAAGGCTTGCCCTGGAGGTCCGTGCCTTTTATTTTCTCCACCGAAAGGACGTTCCTGGCATACGTTATCCTCGTGAAACCGAGCCCGCTAAGCAGGGTCGCAAGGCCTTTGAGGGGTTTTTTCTGCTTGCCCAAAACCGTGATTTTCTCTTCTGCCATCTGTACGCCACCTCCGCTTAGACTCCTTTGATGGACGGCGGGTTCATCCCGTCTTCCAGGACCAGATTCACCACTCCTTTCGTGGCCTTGCGCATGCGGACAAGCGAGAACACCTTGATGAGGTTCTTCTCGTCTATGCCCAGCTGGCGCAGGAATGAGATTATGGACGGCTTGGAGTAGCCGAACTTCTCCAATACGGCTACCAGCTGCTCCCCGTCTAGGAGCCCGTCGCCGCGCTCGAACTCGCTCTTTATCAGGTTCAGCTGGGACTCGTTCAGCCCTATCTCGTAAAGCATCCGCACGAACTGCTCCCTCTCGATTTCGACAATCATCTCTCCACCCCGTATCTTGTAAATGAGCAGGGGCTCCTCCCCGTCAATCTTGTCCATGAGGAATGTCATGACGCGGGACTGCCTCTCTGCGAATATCATGTTGACCGCGGCGTCGCCCACGCCGAACTTGGATATCTCGCCGTCTATGAAATCAGAGTAGCCGATGGAATTGCGGACATAGTCGCGGAACTCCTTGAGTATGAGGCGCAGGACGAACACGGTCCCGATGTTGCTGAAAATCGTCTTATGCATGTCGGACGGGTTCTGCGTCGCGATTACCAGGGAAAAATTGTACTTCCGGCCTTCGCGGACAATCGTTATGACGTCAGAGCGCTCGTCCTGGGCGATTTTCCACGCCTCATCCAAGACCACGAAGAGGCGCACATGCCGGTTGTCCTTCTGCATGCCCTCGGCGCGCATCAGCTCCTTGATGTACTGCAGTATCGTGAGGCCGGCAAGTGACCGCATCTCCTCGCTCGGAAGGTCGTGGAGGTCGATGCAGACGAGGCCGCCGGATGTGATGTCCTTGATGTTGAGCGTTGAAGAGCCGGCGAAGAAATCCGAGCCTTCGGCCGTGAAGCGCTTGAGAAGCCTCGCGGCCTTCTTCTTGTTGCTGCGCTCAAGGATGTGGACGACGTGCGCCAGCGTCGGCTTCTCGCATTTCCCGCCTTCGCACAGTTCGCCAAGCGCCTCCCTGACGTCATCCCTATTCAGCTTAAACTTGTGCGTCTTCTTCTGCTCGTTGCGCATGGCCTTGACCTGCTCTTTCAGGGTGGGCTTCGAGCCGTTGGCCTTGTAATAGACGAATTCGAGCGCCTCCTCTATGTCGTCGCGCTCGTTCGGGTAGCTTTTGAGGTCCAGGAGTATGTCGAGGGCCGAGATTATCTGCTTTATCCTGCTCCGTTTCGGCAGGCCGACAAGGTCCAGGATGTTCAGGCGCTCGGTCGCAAGGTTGATTACGCGGCCGCCGGCCTGCTTCACCCACTCGTTGTATTCGCCCACCCAGTCCAAAATTACGGCGTTGGTGTTCCATATCATGGAGGCGCGGGTGAGGAACGTTTTTACGGTGTAGGATTTGCCCGAGCCGGTTATGCCGATTATGGCGAGGTGCGGGTTGATGAGCTTGCTTGGGTTCCAGAAGACGGGGGTCCGGAGGAAGCGCGTCTTGCCGATGTATACGCCTTGCGTCGGAAGCGAGAGCAAAAGCTCTTTGCGAGGCTCCGGAGGGTGCACAAGAATCATCTTGCGCGCAATCTCCTTTGAGAGCATGTAGGACGGTTTCATCTCAGCCTTACCTCAGACGTTAGAACTATCTCCGGGGCGGTATATAAACATTACGGCGATGGAAAGGCGGGCAAGATGGCGGGGCCTCGGAGGTCCCGCGACGCGGCTTCAGAACAACGCGTCCTTTATCTCTTCCTGCGTGGTCGGGAAGAAGAAGCCCCATTCAAAGCGCTTCAGGGTGGCAGGTTCAGTTTTAGGGGCATTTACGCAGCCCCGCATTCCCAGGCTGGGCCAGATTATTCCTCGACTCTAAAGCGGTGGGCCTCACATCCATCCCTAGTCCTTGAACCGTGCCAGTTCGTCCCTTATGCCATGCGATTGTCCCTTTGGAGCGTAAACGAAGTAGACGAGCGATTCGCCATTGATTTGCCCCAGGATGCATGCGAGCTTGCAGCCATGCCTGCGCTCCAGCCGCTCCAGGGCATCGGACAGCGAGAGCCCGAAGGGATTTTCCCGGGCGCTGAGTTCTATAATGCCCTTCAAGCTGCCCAGTTCCTCCGCCTTTCCGATTTTCCCGCTGCGGGTGCAGGTCTTCATTACCCGCCGTTCCCGGTCAACGAAAACGTTTATGATTGTATCATTGAATGACCGCTGCATCTATAACCACATAAATACATTTATAGCGAAATTAATAAAAAGGGCTGCTTTGCCCCCCCCCCGGCACCAGGATTTGGAGTCATGGGAAAGGAGGCGGAAGCCCATGGGGCTGGATGGATGGCTGGAGCCCTCCGGCTCAGAACAGGGCGTCCTTAATCTCTTCCTGCGTGGTCGGGAAGAAGAAGTCCCACTCGAAGCAGCGGAGCATTTCCAAATCCGACAGGTCCCGGACATCGCAGCCTAGCGAGCTTGAGAGTATTGTTTTCAGCTCTTTCGCCTGCCGGTTCACGCGGCTTAGCGCCTCGTCCCTGGTGAGGCCGAAGGCGGTCGTCGTGGCGAAGGCAATGATCTCCACAGGCCTCTCGCCCTGCGTAATGCGGTCGAGGAGGCGGTTCCAGTACGCAAGCTCCCTGTCCATGCGCATGCTCTCGTCCGCGGCCAGCTTCGTCTCCTTGGCCTTCTTGGCTTCAACGGTGCCGCGCTTCGTCTTGATTTCCTCTATGTGCTTGGACAAATCAAGGGTGCTTATCATGAGGGAGATCTTCACTATGTATTTCAGCGAGCTGACCGCCTTCTCGAAGGAGTCGAACATCGTCTTCTTCTCCTCGGAATTCTTGTCCATGGAACTCTCGTAGAAGCGGATTTCCAGGAACTTGCTCGCGTAGTACCCGCTCTCGTTCTTCTTTATGATGTAGTCGCGCGTCGGTGGGACCTCGTAGCCGTCATGCATCTCGATGATGTTTGCGGCCTTGGTGAAGAACGGTATGATTAGGTAGCCGTATTTCCAGAGCATGAGGGTGATTGAGAAGAACAAGGCCGCGACAATCGGCATTATCGGGTTTCCTGAAAGGAGCGAAATCACGATTGCGACGAGCCCGCCAAGGAGGGAGATGGCCGTCACGGCGCGGTTGATGAACATATACATCACATCGAACCGGCATCATATAAAAATCTTATCATATGCTCGCAAGCGTCTTGAGGCCAATCTCGCTACCGAGGATGTTCGCGAGCTCCCGGACGAACACGAAAGTCACCGCAAGGGAGAATATGGGCGCTATCACGGAATAGACCGCGGCTTTTGCGAGCGAACTGCCGTCCGACTGGAGTATCATCGTCAGGCCGCCGCTGAAATCGGTTGTCATGTTCGCAGTGACGTTGCTGGTCAGGTTCTGGGAAAGGAGCCAGTCGTCGCATATGGTCGTCGTATTCGACACGTTCGTCGCGTATGTGACGTTGGTGCCGTTCTCGAAGACGACCCATGTCGATATGTTGAAGTCCGCCGGGTCGCACCTGCCGCTTAGGAGGTCGAGCTTCCCGGCGATTGCATAGTTGCTGTTGAGGTCGATAACCGGGACGGTGGCATAGAAGCTGTTGTTGGTGAAGTTCTCGACCAGGGCTGTCGAGTTCATGATGTCCGGCGCGGGGTCAGGGAAGACGAGGATGAATGTGGGGTAGAAGACGTAGAGGCCGATTGCGAGGGCTATCATGAAGCCGCCGACTTTGCGCGTAGCGAAGAACGTCCGCAGGACGAGGCCTACGGGAAACAGCAGTGCGAGCGCGTTCTGCCCGATGAACGCTGCGATCTGGGCGTTCAATTCGACCAGCATCATGATCATGCTGGTACTGAGGAGCTGCTGGGAGAGCGCATCGGAGACCGGGGAGAGGTTCGCAAACGGCGAAACCGAGAACGCGCCGAAATCCAGCGCCAAATCCTGGTAGTAGCCCACGATGTTTAGGAGCCGCATCATGCCCTGCATGAGGAAGAAGAGGGAGTCGTTCAGATTGCCCAGGCTGCAGGACAGCTGGACGATGACATTGCCTTTGGAGCAGGTCTCGCTCACCACAGATGAGCTTATGACTCCGACCAGCTCGACCACCGCCGCGAAAGAGCCGATTATTGCCGCGTTGATGATGGACTGCATCAGCTCTTCAAGGCCGAACATTTCGATTCGCTTGAAGCCGAACGCGCGGCCCAGGCCGACAAGTATGCCTGCGAGCACTATCGACGCGGTCACAACTATGACGGCGACTTCTATGCCGACGAAAGACTCAGCCATCGCATCTTGATGCTTATCTCATCATTAAATAGATTTCGCATCCACGTTCGCGCCTATGGCCTGCGGAGGCGTTCTGCGGAGCGCACGGCTAAGCTTCCGCGTCATCGCGACAATAGTAGTCGTTCCCCGCACGAAGAAGGGCGCCTTGCGGGTAACGAGTTTCGTGTTTTGGGTTTTGAGGGTCCTTAGGAGGGCGCTCGGATTGCTTATATCGAAGTCCGGAAGCACCGCATACGTTCTTCCGAATTCGAAGAAGAAGTGGCTGTCGCTTCCGGCGGCCCCGGGAAGGCCGTGCTTTTTCGCGAATGCCGCGGCCTTCTCGTTATACTCTTTGCGCATGCAGCGCGCGTTGAAAACTTCCACGATATCGACCTTTGCGGCGTCAGCTTCTGCCGCATGCTTCCCTGAGCGCCCGTGGTCGAACATATGCGGGAGGCAGGCAAGGCCGCCCTGCGAGTGGATTTTGTCGATTGCCTCGAGGAAAGGCGTCTTCTTAGGTATCAGCTCATTGACATAGAGGCCGATAAGGTCGCCATGGTCGGTGAAAATCTCCTCGGCCGGGATGAACGGGGCTTTCAGGGCGCGCATCGCGGCATGGGAGGAGATGCTGTTGTGGTCGGCTATCGCAGGCACGATTCCGAGCTCCTGTGACTTGCGCGCAAGCGCCTTCGGGTCGATTGTTGAATCAATCGATGAATTGGTATGCACGTGGAAATCGATTCTCATATGAGCGCACCCTCCGCTTCCAGCGCAGAGAGGATTTTTTTGGCAAGGTCTTGCGCTGCCTTGTCCGTTGGCTTGCGCTCACCCTTGACCATCATTCTCCCGCTCCCGTATACGCTGATTGAGTAGCCGCCCATCTTGACGAGCAGGACGACGGGGCTTGAGCCCGCCACTTCGCCAAGCTTGGCAAAGGCGGCCCCGGCCCTGGCCAGGTCTATCCTCCTGCCGTTAAGCCGGATTTCCACGCCGTTTGCCGTGGTGCACGGCGCGATTACGAAAAAACCCTCAGAGCGGCTCATCCGAGCTTCCCCCTCCAGAACACGTCCTTCCGGAATAGGTCGAAGAAAATCGCATCGGGAGCCTTCGCGTACGGCATCCCGAGGAGCGCGCTCACTGCCTGCGACGCCGCGAGCGTGCCGGCGAGCGAGGCAGCGGGGCAGATTACGCTCTGGCACATCTGGTAGCGCGCCAGCGCGTCTTCGTCTTCGGGCAGGCTGAACGCCTTCTCAAAACGGTATGAGGTGAAAACCGACACTATGCCCCGCGAGCCCTGCGCCGAGCAGAAGACGTACGGGATTTTTTGCGCCCGGGCGATGCGCGAGAGGATTAGCTTGGATTTCACGTTGTCCGTCCCGTCAAGCACGATGCCGGCGCCTTTTATCGCAGGGCCGGAGCCTTCCCCGAATTCCTCGTGAGTGGTTATATCTATCCCCTTATTGATGGCCTTCGCCCGAGCCACGGCCGCATGGACTTTCGGCATGTCGAGGAAGTCCGCGGTGGCAAGCGGCTGGCGGTTGAAATTGGAGAGCTCGAAGCGGTCGTGGTCGAAAACGATGAGATTCTCCACCCCCATCCGCAGGAGGTTTTCAAGAATGAAGCCGCCCGTCCCCCCGAGGCCCACTATCGCGAACACAGCCTTCCGGACCTTCGCCTGCTGGGCTTTCGTAAGCGGGTTCCTGACGAACTTTTCACCGTACAGGTCCGGGTTGCTGGTGCCTTTCATAGCCTACCGAACCCATGGCTGCGGTCGTCGCCTTTCTCCCGGTCCTTCCCGGTGCCTTTTTCCAGGTATATCTTCTCCTTGATTCTCTTGAGCTGGGAGGATTCTACGTCGCCGGTCTGGAGTGCGGTCAGGTTTCGGAGGACCTGGAGCCTGCGCTGGATGTGCGGGTCGATGGTCTTTTCCTTGAACTGCCCGATGTGGGTGACATGGTAGAAGAAAATCGAAACGCCCGCAAGCAGCAGGGCGACGGTATACATGCGGCCGATGTCCGTCTTGGGAACGATGTCCCCGTATCCGGCGCTAGTGATGGAAACCGTAACGAAATATACGGATTCTATTGGCGTAAGGCCCTCCACGTAGATGAAGAAAGGGACTGAGATGATATAGAGTAATAGGACAAGGGCAACCCCATTAAGGAGGCTCTTGGCCACCGGGTCCATGGTTGGCATGCGCATGAAATATCGGATGCGGAAAATATAAACGTAGCGCTGCAATGCCGTGCGGCGATTAGGCGGGAACCGGGATGCGGCCGCCCGCCGCGCTTCAATCCGGGCAAGATCATCTGAGGAATATGACTTTCTTCTTCGCCTTGCCTTTTTGCCTCTTCTCCCCCCCTTTGGACGACCCGTTGCCCCCCACGACGATGTAGTCGTCTTTTGAAGCCATGATCTGGTTCTTCAGTATGTCCATCGGCCTGTGCTCCCTGAGGAACAGCCAAAGCGAGGAGGCGCGTATGGCGCTCCATAGGAAGAATACGGACAGGACGCCGAAGAGTATCGACGCCCAGTTGAATTCCCTGGGCAGCTTCAGGACATCCACAACCAGGTAGGAGTTGGCAAACAGCATGAAGAGGGTGCCGGCAATCAGGATGTTCCTGACAATCGACACCTGGCTGGCCTGGGGCGTGGTCCGGGAGAATATCGTGGCCAGCGCGTCGAAGAGGCGCTTTAGCGACAGGAGCAGGCGCGTAAGCGAAACCAGGAAAAGCGCGGCCATAATGGCAAGAAGCGCGGTGTGCGCAGTCATGCTGAAGCCTAACAAGGCGACCTCGAACTGCAGAAACGGCCTCGCCGCGTAATAGAAGATCAGCGCGCCTACCAGGTAGAAGAGGTCGGAGAAGCTTTTTTTCAGCTCCGCGACGAATAGGCGGTGGAAATAGCCGCCAGGCTCGAATGCGCAGAGAACGTTCCTGAAATACCCGGAGGCGTCCCTGAGGCTGTCCAGGAACCACACGGGAAGGCGGTGCTTCAACCATGCGTAGATGCGCTCGCTGCGGTTAAGGGAGACGGAGCAGACTAGCGAGGTCAAGAGCACCCCGATTGACGCTATGCCGACCAGGTCTGCGGTCACGACGCCCACGCTCTCCTTGGCGATCAGCAGGGAGAATTCACCCAGGGGGAGCATCGCAAGGCCCGCAAAGACCGAAGAGCGCCCGCTGGAACTGATCAGGAAGAATGTGAATGCGGTCGCAAGGAACACGGTCGCCATGAAGGCCCCTATCAGTATCATGGTCATGTCGGCGGATACGGCGAGCGCGGCCGGGCTTATCAGCATGCCGACCGAGAGGAAGAAGAATGACGAGAAGACATGGCTGAACGGCCGTATCGCCTGCTCCACGTCCCGGCCGATTGGCAGGCCGGCTATCATGCTTCCGGCAAGGAACGCGCCGATTGACGGGGTGAGGCCGACTACCGATGCGAGCACGCTCATGCCGACGCCGAGCGCGAAAGCGAATAGTATGAGGGTGTCCTCCGCCTGGTAGCGGAGGAAAAGCATAGAGAATTTCTTGAGGATGCGCAGGAGCACCAGGTAGGCGAACACCATGACGGCCAGGGAGATTAAGACGGCCCCGATAAGGTCCTCTGAGCTGAAGGTGCCGGATTTCATGCTCGAGAAGAAAGTGAGCATGAAGACGGCTATCAGGTCCTCTATGATGAGGATGGTGATTAGGACGGGCGTCTCCTGCCGGTCGGTGAGGCGCTTCTGCTCGAGTATCTTCATCATGATTGCGGTGCTGCTAAGCGACAGCATCGCGGCGATGAAGAGCGACGTCAGATAGTCGTAGCCTAGGAGTATCGAGACCTCGTGCATGACCGTGAAGGTGAGGAAGACAAGGATGAAGCTGCTGATGATGGCGCGCAGGCCTGAGGAAAGCAGCTTGGTGATGCTGAACTCGACGCCAATCATGAACAGGAGGAGGACCGCCCCGAGCTCGGCGAGCATGTCGATTGTGGGCAAATCGACGAGGTTGAGCATGTTAGGGCCCATCACCATCCCCGCAAGCAAAAGGCCGGCTACGGGAGGCATCCTGAGCCGGACTGCGGCCATGCCTGCGATTGCGGCGAATAGCAGAATCCACTCGAAGTCGAGAATCGCGGTGCTTTCCATACGGCATCTGTGCTTGGGAGCAAGGTAAAATCCAAGGAGAAACTATTAAAGTTTTGTATCCGATTGAGGAGCCATGGAGACTTTCGTCGAGTGCCTGGGCGCGTCAAGGGAAGTCGGGCGGAGCGCGTTCATGCTTCACACCGACCGCAACATCATGCTCGACTACGGCATAAAGATATTCGACGAAAGCGGCACGGCCAAGTTCCCGCTTGAGACGCCCGTCAAGCCGGATTTGATGGTGCTCTCGCACGCGCACCTGGACCACTCGGGCTGCATTCCAGCGCTATACACCCAGAACCGGATACGCTGGTATTCCACCCCGCCCACGAAGGACATATGCGAGGTCCTCTGGATGGACTCGATGAAGATCATGGGCGACGACCTGCCATATCGCCTTGGCCACCTGAAAAAGGCGCAGAAGTTCTGGAACCCCCTCCTCTACCGGCACCCGATAACCAGCGGGGAGACGAAAATCGAGCTCTATGACGCCGGCCATATCAGCGGAGCCGCGATGGTCGAGGTGACGCACAAGGGCAGGAGCTTCCTCTACACCGGCGACTTCAAAATCGAGGAGACGTTCATGCACAGGGGCGCGAAATTCGTCGAAGGCGTGGACACGCTCATGATTGAGAGCACGTATGCCAAGAGGGAGCACCCGCCAAGGAGGGAGGCGGAAGAGAAGTTCATGGCGACCGTCTATGAGACGCTTGAAAACGGGGGCAACGTCCTTCTGCCGGCTTTCGCCCTCGGCCGGACGCAGGAACTGATAGCGCTTCTCCGGAGCTATGACCGCGAGATACCGATTTTCGTGGACGGAATGGGCCGCGAGATGGCGCGCATCTACATGCAGTACCCCAAATACCTTAAAGATGCGGACAATTTCAGGAAAGCGGTCCGGAGCGTGACGCTTGTGCAGTCGATTCCGGACAAGAAGGCGGCCCTGCGCGAGCCGTCCGTGATAATATCCACTGCGGGCATGCTAAACGGAGGCCCGATGCTGAACTACATCTTCAACGCGAACTCGGAATCCAGGATAATATTCACCGGATACTGCGTCGAGGGCACGAACGGCTGGATGCTCCAGAACAACGGCAACATAGTCAAAGACGGGCAGGAGCTGGCGGTGGACTTGCCCGTAGATTACCTGGACCTTTCTGCGCATGCCGGGCGGAGCGACCTATTGCGCTTCATCAAGAAGGCGAACCCGGAGAAAATCCTGCTCGTCCATGGAGACAAGCCCGAGGACTTCGCAAAAGAGCTGGAAGAGGACCACGGGTTCAGGTCGGTGGCCCCGCTCCCTGGCGAGAGGGTAATGCTGTAGTTGCTTGCAGGATTGGACATGCTGAGGGAAAGGATTGGAAGGGTGTGATGGCGGCGCAGGTGGCGCCCGCCCCGCTCACTTCTTCTCCAAAACGAGCATCTCTTCCGGATACGCAAGATGCGATTTGGTTGTGGCGAACGCGCGGAAGAAAGAGTGTATCGCTTCATCAGCCTTCGCCAGGGGGCGCTTCACTTCGGCATAGAGCCGCTTCTTTTTTATGATGAACCTGCCCCTCTTGTGGCTTTTCCTGAACTGCGCCGCGTGTTTTTTCATTTCCAATGGCGGCCCGGCGACGAGCATCTTATCGGGGAGGCGGTCCCTGCCCAATATTATCGCGAGGCGCACCAGGTGGCGCGAATCGTCCGCGATTATTCCCTTCGGCTGGAATTCCCCGAGGTGCGACTCCAGCTGGCCGAGCATCTTATGCAGCTGGCCCCAGAGGATGTCGTCGACTATATCCGGCCTGGGCATGGAAAGGACATAGAGCTTCTTCCCCTTCGACGCCTTCGCGGCCTTCTCCTCGAATGACAACGGCTTCCTGAAGAAGAAGGACTCGGCGGGCTTCTTGATGAAGCGCCTGGCAAGCGAGATGAAGAGCCGGAGGTTCTCCCCAGATACCGCCGCGGCGACGTTGCGGTTCCTGTCAGTCGGGTCTATCACCACGAACTGGCTTCCGAAGCGCTTCGACGCGCCCCCGGCCTCGGAAGGCTTGTAGTATTTCTTGATGTCGATGAATATGCCGCCAGCCGCCCCGGCCTTCCATTTCGCGGACGCCTTCAGGAGGGCAGGAAAGCCGCCGTATTTTATTATCAGGAGCTCGCAGAGGTAGCCCGAGAAGCCGCCTATCTTGATTTCGGCCCCGTAAATTTCTGATGAGCGCAGGAACTGCTTCAGCAGCAATACGTCGTCCACCTGCTTTTTCTTCAGCGAGCCGGTCACGAACTTGGTATGCAGGACCGAGCGGTCCACCGCGCTGATGCGCTCGGCCGCCTTGGTTATCTTGTATGCCGGGACGAGGTCTATCCGGCGCCCTTCGAAATGGAAGCGCGAGTACGGATGCTCGGCGTAGCTGAGCTGGTAGCCCAAAGAGGGGAATGAGGCGGCCATTATGTCCTTGATGAAGGGCTCCAGCGATTCGCGGGGCACGGAGCGGCCGAAAAGCACGAAGATGTCGATGTCCCGCTTGTCCCGGAGGAAGGTGCGCTTGGCCATCGAGCCCGTGAGCACGACGTCGCACCCTTTGGGCGCATTGTCACGTATGTGCGCGACCATCAGCTCTGCGAAGGCAAGCTCCGCCGAAAGCTCGCCGCCGCTCGGCTTAATAGCCTGCAGTACCCGCGCCAGTACCTTCTGCATGCAATATCGTCTTCGGCAAGATTTTAAAAGAACGCCTCGGAATGGTGTTCATGCGACGGAGCATAGTCCTATTGCTTGCAATATTCCTGTTGGGTTTTGGGTGCCTGGGCGAAAGCCCGTACCAGGGGGGGAACGCGGAGGCTGTCGCCAGCGCCCAGCCTACGGACCTTGACGGGGACGGGAGCGCGGATTACATCGTCTATGGCTTCTCGCCGGCAACCTACAAGGGAGCGGGGATGATTGTCCAGAGGCAGGTCACCGTCACTGCCGAGACCGCCTCCGCATACACTTCCATCACCCCCAATCTGACCGATGTGGACCTGCTGATAGCCGACCAGAGCCTGGATGAGTTCTCCAAATCCAGGATACAGGCCGACACGGCATGCAGCCAGGCCATAGGCCTCAGCAACGTCGTTTGCTCGGACGTCACGACATGCGTGAAGCTCTGCACGAGCGCTTCGCAGAAATGCAGGAACATCGCGGCGGGGAACGAGGAGATCCTGGCCGGCTCGATGATATCGTATGTCAAGGCGAACAACGAGATACGCTCTCTCCTGCTGGATTCGCGCAGGATCGTCATAACGCTCAGGGAAGGAACCCCGGAGGAAAGGGACGAATTCCTCGGCAAGACAAGGCAGATAATCAACCGCATCGCCGAGATTAACGCGAACCCGCTTTACTCCAGCGGCGATTTCCTGCTGTGCTCATATTCCGACTTCGGCATCCCGTACATGCTCGATGCCGCGCACAAGGTAGGGCAGTATGAAACCCAAAATTCCGGCTACCGCTACCACGTGCTCATCTCGGTAAAGCCGGCCGCCTCAGGAAACGCCCAGGACATAGGGGTGGAGATTTCCGGGCTCGGGATAACGGACAAGATTCCCGCCAACCTGGTCCTGGACACCGAAAGCATCTCTTCCATGCAGGCCATTTCCGCGTCCGAATCCGGAGGGTATTCGGTGGTGAACTGGACATCCGCCAAGTCGAACGAGGCCGGATACGCGCTTTATTACGAGTTCCAGTCGGAGGAACCCCCCGAAAGCGTAATCGGGGGCATGCGTACGCCGGAAATACACGTGAAGACCATCAACCTGGTGCCTCTTGCGCCGACCAACATGATACTGGTGGCCTTGAACGGCGCCCTCGGGAACTACTATCTGGCATTCGGGGCGGCGACAGGCATCACGCTGGCCGCATTGCTGTTCGTCTACAACATCGTAATACTCCTTTTCACAATGCTGAGCGAGAGGGTCGCGGGAGCGAGCCTCACGACCGGATTCCGGAAGGCCTTCGGAAGGACCGATGTGCGCTGGAAGGCGGATATCGTCGTAGCGGCGGTGATGCTGGCGGCTGGGTATTACCTGTCCACAACGGTTGCCATGCGGCCTGCAGCCATGCCGCCCCTCCTCGAATCAGTCGATTTCCTCATGAAGAGCGACATGGGTCTGATAGCCATAGGCGTGACGCTGGTCGGCGTCCTGATGACTTATTTCGCAATCGAGAACTTCGTCAAGATAACGATACTCGAGCGGGCGTACGGGATGGTGATACGCCAGGAAAAGGACATGTTCCTCGCCAAGGCCGGGGCCCTTAAAGACAGGATAAAGGAGCTCGAGTCCCTGGTGGAGGAGTACAGCAAGGAGGACTTCGACGTAAGCAAGGAATACGACGTCCTCACGACCGTGAAAAGCGAGAAGATAGACCTCCTTGCCAAGGACATGACCGCCAGGAGCAAGGCGCTCATAGACGACTACCTCACCCGCGTCGACAACGCGGTTTCCAGCCTGAAAGGCAGGAAGAAGCTGGCCGACGAGAACTGGCCCAGGTGGAAGGAGGCCATAGAAAAGATGCTTAACGAGCAGAACGAGGTCTACATCTCCTCCCTCGTCACCGTTCCTGCGTCGCTGCGCGGCTGGGCGCTCGGCAAGTTCGCCAAGGAGGCGGGCGTGGAAGGCCTCAGTTTCGAGCGGGACGTGATAAAGAAAAGGAAGGTGTCACCCGACCAGCTCGTCTTGGACATGCTCGGAAAAGGCCTGCTCAGGGGGGCTATCGTGATGAAGCAGGACAAGGTCGTCCTGGCTGAGTTCGCGGAGGGCGGGGGCACGGTCATGACCGCCCTGGGCCTGAAGCTGATGTCTTATATGCGCACATTGGCCCGGAACCTCGGCCAGCACCAGCCCCAGAGCTTCGCGGCTATCGGGGATAAGACGGTCATTGTCGTCATGCGCAGCCGCATGCTGGATTCCATCCTGTTCATCAGCAAGGACAAGTTCAAGGATGCGGTCGAGCAGTGGAAGGCCAAGATGAAGATTTTCGAGTCCGGATGACTGCATCAGCCTAAGCATTTCTTTTTATTTAATAGAAAGACGAATTGCTTCCCCTTCAGTATTTTGTGAAGGTAATCCTGCCTCTCAAGTTCAAGTAGGTCAGACCGGGCCGTTTGATATGTGATGTTATATATTTTTTGCATTTCAGCAATCACAAGCGGCCGCTCATTCTTACTAAGATTGAATAAGATATCCGCTTGGCGGATATTCAACTTCGGATTTTTCCGGATAGCTTCGAATATTTTCTTATTCTCTTCACGAGTTTTTCCGACATATGTTTCGAACGATTGAACTGCGAGGTTCAATGCCCGCAAGTTGAATTTAATAAAATAGGTTATATCGTTGTTATCGGTTTCAGTAAATAGATATGCGCGAGCGTACTGGCCTTTTGCATTGTTTATAGCAGTCGAAACGGCGATATATTCGAGGTAATCATATCTTTGGGTTATGAGATACCAATAGAACAGGGCTCTGGCAGTCCGTCCATTTCCATCGTTAAAAGGATGGATATACCCAATCATATAATGGAGAACCATAGCTTTTACGAATGGGTGAAGGTAATAACTTTCAGATTCAGTATTAATAAAATTACACACTTCCAGCATCAATTTTTCAATTATTTGATAATCGGGTGGATTATGAATGACCTGAAAGGGGTCATCCCGGGCAAATACTTTTACTTCGTTATCTGTTCTAAATGCGCCTTCGTATTCTTTCTTGCCCAGAGTGTCCTTGGCGATTAGTTTGTGAATTTCTTTGATAAAGTCAATAGATAGTTTCTGGTTTTGCACCGGATGCTCTTTGATGAACCTCATGGTTATGTAGTTGTTAAGTATCATCTTCTCGGAATGCGTCTGCGGTTTTCTGTTTTCCCGTAACATCTTCTTAGCAACGACCCTGGTGGTTGCGGCACCCTCCAGTTGGCTTGAAGCAATGGCCTCTTCCATCAAAGAATTTACAAGATATTTATTCTGCAGGGGGGTGTCCAGGATTTGACCTTTAATTTCTATTTTTCCGCCAATTCGCGTATCTAGATCGTGGAGCATTTTCTCGATGAATGGCGTCTGAACATATCGCAGCGTAATGCCGTTTATACTAATATTTTTTGCACTAAATGCTCTATTAATATCGACAACTGCCCAAAGAAGCTTAAGGTCGATATTTTTAAATCGGGGATCAATTCCGATTTCATCCCAGTGCATATAATCGCTATTAATAATTTCAATGTAGGGCCGAAGCTCTTCAACATTTATACTAGGTTTGCCGGATAGGAAGTCCTGGATTTCACTCCTAGAAGGTGGTTTGTTTGGAAGGCGCATGCGGATCACCATCTACTAATTTGATAATCATTAGTATTCATTAGTAGGTGTTTGTTTATAAATATATCTACTAATTCGTTAATCATTAGTATTCATTAGTAGGTATCAGAGGCATCCCGATAGGAGATAAAAAAGTGAATAAAAACCAGAAAAACCATACGAATTTAAAGCCTCCCGGACAATATAGTTTTAGGCAAAAATACTGACTTTTCTACGACGTAAACTCGCACCAAGGAACTAGTGGTAATTGTATGGCTGATGACAGCGGTTACACAGCGAAGGAAATACAGGTCCTGACAGGCCTGGACGGGGTCCGGAAAAGGCCCGGCATGTACATCGGGGACACCTCCAAGAGGGGCCTGCACCACCTTGTCTACGAAATCGTGGACAACAGCATAGACGAAGCCCTGGCTGGGCACTGCAAGAACATTTGGATAACGCTCGGCAAGGACGGCTCCGCCACGATCAAAGACGACGGCAGGGGCATACCGACCGACATGCACCCATCCGGCAAATCCGGCCTGGAGCTGGTCGCAAGCTCGCTGCACGCCGGGGGCAAGTTCGACAAGAAGGCCTACAAGGTCTCGGGAGGCCTGCACGGCGTCGGCATGGGCGTTGTGAACGGCCTTTCAGAATGGATGAACATAGAGGTGCACCGGGACGGCAAATGCCACACAATAGGCTACGCGCGGGGCAAACTGAGGGAGCCGTTCAGGGTGGGCAAGCACTCGAGCGAGCGGGGGACAACCGTGTCGTTCAAACCGGATTCGCAGATATTCCCCATCATCGATTTCGACTACGATTACCTGCGCGAGCGCATCATGGAGCTCGCGTTCCTGAACAAGGGCCTCCACATAGCCGTCTCGGACGAGAGGAACGGCAAGAAGGAGGAATTCCGCTACGAGGGGGGCATCGTCGAGTTCGTCAAGCACATCAACGAAGCGAGAAACAAGCTCCACGAGCCGTATTACCTCAACAAGAAGACCGACCACGTGGATGTGGAAATCGCCCTCCAGTACACCGACACCTACAGCGAGAGCATATACAGCTTCGTGAACGACATCAAGACAATCGAGGGGGGCACGCACGTCGTGGGCTTCCGGACCGCCCTTACGCGCGCCGTTAACGATTACACCAAGGGAGCCAAGCTTATCAAGGAGGAGCACAAGATAACCGGGGACGACGCGATTGAAGGCCTGACGGCAATAATCAGCGTGAAGGTGCCCGAGCCGCAGTTCGAGGGCCAGACCAAGACGAAGCTTGGCAACAGCGAGATACGCGGGGCAGTCGACAGCCTGTTCTACGACGCATTCAAGACTTATTGCGAGGAGCACCCGGCGATAGCAAAGACGATCGCCTCGAAAATCATCAATTCGATGGAGGCGCGCGAGGCGGCGCAGAAGGCCAAGGACCTGATACGCAGGAAGAACGTCTTCGACAGCAGCGTGCTGCCGGGCAAGCTGGCGGACTGCTCCGAGGAGGACCCCGCAAAATGCGAGATATATTTCGTCGAGGGCGATTCGGCCGGAGGGTCGTCAAAACAGGCGCGCGACCGGCGATACCAGGCCATCCTTCCGCTCCGGGGAAAAATCCTGAACGTGGAAAAGGCGCCGATACACAAAATCATCGACAGCGAGGCAATCAGGAACATCGTCCTGTCGCTTGGCGCGGGATTCAAGGAAGACTTCAACATGAGCAAGCTGCGCTACCACAAAATCATCATAATGACTGATGCAGACGTGGACGGCTCGCACATCCGCACCCTCATCCTGACGCTATTCTACCGCTATTTCAAGGACCTAATAGACAGGGGATACCTGTATATCGCCCAGCCGCCCCTATACCGCGTCCAGAAGGGCAAGGAAGTGCAATACGCATATTCGGATGCGCAGTTAACCCAGACGCTGAAGGGCTTTGGCGGCGATGCGAACATTCAGCGCTACAAAGGCCTTGGCGAGATGAACGCGGACCAGCTTTGGGACACCACCATGAACCCGGAGACGAGGACGCTCAAGAAGGTGACTGTCGAGGACGCGCTGATTGCGGACGAGCTTTTCACACTGCTGATGGGCGACCTGGTCGAACCCAGGCGCGCATTCATCGAGCAGCACGGCGCGACCGTGAAGAACCTCGACATATAAGGTGATACTCATGAGCGAAACCATTACCCAGAGGACAATCGAGTCCGACATGAAGGAGAGCTACCTGGATTACGCGATGTCGGTCATTATTGGCCGCGCCATTCCGGATGCGCGGGACGGGCTCAAGCCGGTCCACCGCAGGATACTCTACACCATGCACGAACTGGGCAACGTCCATGGGAAGCCGTTCAAGAAGAGCGCGCGCGTGGTGGGCGACTGCCTTGGTAAGTACCACCCGCACGGCGATTCCGCCGTATATGACGCCCTCATCCGCATGGCCCAGCCGTTCTCCCTGCGCTACATGCTAGTCGACGGGCAGGGAAACATCGGCTCGATTGACGGGGACAACCCGGCCGCCATGAGGTACACTGAAGTCCGCATGGCGAAGATGAGCGCGGAACTGCTGTCCGATATCGCCAAGGAGACCGTTTCGTTCACGGACAACTTCGACGGCACGCTCAAGGAGCCCACCGTGATGCCGTCACGGGTGCCGAACCTGCTGATTAACGGCTCATCCGGCATCGCTGTCGGCATGGCCACCAACATACCGCCGCATAACCTGACCGAAATCGTGGATGCGACAATCGCCGCCATAGACGGCGCGGGGGAGGAGGAGCTCCTGAAAATAGTGAGCGGGCCGGACTTCCCCACGGGAGCCATCATCGTCGGGAGGGCGGGCATAATACAGGCCTACCGCACAGGGCGCGGCATTATCAAGGTCCGCTCAAGGATTGAAAAGGACCTCAAGAGGAACGCGCTCATCGTAAGCGAAATCCCGTTCCAGGTGACGAAGACAGCGGTCATCGAATCCATGGTCGAAGCGGTGAAGAACAAGAAAATCGAGGGCATCAGCGGCATCCACGACCGCTCGGACAAGGACGGCATGGAGATAGTCATCGACATCAAGAAAGGCCACGACATGGACGTGGTACTGAACCAGCTCTACGCGCACACCCAGGCCCAGGGCACATTCGGAATCATCAACCTGGCAATCGTAGGCAAGCAGCCGAAGTACCTCACGCTTGCCCAGAGCATCAGCGAATTCGTGGAGTTCCGCAAGGAGATAGTCCGGAAAAGGTGCGAATTCGAATTGAAGGAGGCCAAGGCCCGCGCGCACATACTCGAAGGCCTCCGGATTGCGCTTACAAACATAGACGCGATTGTCGAGTTCCTGAGGAAATCCAAGGACATCGAGCAGGCGCGGGCAGGGCTCATGAAGAATTACTCGCTCTCGGAGATACAGGCGAATGCGGTCCTGGACATGAAGATATCCAAGCTCGTCTCGCTTGAGCGCCAGAAGATAGAGAACGAATATGCGGAATTGATGAAGACCATCGCCCGCCTCAACGAAGTGCTCTCGGATGTGGGCAAAATCCTCGCAATCATAAAGGCCGAGCTCCATGAGATGAAGGAGAAATACGGCGATGCGAGGCGCACGGAAATCGTCGAAGACGAGGGCGACGTCCAAATCGAGGACCTCATCCCCAATGACGACGTGGTCGTCGTCATAAGCAACCGCGGCTACGTCAAGAGGGTGGGGCTGGACGAGTACCATTCCCAGCACCGCGGGGGGAAGGGCGTGATTGGCACGGAGACCAAGGAGGAGGACTTCGTGCAGGACGTCATCGTTACCAAGAACCACAACTACCTCCTGCTTTTCACCGACAAGGGCAGGGCGTTCTGGCTGAAAGTCTGGCGCACGCCCGAAGGCAGCCGCTATTCCACGGGCAAGACCTTGGTCAGCCTGCTTGACTTGAAGGACGAGAAGGTCACTTCATGGATTTCTGTCGAGAAATTCGATTCCGGCGAATTCCTCTGCATGGTGACCCGGAACGGCATCATCAAGAGGACCGCGCTCGAGAATTTCTCGAACGTCCGCAAGGTCGGCATCATCGCCATAACGCTGAAGGAAGGGGACCGGCTGGTCGAAGTGATAAAGACCGACGGGAAGCAGGACTTGGTGATAGCCACCAAGAAGGGCCAGGCCATCCGCTTCAAGGAGGAGGAGGCGCGCGAGCTCGGGCGCACCGGCCAGGGCGTAATCGGCATCCGCTTCAAGGAAGGCGAGGATTCGGTCGTCGGCATATCAAAATGCTTCAAGCCCAGCATCCTGACAATCACCGAGAACGGGTTCGGCAAGAGGACGCATATAGACGAGTACCGCGTCCAGGGCCGCGGGGGTTCCGGCGTAATCAACATCAAGACCGAGGGCCGCAACGGCAACGTGGTGGGCATCCGGGCCGTGGACGACGATGACGAGGTCATCGTCATGAGCTCGAAAGGCCAGGCCATCCGGGCCTACATCAGCGGCATATCGGTAATCGGCAGGAACACCCAGGGCGTGACGATAATACGCCTCTCCGAAGGAGAGAAGGTCGCCAGTTTCGCGGTTGTCCCGAAAACGAACGGCGGCGAGGCCGCGCCCGGCAAGGAACTGGCTGGGCACATGCCCGAAAGCGAAGGGAGAATGGATTAGCCGGGACCGGCAAGACCTCCGAGAATCCAGCTTAGCCGAGGTTTGTTTGATGGCAGGGTTGGCCCAGATTGCAGGCGTCAGAAGGTCATCGCCTTTGCCAATCGCTGGAGAAATCCTTCTTCCTGCGTTTTCTTCCCGTCATCCGGCCGTTCGATATCTGGTTCCGGGTTGCGGGTTTCGGACGTTTCTCCTCCGACCTCGTGCGGGGGTTTCCGGTAACTGCCGGTGCCCTCGACGAACTGCGGCGTACTTTTCTGCAGCACGACAACCCCGAATGCCATAGACGGCGGCTGGGCGAGGTTGACAATCTGCCTGTTGTTGCCGACACAAACGTTGTAGCCTCGGGCAATTGGACCCACCCGTGCACTTATTCTCGCATTATATGATGCCTCGACAGTAGGGCTTATAGCCCGGCCGATTGGGATAAGGTAGCGGGGGTCAGTAGGGTACCAGCCCTCTTTTGCGGCAAAGTTTTTTATTAAACCGACCCTGGCTGCAAGGACTATCCGGTCGTTTCCATCCACCAACACCTTGTAGTTGGGGTGCTCTGACACAAGCAGGGCGTTTTTCCTGTCCAGGTGCTCGTCTGGCACTGGAAAAAGCCATCGGATATTTGTTTGCGGATCAGTGTAAATAATGGAATATCCACTTCCCAGTGTAGAGGTTTTTTCAGCGGCTTTCTTGAACCGTTTGCCAGGTTCGGTATATGCGGCCATCGTTCCGGACCAGCATGGGAATGCGTCTTGTATATTTTTCCACGCTTCGTTTCCTGAATAGGCTGTGCCCCACTCTCCGTGACTTGCAAGGGGGATGTACAGCCGCATGTTGGATGCGATGATGTGGTTCTCAACCTGTGCCCTAGCAAGCGCTTCCTCGAAGGGAACGCCTTCAATAAATTTTATGAAAACCTTGATATCGGGGAGCTTCTGGACCTTTTTAGGCTGCAAACGCGTGCAAAGTGCCATATCCAAGGATTAAGCGTCAAAGTATTTAAAATACCATATTTTATCACAAAATAAAGGTTATTAGTCGCCACAGGGATAGATATAGGATGGAAACATCCACCCTGGGCATCCTCGCCGGCATCATCGGTTTTTTGGCGTTCGTGCCTTACATACTCGATACCCTGAACCACAAGACGAAACCCAACAAGGCGACATGGCTGATTTGGGCTGTGCTCGGCGTGATTATCGCAGCCAGCTACTATTCGGCCGGGGCAAGGGACACCGCATGGACGCCGATAGGATATGCAATCGGGATTCTGGCTGTGGCCGCGCTTTCCTTCAAATACGGGGAGGACGGGTGGACGGCGCTCGATAAGGCGTGCTTAATAGGGGCCGGGGCTGGCCTTGCGCTCTGGGCAGTCACGAGCGAACCGGTTTTCGCATATTTCCTCACCACCATCATAGATGCCATCGGTGGCTTGCCCACCATAAAGAAGGCGTATCACCGCCCGGAAACCGAAAGCAGGGCCGCCTGGGGAATGTTCCTTATCGCGAACACGCTGAACCTGATAGCAATAGGCGAATGGACGCTGACTATCGCATTATATCCGGCATATGTGTTCATCCTGAGCCTTATCATGAACGCCCTCATATACCAGCCAAAGGGACGCGCCCGCAGCCGCCCCAAAAAGCAGGAATAAATAGGCGGATTGGGGGAATATGGCATGTTCCGGGACCGATATGATGCCGGGCGCAGGCTTGCGGCGGCGCTGGCCGGATATAAGGGCGGGAAAGACACGCTAATCCTCGCAATCCCGCGCGGCGCGCTCCAGATAGGCGAGGTGCTATACCGCGAGCTGGGCCTGCCGCTGGACATAATCGTCACGAAGAAGATTCCGCACCCCATGAGCGTGGAATACGCGATCGGCGCGGTGGGGCCGGACGGCGAGTATTTCGTGAACGCGGGCGCGGCTGCCGAAATTGGGCAGGAGTATGTGGAAATCCAGCGTAAAAAGCTCGCCGCGGCTGTGGAGGAAAGGTATGCCCGCTACCGGGGCGCAAGAGCCAAGCCCCTGCTGAAGGGGAAAACCGTGATACTTGTTGACGATGGCATCGCCACCGGAAGCACCGTGCTTGCGGCCATCCACATAATCCGGAAGCATAAGCCGAAGAAAATCGTCGTCGCCGTGCCGGTCGGCCCGCCTGATTCCGTGGCTATGATTGCCGCGGAGGCGGATGAAATGGTATGCCTTGAGCAGCCGTCACTTTTCCATGCCATAGGCGCATTCTACGAGGATTTCGCGCAGGTGGAAGACGAGGAGGCGATAGCCATCCTCAAACGATGCCGGACGCGATGATTTCCCGGGCCCGCCGAAGGAGGAAATCCATGCAGTCCGCCTTCCTGCCGGGCGCTGCGTTCCATTCCTTCACGATTCGCTTATGCGCCTCGAGCTCGCGCTTCATCATGTCAGCCTTGATATCGGCCCCCCGGATGCGGAAAATAAGCTGGGAGGGAAGGGGGCAGAAACGCGCATTCATTTTTCCGTCGAGCTGGAAGGGGTAGCGCCGGCACGAAAGCGGGGCGGATGCGTGGATTGTGCAGCGGTTCTTATCCAGAAAGGCGCACGGGTGCGACTTGAAGCCCAGCAGGTACGTCCATGAGTCATCCTCCATGTCGAGCGTCGTGTCCGGGTCGAAAGCGAGGAGGCGCGCCTGGTGGAGCATGGCAAACCCGTCAGCCGGCCGCCCGGCCCGCTCCATGGCGCGAAGGATATCGAACGCTGTCGCTGTAATCATGTAGCTCTTGCAGCAGTTGGCGTCGCAGAACCTGCAGGGATTGGCCACGAAATGTCCTTTTGCCGCGAAAGGGATAAAACGCTGCGGTCAGGCGGTCCTTTTCAAATCGTCTGTCAGCGGCTTGATTTTCCGGATGCCGAGCTTCTCTTCGCGCAGGTTGGACAGCGCATCGCTAAGCTCCTCGAAAAGCGGCTCCTTCCTCTTTCCTTTCAGAAGGGCGCGCACCGCATCGCGCAGTTCGGCTTCATCCATCATCGGCCTGCCATCCCTGGTCCTCTTGTCATTTATTATGCGCAGGATGTCCGCGACCAGCTTCTTCGAGCCCCCCCAGGGGACGCCGCTGTCTATCCAGGCTCCCCGGGCCAGGTGGATGAGTGTCAGCTTCTCGCCGGAACTCAGGCTGTTGCCTGCCATCCGGAGAAGCATGGCGCCCGATATCCGGTCGAAATCCTTCGGCCTGTGAGTAGTCATCTATCCATCCCCCCGCATATTGCTTTCTCGAACTGCTCGAACATCGACCGGTCGGTATAGGACTCGAAATACTGCTCAAGGCCTGCGCGGTCGTATTGGCCCGGTTTCGTTGAACCACAAATAGCCATAATCAGCTTTTTTACGAACGTGTTTTTATCGCTTTCGATGGGCACGAGGGTGCCGAATCGCGCGTCCGTGATGATTTCCGGGATGCCGCCCACGGGTGTGGATACGACGTAAGTTCCGCTGAAGACGGCCTCCAGGATGGCAAGCCCGAACGCCTCGCTGCGCGAGGGGTGGAGGTAGACGTCGGAAATCGTCTGGACCGGCACGTTCGTCGTGCCGCCGTACATCTGGGCAAAAAGCGGGTCTTCCATGGCGCCCTGCAGCCCGTGTCGGAGCGCGAAATCGAAAAGCATCATCTCCACATTCTCCCTAAACCTCGGGTCGCCGCGCGTGTATTTCGATATGTCGATGACGACTTTCAGGCGGTCTTCCCGTATCAGCCGCTGCATGCGGAGCAGTCCCTTGAAGGGCTTTGATGCCTGCTCCACGTTAAGAAGGTGCGAGGTGGCAATCACGAACCCGGTATCCGACTCGGACGGGTCCGTGCTGTTTTCATAATGCTCAAGTACCTTGACCAGGTAGTCGCTCCCCTTGAGCCTGTCCATCCTTCCGGCGAACGAGACGATTTTCCCAAGTCCTTCTGCAAAGCCGAGGTCTTTCCGGGCTTCCGAGACCTCGCGCTCATCCTTGATGACGTAGATGTGGGGGTCGATGCCGTTCCTTACGACGAAGGCCCTGGCGGGGTCGAGCCCCAGCTCCATCCCGCCGTCTTGGACGCGGATTTTCACGAAATTGTCGCGGACGGCCTGGCTCACGCCGATTATGCTGTCAGCGGCCCGGACCATCGCCGCATGAAAGAGTGCGAACGCCTCGGTTTCAGGCCTGTGATAATGGCTATCGGGATTGGTGTGGAGGTAAAAGTGCACGGAGGCATGACTCATCAGGCCGCTGGCATCGAGGGCTTTCCGGAGGGCGTAGGCGTATTCCGTGTCCGTGCTCACCGGAAAGTGGAAAACAAGCGCGCTGTGGTATCCGCTGTCGGCAAGCCCGCGGACGAGTCCTGTGACGTTCTCCAGGGCGTCTATCCGGTATCCAATCCGCACGCCAGTATTGAACCTGGCCTTGGCCAGGGCCTCCGCCTTGGCCCCCAGGAGCGGCTCGGAAAGGGGGTCGTTTATCTCGCGGAGAAGGACGAAGTTGCGGCGCTCACCTTCCGCATATCTCGTGGCCGCGGTGAGGTTGCCCATCACGAAGGTCTGGCCGAAGAATATGGGGTTGATGGGAAACGGGAAGCGGCTCCCGAAGTGGAGGTATGCCATCTTCTGGGGCATCCGGACTTGGGGCGTGCTGGCGCTTTGCATGGTGAATGTATTACGCATCGAAGGTTTATATATCTTACACATTTATACATAATTAGCGAAATATACGGATTTGCTGTGGAAAATCCTTTATTTATAAAAAAAACAGAAAAAATTCACAGCACGCAGGCTGCAGGGGGATGCGAAGATGTAAAAGATGTGGGCGTTCGCGCTCAGATGAAGTCCTTGCCCTGCTCCTTTTTCCCTTCCTTGATGACTTCCGCGACTTCCTGCGGGTCGACCTGGAGGCGGTATTTCTGCATGATGGCCCGCATATCGAAGTCGTTCTGCATAGCTATGGCCTCCAGTTCCGGCCCGCTGATTTTCTGTAGCCGGTAAACCTTGAGGACCGCATCCACGCGGGCCCCTTTGGCCATCCCTTTCAGCACTTCGGGAATGGCGGCCTTCACGAATGAGCCCCTCCTGAATTCGGAAAAGAGCTCGGTAAGCGTCTTCTCGATATCGCTGAACTCGACGCCCTCCCTCCGGAGCGATACCAGGGTGTCCTCGAGGGTCGTGGCCGCGAGCATGGGGTCGGCGCCGGCCGATACCAGCCTTTCGAAACAATGGAGGTGCCTGGATTTCAGCACCCTCCCAGCCATCTCCTTGTTCAGCATCTTTTCAAGCCTGGCCTTCTTTTCCGCAAGCGGCTCGGCGCGCTCTATCGATGCGAGCAGAGCCTGCGTCAGCGGAATCGGCGGCACGTCTGTTTCGGGATAAAGCCGCGCCCGGCCCGGAAGCGGCCTCATGAACGAGGAGGTGCCGTCGGGGTTCGCCCTGCGCGTCTCGCCGGGGATGAAATCCATATTAGCCCTCTGGAGGACGAATTCCATCGCTGATTTCGCCTGGCCAATGGGCGCCACGACAAGCACGAACGCGTCGTCATCATCCGCTCCCAGCGCGCCTCGCACGGCCGCCTCCTCGGCTTCCGTGATGCCGTACTTGCTTAAATCCTCGTCGCTGTGGATGATTCCCTTGACTCCGGCCTTCTTGGCGTAGTCGCTGAGCTCCGTCCCATAGCGCTTGCCCGGCTGGATTTCCATGCCAAGAAGCCCCTCATGCTCCGGGAGCCTCTGGCCGATGACCGCGCAGCCCGCCTTTATTCCGCCGGCGATTATGGCGGCCTTGCTCATGCGCAGGAGGTCGCTCAATTCGACCATGTGCGTTTTGACCGGGAGCGCCTTGCGCTCGCGGATTTCCAGCAGGAGCTTCAGGAGGAGCGTCTGGCGGTTCACCTCGTTTTCCACGTATGCCGGGAGCATCTTCAAATCCTGCGCACCCTTCAGCTCCACGCGCGAGCCGCCTTCGGTCGATATGTTCACGTCCTGGCGGATGGTCCCGAGGCCCCGGGCAACCTTGCCGCTCGTGCGCAGCATCATGCCGATTTTCTCCGCGACCTCGCTAAGGTGGGCCCCGTCCCTGATGTCCGGGTCTGTGGATATCTCTATCAGGGGGATGCCGAGCCGGTCAAGGCGGTAAGTCGCCTTCCCCTCAGTCGCGGACACTATCCCCGCACTCTCCTCCTCGATGGCTATCAGCGGAATCCTTATCGTGCCCTGGGAGCTGTCGATATGGCCGTTCATGGCCACTATCGCGGTCCGCTGGAAGCCGGAGGTGTTGCTGCCGTCGATGACCATCTTCCTCATGATATGGACCTCGCTAACCGGCGTCGCGTTCAGCTGCATGGCGACCTGGAGGGCTATCCGCAGGGCCTCGGGATTAAGCAGCGCAGGAGGCTCCTCGTCCGCCTCGACAAGGCAGTTGTTGGAATACGCATGGTATTCGAAAGCGCGGTCTTTCGCGAATTCGGCCTGGGACGCCTCGTCCGCCTCGCCCATCTCGCTCAGGACCGGGTGCAGCCTGCGCATGATGGCGCACCTTGGCTTCTCGTCCTCGCCAGCCAGAGCGGAGGGGCAGTTGCAGAAAAGCTTCGCGGTGTCAAGCCTCTGGTGGATTTCAATTCCGATTTTCATGGAGTATCACCTTAGGAATTGAAAGATTTGGACCGCAGTCCAAACGGATTTCAATTCCGATTTTCATGGAGTATCACCTTAGGAATTGAAAGATTTGGACCGCAGTCCAAACGGATCTCTATGCCAATCTTCATCAGTATCCCTCGATTGCGGAGCGCGCGGTAATCTCCCCTGCGACATTCTCCATCATGAGCCGGCCTATCTCCTTCACGTCCTTGGCCTGGCCGCGGGCCCAGCACATCTTCGCGTATGCCGCCTCGGGCGTCCAGTCCGCCCCATCCCCGATGACGCCGGCCTCCATCAGGAGCCTGCCGCTCGAGTAGACGCGCATGCAGATGCGCCCGGATATGCACTGGCTCGCCATCGCGACCGGGATGCCGGATGAAACGAGTTCGCGGATGGGCCTGACCACGCCTTTCACGGTCTTGTCTTCGAACGCGTTCGCGGGGGTGTGGCCGAGGCCGGTCCCGACCAGCACGATGCCGTCGTAATCGTCCAGCCTGGCGAATAGGTCTGGCCTGATGTTCGGGTGGATGTAGACCATGGCGACATTGTCGTTCAGCTCCTTCTTCGCAACCAGGCCGCCCTTGCGCCGCGGCACCCATTCCGAGAGGCGCTCGAAGCGCTTCGACCGGTAGTCGACGGCTGCAAGCGGGTGCGCGTTTATGGAATGGAATGCGTCCCTGCGCGAGGTGTGCATCTTCCGGACGCGCGTGCCGCGGTGGAGGTGGCAGTAATCGTCGCTGGTCGAGGCGTGCATGCACACCGCAACTTCGCCCAGGTCCTGCGTGGCGCTGTATACGGAATTGAGCATGTTCATCTCGTTCTCGCTGGAGGGGCGGTCCGAGCTCCTCTGCGAGCCCACGAGGACGATGGGCACCGGGAGGTTCTGGAGCATGTAGCTTATCGCTGCCGATGTGTATGTCATGGTGTCGGTGCCGTGCATGACCACCACGCCCTCGCTCCCGTCCTTAATCTCGTCCTCAATCGCATCGGCTAGCATCCGCCAGTGCTTCGCGCCCATGTCCTCTGAAAAAAGCGAGAATATCTGGCGCGAATGGATGTCCCATTTTTTCAGCGTGGGAAACGCCATGCGCAGCTCCCTGGGCGTGATGGACGGGTAGACGGCGCCGGTCCGGTATTCTATCTTCGATGCTATCGTGCCGCCGCAGCCCAGGATTGCTATCCCTCCCCTCGCCACGGGCCCGGCCTCGTTTGCGGGGGCAGGCGGCTTCTTGGGCGCCTTCGCAATCAGCTCAACCGACTCCGCCTTGAGGCCGGTATTGTAGCCGTTATCGAGCTTGAGGACGATGGTGTCGTCGTCGCCTCCGGCAGGGCGCGGCATCAGGAAGCCGCTGTATTCGGCCCCGGCGGACACCACGCGGATGCGGTCCCCGGTCTCGATGCTGTTTTTCCTGAATTCCTCTAGAAGCCTTCGTGAGTACATTGTTCTCCCGAATGGATATTCGGGGCATTTATTTTAAATCAGCGGGGGGCGGGCCGGATGCCGCCGGGGCATGCGATAGGCGCGCCTTGCGGACGGCCGTTGGGCGGGAGGGGCGCCGCTGCCGTCGCGCGCGGGGATGCCCGGGAAGGAGCGTTAAACGGAGCGTCATTCTGAAATCCTGTATATCCTGACCGCGCCGCTCGGCGATGAGTAGACCTGCGTGAAACCGGGAAGTTCGTTTAAAAACAGCGCACGATAGAGCGCGGAGTCGTAGAACTTGCCCTTGCGGTCCTCATAGCCGCTCCGCAGTTCGCCGTTTTCGAGCCATACCATGTCCTCGGTGTAGAAGAGCGTCACCCCGGTCGCCTGCCCGAAATGGACGCTTGTCTGAAGCGAGTATGGCAGCTGGAGGATCGCCTTGTTGAGCTTCAGGTCGCCGTTCGGGTAGGTTTCATTGAGGTAATAGGTCGTGAACGTGGTATCCCCGGTCGCAAGCGTAGCGTTGCCGATGCAGTAAGCCGGCTCGGCGCGCATGTAGTCGCGGCAGTACGAGATGATGCGGGAATCCGTCGGGGCCATGCAGTCGCTCGGGTAATAGGGCAGGTAGGTCTGCCCGGCATACATCTTGTAGGCCGTCAGGCCGGTCTTGCCGGTCAGGCTGGAAATCGTGCATGGATTGCCCGTCACGAAGATGGTCTCCCAGAGGTGCTCGGCCTCGCATTCCGATTCGCCCGGGGCGTTCGCAACCGAGGTCAAATTGTCCCTTGCGCAGGAGAGGTAGTTGAGGGCGCCGTATTTGCCGCCGAGGGCGCCGCCGCTGGAAACGAGCTCCATGTCGAAAAGCGCGTACTCGCTTCCGTGCGCCTGCATCCAGGCTTTCAGCTCAGCTGGGCTCGCGTCGGTGTAGCCGTGCGCCACGTCGCCTATCATCCCGTGCGACGCATGCTCGTTGCGTATCACCGCGTTGCGCTCCCCGAAATAGTTTATCCAGTGGCCGTAGTCCCACCAGGAGGTCACCCTCGCATCCTGCCCGGTGCTGTTCATGAGCCATTCCATCGAGTCAATCCAGTACTCGCTTAGCCTCTGGCACCTGAAAGAGGCCGCGGACCCCTGGAAGGGGGGTATCAGCGCGTCGTTTGCGGGATTGGCGTCATACATGTAGGTCATGACGGAATAGTTGGAGAATAGGGAAAGCATGCACAATTTGGAGCTGTACTGGTAGTTGGTGCCCTTGCTGGCATATCCTATGGGGTCCGCAGCCGCCAGGCAGACCTCCGCATCCCCGCTCTCGTTGCACATCGAAGAGAACTTCGCTGCCAGCGCCGCAGGGTCGTTCTGGTAAAGCGGCTGCATCGAGCCCCAGATGAGGGAGGGGGAAAACCCCTGGAAGATGAACTGAAGCAGGACCAGGATGACGGCTACGGCCAGCGGAATCCTGTATGCGAGCTTGCCGAGTTCCGCCTGTTTCAGCGATTTCGACAGGGACTCGATGATGCTGCCGGCCATGCCAAGGGTGAAGCCTATCGCGACCGCAAGAAGCACCCCTGAATAGATGGTGTATTTCGCCTTTATCAGGCCCACGACAAGCGGGGGGAGCACGATTGCAAGGAAGAAGATGAATAGCCCGTCGTCCTCCTTCTTCACGAATCTGTAAGCCGAATAGGCGCAGGCAACCAGGAACAGGAATATCCAGAGCTGGAGGAAGCTCACGTCAAGCCCGCCGAGGGTCACGTCGGTCCCGAGGGAAAAATTCGCGAGGGCAACGAACGCTGCGATGATTGTGTTGACGATGAATGTGAATGGCAGGAGCAGGAGGAACAGAACCAGGTTGACTAGGTTGCCTATATTGTCCACCGACGCGGGAAAGAAATAGCTCGCAGCGATGAACCCCATCTGGCCGCTGAACGAGGAGGGAGCGTTGCCCTGCTCTGCGATAGTCCGGTCGAGCGGGGCGTTGTACTTGGCTATCCCGAAGCCGGCCTTGCCGAGGCCCTTCACATAGTCGCCGACCGGCGTCGCGGCATAGACCGCAAGGCCGATTATGATGATTGCCGCCAGGACCGCAGTGCCTGTAGCGCGGTCCGGCACATTCTTCCGGATGAGATATAAGATGCCGGCAAATGCCACGGGCAGGGCGAATGCCACGGCTATCGACAGGGAGATTGTGCCGGCGCCGTAGAGCGGCTTGATAATCGAACTTGCGATGAGGGGCCCCAGGACGAAGACGATTGAGTTCGAGAGCACGATGTGCCGCAGTTCGCTCCCGTCATGGTCGCGGATGAAGACAAGGACCGCCTGGACGCCGATGAAGAGTATGAGCGATACTACTGCGAGTATCTGGGACGAGCTTCCCATGGCGAGCGCGGCGAATGAAAGCCCTGCAAGCAGGGGGAAGAGCACGTCTTTGCCTGGATTCAGGTCCTTCATCGTCGGGAGCCTCAAATCCCGCCTCTTGACTGAGAGGAGGTACATGGAGTAGAAGAAGAAAAGCGCGAAGAACGCATAAGGCTGGACCTCCTGCTCGCCCGCTGCGAGCTTGAATACGAATACGGGCGCGAAAGAGGCGATGCCAGAGGCCGCAAGGCCCCATTCGCGCCTTGTCGCCGTAGATACCAGCAGGTAGATGAAGAAGACGGACAGCACGGCCGCGATTGGGGGGTACATGGATGCGATGACCGCGAGAAGCATGTTGTCGTAGGCCGCGCCCCCGGTGTAGAGCGCGTACCATTCAGCCTCCAGGTAGGCGAGCATCGGGATGCCCCGGTGGTTCACGCTCAGGTCCGGGTACCATGCGGTGGCATCGGACATCGGGTTCTCCCCGGCGGTCAGCAGCTGCGTGGCCGAATAGGTATAGAAATACGGGTCGAGCTCCTGGAAAATAGGGCTGTATGAGCTGAAGCGCGCCAGGTAGGTCAGGACCAGGATTATTATGAGAACTGCCGGGATGAGCATCTCCATGGACGGCTGGAACTTCAAACCGCGCGGGATGAAATCCTCGTACGCCTTCGTGAAAAAGAGCGCAACGATTGCGGCGATGTAAAGGAGGCCCATCGACATGAGCGCGACATCGTATGTGAATTTGACCCCTGCAATGAAATAGAGCAGGAACGGGATCAGGGGAAGTAGGACGAAGCCCAGGGCGAACCCGATTAGGAGCTTTTCGACAAGGCTGAAGCCCTCGTGCTTCCTGAACAAGGCGAGCGAAAGCGCGGCGCCGGGAATGAAGCAGGACAACAACAACCATGCCAGAAACAAGACTGGGTCGAAGGAAACAAACATCGTGGGTTCACCAAATCAGAGATAGTCTATGTCGCCGCTTCCGGATTGGATGCCGGAGGCGGAACTCGTTTCGGCGCTCTTGCCGAGGATGTACGGGGACTTGACCCCGGTGATTATCGCGGTGATGCGCATCCCGTCATTCAGCGTCGGGCTTATCCGGGCGCCCATCTTGACATTCGCGGTCTCGTCGAAGCTTTCGGTCAGGAGCTCCCCGGCCCGAATCGCATCGCCCAGGGAGAGGTCCGGGCCGCCTTCAAGGTGTATCAGGCAGCCTTTGGCTCCCTCGTAATTGACATCGAGGAGCGGGTGCTGGAGCGTGTCTTTGACTACGTCTTCCACCTTGTTGTGGCCGTTTCCTGAGCCCAGGGATATCATGGAGAGCCCCCCGCCCTCCATCACGGTCTTCACATCTGCATAATCCACGTTGATGAGGCTCGGGAACATTATGGTGTCCGATATTCCGGTCACGGCGCGCGTGGTTATGGAGTCTGCCAGCTCGAACGCCTTGTTGACAGGCAGGTTCGGGACGTATGTCGCGAGGCGGTTGTTGTCGATTACTACTACGGTGTCGCAGACCTTGACCAGCTCCGAGAGCGCGCTCTGGGCCTTCTTGAGCCGGACGCGCTCGAGGGCGAATGGGTAGGTCACCATGGCAACGACGATTGCGCCCTGCTCCCGCGCCATCTGGGCGATAGCTGGCGATGCGCCGCTCCCGGTTCCGCCGCCCATGCCGGCAACCAGGAAGACGAGCTCGTTCTCGCCGATTTCCTTCCTGAGCATGTCGCGGTCCACTTCGGCGCACTTCCTTGCGACATTGAGGTCGCCGCCTGCGCCGAGGCCGCGTGTGATGGTCTTGCCGAGGAGCACCTTCTTCGACGCGCCTATCATGTTGAGGTGCTTGCCGTCCGTGTTGATTGCCACCGTGCGCGCGCTTTTGAGGCCGGCCTGGTGGAGCCGGTTCACGCAGTTGCAGCCCGCGCCGCCGACGCCGATTACGGATATCCGAATAGACGCGTTGTCCATCTCGCCGGCTGGATTGGATTGCTGGGCCGGCTGCGCACCTCCCTCCTTAGCAGCCTTTATGATGTCATCGAACATCAGAACCACCTACAAAAATCATCGGATAATAAGTGAAATACAATTACCAAAGAAAAGAATATAAACGGGAGTCTTGCCGCCCTGCGGAAAGGCCGTTTGATGGCATTTCCAGGCCCCGGGAACCCGAAACCGCCAGGGGGACCGATGCAAGACTTCTGCTCCCCCTAGGCGTCTACCCCCTTGTAGAAATCCTAAACACGAAACCCGAAACTGGAAACCGGGAACCATGTGGCTGCGGCCCCAAGTTTTCCGGTTCCTTCGGAACCGAAAACCGCCTAAGAGAATTCAGATGGGAAAAGAATGGGGGGATGGCCACCAACCAAAAGGAGGGATGGGTGGGTGGACTGGTGGTTCCCCGCCATAAGCTTCAGTCGTTGCCGCCAGGGTAGTCGCCCTGCTGGTAACCCTGCATCAAATCGTCCATGCTGCAGACCTTGCCTGGCGTCGCGAACTTGGACGCGTCATATATCCATGGGACGCAGTTGATTTTCGCAGGGGGGACTTCGCTGTAATCCGGAGGCTCCGAAGATGCCGGGCCGGACGCGCCAGTCGTCTCCGAGGTCATGTGAAGCCAGTCGCACTGGGGGAACAGGGTTCCGTCCGCGCAGCCCATGTAGAAGTCGTCTCCCTTCATTATGGAGACCATCTTGCCGCAGGTGCTTCCTTCCTGGGTAATCGCCACTTCGCTGCGGACCTCGTCGCCGCCTTTCATGTAAACCTTGACTGTCGTGGAATTTACAGTCATGTCGCACTGGAGGGGAACGCCCATTGTTGCAAGCGCTTCGTAGGTTTGGCCTGCAAGGCCATCGCCTTCGGTCGCCTGCTCCTGTTCCTGCTGCTGCTCCTGAGTCTGCTGCTGCTCCTGCTCGCCAGCCTGCGGGCCTTGCTGGTCCTGCTGCTGGGTCTGCTCCTGCTGAGTCTGCCCCTCGGTCTGGATGCCGGAGCCGGCCTGCCCTCCGGCAGGCGGATTCGCCGGACCTGTGCAGCCGAATAAAATCATTCCTACTACGAGCATTATTACGAAGATGTTTGCGCCTCTCATGCGTTTGCATCTTGATTAATATTTATAAAGCATCAAGTCCCCACCCCGGAGGATTTGTCCCCAAACGCCCATACTGCGCAATCACAAGAATTTAATTACCTATTCGCGAACGCTCTGCGGGAGTCTTATGGCAAGCCTGCAATGCTTATTCTTCAAGAAACGAATCAAGAACCCGATTCTTCTCGCCTCCGGCGTGCTGGGCATGACGAAAGGCAGCCTTGAGGCGGCCTGCGAGAACGGGTGCGGCGGCGTTATTGCGAAATCGCTGACGCTGGAGCCGCGCAAGGGCCACGACGGCCCGAACATCGTTGAGACGGAATGCGGGCTCCTGAACGCGATGGGATACCCGAACCCGGGGATAGAGGCAGGGCTTGCGGAGTTCGGCAACTGGAAGAGGGAGGAAGCGCTCATCATCAGCATTGTGGGAAAGGACGCGGGGGAATTCGGACAGCTTGCCGGGAAAGCGGAGGATGCGAAGAAGACGCTCGGCGCAAGCGCGATTGAAGCAGCCATCTCCTGCCCGCACACGCCTGGATATGGGACGATGGCTGGCCAGGGAACCCCGGAATCAATCCGCGACATCACCCGCGCAATCAAGGACCACTGCTCGCTCCCGCTTATCATCAAGCTCTCGCCATCGATTCCGGGCGAGGGGAAGGCGGCAAAGGCCGCGGAAGACGCGGGCGCGGATGCGATAAACATGGGCAACTCGCTCGGGCCGGGGATGAAAATCGACCTTGCCCGGCGGAAGCCGGTGCTGGGTTTCGGGGTGGGCGGGCTCACCGGGCCGGCAATCAAGCCGATAATCGTCCGCGCAGTGCATGATATTTACCGGAGCGTGAAAATCCCGATAATCGGGACAGGCGGCGTGACGAGCGGCGAGGACGCAATCGAGATGATGATGGCTGGGGCGAACTGGGTCTCTGCCGGCAGCGCAGCGTATTACCGGGGGCCGGAGGCCTTTGGCGAAATCGCGAACGAGATGAAGGCGTGGATGGAAGCGAACGGAGTGAAAGGCGTGAAGGACATCGTTGGTGCTGCACATGAAAAAAGTGACTAATCCCATCCGGACCGCGAGGGTGCAAAAAGCCGCGGACGAGAATTACCGCGTGAAGACGCTTGAAATGGATTGCGACCTGCCGCAGGCGCTTCCGGGCCAGTTCCTGATGGTCTGGGTGCCGGGAGCCGGGGAGAAGCCGATGAGCATCGGGAACTCGAATCCGCTCACGATTTCCGTTGCGAAGGTGGGGAAGGTTTCGGGCGAGCTCCATGCGCTCAAGGCCGGCGGCATGGTCTCCTTCCGCGGACCGTTCGGAAAGCCGTTCAACATTCCTGAAAGGGCGAAGCGCATACTCGTAATCGGGGGCGGCTATGGCGTCGTGCCGATGTATTTCCTCGCAAAAGTCGCCCGCGAGAACGGGATTGCGCCGCTTGCCGTGATAGGCGCCCGCACCGCGAAGGACATCGTCTGGGAGAAGCAGCTTTTCACTGTCTGCAAGGAGGTTTTCGTAACTACGGACGACGGCACGCGCGGCAAGAAAGGCAACGTGCTTGCAGAAGCGCAATGGCTGATTGAGGGAAAGAAGATAGATGCGGTCTATGCGTGCGGCCCCGAGCGCATGATGGAAGCCGTTGCACAATTATGCGTCGCGCACAAAATCCCCTGCGAAGTGAGCGTCGAGAGGTACATGAAATGCGGCGTGGGCGTGTGCGGCTCGTGCGCGATTGACGGCAAGCTCTGCTGCGTGGACGGGCCGGTATTCAGCGCCGAAGAAGCGCTTTCATTTGCGGAGTTTGGCAAATCCCGCCGGGATGCCAGCGGTAGGAAGTGCTAGCCTGGCTTTGCCGTGAATATGTAGCCGTTGCGGGTGTCCAGGACGAAGTGGTGCTCTTCCCTCTGCTCGAATCTTGACACTACGCCTGCAGAAATCAGTGCGTCAGCCTCCTTCTCAAGGAAAGAAGCAAGCGCGTCGTTCCATACGCGGCCGCCGGTTCTGCCGTTGAACGAGTAGAGGACGAATGTTTTCCCGCCTATTAGGTTCGCGGCCTCGATAACGCGGTACAGCATCCTCGCGACGTGCTCCAAATCCGGCGTCGCAGATGCAAGCTTGATATGCCCCACCGAACCGACGCAATTATATGGGTCGTAGGCTGCGATGCCGACGCATGAAGTGAGCGAGATTGTGCCGACGCATGGCAGCGGATTGCTGGATTTTATGGCCGTGACTTCGTTGACGCCGACCAGGTGCGTCCTGCCCGCGTACTCCTCGCGGAAGCGGTCGTTGAATATCATCTCTTCGAGTATGCGTGAGGATTCGGGGCATTTTGCGAACGCCGACACGGCCCTCGGCCCCTCCTCTGCCGTGGCGTGGGAGGCCATCCCTCTGGACCGGAGTGTCCTTGGCGGTTTGGTAGAAGGCGTCATGATGTGTATATATTTGGGTAAAAGTGTTTAAAAAGGTTTTTGAACCAGATGATTCCGGCGGGAACATGGAACTTGTGCACAAAGACGGCTACCGGATGTATAAGGCTGGCGGAAGGGAATTCCCTGAGAATACGCACATCATATGCTCGGATGCGGGAAGCGGGATACTTTTCCGGCCGCACATAGCAGGGAAGGAGCTCCAGGACCGTATGGAGAAGGTCGCCGAGATATTCATGGATGCGGTGGGCGGGCTTGCCCTTAGGGGGAAGAAGCAGGGGAACATAACCGAATTGGTGTTCCTTGCCGGCGGGCTCTACTACCAGCTCAACCACGGGTTCAAGAAGAACTTCAACGCCGCGATTCCGCAGTGCTTTTTGGGAATCAAGCGCCAGAGGATTGAGGGGAGCGAAGGCGGGTTCACTGCGATAGCCACGTATGAGAATTTCGAGTCGCTGCCCGACAACGCGACCGTGATAATCGGCGATACCATCGCCACGGGCGCCACGCTCCAGAAGGGCATCTACCATCTTCTCGATGCGCTCGATACAAAGGGATACAAGCTGGAAAACCTGGTCGTGTGCTCGCTTGCGTGCTCGGTGAACGGCGCGCGGCTGATGAAGGAAGTTGAGAAGAGGGTGAAGAGGGATTTCCCCGGCGCGAACGTTTACCTGGTCGTGGCCGAGCAGCTGTTCCACCTGATGCCGGACGGCACGGATTTGCGCTTCCTCTATGACGATGCGGTTATGCCGGACGAGGCGAAAAAGCGCGTGATGGACGAGTACGGCGCCTTTTTGGGGAAAGAGATGAAGTGCGCGGTCTTCGACTGGGGCACGCGCTGCAAGAACCCCATCAAGCATTATCATGAGTTTTTGGAATGGACAAAGGAAATGAAACATTCCAAGGCGGATGCCAAAGCCAGGGGCGTGCTCGAGCGGATGGAAAAGGAGACGAAAGAGGCGCTCGCCCAATTCGAGAAGCCGCTGTAATGGATATTGCCGGTTCATTGCTTCGCGTAAGCGATTTTCCATAGCGCCCGCATCGCGGCCTCGAGCATCTTTCCCTGGCTCTCGTTGGCCTTCTCTTCTTCCCTGCTTCCGGGCATGGCGAACGAGCCGCCCGGCACCGTGCCGACAATGGTGGATATCAGGCCGTTGGATGCGGGGATGCCCGCCTTCGTAAGCTCGTCGGTCAGGTGCGCGAGGCCGAAGTGCTCCATTTCCGTTGAGAGCGCGCCGTAAATCCTCCGCAGGTCCTTCACGCGCTCCTCGTCGCTTTCAAGATACAGCGATTCCTTGGTGAAATTGCCGCCTTCATGGCATTTGAGTCCGAGCTCCTGCGAGGAATCCGTGAGCGCCAGCACCACTTCCGGCGATGATGAGACAATCGGCCACTGGCCGTCTTCGGAAAAACGCCTGCCGCGCCAGGATTCCCGGAACCGCGCCATGTCCTCGCTGTTATGGCTGCTCCATGCGCCGAGGCGCTGGCGCACGGTCGCTCCGTCGGCGATGCTGTATGCAGCGTTCACGACATCGCCGATTTTTATGAAGGGTTCCTCAAGCTGGCCGCCTTTCCCGTCCGGGACGATGATGCCGCCGCATGTGCCTGCCCGTATCGCCACCAGCCCGCGGCCCGGGACCTCGGTTCCGCCGAGCATGTAGCCGTCCTCGCGCGAATTCACGAGAGCCTCCCAGGCGTTGATATCCTGTGCTGAGCAGCCCATCTGGGTTTCCAGTATAGTAAGGGGGAGCGGCTTGCCCCGATATTCAAAGACGCCGATTGCGAGGTTGACGCGGCCGGCATCAGCAGAGAGGAACTCCGCGAGGGCTACTATTCTCCTTGCTATGCTGGCATGAATGCCATTTTCAGATGTAATGCCCCATACGTGGCCAGAAGCAAGGGATAGAAGCGCAGCAGCAAGACCGTCAAGCGAGAGTTGCTCTGGCTTCCCGCTCGGTCCGGCGAGGAATTCCAACTCTGAAATCAGCTGGCTGGCTTCGTGGTACCAGCGGCGAACCGTCATTTGCTCCATACGAAGGAGCATTGCGGCTGCGGGAAGCGAGTCTTGAGGGGCGATTGTTTTGAGACAGATGTGGCTGGATTGGTATGGTTCGGCATACAGCCCGGCATTTTGCGCCAGCATCTTGATGTCCCGGAATTGCGCCAGCACATGGTTTATCCGTGACCTGAAAACCTGTTCCTCCTGCCAGCCAGCCTTCGTGGCCTCCTTGTGCAGCATGATGCAGTCAGTCAGCGGGGCGGCTGCGGCAAGAACGCGCCTGCGGTCGCCTACGACAATCATGTAAGGCGGGAGCATGCCCTCGTTGTCTTTAAGGAACGGGATTCTCTTCCAAAGGCCGCCTTCGCGGGCGAGGGAAATCGGGGTGTGCTGCCCCAGCACCATCGGGCGGTCCTTGCGGTATCCGGTAAGTGTCATAGCCTTCTGCCTCCCAATCCATTCTGTGTTTAACCTTAAAATCTTATGTGCTACCAAAAAATGAGTAGCTACCAATAAATAGGTGAAGCGGGCACATATTGGATGGTTCTATGACTGATTTGGATAACGCAATAGCCGCGCTCAGGGCAGGCGGCATGATAGTGCTGTTTGACGGCGACGAGCGCGAGGGGGAGGCGGACCTGGTCGTGCATGCCCGGTTCGCGACGCCCGAAACAATCCGTACGCTCCGCCAGGATGCCGGGGGGCTCATATGCCTTGCCCTGGACGGGAAGATTGCGGATGATTGGGGGCTTCCGTTCTATTCGGAAATGCTTGTCGCATCGAAGCTGCCTGTGGCTGCGATGGAATGCAAAAAAACCGCGTACGGAGACAAGCCCGCGTTCTCGATACAGGTGAACCACAGGGACGTCTTCACGGGCATCACCGACAACGACCGCTCCCTCACGATAAGGGGCGTGGAGCGGCTTGCCGGGATGGGACTCGGACGGGAGGATGCGAGGGCGGCGTTCCATTCCGAATTCTACGCCCCGGGCCACGTGTTCCTGCTGATTGGCAGGGGCATAAAAAACCGCCGCGGCCACACCGAGCTTTCGCTCGAACTTGCAAGGAGGGCGGGATTGGACGGGGCGATGGTGCTCTGCGAGATGCTCGGGGAAGGAAAGGCCCTGCCGAAAGCTGAGGCGAAGGCGTATGCCAAAGAGCGGGGACTTATGTTCATCGAAGGGAGGGAATTGATATGAGAATCGGCATCGTTGACACCACATTCTCGCGCGTGGACATGGGCGCTATCGCGATTGACGAAATCAGGAAGCACACGCCTAATGCTGAAATTGAGCGCAGGACTGTCCCCGGCATAAAGGATTTGCCAGTCGAATGCAAGAGGCTGCTGGAGGCAGGCGGAGCGGTACGCACCGCAAGCGGCGAGATGTCCGGGCCCGGGTGCGACATAGTGATGGCGCTCGGCATGGTCGGAGGGGCGCCAATCGACACGCAGTGCGGCCATGAGGCGTCATTGGGCATGCAGAAGGCCATGCTCATGACCGGCAAGCACATCATAGAGGTGTTCGTGCACGAGAACGAGGCCTGGAGCGAGGCGGAGTTTAAGAGCATCTGCGAGATGCGAATCAGGAAGCACGCGCAGAACGCAATCACCCTGATAACCCGGCCGGATGCGCTTGTGAAGTTCGCAGGCAAGGGACTGCGGCAGGGCCGGGAGGACGAGGGACCGGCGGAAGGCGGGAGGAGGCTGAAGCTTGGCATCGTGGTCGGCAGGTTCAACGATGAGATAACCGGGAGGATGAAGGCCAAGGCCCTGGAAGCGGCTGCCGGAGCAGGAGCCGAGACTGTCGTTTTGGAGGTGCCGGGCGTATACGATATGCCGCTTGTCGTGAAGAAGCTCCTGATGGACAAGCGCATCGACGCGGTCGTCACGCTCGGGGCGGTCGTGAAAGGCGACACCGCGCATGACGAAATCATCACGAAGGATGCGGCAAGGAGGCTCGGCGACCTTTCGCTTGAATTCCGGAAGCCCGTGACGCTCGGCATTATTGGCCACAATGTTTCATGGGAAAAAGCGGGGGAGAGGGCGGATGGTTATGCCGAACGCGCCACGAAGGCGGCAATCGGCCTCGTGAATCTTCTGCGCCAGGAGGGATATTGACATGCCGGTCGAGCACGTTGCGGATGCGTTCTTCCCGAGCAGGTACGGGAAATTCAGGATTCACGCGTTCCGGGGAAAGGATGGCGGGGAGCATATCGCGCTGGTCCGGTGCGAGCACGCGCCGCACGGCCCGGTCCCGGTGCGCATCCATTCCCGCTGCCTCACCGGAGACGCCCTGACTTCCGAAAGGTGCGACTGCCGGAAGCAGCTTGAGGCGTCGATGAAATACCTGGAAAAAAGGAAATGCGGCATCCTGGTTTACCTTGACCAGGAAGGGCGCGGAATCGGGCTCGCAAACAAGATTAAGGCCTACAGCCTGCAGGACGGGGGCATGGATACGGTGGAGGCGAACGTCAGCCTCGGTTTCGGCGAGGACATGCGGGATTTCTCGATAGCCGCCGACATCCTGGGATACTTCGGCGTCAAGGACATAGCCCTGCTCACCAACAACCCGAACAAGATAGCGGTGCTTGAGAAGGCCGGCATAAAGGTCTCGAAGCGCATTCCGCTAATCATCACGCCGAACAGGTTCAACAAAAAATACCTCGACACCAAGAAGGAAAAGATGCGGCACTTGCTCTAGGCGCGTGGACGAATTTTCGATAAGAAAAAAGGAAGGCGCCTTTAGGGCGCGATTGGAAAAAAATCAGAGGCCAAAGTCGCTTTTCTTTGGCAGGGGAGGCATCTTGGGGTAGCGCACTTTGGAGACGCGGGCCTTCCTCTCCTTGGCCTGCATCTTGCCGATGAGCAATTTCTTTTTTGCGCTGACTGTGTCGGGCCTGTGGAGGCACCTCTCATACCCGGTTATCTTGTTGCCTCCGAAAACGTCCCAGACCTGATCGCAGAGCGTCAGCCCGGAAAGCGATGTGTTGTTCTTCAAAGCAGTGAGGGTGTTGCCCCAGCCAAGGATCTGGACACAGCCGAAACTGGTAATACAGCCATCTTCACTGACACTCCATCCGGGATAGTTCCCCCAGAAGTTTTCATTCACCAGCCGGTTTCCAGCGCCAAAGAAAATGGCAAATCCAGTACCCGGATCGCAAGGATTCCACCAGGGATGGGCAGCCGGCAATATTGAGCCATAATCATTGTTCTTGAATTCGTTGCCATACCCCAGGGGCTCGGTTTCGGATTCGCTTTGGTTCGCTATCACGGCCTGTATCAGCGTGGCTGTCAAGCCCTTCAGGCTGTTTCCGGCCACAAGGTTCGCATTGCCATCGCACCATATGCCGAACGGCCCCCGGCTTCCGGCCTCGATTACATTGCCGCTGAGTGTGTTGTTATGCGGCGCGCCGTAAGCTGGAACGTTCGACAGCTTGATGAATGACGGGGCAGACCCCCACAAGTCAGAGTCCGCCAGCATTGCGCTGATGCGGTTGTTGGCAACCACGTTGTTCGCGCAGTTGTTATCGAACACCAGCGGGTAATGCATCGGTATGCCCGGGTTTCCGACAATCGTATTGCCGCTAACGGTCAGGTTGTCCACGCAAAGCGGAATCGGGACCTGGCTCGGTTCGAGATATTCGCCGAAATGCATCCCCTTGTAGAACGGTGCGCTGTATACCACCGGATTGCCGTTTGCGTCAAACCAAATTTCGGGATTATCCCAGGGGAACGGATTGTCCGGGGTGGGATTGGTGGCGCTCAGATTTACCGAATTATTCGAAACAGTGCTTCCGGCCTGTATCAGCCCGGACGCATTGGACGTTTGGATTCCGTTCTGAAACGCTACTAGGAAAACCGGATCGTTGGTGCTCTGATTCCCATCATCCAGGAAATTAACGATTTCCTCTGCGCGGCATGTGACATGGTTGTTGTCGATATGGAGGATTTCCTTTGGCATCTTGTCAATGCCATCCACTTCGATGCCGTTTGCGGGCCCGTTCACTGTATTGTTCGATATAGTTGTTGAAAGCAATAGGCCCTGCTTCCTCCCACCCCTTAGCACAATCCCGAATGCCGCCGTGTTTTTAAGGCTCTCGATCGTGTTGCCGGTTACGGTGATATTTCCCACATCGGAGACAGACATATAGTCTTGCGATATTCCAAAAAAGGTTATGCCCCCCCAGCTCGGTTTATCATCTGCAAAGCCAGTATCGTATGTACCGAAATTGCCATGGCCCTTGTGAATAAATCTGCTGTCAGTGATTGTAAGGTCGCCATTATGCTCGATATCAAGCATATTGAACGTGCTTTCATTGGCTTTGAGAATGCAATTATTTATTGTGAATCCATTCGAGCCAAAACAGTTCAGGGCATCCCAGCCGTTGTGCTCGATTTCCAGGTTCCTGAACGTCACCGCTCCGTGGCCGGTCCATGAAGGGAGGTACATCATGACCGCAGAGGGATAAATGCCGTTGGCCATGTCCGCATTGCCTGAGGAAATGATTTTAGGAAGCGCGCCTGTTTGGGCATTCGGAATGCCGACTAGCTCCTTTGCGGCAGGGAACCCCCATTCCTCCAGCCATGGGGGCAGGTTCGGGTTCTCTTCGCTCGGGAAAACCGGCACGAGAAGAATCTGGAAGCCGCCGAGGTCGTAAACGCCGGGATTGAAATACACCTTCCCGTAGTGATAAAGCGCGTATTGGATGTTAAACCAATTGTCGAATGGGGTTCCTGCCGGCGACACGGTGGTTTCGGCACCCAAAGTCTGCGCCTTCGCCATCCCCCCCAGCCCCAGCCCAGCGGCGGCAATGGCGCCTCCGGCTATCCCCGCGGTCCTTAGGAACTGGCCTCTGGACATCCCGGACTGGGCGGCCCTCGCACTTACGCCGCCAGCATGCGTCCGGTTCTGCGCGCGTACGCCCCTGACAGCCCCGAAGTCCCATTTATTCCCGATTTTCCTGTTTGGCACGGTCATTAAAACACACCTGGACAAAGGCGCAAAGGGCGCCTGAGAAAATGACTGCTCAGGGAATATATATATATATATTTGGGGGCGCCGATTGCCTGAAAAGAGGTTTGAAAAACCGCGCGGCGGTCACTTCGGCAGGGCGAGGAACGATTCCGGCACGCTATCCGAATAGTATGTGATGTCCGTCCGCTGGTTCACATGCATGTAGCCCCCCGGCGCGTAATCGAAGCGGTAGGATTTCGTCAGGTCCAGGGTGAGGTTCCGGTAGACCAGAACCCCGGTGCCATCATCAAGGCATTCCTCTATCGGTTGCGCAAGATGCGAGAGCGACCAGAGAAGGGCACGCTGGTCCGAATCCAGCAGGATGCTGGAATTCAGGAGGGATTGGGCGTATGCCTGGTTTCCGCTTATCAGGAAACGCTCGCACCGGAATCCGTTCATCTCAGTCCTGCCAGCCCGTTCGAACCGCAGCAGGCGGGACATGTTCACCGATGCAGGTAATTCCGTCCTTCCGAAATGGGCACAGCTTGAGCGCATCCGGGCAAGGCCGTCGAGGTATGCCTGCCAGCCCTCGTCCCCGAGGAGGCGCATGGTGCAATCTGGATTGCACTGGTAGATGCGCCCTTCCTTCCAAATCGTGGTGTGGCTGCCTGCGGAAGTGACAAGCACCTTTTTCATCCAGTCGCCGCGCACGTATGTCCGCGTGGTCTGGTTATGCGAGTATTCGCCAAGGAACATGCCGGCGGCGGTTTCTTCCGTGCCGGAAAGCCCCTCCATGCTGCCTGCCGAGACGTCTTCCGCCTCAATCAAAAAATCTCCCGAAAGCGTCCGGCAGGAGAGGTTTTTCAGGCTGTAATAGAGCTGGGCTTCAGGCGGCATCGCCTGGGCGGGAGTCTGGTTCTCGGCTGGGTGCGGGGGAGTAAGATTCTGGAAATTTAACAGCCCGGACAGTCCGGACGGAATGCTGGCATTCAGCGAACGCAGATAATCGATGGCACCGGGCCCAAGGACCAGCAAAACCGGGATGAATGCGGCAATCATGATGAGCAGGATGATTGGGAGCGCCTCGAACGCGCTTATGTTGTCCTTGTAGCGGCGCATATGCCTGAATGCGAGCGGAAAGTTTAGAATGGTTGGTTTCGGAGAGTGATATGATGGACAGGTTCATGAAGCAGGCATTCCGTTTAGCGAGGAAAGCAAATCCTTACCCGAATCCCCGTGTCGGTGCCGTCCTTGTGAAGGGAGGCGAAATTATCGGGGCGGGCTTCCACAAAGCGCCGGGAAAGCCCCATGCCGAAATTGAGGCAATCCGGGACGCGAAACACAGGACCAAAAACCCGCATGCTGCGCGCGGCGCCACGCTCTATGTCACCCTTGAGCCGTGCTCCCACACAGCGAAACGGACGCCGCCATGCACGAAGGCGATAATCCGCGAGGGCATCGCCGAGGTGGCCTTTGCCATGAAGGACCCGAACCCTCTTGTTTGCGGGGCTGGGGCGAAGGAGCTTGCAGGTGCGGGCGTCAGGGTGCGCGGGCCCACGGATACGGAGGCCGCGGGCGCCCTGAACCGCCGCTACATGGCCGCCATAACGAAGAGGCCCCTCGTCGCGATTAAGATGGCGATGAGCGCTGACGGGAAAACAGCCACCCGCACCGGCGATTCGCGCTGGATAAGCTGCCCCGAATCCAGGGCGCTCGTGCACAGGATGCGCGCGGAATACGATGCGGTCATGGTTGGTGCGGGAACAATCGAAACCGACGACCCGGAACTCACAACACACGGGAAGGGGCGGGACCCGTGCCGGATAATAATTGACGGGCGCCTCAGGATTGGGACGGGGGCTGGCGCAGTCCGGAACCGGGATGGGAAGACAATCGTTGTCATATCCGAAAACGCCGACAGGGCGAAAGCGCTCGCCATCCAAAGATGCGGCGCCCGCGTGCTCGTCTGCGGAAGGGATGATGTCGATTTGAAAAAGCTCATGGTTGCGCTGTCAGCGCTCGGCATCAGGAAAATCCTGATTGAGGGCGGAAGCGGATTGAACGCGAAGGCCCTCGAAGCGGGCATAGTGGACAGGCTCTTCCTCTTCATCGCTCCGAAAATAATCGGCGGGCGCGGGGCAAAGCCGGTCGTGGGCGGAATCGGCATCGAATCGATGAAAGACGCCATTATGCTGGATGGGATGACGGTCAGGAGGGTGGGCAGGGACGTTTTGCTCGAGGCCCGCCTCAGCCGCTGATGTTCTGGTATCCCAGTCCGCCAAGAAGATCGTGCGCACGGAAGACGAACGAGCCGTCGGGCTCTATCGTATTGCTCTCGTTTAACCAGACCTCCGGGAACTTGTAGTAGTACTTGACCTCGTCCGAGAAGATGAGGGCGGGTATCTTCGTGATGTTGTACTTTTCCAGAAGCGCCATGCCCTCAATCGAATCCGCCTCATATGTTTTCTCGCTGACAATCACCACGCCGTTCGTCTGCGCAAGATAGCCCGAAAGCGTGCTGATGTTGAAGCAATCGGAGCAGGATGAATTGACAAGGTAGGTCGCGTTGACCAGGCCGCGGACTGAGCGGTTGTCCGCAAGGTCCACATAAGGCGGCACCATGTCGCGAAGGATAAACCATCCGTCCTCTATCGTCCCCATTTGCCTTATCTGCTCGAACACAGGATAAGCGGACGCCCCGTCCTCGGCGATTAGGAGCGCCGGGAGCTTGGTTATATTGTACTGCGCAATCAGCGCCTGGGCGCGGCTGTCGTTCTCGTCGTAAACGCTTTTGTTTATGAATGCCATGGAGACGGGCGGGCTTTCCAAAGATGAGATGAACAGGGCTGGGTCCCCGCACTCCATGCAGCCGGATGCCCGGATGCCGATGGCCATTGCCAGCCCCACCACGGTCCGGTTCGTTATGTCATAATACGGGGGGTAATCAAACCGCGTAACAAGCGCGCTTGCGCCTTCGAGCGTCCCTATGCTCTCGGTCCAGGCGCTGACGAATTCCGCATCCCGGGCTACATCGCCCTCGATAATGACCGCCGGAAGCGTGGTCAGGTTGTAATTTGATATGAGCGCCTGCGCTTCCGGGGAGTCCGCGGGAAGCCGCACCGCCTTATCGACCTGCAGGAACTCGGATTTCAGCAGAACAGCCTTGGCCTGCTCAAGCATCTGCCCCTCGGCGTTGCAGATGTCGCACCCGGGCGCTTCCACCATGGTCAGGTTCACAAGGCCAGACTCGAGAATCGGGGGCATTGTGTCATTTTCGGGCCCGGGATTTTCCGGGATTTCGGGGAGGCTCCCGGACTGGGGCTCGGGCTGGAGGAATACGAAGAAAACCGCGAACCCGATGACTATGCCCATGACGAGCCAGAGCAGTGCCTTGAAGTAGAATTCCATGCCATCATCTGCGCTGAATTCGCCGCACCGATATTATTAAAATGATACCTATCATAAATGGAAAACTACTGACTGCTCATTTTACTTCCTGTGATGACATGACGGACGAGGAGACGTTGAAGGCCAAGATTGAAGAGCTCGAAAAGAAGAAGGGGGAGCTCATCGACCGCATCAAGCAGCTGAACCGCCGCATCAGGTACAAGAAGTTCGAGCAGAAGGCGCTCGAGCCGTTCCTGGAGCAGACCAAGGACGTCCAGATCGCCCCGTACCGGAAGCAGAAGAGGGCGCTCGAATTCCGAATTGCCACCGCGGCTTACACTCCGAAGATGGAAAAGGAGCTCATCAAGCAGCTCAAGAAGATTGACGAGGAGCTCGACAAGGTTAAGGAAGTCGAGCGCGCGCGGCGCAAAATCAGGTACGTGGAGCAGGACATCCTGGATGGCGAGACCGAAATCGGAAAGATAGAGACCGACCTTAAAGTCATCCGCGACGAATTGCGCAAGCTCTACGACGAGATGAAGGGCTTCAGGATAACCGCCAGGAAGCAGGCGGCGGCGCAGGCCCGGGCCGACGAGGACCTGGTCGCACTGGGCGATTTGGCCATGATAGAGAAGGAAGACTAGATACGCGCAGGGCCTTTTCTCGGACTTATTTCATTTTATCCAGCTGTGCAAGCGCATCGGCGACGATTTTCCCATGGTCAGCGCATAATTTCGGCATCTTGCCCAATTCAAACCATTTCGCCTCTGCCGCATCGTCCCCGCCTTTCACCGTCCCGCCGGTGCGCCGCACAAGATACGCTGCGGCGATTATCCCCCGCGGGTCGCGCTTCGGGTCAGAGTAGATGCCGACAAGCATGATGATTTCGATGTCAAGGCCGGTCTCATCCTTCATCTCGCGCCGGGCGCATTCTTCAGCGCTCTCGCCGTCCTCTATTCGGCCGCCGGGGGCGGCCCATTCGCCAAGGAACGGCTCGCGGCCGCGCCGGACAAGGAGGATTTTCCCGTCTTCAACAAGAACCATGTCGCATGCGAAAGGCCTCATGTTTGACACCTTATGGGTCGGCCCACGCGGCATCAGTAGCCATCAGTCCGCGTGCCCTTTGGATATTGAAGAGAAGCCACGAATGGCTTAAGAATGAGAACACTAACGTAAAACCTTAACGTCCCAGATGAACTTGCTGCGCGTAGGCACTGCATCCACCTTCACGCTGATGCCATAGTCGTTGTTGCGGATGAGGGCGTTCAGGTCTGCGAGCATCTTGTCGTCCACCGGGTCCGTGTTAACCCAGGAGCAGGACTTGCGCGTTATGATGCAGTCTGCGATGATTAGGGCGTCGTGGTCGGTGATGCCGACACCCATAAGCTCTGCGATTATCGCTTCTGACCGGTCTGCCATGCATTGCATTTGCGAAATAAGGTTTAAATTACAGCATGCGGGGGACGGCTAGAACATCCTGCTCTGGCCGGCAGAAGGCGCGACTTCCGCAAGTACCCGGAGCACCCGCTCCCACGAAGGGTCCGTAATGGTTTTGGGGACCGCCCGGCCGTCCAGAAGCACGCCTGCGGCAAGCTCAACCATCTTCTTTGCGCTCTCTTCGCAGCAGGCCTCCCGGCGTATAGGGACCACGAGTTCCAGGAGGAGGGCCGCATCTTCCTTCGAAAGCGTCAGCTTATTGCGGTATCCCTTCCCGTAGCCGCATGCGACTGCCATATAGGACTCTTCTGAAGTGCTGATGGCGTTAGCGGTCGGGCGCTTGTCCGATGAAAGCACCCTGAGGCCTTCTTCGAGGGTTGCGAATGTTTCGCCGCTCTTTTTCCACGCGGAAACTACGTATCCCATCGCCTTCTTCTGCCTGTCAGTGAGATTGTTCAGTTTTGAGCCTGCCATGGCGATATAGTGGTTAGTAGGTTATAAAAATGTTGATAATTGGGCCTTTTGGCTTATGCCCTTCTTATGGCAACAACAAAGAACGGCAATCCGTTCTTTGTGCGTCATGGACGGTCCGCCCCGTCCATGCCGACCCCGGGAATGCTCATGAACGGCGCGCCGTTCATTGCGCCCATGGAACGAATCGTCGTTCCATAGGGAAGTCCTGAGACCACACAAAAGCCGGTGTATATACGGACGATGTTTGATGAAAATTTGGCCGGTGTTTATACGGTGAAAATTTTCGGTCAGACGCTGTTGACGTCATCATATTGCCCGGACGGCGTAGGAAGCCGCTTGAACCCGGGCCATCAGAGGTTGTTCACGTCATCATTCCGTATTCAATTGGCATGAAGGCGGATTTAAACCTGCGGTTTCTCGGCTTTGATGAGGAAGATGCTTTCGAAGAAGAAGTTCTCGCTGTCCATCATCCGGACCTTGTAGCCCATGCTTTCCAGTTTCGACTGCGTCTTCTCGATTCCGTTCAGGCTGCTCTGGATGAGGAGGAGCGTGCCTCCGGGCTTCAGGTATTGGTCGAATTCGCCAAGGAAGCGGTCCAGCACCTTCCGGCCGTCCGCCCCGCCGTCGAAAGCGTGGTTGAGCGGTCCTTCGACGCGCTCCGCGTCGTCTGTGGGCAGGTAGGGGGGGTTGAATATGACGGCATCGAACCGCTGAACCCCGACCTTGGAAAATAGGTCGCTCACCAGAAAAAGCGCGTTCGAAAGCCTGTTCCTGCCCGCGTTCTGCTCTGAGCAGCGGACTGCTGAAAGGCTGATGTCCACGCCCAGGACGAAGTTTTCCGAATCGGCCTTCGCGCACGCAAGCGAAACGATGCCGCTTCCGCACCCCACTTCCAGGATGCTGCCCCGCAGGTATGATGCCGCCTCGGCCAGCAGCTCGGAATCGTCAGACGGCGGATAGACATCGTCGGGGACATGGATGGCAATGCCCTTGTAGGATTCCATGCGATTTTATATGTTGGTTGCAATATAAAAACCGAGTATATGGACGAGATGCTCATCCTGCTCCTGCGCAGAGGGGCGCATTCCAAGGCCCTGAGGCTGACAACTGCCGAACTCGGCTCCCTTGCCGGCATGTCCCAGCAGAACGCCTCAAGGAAGCTTGCCCGCCTCGCGGAGGAAGGATACGTCGAGCGCGGGAGGGAGGGCATCCGGCTGACGAAGAAGGCATACGACGAATCCGCGGCCCTGTTCTCTTCGCTGAAGGCAGTCTTCGAAGGAACGCGCATGGAAATGGAGGGTACAATCGTCCGGGGCCTGGGCGAAGGGAGCTTCTACATGTCCCTGCCCGGGTATAGGAGGCAGATAAGGGAGAAGCTCGGTTTTGACCCCTTCCCCGGCACGCTGAATATAAGGCTGGATTCGGAGCAGGCATGGAAAAGGCAGCAGCTTCTCGACAGCGAGCCGATAATAATCCCGGGCTTCCGGGACAAGGACCGCACTTACGGCGACCTTTTCGCATTCAGGTGCCGAGTCGGCGGCAGGGAAGGGGCGGTAATCGTCCCCCTGCGGACGCACCACGGGCCGGACATCCTGGAAGCGATATTCAGCTTCAACGCGAAAAAGGAGCTGGGGATGGCGGATGGGGAAAGGGTGAAGGTCGTCATATGATTGTCCTTGAGGGCGTCGTGAGCCGGGTGAGGTTTTTTCGCGGGAAACGCGACTACGTCCTGACAGACGGAAAGATTGAGCACCAGTTTTTCACGGACGAGCCAGTCCCCCAGGGCGCCTGCGTCGTCATCGAAGGCGAGATGGCGGTCGGCGGGGTAAGGACAGCGAAAATAGATGTCCTTGGCGGGGAGAGGGAAGAGAGAGCGCTCGCGAAGGTCAAGGCGAATGTGGCTGCGGCAGCAAACCTTCCGGATGCACCGGCGCTTCTTCGGGACGGGGTTGTCCAGAGCCTTTGGCCTGCGCTGAAAAACGGGGCGCTCGAGATTGCGCTTGCAAAGAAGCTCGGCCGCTCGGTGATGCTCCGCTTCCATGGCGATGCCGACGGCATCTGCGGCGCGTTCGCGCTCACCTCCGTGCTCCCGTGCAAGGCATTCCAGCAGAATTCGGCGATATACAGCGTGAAGGAGGCCCTGAGGGACATTGCCGCAATCGGGCAGGAAAGCCGGCCTCTGGTCATCCTCCTTGATTTCGGCTCGGCTGATGGCTGCGCGGAGGGGCTGGAGCTGCTTCGGGCGGCGGGGATAGACTGCATTGTGATTGACCACCACCCGTATTCCAGGAAGGGGGACGCGCGGATAATCAATCCGTTTTCGCTGGATGACAATGCCTCGAAATACACCGCGGGCTACCTCGCCTGCGAAGTGGCGGCGGCTTGCGGCCTTGAGAAGGAAAGGGCGCTTGCCCTGGCCAGGACCGCCTGCGCGGGGGACAAGAGCGACATACTCCAAAGCGGCCCGGAGGATATGAAGAAGGCCATGGTCCTGGATTTCCTCGCATCCCACGTGTCGTTCGGGAACAACCTCGATTTCTACAAGAAGGTGATGGAGAAGGATGAGCTTTTCTCTTCGATAGCCCAGCAGGCGGACGATTCCATACGGGATGCGGCTGCCAAGGCGATGTCGAGGATGAAAAAGACGGACGCCGGGCCGCTTTCAATAGCCGTGTTCTCCCTGGAGGGGATTGTCGTCAAAGGCGAATGGCCGCCTTCCAGCAAGATAACGACCAGGGTTTTCGACACCCTCAATGGCGCGGCCGCAGGCGGCGGCGCGGAGAAGCCCCTCTTTTGCATAGGATACACCGAGCGCTCGGTGATAATGAGGCTGAATGGCAGCGCCGTTTCGCTCGGCCTGTCCGCAAACGATTTGGCCGGGCGGATCAGGAAGAGCATGGCGGATTTCGTCGAGGGCGGCGGTGGGCATGTGAAAGCGGGCGCGGTGAGGGCCCGCGAGGGGTTCGCAAGGGAAGTGGTAAACGAACTCATCCGCGATGCATCAATCATCGCAGCCGGCGGGAGCGGGAAGGAGCAGTAAGGATTATTAGCGTAACCTCCTGAATAGAACTCATAGCAATGCCAGCGCTACTTGTAGGTGAGCGGATGAAGATAGCGATAAGCGGATTCGGCAGGATTGGGAAATCATTCTTGAAGGCGGCGATAAAGCAGGGCGCACTCGGCAGGGATTTCGATGTTGCCGCCATAAACACGAGAAGCCCGGCCGAGCAGCATGCGCACCTTTTTAAATACGACTCGGTCTACGGAAGGTTCGAAGGTAAGGCCGAGGCCAAGGACGGCAACCTCATCGTGAACGGCTGCCCCATCAAATGGATTACCGAAACGGACCCGCTCAAGCTCCCGTGGAAGGAGCTGGGGGTCGACCTCGTGCTCGAGAGCACGGGCGTTTTCCGCTCCAAAGCCGACGCCGAGAAGCATATCAAGGCGGGCGCCAGGATGGTTTTGATTTCAGCCCCGGCCAAGGATGCGAAGGAGGTCGATGCGACAGTAGTCCCTGGCGTCAACGACCACATCGTCAACAAAGGCATGTCGATATTCTCGCTCGCATCATGCACGACGAACTGCCTTGCCCCAGTGCTGAAGGTAATTGATGAAAAATTCGGAATCGAAAGCGGATTTTTGAGCACGGTGCACGCTTACACCAACGACCAGAACATCGTGGACGGCAGCCACAGCGACTTGCGCAGGGCCCGCGCCGGGGCGATGAACATCATCCCCACAAGCACAGGCGCCGCGAAGGCCATAGGCGAAGTGCTCCCCGCGCTCGCAGGGAAGATGGATGGCGTGGCGTTCCGCGTCCCGGTCGCCTGCGGCTCGATGAACGACATGACGCTTCTGCTCCGGAAGGATGCGACGAAGGACGAGATAAACGCCGAACTCAGGAGGGCGTCGAACGAGGAGCTCAAGGGCATACTCGGCTACACTGAGGATGAGATAGTCTCCCAGGACGTCGTCGGGGTGCCGCTTTCCTCCCTGGTGGACGGGAAGCTCACGAAGGCCAAGGGCAGGCTGGTCAAGATTTCCGCCTGGTACGACAACGAATTCGGCTACTCCAACCGGCTTGTGGATTTCGTCAGGAAGCTCGCCAAGACCTAGAATTCCAGACCCTGCATGAGCGCGGCCCCCTGCAGCTTGGCAAGAGCCTTAATCTCGATTTGCCTAATCCTTTCCCTGCAAAAGCACATGCTGTCTTCGATTTCTTGAAGAGTCTCCTCTTTTCTTCCGGATAAGCCGAACCTTCTTTCGAGTATTTCCCGCTCAAATGGATTGAGGATTTCCAGCAGGCCCGGAATCTGCCGCTCCAGCTGCATCTGGCCTAGCATGGCATCAGCGCCTTTAGCATCTGGAGCGCTCAGCCGCCTGCTTAGCGGGTCGGTAAGCTGGCACATTTTGGAATTTGCCTCCAATGCCGATTTGACCGCCCTTTGGGGCATGCCGATAGCTTTCGAAATCTCCAGGACAGTGGGCGACCTGCCAAACTGGACCTGGTGGGATTTCACATACCTGCGGATAGTCTGCAGGGATTCGAGCGTGCGGACCGGAACCCTCACCGACCTGGCCTTGTCCGCTATCGCCCGGGATATCGAATGCCGTATCCAGAAGGACGAATATGTGGAAAACCGGTTCCCTTTCCGATAATCGAATCGTTCGAGGGCCTTCAAAAGCCCGGCGCTGCCTTCGCTCATAAGATCCCGGAATTCCATGCCTGGATGGTGCTGGTATCTTTTTGCTATTGATGCAACGAACCGCTGGTTTGCGCATATGACCAGGCCGGAGATTTTCCTCCGGGTTGCCTCCACCCGCTCCAGCTCCTTTTTGGCTTCCGGCTCTTTTCCATTCTGCTTGCCGCATGCAAGTACGTCTCTGATTACCTCTGCCCTTTCAGTGAACCGGATGAAGGCCTTGATAAGAACCGATTCCTCCTCTTCTGACAGCTTAAGGTTCCTTTTCTTTTTGAACCTCTCGACGAAGTGAATGGCCGCCGCCTCGCCATAGGTCAGGCTCACCGGGACAGCGCGAAACATCAGGACCGCGAGCCTTGCCCGGATTTCACGGACAGCAGCGCTTTCTTCGGCCAGCAAGTCCTCTGCACCGCCTGCGCCGCCTTCTTCAAGAATGTCCCTGATCTCGGCGGACCAGTCCAGGAACTTGCGGTAGGCATCTTTCGCGAATTCGGCTTCTGCACGTGTCAGGGGAATGCGCATGTCCGCCTTGTATTCCAGGGTCCGCGTCAGCATGCCCTCTTTTTCGCTAAGGCGGAGGGGGATTGCATTTGCGAGTGTCTCAGGCCCCAAGGAAAATCGCTCGAACTCGGGTTTTTCTGCGCGTCTTGCAGAAACATGCTTAGCCAACGTGGCAGGGGGCTTGGATGGGCCTGGGCGCATACGAAGCGATTGTGAAGGGTTGTGCTTAATAATGTTAAGGTCTGCTGCGCTTTCCCCCATGCAACGGGCAGCCCGAAAGCGCTTGGGAGAACTGGCGCCGGAGGCCATCTCAGAAAGATATATAAATATCCTCGCAACACATTTTTACCGATGGCAACCGGATTGGAAGTAGCTGCATCGAACATCGCTTCTCTGCTTTCGGCCCTTGCGCCGACTATCGCGATTATCTTGGTTACCGCAGGCGGCATAACCTACGGGCTTGCCCAGACACAGCCGGGCGAGACGCGCGGCAAATGGCAGACCGTTGCAATAGGCATGGTCGTAGGCGGCATAATCGTCATGGCCATAACCGGCGCCGCGAGCTTCATAACAGAGCAGTCCGCGAACCTGCTGAAGCCGACATAAAAGGTTGGGAAGGCCAGTCATTCTTTTCCTATACCTATAGCGCGAGCCTAGGTTAATCTGATTAGTGCATGCGTGGGCCCGAGGCCGAGCCCAAATCCAGGGACAATCATGCCGGTAAAACCGCGGAAATGAACTGTCGGATTGTGTTTATATATAAGCCCGACCATAATCCCATTAGTATATACGTATAATTATTTGTATATACTCATGGAGGACAAACCGGCATATGCGAAAGCATGGCCGGTGCGGGTGGAATGATGAAAGAGACCGAAGAGAAGCTGGATGAGGAGGGATTCGAGGAAATACCGATGGAGCCGAAAGCCGAGCCGGGAAGCGGCGGGCCGGGGGGAAGCGGAAGCAACGCCCCGGGCGCAGGAGGTGCCGGGGCGAACCGGCCGGATTTGCGCGTTGTCCAGACCGACCGTGACAAGGACGGGAACGTAATATACTCCAATGTGGGCGGCATGTGGAAGAATGTCTCCAAGAACGGGAACGTGTTCTACACCCTCAGGATCGGGCAGCTGAAGCTGCTGGTATTCCCGAATGACAGGAAATGACTGGACAGGATTGGCTGCATGTGTGGAGGCTGTGCGCCTGATGCAAGGCGGGCGGCTGCCGATGCGAGCCGAAGAAGACGCATGCCCGCATCGGCGCTCCGGAATGCATGAGGAGAAAGTAAACAGAAGGATGAGAAATCAGGCAGGGGATTCGTATGGCAGAAGATAAAGACAAGGATAAGGAAAAGAAGAAGAAATACTACAAGGACCTGGAAGACCTTCCGGGAATAGGCGAAGTGACGGCAGAGAAGCTCCGCGCGGCCGGGTATGGCGAGTTCGCGGCCCTGGCTACTGCGAACCCCCACGAGCTTGCGGAAGCGGGCGGGATGGGCGTCGAATCCGCGAAAAAGGCGATTGAAGCCGCAAAGAGCATGGTGGAAATCGGATTCGAGACCGCCGAAACGGTTTTCGAAAGGCGCAAGAATATCGTCAGGATAAAAACCGGCTCGCAGGCGCTTGATGATTTGCTTGGCGGGGGCGTCGAGACGATGGCAATCACCGAGATGTACGGCAAGTTCTCGAGCGGGAAATCGCAGCTCGGGTTCCAGCTCGTCGTGAACGTCCAGAGGCCGGTGGACCAGGGCGGGCTCGGGGGCGGCGTGCTGTTCGTGGATACGGAAGCCACTTTCAGGCCGGAAAGGATTGTGCAGCTGGCCGAAGGGCAGGGGATGGACGCCCAGGCCGTGCTCCGGAACATCCAGGTGGCGAGGGCGGAAAACAGCGACCACCAGATAATCCTGCTGGAGAAGGCTGAGGAGACGATTGAGAAGAACAACATAAAGCTCATCGTCATCGACTCGCTGACATCGCATTTCAGGTCGGACTACATAGGACGGGGCGCGCTCAGCGAGAGGCAGCAGAAGCTGAACAAGCACGTCCACATGCTCCAGAAGCTGGCCGAGAAGTACAACCTCGCGGTCTATGTGACCAACCAGGTCATGGACAACCCCGGCATCCTTTTCGGCGACCCGACGACGCCGATTGGCGGCCACGTGCTCGCGCACATGTCGACCTACCGGCTCTATGTCCGAAAGAGCAAGGACGACAAGAGGATTGCGAGGCTCGTCGATTCGCCGAACATGCCCGAAGGCGAGGCGGTGTTCAGGGTGACGCCGGGCGGGCTCACCGACTGAAGCGGGCAGGATGCCCGCATTATCAATTTTAATTTTTTCTTTGCCTTTTCCCTAGCGTGGCCTGGGATGGGGTAGCCGGGGATGTGAAAGGATTCCGATGGCAGAGCCTCTCCCCTTCGGCACAGGTGCTACTGGCCGGCAATGCCCTCACGGTTATTGTCGCAATCATCTTCGGGCTTGACCCGGCCGAGATAATCTGGGTCTACTGGCTGGAAAGCATCGTCATCGGCATGTTCACTGTCCTTGCGTTCATCACGATGGGACTTGGCCACAAGCCCGGGCCCAAAGTCGGCTCTCCGGCCGCGGCTTACGGATTCGCGATATTCTTCTGCATCCATTACGGCATGTTCCATGGCGCATACGCCCTGTTCCTTTCCATCATGCCCTGGTTCATCATCGAGAACCCGGACATTCTGGGCATGGGAATCACGATTGGAATCCTTGCCCTTAGCCATGGATACTCGTTTGTGAAGAACGTGCTGGGAAACCCGGCCGGACTTGCGATAACAAAGGAGAACCTTCAGCGGACCATGATGGCGCCGTATTCGCGCATCATCCCCATGCACCTGACCATAATATTCTCTGGATTCCTGATGATTCCGCTCCAATTACTTGAAACAATAGCCGAGGCCGTTTTCTCCGGAGCCGGAATCGCTGCGGCGGACCGGCTGATGAAATTCGTGGCGCTTCTCCTTTTCATGGGATTGAAGACTGGCGGAGACCTGTATGGGCATCTCAACCGCTACCGGTAGCCTTAATACATTTGCAGAAGAGGCAATTTCAGGTGTGTTTATGGGATTAATTGGCGAATTCAAGGATTTTCTGACTGAGTATAAGGTTATCGGGCTGGCGATAGCGTTCATCATGGGCGCGGCAATCACTGCGCTTGTGACGTCGCTCGTCAACAACATCATCATGCCCGTAATCGCAGTGCTCCTGCCCAATGGTGATTGGCAGTTGATGGTCGTCGACCTTGCCGGCATTAAGCTCGGCGTCGGCGCATTCCTGGCGGCCCTCCTGAACTTCATCATAATCGCATTCGTCATCTTCATGATGGCGAAGATTGTGCTGAAGGAGGAGAAAGTCACGAAAAAATAATTTTTCCTTTTTTATTTGTGTTTTTTACTGTCCAAAAGTGTTATAAATAGTTCCGGGCACGAATTATTGCATGACGATTCGCACCAGGATGAGGAATCTCGCATTCGCAGGCATTATGGCGGGCGCGCTCTCGGCCGGGTGCGCGACGACGCAGGGCGCTTCCATTGCCGCAGCGCCGGCTCCTGCGCAGGCCTCCGCGGCGCACCCGAGGCAGGAGACTCCCGCGGAAAGGTGCCAGAGGACGCAGAGGACGCGGATGCAGAACTGCCTGATAGAAAGCATAGTCGCCACCTGCAGGGAGAGCAACTCATTCAACGAGGACGCGTTCTACTCATGCGTATCGGAAAACCTGGTTGTTCCGCAGAGCCTTGAGGCAAGGCCGGCCAAACAGTACAGCGTAACCGTGTCAGCCGGGGACGAAGTGCTTTCTACCAGGACCGGCAGGGCGGTCGCGATGGATGTCGCAAGGCTGGAAGCCTCCCAGATAGACCAGAGGGGCGTCGCTTTCACATATGAAATCGAAAGAATAACGCTGGCTGCGCCCACGGAAAGGACGGGGGTTGATTCGGCAACCGTCCGGTATAACTTCGATGGCACCTATGAAGGGGAGGCCTTCAAGCTCCAGGGCCTTGCGGTATGGAACCTCCGGGTGGAGGGCTCCGGTACCGGTCAGGCGAGGGTGAGCTTCGAGTCGAACGACCCTGCGCTTCTGGTCCGGCCTGCGGATGCCGCCGCTGGGGCGGCGCCTGCACAGAAAAGGAAGTGAGCTTCCTCAGCTCTTTTTTCTGCTTCGGCTGCCTGGATACATAAACCCCGACTGCAGCCAGAATCGCCAATGCAGTCACTCCAAGAACGAGCACGCCGTTCCCGTTCGGCTCCTCCTCCGAATCCAGCTCTTTGGATATCGCGCTTCCTGCGCGCAGCGCATTCACATAATCGCCCGAAGAAAGCATGTTCCGCATAGAATCTACCCTGGCGCCGAGTGCAGCCCTCCGCTCCGGCGCCAGCTCTTTGCCTTCGATTATCGATTCGAGCATGGAAAGCCTTGCTTCGCTTTCATTCTTAAGCGAAGACAGGGTTTGCTCCATGCGCCCCCTGCTTTTAATGAGCGCGTCAAGCCGCTGGCGGAATATGCGCGGCTCTCCGTCAGCGGCCTCTTCCGCATCCTCAATCAGGGTTTCCACTTTTTTTTCGGTCTCGGTGAAGAAGCTGCTGTAATCCGTACCCTTTGCCGCAGCCGACTGCCGCAGATACCGCTCCAGGGTTTCCTGCGCCCCGCGCTTTGCATCATCGACAAGCGCCTTCTGGCCGGCCTTCTGCGATTGGGACGACGATTCCTGAAGAGTTACGATATCCCGGACGCCGTCGAGGGCGGAAAGCGCGTCCATGGCGTATTCCAGCCGGCCGCCGCTTTCCAGCTTCCTGAAAGCATCCTCGAAAAGCAGGAACCCTGACGGCGTAGTGGTGTTCCCCGCTGCATAGAAACGCTCCTTCAGGTCATTATAGGCTGCATACGCCTCTTTCTTGAAAGCAGTCAGCTCCTTCCCCAGCCAGTTCGAATCCGTCTTCCCCAGCGCCTCGGCTTTTTGGCTATTGTTCATGCTGCCAGATTCGGCCAGAACGCGCCGGAGCTCGTCCCTGCGCGTGGCCAGCTTTTGAACAAACGGGGACGAAGAGTTCGACGAGTTGAGCGCGGATTCAATCATGCCAAGCTCCTCGCGGATGCCTTTTTCGAGCGAATCAATGCTTTCCTTATGCTTGGATTCCTCTTTTTCCTCCTGCTGTGATGCGGAGACCGCTTTCTCGATGAATGCGAGTGCCTCGCTATGGTTTCCTGCCGCTGCCTGCAGCCGGGCCTGTGCGAGCAATGCGTTCGCAGATGGCCCCAGGTCGAGCCCATCAAGGCTCGAAAGGCGCTCCCGGACATAGGATTCCGCATCCTCCACGTTGTAGCTGACCTTCAGCACGGATTCCCTGCCTTTTTTCAAACCGGAAACGCTGACCGAGTACTGGGTGTCCGATATGCGCGCCTTATCCCGGACCGCCTCGCCGGTCGCGCAAACGGCGCTGAATGACGTGATGCGCGAATCGTTGACGCTGTTAAGAAAAACCGGGACCCTTTCAAGGTCCATAAGGGGCGTTATGCGGACATCGTATTCCACCTTGCTGTTGGTCCCGATGCGGTATGCCTTGATGTTTAAGAGAGTTTCATTGTACGCGTCCTCCAGGACGGCGTCGTAAGCCAGGGTATGCTTGCCGCTCTCCAGGGGGCGGCTGCCGGCCATTCCGTCTATCAAGCCGTTTTCAAAGCCGCGAGGCAGCTCGAGGGAGCTGATTCCGCAATCCAGTTCTATTTCCATGCGCCCGGCCACCCTCGCCTTGCCATTCCCGATGCCTTCCGCGCTGGATGAGGAAGACAGGGTGTGGGCAAGCACGCTCTGCTTATTGAAGACGACACGCTTCGTTTCAAACGCCCCGACGGAAGCGAAAACCAGAACAATGCTCTTGCCCCCATCCGTGGACCTCACGCTTTCCACCCCCCCGCTTCCTTCTACGATGTCCCCATAGACAAACTGGCCCGGGGACTCCATCCTGATGACGGCATCCACATGCGTCGCGTTGTACGGGCGCGGGTTGGCCATGACCGCATCCAGCGTGATATCAGCCGGGCTGTCGAGCCGGACCGAGGTAATTAGGGGATTGGCACGGATTGACATTGCATTGCCGATGATTCTGCCCATATAGCCGTCTACCGCCTCTTCCAAATCCCGATAGTCCGAATCCAGCTTTTTCAGGCGGCCCAGGGCTTCGGGAAGTGCAAGGCCGTCATCGCTTATCAGGCCTTCCTCGCATTTTTTGAGGTCGGTGAAAAGGTCTGCGGCCTCCGGCCCGGCCTGGGACAGTTTGCCGCATATCCGCGAGCGCACCGCGAGCAAGTCGTCTTCATACTTGAGCCGGGCCTTGGCGTAAATGCTGTTTTGCGATTCACGGGCAGCCTCGCCCTGCATGCTTTCAGGCAGCAAGGGGATTAGCTTCAGGCTTTCCTTCTCGCTTGCGACGTTTATCTGGTCTTTTTCCGCAAGGCCGATTAGCGCCCTCAAATATTCGACTGATGCGCGGTCTTCCAGCGCTTCCCCATAGCTCCTGGAGCCGCAGGCCGAGCGGGCAAGAGCGGCGGCATCGTAATATTTCTCGAAGCGTCCGCCGAGAGTGCCGGCACCTTCCCCGGATTCAAAAGCTGCCGCGGCTTCATCGTAAAGCGATGCCGATTCCGGCCCTGCTTCCGCGGAAGCCATGCATTTTTCAGCCCTCGCCAGTTCCATTTCAGCCTCATCCTTCTGCCCTTCGACTGCGGATTCCGCATCCCGCCTCAGGGCTTCGAGTTCCTGCAGGAGACTGGCGTAACCCCCGTCCGCGGCCTCTATTCCGGATATCGCGCCGGCAAGATAGCCGCGGTCGCCGGTCCTCGCATGCAAAATGGCTGAATCCGCCAGTGAGACTTCAAGGCGCCTGCGTTCGTCTGCCAGGGATGCGAACCGCTCTTTGACCGAGCCGGAGGCCCGGGATGTGAAGCCCGATGGCGCGCGGGCGATGATTCCGGCCCCTTCCGACTCCAGCTCCCGGAAGCTTTTTTCGGCAAGCTGCTTGCGGGCCTGGATGCTTTTCAGGCCCTGCTGGTAGCCCGTTTCGGCTTCAGCCAATGCCGAAAGGGAGAGGTTTTGGGCGCGCCTGAAGGAAGGGACGATACCGTCTTCGCCCCAGGCTAAGCCTGTGATTGATGCCGCATATGAAATATCCGGAGCGGGGTCCGCCAGCGCCCGCCGCAGAGCATCGGAATGCTGCGCCATGACGACGTATTTCCCATAATCGCCTTCGCTTATGTTTTTGTCCACGGTGCGAAACGCACCGTCAAGCTCGGCACAGCTTCCGCTTCCGGGCCCGGAATAATCTTCGTCGCAAAGGCCGGCGAAACGCATGCGGTCGAACTCCCTGCGCGCATCGGAAACCGCCCTTTCCGCGTAATCGGTGCTGTATTCGGCCGCAAGCAGGGTCGAATCGACGGAAGCAATCCAATTTTCATGATAGGCAATGCAGCCCGATGAATCGGATAACACGGCGATTAGCGCCATCGAAGGGCTTGCGGGCATGATGCCAAGGGACGCGATTACCGCGGCGGTGCACACCATCAGGTCTCTCCGAGCTTCTTCCGCGCTATCCACCGCGGATTCGATATTGTCCTTGACCGCGGGATCCGAATCAAGCCGGAGCACACCATCCATCCCGGCCCCATCCAGCGTCTTCTGGAATTCCGGGAGATTCCACCAGAAAGACTCCCCGAACGTCCATATGTTCGGGTTGGTTGAAACCCAGGTTTCGTTTTCCCAGGGGCGGGGGAACCCCGCAAACTCCATCTGTGCCAGGGCCAGCAAGGCCAGAACGAGCATGAAGCGCATACAATCCCTAAAGGCCCGGGTTATGATGGCAATAAATAGATTATTCAGAAAATGTGCTTCCCAGCCACATTATCAGGCCCGGATTATGTGGAATTCCATATATGAAAAAACCACGCCGCCGCCAAGCGAAAACAGTTATAACCATGCACGCGGATAGGTGGGCATGGGAAACGCCATTGCCATCGCCGCGACTGCCATATTCGCCGCCCTGCTCCTTCTAGGATGCGCCGGGTCTCAGCAGGGCCCCGGCAATGCGGCGGCCAACACGAACCCGGGCGGCCAGCAGGACCGCTTCGCGCCGCCGGATACCCATCCCCCGAAGCCGCCCGGCACTGCGAACCTCTCATTCAGCCGCAACGCCAGCGACGTGATGAACACTGAGACAAAGCCGTTCACGCCGCCGAATTTCGACTTCACGAACACCACGACGCAAGACGGGCGGCTGGTAGTCAACTATTTCTACTCGCCCCATTGCTCGGCATGCATAGCCCTTCGGCCCGACATGGACAGGCTTGAGGCCAGGTACGGTTCTGTGGAATGGCGCGAATTCGACATCACCGCCCAAAACGGGACCTGGGCTTACCAGCAGTTCGCAAGGGATTTGAACCTAAGCCAGGCGCAGAGGCTGGTCCCGCAGGTGCTGGTGAACGGCACGGTGATTACCGACAGGTTCAACATCAACGGAAGCCTGGAAGGCATCATCGTCGCTTTCAGCGCAAACCAATCCGGAGCATGAACCGCCCGAACCCGCGCTTGATGTTGCCGAATTGGGCATGATAAGCGTCGAGGTCGCTTGCGGCGAACCTGAAGAACTGCTCCGGTGTTTCGTTTCCCTTCGCATTCTTGTTCCAGATGCGGATGGATTCCTCGTAGCGGCTGCTTTCCCAGTAGCAGTCCTCAAGGACCTTGGGGGACATCTTCGCATTATCGACCCTGAGGCGGTTCGCCTGGGGACAGAGGGCTTCGCGCCGGACGTACGGCCCGCCCCAGCTCACTGAAAACGGGTAAACCAGGCATATGGCCGGTTTCGAGTTCTCAATCCCGCAATTCAAGGGCCCGCTGCGCAGGAAAACGCATTTCCCGTCCTTATGCGCTATCACGAACTTGAAGTAGCCCCCTTGCGCGCGGAATGCGAATGCATCGTCCTTCTTGCCGATTTTCAAGCCCACGAAGTCATCAGCGGATTTCCCTTCGATATGGACGATTCGGGCAATGTCGAAAGGCGTGAGGTCCGCGACAAGGCCGCAGCATCTTCCGTCGCAGCCAAGGCACATGTTTGCGGGGGCGGCTTCAGGGGGGGGCACTGGTTTTGATGGGGCAGGGGATACCGAAGCTGATTCGATGGCGGGCGGCCGGGCGGCCTTCGGAGCTTCAATTGCGGCCAAACCTGCTGTGCGTATGGCTTGCTTCTGCTTAGGTAGGCGCTTATCCGGGCGGCTGGCCCGCTTCTTTCGCGATACGGCCATAAAACGGTATTTACCCTAAGGGATAATAAATCCGGTTGGATGGAATAGATAATCGGGCAAGCTGGAAGGGAAATCCGATGAAAATCGTGCATTTTGAGAGGAAAACCGGCGAGCTGAAGCTCCAGGTCGATACGCTCGACGACATGTGGCACCTGGACAAGGTGCTTGCACCCGGGGACGAAGTGGAGTCGCACAGCATGCGCACCTACAAGGTCGGCACGAAGGAGGAGAAGAAGTCCGTGACCGTCCGGGTAAAGGTGGAGAGGGTCGAATTCGCGAAAAACGCGAACCGCCTCCGCATTCTCGGCCCCATCATCTGGGGCGAACCTGAGGAATACATCCAGCTCGGCAAGTACCATACGATAGACGTCGAGGCCGGGGACCGCATCAAAATCACGAAGCAATGGAGGGGACACGAAGTAAAGCGGCTCCAGGAGGCGGAAAAGGAATCCAAGAGGCCGCGCATTAGGATCATCGTGATGGACGAGGAGAAGGCCCTTACAGCCATGCTCAGGGCATTCGGCGTCGAATACGGGGCCGAGTTCTACAGCGGCGGGAGCAAGAAGGGCGACAACTACGAGAAATCCGAGGGCGAGTATTTCGGCAACATCGCCGCCGAGATAGAGCGCCACCCAGAGCGGTACGTGGTGGCTGGGCCGGGTTTCGCCAAGGAGAATTTGAAGAAGTTCATCGAAAAAAGGAAGCCCGAGCTCCTAAAGCGCATCGTGTTCGAGAATGTCAGCTATGCCGAGCGCAGCGGGGTGAACGAGCTGTTCAACCGGGGCGTCATCGAGAAGATAATGGGCGAGGAACGGTTCGAGAAGGAGATGAAGCTTGTCGAGGAGCTGCTTGCCGAGGTGCACAGGGACAGCGGGCGGGCGGCGTACGGCATCGCAGAAGTGAGGAAGGCGATTGAGGCTTACGCGGTGAAGAAGCTCATCGTATTGGATGAATACCTCCGCGCGGACAAGGAGGCCGAGGCGGTAGTAGAGCTTGCAGACTCGGCCAAGGCCGAGATAGTCATATTCTCGTCCGAAGGCGATGCCGGTGCTAAGCTTAAGGGGCTGGGAAAAATCGCAGCGCTGCTGAAGTTCCGGATAAGGGATGCGCAGTGATCTGCGCGGCATGTTCGGCCGGGCAGCGCCATCTCCCAGGTTCAGGGCGCAGCCTTGAGCCCGAGGATTTCCCTTGCCTGCGCCGGGGTGGCTATGGGCCGCCCCAGCTCATCGGCGATCCGGGCAATCCGCTTGATTAGCATTTCGTTTGTGGCAAGGACGGTTTTCCCGTAATCGTAATACAGGTTGTCCTCAAGGCCTACGCGGACATGCCCGCCCATCACAATGGCGCAGGTGTTGACTGGTAGCTGGAACTTCCCGCCCCCGGCTGCCCCCCATACTGAGCCTGCGGGCAGGCTGCCCACCTGGTGGACGATGTCAACGAAGCGGCCGGGCATGGTCCCAAGAAGGCCGAAGAAGAGGTTGATGTAGAGGGGGTGGGAAAGGAATTTCTTGCGCTCAAGGTACGCGGCGTAATTGATCATGCCGGTCTCGAAGACCTCCAGTTCCGGCCGTATGCCCCGCGCGGCCATGTGCCGTGCCAGGCGCTCAATCATGTCCGGGGAATTGACGCTGGGCTCCGTGGGGAAATTCATCGAGCCCATGGAGAGGCTTGCGAAATCAGGCTTGGATTCGCCCTCCAGGTCCAGAACCGCGGCGCGCTGCTCGAACGTCTTGAAAACGCGGCCGCTGGTTGTGGCGCAGAGGATGGCATCGGGGCACTTCTTCCTGACCTTTGCGAGTATCTCCTCGAACAGCCCCTTGCTGCAGGAAGGGGTCCCGTCGCTTTCCCGCGCATGGATGTGGAAGAAAACGGCGCCCGCCTCGTAGCATTTGCGCGCGTCCGACGCAATCTCTTCCGGGGTGGTGGGGACGTTCGGATTGGCGGATTTGGATGAGAAATTGCCGGTAAGGGCCACGTTGATTATCAGCTTTTTCTGCAGCGGAATGCTGGATGTGCCGCTCAGCCCGTAAACCTCGTTCCCTTCATCGCCCATGAATACCGCTTGATGCATTCGTAAGCAAAACTTATAATTGCCGCACCGCCCGGTTGCAGCACGTCTTCAGGCAGGCTGGGTTCTGGATGCGAAATCCGCATCACTGCCCTTCGCCCGGGCAGCATGCAGACGCCCTAACCCTTCTTGCCCATTTCGCGCGTCCGGCTCTCCGCAAAGCGGATGGCCTCGTGGATTGCCTTGTCCGCGCCCTTTTCCTTAAGCATCCGCAGTCCGGCCTCGGTCGTCCCGTCGGGGCTTGCCACGGTCGAGACGACTTTCTCGGCGCTCCAGCCGCTGAGCATCAGTTTCCCGGTGCCCAGGAAGGTCTGCGCGACGCATTTTTCCGCGGTCTCGCGGGCAAGGCCGCCTTTCACGGCCTCGTCTATCATCGCCTGCGCGAAATAGGCGACGAAAGCGGGCCCGGAGCCGGACGTCGCAGTGATGGTGTCGAGATGGCTCTCGTCGGTCTTGATGCACAGGCCCAGGGAAGAGAATGCTGTGAGAAACACCTTCTCCTTCTTTTCGACTTCGGGATGCAGGGCGTACGCTATCACCGCTTCTCCGACTTCGGCGCAGATATTGGGCATCACGCGTATCACCCTCTGCGCGCCGAATGATTCGAGCATCCTAATCGTTATTCCGGCGGCGCATGAGACAATGAGGGGAGCGTCGCGCACCTGCTTCACAACCTCTTCGACGTGCGCGGGCTTCACGGCTATAACCACAAGGTCGCACGTCTTCACCTGGGCGAGGTCCTTCACAGGCAGGGCGCCGAGCTCGGACGCCACTTCCCGCGCATTCTCGAAATCCCGGTCCACAAGAAGGAGCTCATGGCCTCTTGTGAACACGCGGGCAAAGACGCTGCCAAGCCTTCCGACGCCGATAATCGCAATCCTCATAGGAACACCAATCCGTTGACGCTATTGATGCCAAAGCAATAAATAGCCGGTATTTTTCCATTGAGCATGCGGCGCCTGGCCAGGGGCTATGCGCCGCCTGCGCTCGGCTGGGGGTATCCGAAGAGCACGAGGCGGGCATAGAGGAGGATTTTCCGGGAGGTGTTCACATAAGCGCGCTTCGCGAACACCTCGTATCCGTTCTCCTCGATTACCGCCAGTATCTCTCGGTAGAGCGTCGAGGCGAGCGCAATCACCATCCGCACATCAGTGTGGATTGTCGCAATGCTCGACATGGCTTCCTGGTAATAGCCCCGGGCGCGCTCGACTTGGAATTTCAGGAACCGGACGAGGTTTTGCGTCTTGCGGTGGGAGAGGATGTCTCCTATAGTCAGGCCGAAGCGGGCCAGCTCGTCTTTGGGGAAGTAAACGCGGCCCATGCGGGCGTCCTCGCCCACGTCGCGAAGGATGTTGGTCAGCTGCATCGCTATGCCGAGGCTTATCGCGCAGCGCTTGGACCTGCGGGCGTTCTTGATGCCGAGGGTGCGCATAAGCATGAGGCCCACTACAGATGCGACGCGGAAGCAGTAGCGGCGGAGCTCGGCGAAAGTGCCGTATTCCTTCTTAGATATGTCCATCGCCACCCCGCGTATCAGCTCAAGCGGGTATCGGAGCGGGATGCGGTATCGCCTCATCACATGGATGAACGGATTCAGCACTGGGTCGTCCGAGCGACCCTCGCGGTAGGCCTCCAGGAAGCGCTTTCTCCAGTTCCGGATAAGCATGCGCTGGAGCCGCGGATTGCCTTCGTTGTCATCGACGAGGTCGTCGGTATGCCTGCAGAAGGCGTATATCGCGTAAAATGCGCTGCGCCGCTCGCGCCCCATGAATTTCGATGCGAAGTAGAACGTCTTGGAACCCTTGCTTATCGAGTTCTCGGCGAACTTGTAATCCACGGCCGGCTTCAGCTTCTCCACCTCAATAATCATAGGCCAGGAAAGGTTTATATCGTCATCTGCCGTTGGCGCCAAATGTGCCTGCCGCCCGCCCTGCGTGGTTTATTAATTTGAGAGGCATGAACCAGTTATGGCAGTGGCTGTGCAGGTCGCGGACCTCGCAAAGGTCATAAAGGAAAAGATACTCGTGGACAGGATTTCCTTCAGCGTCGAGGAGGGGGAGGTGTTCGGCCTGCTCGGGGCGAACGGCTCGGGGAAGACGACGACTTTCAATATGCTTTCAGGGCTTCTTTCGCCATCCTCCGGTTCCGTGACGATACTCGGCAAGAGCATACGGGAGATGCAGAAGTTCAAGGCGGAGATAGGCTTCGTCACGCAGGAGGATTCCTTCTACGAGACGCTGACGGTCCGGGAGAACCTCGAATATTTCGCGTCGCAGTTCGGGGTGAAGGGCAGCGATGCGAGGGAGCGGATAAAGAGGCTCCTTGCGCAGATGAAGCTGGCTGACAAGAGGGACGTCCTCGCATCCAAGCTTTCAGGCGGCATGAAGAAGAGGCTGAATATCGCCTGCTCGCTCGTCCATGACCCGAAAATCGTGTTCCTTGACGAGCCGAGCGTGGGCCTCGACCCGGTCGTCCGCCGCGAGATATGGGCCGTGATAGAGGAGCTCCACAGCACGAAGAAGACCATAATCATCACATCGCATTACATGGAGGAGATAGAGCGCCTCTGCGGCCGCGTGGCCATCATGTTCGCGGGGCGCATCGTGGATTCCGGCACGCCGGAGGAATTGAAGAAGAAATACAAGCTCAAGCAGATGGAGGATGTCTTCGCGCACCTCGTCAAGCCGGTGGTCCAATGAAATCCGTTTCCGCCATCAGGAAGGAGCTGCTGGAAGTCCTGCACGACCGCACCATGCTCGCGGTCCTGCTCGTTTTCCCGGTTTTTGTGATGCTGTTCATGGGGACTTCGTTCCGCTCCATGGAGATAAACGGGCTCCCAATCGGGCTTGCAGGCCCGGAGAATGTCAGCGCCAGCCCGCTTTTTTCGGGCCTGAACCAGTCGCAGGCCTTCAAGCTCCAGGAATTCACAAGCGAGGAGGACGCGATGACCGAATTCCGGAACGGAAGGCTCCGGGCCGTAATCATCGTGCCACAGGACTTCGAGGAATCGCTCCGGAAGGGAAACGGCTCGACAGTCCGCGTGGTGGTGGACAATTCGGATTTGGCGCTTGAGCAGTCCGTACTGGCCGCGCTTTCTTCTGTTATCGAGGCATCTTCAACCGACATTACGAAAAGTTACGTGGCATCTGCCTGGGAGGATTTGCAGGACCTCAACGGCTCGACGGCATCGCTCGCTTCGGGCATAGCGCAGACGCGCTCCAACATGAACCAGACAAAGGCGTCGCTCGCCCAGATACGCCAGGGGATAGACGAAATAGAAATCGACGCGCTGGAAGCGTCCCTGGATGGCGCGTCCTCGAACATCGCGGCGCTCCGGAATCAGTTGGAATCCCAGAAGGCGGAGCTTGCGGACGTGTCTGCGGGCAATGAGGAGCTCTTCAACGAGACCGACGCTTTCTTGTATAACGCCAGCTTCGCACTCAACGAGTCCAAGGAAACCGTCCAGGGCACGCACGAGCGGCTCGGGGCGCAGGTGTCGGAGTTGAACGGCACTGTTTCAGCGCTGAGCGCTTCGATACTTGGGCTGGAGGCCATCAGGGCCGGAACAACGGACCCGGTTGTGATTGCGGCCCTTGATTTGAACATCGCATCGCTGGAATCGCTGCAGGGCACAACAGAGCAGCAGATAATCGAGGCACAGGCGCAGATGGCAGACCTGAGGGCGCTCAACATAACGCTCCATTCATTCGGGGATTCGCTCGAAGCGTACTCGGCACAGCTCGAAACAGCGAGAGCTGATTCGGGCAAAATCGGGCAGCTTGGTGCGGCGCTGGACAACGTGTCGCTGAGGCTTTCGCAGCTGAACGCCTCGTTCAGTTCGGCAAGGTCCGAGGTCGTCAAGCTGAAGGGTCTGCTTTCAGGCATCAAGGGCGCCACTTCGCAGATAGACGGAACCCTTGACGACGCGCTCGCCCAGACAGCGTCCGTGGATGCGCTAATCGGCTCGCTCCAGGCGACCGTCGCGGAGCAGACCGGAAAGGACCCGGACACAATCGCGTCGCCGCTGTCTGTTTCGGTGGAGAACCAGTATGGCGAGCGCTCCAGCTATGTGGATTTCATTATGCCGCAGGTGATCGCGGTGTCCCTGCTCTTCTCATGCTTCCTGCTTGGCTCGATAAGCCTTGTCCGCGAGAAGACGCACAAGACGATAATCCGGGCGCTCCTGGCCCCGGGCGCGCTCACTAACATGGTGGTGGGCAAGATAGCCGCCCTAATGCTGATGTCTTTTGTGCAGGTCGCGATGATTCTGCTCGTGGCGCTGCTGCTTTTCGGAGTCAAGCCGCCTGAGAGCTTTCTGATGCTTCTCTGGGGGACCGCCATTTCTTCGCTCGTCCTCTCATCAATCGGCCTCCTGGTCGGATTCTATGCGCGCAGCGAGTCGGCGGCCATACAAAGCTGCCTTCTCCTCGCCATCCCGATGCTGTTTTTGGGCAACATCATCTTCTCGCCCGACCTGCTCCCGGTTTACACCCAGATCCTCCAGCAGCTGCTGCCGCTTTCGCATGTAACCAGCATCTTCAAGGTGGTCCTGATAACGAACGGCGACCCGGCCGGCGACATCGCCGCGCTCCTCTCGTATTTCGTGCTTCTCGCAATGCTGATGTCCTTTATAATCTTCAAGAGGCGGGACATCACGAATTACATCTGAATTCCGGCAGGACGCAAGATAGGCCGGAGGATTCCGCTAGCAGTATAAATGGAACCGGAGTAGTCCGTCCATGTCTTCCATTGCCCGAATGGCTTTCCTGCTGCTTGTCATGGCGGTTCCGCTGGCTTTTGCTGACGTCGGCCCTGCGCCTTCACCCCCCAGGGTCACGGTGCGCCTGATGGATGGCGGGCAGCCGGCTTCAGGAATATCCCTGATAACATACCACTGCATGGGCGTCGATGATGCCGAGCCGGGCTCGGTCAATCCTTATCCTGTGGATTTCCCGTGCAGCAGCGGGGTTTGCTCAAACAGCGGAGACTGGTATTACAAGTTCAACCCGTGCTTCAAGTTCCCGGAGGGGCATTTCACCTACCAGTACGCGGGGAAGGAAGTCAGGACAGAGGCTGTCGGTGACAACAAGAGCTACGACAATTACGACATAACGGTGGATGCGCCGACCGGGCAGGTGTCCGGGAACACCGGAAGCTCCTGCAACCTTGCGGGAGCGATTCTGCCGCTGGTCCTTCTCGGGACAGCCGCCTTCGGAGCGGCGGGCAGAAAGTGATGGCGTGGATTTCGTTTTTGCATGCGCGCTCACGGTCGGAATAGAGGCCGCGGCGCTCTTCCTTCTTCTTCGCGGGCGGTACGAAGCGGCGCTGATTGCCCGGAACGCGGCCATCGCCAGCTCCCTCACACTTCCGTTCGTCTGGTTCGCATTCCCCGCCCTTGGGCTCGGCTGGGGGATGCAGACCGCGCTTGCCGAAGCGTTCGCGGCCCTGGCGGAAGCGGGAATTTACGCGTTCGCATTCAAGGGCATTAAGCCGGAGGAAGCGCTGCTCGCAAGCGTGCTGTGCAACTGGTGCTCGTTCATAATAGGCCTTGCCATGGCCTGAGCCCACCCGCGCCAAAGCACTAACTGTATATGGTTATATCCCTTCCCGCCCCATCGGATGCATGGCAGGCGGATTGTCGCGGTTGGAGAGGGCGGAGGCGCACCATGGGTCCCAGGCAGCCGCCCCGGTCCAAGAAACCCGCATTGCGAAATACATGCGCCCGATAAAAAGAGCCGCGAGGGCTGCGCTGTATATCCTCCTCGCGCCTGTCGCCCTGCTTTCAGGCTGCGGTGGAGAGGAGTTCCCAAGGGCAGCGCAGCCGGACAGCGGGCCGCGGAGGCCTTCCCCTGACGCGCGCATCGCTCCGCAGGCAGATGTGATGCCGCCGAAGGGACAGCAGCTATACTGGTGGCCGGGATATGTAATAAGGGATGGCAAGGCAGTGGATGTGAGCCTTGGATTTTACGAAGTCTATTTCCTGCAGAAGAGCTATGCCTCAGCGGCGGATATCCCGCAGAGCGCCAGGGACGCGGGAAGGGCAGGCCTGCAGAATGCGGTCGATTTCGCATCGTTTTTCCTCAAGGACGGGTGCGGGAATGCCATAATAGGTAACAATGTCTTCTTGTATTCGAGAGAGGGCTGGGAGGCCGGCGGCGGGTACAATGCGGGCCTCATGGGATTCAGGGTGGTGGATGCCGGAGGTGAGGAGGTCGCAGCATGCTTCCAGAAATGCCCCACCCACGACGAGGTTGTTATGAGGCCAGGGAACGAGAAGGTCTTATTCCACGAGCTTCTGCACGATGCATGGGATTCCCACCTGACCGAGGACCAGAGGCAGGATTTCGGGGCCATGGCGAGGACGTTCTTCAATGCCGCAGGCAGCACCCAGCAGGCCGACGAGCGCATAGGTGCGATTTGGAACGGTTTTTACCACGGCGGCCCAATTGGCTCGCCACAGACCGTACCCCTTGGCTTCCAGCCCTTCCTGACCGGCGGCGAGCTCGACGCATGGGCAAATGAGGTGCTGGCACCATCCGGACTTTCGGCTGATGAAATCAATAAAATCAAGCTTGCGCTGAGGGCATATTTCGAAATCCACAGCGGCGTCACGTTCGGCAGGACGCGGGGCTATTCTGATGCCGAGAGGGACACATTCATAGTGCAGGAGGGTTTCGCGTTCCTTGGAGCCCACTATCCGGTGCTGGACGAATTGTACGGGCTCGGCGCAACGGGCGCTGTCAGGAGGATACCATATTTCATGCAGCGGAGCTACAGCCCGCTGATACGGGATGAGAGGCTCGCGCACATGATGTACAGGGGCTATGGCCATTTCGTAAGCGAGGGCAGCCTCAGGGCGTTCGCCCCGCATGTCGCCAGTTTCGTCCAATGGATGGCGGAGCATTATCCGGCCCTCGAAAACGCGGGGAAGTGAGCATGCCGGCCATTAACGAACTCTTTTAATCCAAATTCGCTTTATCCCTTCCATGGCAGATGGGAAATTTAATGTCACCCCGTGGGAAGTCAGCGGGGAGATTGATTACGACAAGCTCATCAAGCAGTTCGGCACGAGCAGGCTGGACGCGGCGCTCCGGGAGAAGCTGATACGCCTTTCCGGGGGCGACGAGCCGCACCACATGCTCCGGCGCGACTTCTTCTTCTCGCATCGGGATTTGGGGCCGGTGCTGAATGATATAGAGAAGGGGAAGGGATTTTTCCTCTACACCGGGCGGGGCCCAAGCAAGGCCATGCACATCGGCCACCTGGTGCCCCTGATATTCACCAAGTGGCTGCAGGACAGGTTCAAGTGCAACCTGTACATCGAGATAACGGATGACGAGAAGTTCTTGCACAAGCGCGAGTATGAGTGGGGCGAGATACAGAAAAACGCCGATGACAACATACTCGACATCGCGGCAGTGGGATTTGACCCGGAGCGCACGTTCATCTTCAAGGACAGCGAGTACGTGCGGAACGTTTATCCGCTTCTCATGAAGACAGCCCGGAAAATCACAGGCTCGACAGCCAAGGCTGTGTTCGGGTTCGACGACTCGACCAATATAGGCATGCAGTTCTATCCGGCCTACCAGGTGGTACCGACCTTCTTCGAAAAGAAAAGATGCCTGATTCCGGCGGCAATAGACCAGGACCCGTATTGGAGAATCCAGAGGGACATAGCCGAGGGGCTCGGGTATTACAAGACTTCTGCAATCCACTGCAAGTTCCTCCCGCCCCTGCAGGGGATTTCGGGGAAGATGAGTTCCAGCGCCGGCGCTGAGACCGCCATATTGCTGACGGATGATGAGAAGGCGGTGAAGAACAAGGTAAACAAGTACGCGTTTTCCGGAGGGCAGCCGACTGTCGAGGAGCACCGGGCCAAGGGCGGCAACCCGGACATCGATGTGCCGTACCAATGGCTGAGCATACTGTTCGAACCCGACGATGCGAAACTCAAAACCATCCATGACGACTACCGGGCGGGAAAACTCCTGACCGGGGAACTCAAGGGAATCCTCATCGAGCGCATCAACGGCTTCCTCAAGGAGCACCGCGAGAGGCGGAAGAAGGCCGAGAGCGAGGTCGGGCGGTTCATGAAGACCGGGAAGCTGGCGCGCGCAATGTGGGAACGCATCCATGAGTAGGGGGGCGGACTGATGGGCAGGAGAAGGATTCCGACTGGGACGCCGATTTCCAAAGCCCTCGCATGCGGCATGCTTGAGGATGGGGGACGCGTGCTGTTTTTAGTAAGGAGGGACGCGAACGGCGCCGAGCGCATAGAGATGCCGTGCGTCCTGGTGCCATCCGGCCGGAGCCCGTTCGCGGACATAAAGGAGGCGTTCGGCAGGCTGACCGGCATCGCCGACTGCCAGGTGCATGAGGCGGCGCTTGAAGGCAGGTTCAACTCCGGCTCCAGGAAGAGGCGGTTCTGGGTCCCGGTCCTCGCGTTCCGGATCACTGCAAGGGAAAGGCGCGCGAAGCCCGCGCCGGAGTTCTCCGGCTTCCGGTGGCTTTCACTTGAAGAAGCCCTGAAGCAGAGGATTTCGCGGAACCTGGAATGGCTGAGGATGGCTAGGAAAGCAGGAGAAGAAAGACCGCCGAAGATAGAAGGATGAGGAATGCGCCGAGGGCCATGCTCGCCAGGGCCTTCGCGTTCATCGCGCCCCTTTGGCCATGAACGTTTATCTCGAGAGGATAATCGAGGGTCCCTGAGATTTTATCGCTCCGCGGGGCCGCCGGGTCCAGGACGACAGTGGCCTCGGCGCCGACTTGGAGGCAGTGCTCGGAGATGCGCAGCGCGCCATTCAGGTAAGTTTTCAGCTTCTCTTTGGCCCCGGGAAGGGACAGTACCGCCCTCAGTGCCGATTCGTCCATAATCTCAGCCGGGCTGATTTCGCTAGTCACATCCGCTATCGCGCGGAACTGGCGGATGCGGGGCCCGATGCTGTCAAAGAGGCCGGGTTTCGGGCGGACATACCCCTCGAACCGGTCCGGAGGCGAAAGCGAGAAGGAGGCGTGCGTGGGGTCGACGGGGCGGTCATCTATTTTGAACATGGCCTGGGACTCGTAGGAATAAACCTCCTTCCAGGGTGTTGTCCCCCTCTGGTAATATTCGACCACCACCCGGGAATAAACGCATTTGCGCTTGCCAATCGGGCTTTCGATTGGCTCGCTGCACCCTACGGCCCCGGTTACGGAATCTGTTGGGCCCGCCCTACGCCTGACGCCCCGGTAGACCAGGTAGGCGCCACCGGCAAAGAGTATCAGCGGGAAAACTGCTGCCGCCAGGATTTCCTCCATGGCATGATGTTACAGGAACATATATTTAAGCTCACACCAGGCTGTCGGCGATGAAATAGATTATGGCAAGGGAAAGCGGCAGGAGGATTGCGCCTGCTGCGAGCGCGAAAATCGCGTCCTGGCGCATGTCCTTCACAAGCTGCGCCTCGGCCTCGTCCGATATGAGCAGTATCCCGGCTTCCTTCCCTTTGCCAAGGAGATGCTTTGGAGAGCCTGTCAGCGAACCGAGCGCGAAAATCGCGTCGCCCTCTTTGATGGCGTATTCCGTCATGGACAGGTTGCGGCGGGAGTGCCTCTCCATGGCAGCCTCGATTGCGGGATTCGCCTGGATAAAGGCCGCGACGCGCTTGTCGGGAATATGATGCGTGCCTTTACCGATGACCGACCCGCCGGATATCGCGCCTTCGATGCTTTCGCGCAATGCGGAGCCGGCGTTCTTCGACGCGTGCATGATGGGCTCGGCCGCATCCGTCTTGGGGTTCTCCGGCGAATTGCTGTATAGGAATGACGTGTGCGTCGGGCCTGAGCGGAGGTCCACATCCGCCCGGCCGGAGTCTATTCCGACAGACCCGCTGTCATCTTTTAGCGAGAATTGAATCGTTGATGAAGCGGATGCGATGATTTTGCTTTTCCAGTGGTACGGGTCGTGCTGGCGGACATACACCTTCCAGAATACGCAGCCGGCGCCCGAAAGGGGCGCCTGCAGCCCTGCCGCCCCCGCAGCATGCCCGGAAAGCTCCACCAGGCCGATTGCAGCCGAGGAGGCTTTGGACGTCGGGGTGTTCTCAATCTTCTGAACGATTGAAAACGCCCTTGCGCCAAAGTAGAGCTTGAAGGCGCCGAAAAGAAGCAGCGCTGCCGGAAAGACGATCAGAAAACCATCGGCAAGGGACATGATGACCGTTCTTCACTCAGACGAGCCTGAACTTGAATCCGTAGTGTATGAGGCCCTCCGGGTCGTCGCGCTGTATCACTCGGAACACGCGGTCCACGCGCGAGCCGATTTTCACGTCGTGGTTGTGCGCGTCCACGATCTGGCCGGTGAGCCTTGCCCCTTCATCCAGCTCTATCACAGCGAGGATGTAGGGAACCTGGTCCTCGAAGCCGTCCGGCGGGGCGGTGACCTCGGTGTAAGAATAGACTTTGCCCTTGCCTGAAAACTGGACTTCGCTGATTTTGCCCTTGCGCCTGCATTTGGGGCAAATGGCCCTTTTCGGGAAGTAAGCGGTATTGCACGCCTCGCAGCGGACGCCGACCATCCGGTAGCGTTCCGGAATGCGCCTCCAGGTGAGCGGGATTGATTCTTTCATTTGAAAACCTCGTTCTTCTCTCGTTGTCTGTACAATAGGGATAGCTATGAAACCGAATTAAAATGTTGCGCAATGAGGCCGGCTCTGCTCCCGGCGAGCGGATGACGCCCGACCATAGCGCGGGGCGTTCCGTGAAGCCCCGCCAAAAGCCGTTGCATGCTCATTTTCGCATGAGCCGTGCGCGGTATTCCTTATATGCAGTCGGCACGCCCCTGACGCTTTCCCCCCGGGATACGGCCCATGCGAGGAACGATTCTATGTCATGGAGGTCGCTCTCGGCCTTGTGGCTGCGCCGGTAGAACCGCACGATTGAGCGCAGCGTAATCCCGAGGTCGGCCGCCTCCTGCCTGCAGAGGGAGGCAAGGGCTGCGAGAACGCTTGGCTTGACCTTGTACCTTTTCTGGAGTTTTGCGAACACGAGGGCGTCTATGTCCCTGCCCGTCTTGTCTTTCAGCATTTTGACGGCAAGCAGGAGGCCCGCCGCTGCACGCTGGTCGTATCCCAGCGCCCTAAGTTCCTGAGCTACCTTAGGCGGACAGGAAAGGAGGCCGCTTCCCAGGCCCACGGTATAATCGAGCGGGAAGGTACGGATGTTCGAAAATGCGTCCTGCGGCTTCATTGCCGCAAGGTCGAACTCGTCCTCAGCCAGCAGCTTTTTTCCCAAGAATCTCTGCGGTACGGCCATGTGCCCCCACCCTCACTGCTCGTTCTTATCCGGATTCGCCGGCTTTCTCTGCATGACGGGCGGCAAAGGCGCCCTCGGGATTCCGTTAGCCTGATTCTGCATCCATTCGGGCCCGCTTCTGGGATAGTAAGGATTTCGCTGCTGGGCTTGCATGTTTGGACGGAACTGGTTTCCAGGGGCCCCCTGAATCCGGGCGGGCTCGCTGACAAGGGCGTAGGGGTTTCGCTGCATAGGATGCGGAGGCGTCCAGGGCATGCCGGTGTGCCGGCGCTGAATCGGGATTGCGGTGCTGCTTGCAGGGGGCTGCTGCCGTATCGGCTGCTGCTGCATGGTGAAATCCTGCTGCAACGCGCGGGGCGGCGCGGGCATATGGCCCGGAGGCGGGGGGGGCGGCAGGATGACTTTCGGTGCATCTGCCGGGGACATGCACGCCCCGGCCTGCCGGTGCGCGGAAAAGGCTGGGGGCGCCGAAGGCTGGCCCATGATGACGCGGCCCGAGTCCTGAGGTTCGGGTACGGAGGGTGCGGACGTTTCCAGGGCTTCGTCTATCATTTTTGCAAGCATCGCCGCGGAGATTTTGCCGGGACCCATGCTCATGACACCGTATTTCCGGCCGATGCAGGCGCTTCCATCTGCCGCTTGACGTTTTCCATGTTGAGGTCTATCATTTCGAGCTTGAGCATTTCGCCTTCTACGATGGCGTCTATCTCAGCGAGCTTCGCCCGGATTGCCTTTTTCCTGAGAGCGTTCTCCTCCTTTGCCAGCTCCAGCTGTTCAACGACATCGCGGTCAGCCTTTATGCGGTCTATCGTCCGTTCGACCATTTTCCTGCTCGTTTTCAGCTGCTTGAGGGTCATCTGCATCTGCTGCGCCCTCAGGCGGTTCTGTTCCTCTGCCGCCTTCTTCTGGGCTTCCATCATCGCTTTCATCCTCTGGTTCATTTCCTTCGCCTGTTCTTCAGTCGGTTCTTTTGCAGGTTCCATAGCAATCAACCCTAAATTTCCTTAAATCCGGGAGGCAGGAAGCCCCGGGTTGCCAGCTTAATCCGGCGTATTCCGTTTCAATGCCATGCCTCTTAATTATTTCCCCGCTCCGGCCGATTTCGAATAATCCTCCTTGAACTGCGCGATGCCCTTGTCCGTCAGCGGGTGGCGGAACATCTTCTCGAAGACCTCTGCCGGCATCGTTGCGATGTGCGCCCCCAGCCTTGCAGAATCGACAACGTGCATGGGGTGCCGGATTGACGCCACGATGATTTCGGTCTTGTAGTCATATGCCCGGAAGATTTCGAGGATATCGGCAATCAGCTGCATGCCGTCCTCGGAAATGTCGTCCAGCCTGCCTACGAATGGGGAGACGTATGTGGCGCCCGCCTTGGCAGCCAGAAGCGCCTGCGATGCGGAGAAGATGAGGGTGACGTTCGTGTCTATGCCCTGGGCGCTGAGGCGGCGGACGGCCTTCATACCCTCCTTTGTCATGGGGATTTTCACCACGATGTTCGGGGCCCATTTCGAGAACTCCTCGCCCTCCTTGACCATGCCGTCGGCCGTGTCCGCGATGCCCTCGACGCTTATCGGCCCCTTGACGATTTTTGCGATTTCCTTTATGACGGCCTTCTGGGCCTTCCCGGACTTCATAATCAGCGTCGGGTTGGTCGTCACGCCGTCGCACATGCCCAGCTCTGCAGCTTTCCTGATTGATTCCACATCTGCCGTGTCAATGAAGAATTTCATGATTCGCACCCGCTTGAATGTGTAATGGATGGGAAATAACTAAAAAATAGGCGGGAGGCGCGATATCCTCTAGTACATGATGCAGGTGCAGTTCTCAGATGCGGGCTTGATGTTCTGATTGCGGCAATATTCCCCGCAATACGGCGGAACCGGCGGATTCGTAAGGCAGGGGTCTTCAGTCTGGAGTCCGAGCGCGCCAAGGAGAGGCGAGGTGACGATATAGGTAACTATCGAGATGAATGCGATAACCAGGATTGCAGCGCCGGCAAGCCACAGACGCGTTTTTTTAGAAGCCTTCGGCTTGCCGCCGTTCCAGAAGTAATTGGCGATGAAAAGGAAGACGCTTAGGATTATGCAAATCATGGCGAATGCGCCAAGGAACGTTTTCGAATTACTGCATAATTGCGTGAGGGCTTCATCCAGCATGCGAATCACTAGGGATTATTCACTGCTTTTCAGTTTTACTGCTTCTTCCGCGGCTTTGGCGATTGCCGCTGCATCGATGCCGTATTTCCGGTAAAGCTCGGCGCAGTTTCCGGACTCGCCGAAGGAATCCTTCACTCCGACGCGCACAAGCGGGGCGGGATGGAGCTCGCAGAGAACCTCGGCAATCGCACTCCCGAGGCCGCCATTGACCTGGTGGTCCTCTGCAGAGACGAGCGCCTTGCACTGCTTCGCGTAGCGGACAATGGTTTCGCGGTCGATGGGCTTTATTGAATGCATGTCGATTACTGCCGCTTCGATGCCCTTCTTCTTCAGCTCCTCGGCAGCCTTGAGCGCCTCGAACACCTGCAGGCCGCATGCGAAAATGGCCACGTCCTTGGCGTCACGGTAAACGTTCGCTTTGCCGATTTCGAACGGGGTTTGGGGGGTCGTGAATACGGGCGTGTTCTCGCGGGATGTGCGGATGTAAGCCGGGGTCTTCAGGGCTGCGGCCGCAATCGTGGCTTTTTTCGCCTGCTCCAAATCGCACGGAACAAGAACGGTCATGTTCGGAAGCGCGCGCATCATGGCGATGTCTTCCAGAATCTGGTGCGACGCGCCGTCAGGACCGACACTTAGACCCGCATGCGACGCATGTATCTTGACATTAAGGTTGCTGTAGCAGACAGAGACGCGTATCTGGTCGAAGTTGCGCCCCGGCGAGAACGCTGCGAACGCGGAAATGAACGCCTTCTTGCCGCATGCAGCTATGCCTGCGGCCACGCCTGCGAGGTTCTGCTCTGCCACCCCGACCTGCACGAAGCGGCCGGGGAATTTCTCCGCGAACCAATGGGTGCGCGTGCTTTCCGAGACGTCAGCGGTCAGGGCCCACACGTTCTGGTCCTTTTCGCCAAGTTCGGCAAGCGCCTTCCCGAAGCCGTCGCGGCTGGCTTTCTTGGGGACTGCGGCGGCAAATACATCCGGAACCAAGTTAGCGCTAGTCGGATTGCCTTCCATTCACATCGCCTCCAGTTTCTTCCTCTCTTCGGCAAGCTCCTTGAGGGCGAGTTCGCCTTCCTCCTTGTTCGGGCTCTTTCCGTGCCAGCCGAATTTCTTCTCCATGAACGAGACGCCCTTGCCGCTTATGGTGTTAGCGATTATGACTGACGGCTTGTCCGCGCAGGACTGAGCCATGCTGAACGCATGGAGCACGGCGTTGATGTTGTTGCCATCGACAACGACTACGTTCCATCCAAATGAGCTGAACTTCTCGGATAGCGGCTCCAGCGGAAGAACGTCGTCGCTCGTCCCGTCTATCTGGATGTTGTTCCGGTCGATTATCGCGACAAGGTTGTCGAGCGAGTATTTCGATGCGAGGAGGCAGGCCTCCCAGACCTGGCCTTCGTCCAGTTCGCCATCGCCCAGAAGCGCATACACCCGCCAGTCCTGGTTTTCCCGCTTCCCGACAAGAGCCATCCCGACGGCCTGCGATATCCCCTGGCCAAGCGGGCCTGAGGAGTTTTCAATTCCGGGCAGCGACCCTACGTGCGGATGGCCCTGCAGGGGCGAACCCAGCTTCCGCAGCGTGAGCAGGTGCTCTTTCGGGAAATAGCCTGCCTCTGCCAGAGCCGCATAAAGCACCGGGCAGATGTGGCCGTTGGAAAGCACCACGCGGTCGCGCTCCTTCCATGAGGGATTCGTTGGGTCGTGCCGCAGGACGCCGAAATAAAGCGCCGTGAAAACTTCGGCCATGCCCAATGAGCCGGCCGGGTGGCCGCTTTTGGCTTCGACCAGCATCCTGATTACGCTCTGGCGTATCGAATTCGCCGCCAAAGGCAGCCGCTTCATGTCCGTCCTGATTTCCTTCAACAGTGGGTCAGTGGGGCCTATGGGAACACCCTTTCTGCGCACGCTCCTTGAGGTGCGCTATCGCGTCTTTGATGTTATCAGCTGCGAATATGGCGCTTGCAGCCGCAAGCAGGTTGGCCCCGTTCGAGAACGCGTGGCCGACGGTCTCGTTGTTCACTCCGCCGTCAACTTCGATATCGAGCTTAGGAAACATCTCGCGGAGTTTCCTGACCTTGTGCTCCATCTCGTAGATATATTTCTGGCCGGAAAACCCGGGGCGCACGGTCATGACAAGCACGCGCTCGGCCTTCGGGACGAACGGAAGCAGCATCTCGATGGGGGTTTCGGGGTTGATTGCAAGGCCAAGGCGCCCTCCGACCCGCTTCACCGCGGCTTCGACAGCGTCGAGGGTGGTTATGGTCTCGACATGGACAAGGTGCATGTTCGGGCCAGGGATTTTTTCTATCCAGCGCTCCGGATGGTTCACCATCCAGTGGAATTCGTAAAGAGCAGGCGGCAAATCCGCAAGCTCGTTTAGCCCTATCGTCTTGTTCGGGACGAACTCGCCGTCCATGATGTCTATCTGGATTTCCCGCACCAGGCCCCGGACCTGGGCGATGCGGCGGAGAAGGTCTTCCCGGCTCTTCACAAGGATGGCTGGTATGACCTCTGCCTCCATAAGCATTACCTGTTTCCCGCCGCCGGCATCCAGCCTTCCGCCTTCCGGCAATCCGGAACCGGAAACTGGAAACCGAAAACGCAATTTCGGGCTCCCGCCAGCCCGATGGATAACGATAGGCGGCTGAGGCTTTTTAATGTTTGCGAAATAATCGACGGAAGAGGGGGTGGCGGGGGCGGTCCTTTGCGGGAATGCGGCCGCGAAAACAGACAGTATTTAAGTTTAAGCGGGGGGAGGGTAAATCCATGAGCGGGTGCCCTGATGGTGCGTCGGTAATGGGATGGTGCTGCCCATGAACAAGCTGCTTGTGGCGGCTGCAGCCCTAGTTGTCATCGCTTTGGCCGGAGTGCTAATTCTGGGCGGTGCGCAGGAAGATGGGCCGGGCAAGACGCAGGTCCGCATAGGCTATTTCCCGAACATGCTGCACGCGCAGGCTCTTGTCGGGCGGGCGCAAAACTCGTTCCAGGATGCGCTTGGGCCGGATGCCGAAGCGGTGATGATTCCCTTCAACGCAGGGCCTTCGGTGATAGAGGCCATGTTCGCTGACGAGCTGGACATCGCGTACATCGGGCCGAATCCAGCGATAAACGGATACATCAAGTCGAAGGGAGAGGCGCTTTCCATAATAGCCGGAGCCGCAAGCGGCGGCGCGGTTCTGGTGGTCCGCAACGATTCCGGGATAGGTTCGCCCGCGGACTTCGCCGGGAAGCGTGTCGCGAGCCCGCAGCTTGGGAACACCCAGGACGTTGCCCTGCGCGCCTATCTGGCGGGTAACAACCTCAGAATAGGCACAGGGGACGGCGAGGTCGAAGTCATCCCTACGGCGAACCCGGACATCCTCACATTGTTCCAGAAGAAAGAAATCGACGGAGCGTGGGTGCCGGAGCCTTGGGGCGCGCGCCTGGTGCAGGAAGGGGGAGGGCGGGTTTACCTTGATGAGCGCACGCTCTGGCCGGACGGGAAGTTCGTGACAGCGCATGTTATTGCCAGCAGGAAGTTCCTGCGCGAGCACCCGGACCTCGTGGAAAAGATCCTCTCTGCGCACGTGAACCTCACGATATGGATAAACGGGCACCCGCAGGACGCCAAGGCGCAGATGAACGCGCAGATAATGGACCTTACGTCCAAGGAGCTTCCCGCCGCAGTCCTCGACGAGGCGTTTGGCAGATGCGAGATAACCTACGACCCCGTAAGCTCATCCCTCGAGGGCTCGGCAAGAAGCGCATACGAATTGGGATTCCTCGGCGACACCGAACCGGACCTCGCGGGAATTTATAATCTTACTGCCCTTAACGGGATTCTGCGGGAGAGGGGACTGGGTGCTGTGAGATGAAGAAGGCGCGGAAAGTTGCGATGGCCCCCGAAAGGGGGGCGGTGGAGATATCCATCCAGGGCGTCTGGAAGGAATTCCTGATGAAGAACGGCAGGCTGAGCGCCCTCGAAGACATAAGCATAGACGTGCGCAAAGGAGAGTTCCTCTGCGTCATCGGCCCAAGCGGCTGCGGAAAATCCACATTGCTAAGCATCATAGCAGGGCTCACGACCCCGGAGCGGGGGCGCGTGCTGATAGGCGGGAAGGAGGTCAAAGGCCCCGGACGCGACCGCGTGGTGATGTTCCAGGAGTCCGCTCTGTTCCCATGGCTGACAGCAATCCAGAACATCGAGTTCGGCCTGAAAATGAAGGGCGTTCGGGAGAAGGAGAGGAAGGGGCTCGCGCTTCATTACCTGGGGCTTGTAAGCCTCGAGCGGTTCGGGAATTCGTATATCCACGAGCTTTCGGGGGGGATGAAGCAGAGGGTGGCGCTCGCTAGGGCGCTTGCCATGGACCCGGAGGTCCTGCTGATGGACGAGCCGTTCGCCGCGCTGGATGCTCTCAGCCGCGACCAGTTCCACAAGGAATTGCAGGAAATCTGGATGAAGACGGGCCATACGATAATATTCGTCACGCACAACGTAAGCGAGGCGGTCTGCCTCGGCGACCGCGTCGTCCTTTTCACATACAGGCCGGGGAAGGTGAAGGAGGAGTTTTGCATCGAATATCCGAGGCCCCGGGAATCGCGGGGCGCGCCGAAACTGGATGCGATAGAGTCGAAAATACTGCGGGAGCTGGAAGTGGAGTACGCGAGGTATCGGGAGGAGATGCTGCATGATGGGAGAGTCTAGCCTCGCATTCATCCTCTTCTGCCTGGCCATAATCCTGATTTGGCAGGCGGTAGCGGAGGCAGGGTTCTGGCCGGACTACATATTCCCCTCGCCGGCAGGGGTGCTCTTTGCCATCATCCACGGAATCGGAGACGAGAGCTTCCTGCACGGGACAATCGCGAGCCTGAAACGCATGGCGCTCGGGTTCGGATTGGCGCTCATGATAGGCGTCGCCCTGGGGGTCGGGATATCCCAGAGCCGGCTCCTTGAACGCACGCTGGGAACGCTGGTCCTCGGATTGCAGACGCTCCCCAGCATCTGCTGGCTCCCCCTGGCCCTTCTCTGGTTCGGCCTGAACGACAAGGCCATCATATTCGTTGTTGTGATGGGCGCCGTCGGCTCCATCACGATGGCAATCAGCTCCGGCATATCGAACGTCCCGCCAATATATGTCAATGCCGCACGGACGATGGGCGCGCGGGGCTGGAGCCTGTTTTCCGAAGTGATTTTCCCGGCCGCCCTCCCCACGATGGTGTCCGGCGCGAGGCAGGGCTGGTCTTTCGCCTGGCGCTCGCTGATGGCCGGCGAGCTGCTGTATGTGAGCGCGGGCCTGGGCCTCCTACTCCAGATGGGGCGCGAGCTGAACGACATCAACCAGGTGGTCGCGGTCATGCTGGTCATAATGACGATAGGGTTCCTGATAGAGCGGCTCTTTTTCACGACTATCGAGGAGGACGTGCGGAGGAAATGGGGCCTGGGCAAGCGCAAGGCATGAGCGATGCCCCGGCGCAACGGGAGCGCGGGCTGCGCGCCTGCCGGCTGGCTCGGTTGCAGAAAGTGGAGGAATAGGTTTTTAATAACTTTCCCGCATAAATAGATAAACATGCGAGCACGGGCGCTGCGCCAAACGCGCGCGTTCTGGCCGCGTGGAGACAAAAAAGCAAAAAATCGGGAATATGTTTAAAAATTTATCCGCAAAAGAATGGTAGCAAGGATGAAAAATGAAATTGGACCACATACATATAACGGTAAACGCGAAGATTGATCCTTCTTTTAAGGCGTTGCCAAAGGACGATGCGAAGCGTTTTGTGGACAGGCTTCTCAAGGAGATAAACATGAAGCCCCTGGGCCCGATTAACTGGGCCGATGCGGAGGACCTCGATTTCCCGGGGCAGAGCTTCGTGCAGATGATTACCACGAGCCACTGTTCGCTCCATTTTTTCAACCACAAGGACGGCACGAACGAAATCTACTTCGACCTCTATTCGTGCAAAACGTTCGACTCCGAGCGGGTAATCGGACTTCTCGACGAGAAGTTTGGCCTGAAAGAATGGCACGGCATCCTCTACAACAGGTCAAACGACGGCAAGCCACAGGTCAAGACACTCGGCACCGCGGCCAAAGAGGTCATGGTGGCGAAAGTCAGGAACTAGCATCTTCCGTTTTTTTCATTTTAGCTGTTTCGGGTTTTTCTTTTCCTCCAACGGCAGCACTGCCGGCGTGGAGCCGGACGCAATAATTATAACCTGCGCGGCAGGATAGGAAAGCATGAGGCTTCTTGTGGTTTCGGTCGGGATTCTGGCGCTTCTTGCCGGCTGGGCTTTCGCCGGATGCGCATCGGACGCATACAGCAAGACTTGCGCATCCTGCCCGTTCGACGAGAACGGCAAGGTTGACCAGTCCTGCAAGAGCGGCTACCAGTCGTCCGGGACGACGTGCGTGAGCACGAGCTATCCCATCATGTCCGCTCAGTATGCACAGGGGAAATGCCCTGCGGTCGACGGATGCGCGGACGAGCTCCGCTCATGCACCGCCCAGTATTCGTCCGGCAACGACAAGGAGGACTGCATGGAGGGCTCGGCCTCGGTCTGCTACAGCGCAGCGGACCAATGCGTCAAGAGGGCAGCCATATCGTGCGGGGAAATAGAGAAGCCGTGCCCTGGCTCTGCGGCCACATTCATCCTGCTTTTTGCCGGCCTTGCCTTTGTGAAACTGAGGAGCTGAAGCCCGGCGGGTTGTGGGGCTCCGGAGAATCCAGCGTGAATGCGGAGAGGGCGGAGAAGAAGAGCTTTCCGTTTCCCCCGACCATGAAATTTAGGCAAAGCAGGCCCGCGCCACGGCCGGCCACGTGCTTGGCGCCCCATTTGGCCTTGAGTTTAAGGACCCCGCCGCTTTCGAAACGGGGCTATTCTCCCTTGTAGATGTGCACCACGGAGGTCGCGCCGCTCCCCCCGACGTTGTGGCTCAGGCCGATATGCGCATCCTTGACCTGGCGCCCCTCGGCCTCGCCGCGAAGCTGCCAGACGCATTCGACCGCCTGCTTGACGCCGGTCGCACCGACGGGGTGGCCGCACGCCTTGAGCCCGCCGGATGTGTTCACCGGGATTTCCCCGCCTAAGGCCGTCCTGCCCTCCAGGCTTGCGGGCCCGCCTTTCCCCTTCGGGAAGAAGCCGAGGTCCTCTATGGCCATTATCTCGGCTATCGTGAAGCAGTCGTGGATTTCAGCGAAATCGATGTCCTTGGGCGCAAGTTTCGCCATGCCGAATGCCTTTTTGCCGGCAACCTGCGTCGCTTTAAGCCCGGTGAGCGATTCCCTCGAATGGAGCGCTATGGCATCGCTCGCCTGTGCGCATGCGATTATCTCAACCGGCTTCTTGCCGAAGCTGTGCGCAAGCTCCAGCGGGGCCAGCACCACCCCTGCCGCGCCGTCGGTTATGGGCGAGCAGTCGAATACCTTGAGGGGGTCCGCCACCTTCTTGGATTTCATCACGGTTTCCATAGTAATCTCGCTTTGGAACTGCGCGTACTTGTTTTTCGCGCCGTGCTTGTGGTTCTTGACCGCCACGGATGCCATCATCTCCTCTGTGGTGCCATAATCCAGCATGTGCCGCTTCGCCATGAGCGCGTATATCGCCGGGAACGTCGCCCCGAGGAAAAGCTCCCACTCCTGGTCGCCCGCCCCGCCTAGTATGTCGCTTACGGTGTTGACGCCAAGGTCGGTCATCTTCTCCACGCCGCCCACGACGACAATGTCATGCATGCCGCTTGCGACTGCCATGAAGCCCTGGCGAAGAGCGAGGCCGCCGGACGCGCACGCGCCTTCCACGCGGGTGATTGGAATGGGATTGAGGCCCATGTAATCCGCAATCAGCCCGCCGATATGCTCCTGGCCTATCAGGCGGCCGGAGGCCATGGTGCCGACGAAGCCGGCGTCGATTTTCTCTCCTGAGATGCCCGCGTCGCTGATGGCCTTGATGCCGGCCTGGACGACAAGGTCCCGGAATCCCAGCTCCCAATGCTCGCCGAAGGGCGTCATGCCTGCCCCTATGACCGCTACCCGTCTCATAAGTATAACCGGAAGTGATATTGCCTGGAAAACATTTAAAGCGGAGCTTCCATTGTCTTGATATGGGAACGGGGGCCTTCTATCCTTTTACTGCGGAGAAGCGCGAGGAGTGCGGCATCGTAGCCATCTATTCGAAAACAGGGGATGATGTCGCTCCCCATATCTGCCGCGCGCTAATCGCCCTCCAGCACAGGGGCCAGGATGCAGCGGGGCTTGCGGTTTTCGACGGAAAAAACATAGAGGCGAGACGCGGCATCGGGCTCGTTTCGGAAGTCTTCGAACCCGGGGATTTGAAAATCCGGGGGCGTGCCGGAATCGGCCATACGAGGTACCCGACGCATGGCGAATGCAGGCTTTGCGACGTCCAGCCGATGGTCTGCAAAGGCATCGCGGTCGCCCACAACGGCCACATCGCCAATTACTCAGCGCTCCGGAAGGAAGAGGAGGCTAAAGGCTTCGAGTTCACGAGCTCGGTCGACTCCGAATTGATTCTGTCGGTTCTTGGGCGCGAAACCGACCTCGGGAAGGCGGTTGGGGGGATGATGGAAAGGCTTGAAGGCTCGTATTCTGTCGCCTCAATCGTCAATGGACGGCTCGCAGTCTTCAGGGACCCTTTCGCAATCAGGCCGCTGGTCTGGGGGGAAAACGACGAATTCATCTGCTTCGCTTCGGAAACGGTCGCTCTGGACATTCTGGGCATACCGTATAGGGGGGACGTCCGCGGCGGGGAGCTCGTCGTCATCGAGGGCGGGGTGGCCTCGAAGAAAGCGATTGCGCCCGCCACGCCGAGGCACTGCATGTTCGAATACGTCTATTTCGCCCGCCCGGATTCCACAATCGACGGACAGGGAGTGTATTCGGCGAGGCAACGCCTGGGCCGGGTGCTCGCGAAGGAGGCTCCGGCCGATGCGGATGTCGTAGTGCCCGTACCGGACACCTCGCGCACTGCCGCGGCGGCGTATGCCGCAGCGCTCGGCCTGCCGTGCGAGGAGGGCCTGATTAAGAACCGCTACATAGGCAGGACGTTCATCATGCCGAGCCAGGGGGAGAGGGCGGAGGCTGTCCGGCTAAAGCTAAACCCGCTCCGGGAAGTGGTGTCCGGCCGCTCGGTGGTGCTTGTCGATGACAGCATCGTGCGCGGGACCACCCTGAAAGAGATTGCCGCGCTTGTTCGGGGCGCCGGAGCCAAAGGAGTGCACCTGCGCATCACATGCCCGCCGGTCAGGGCGCCGTGCTTCTATGGGGTCGACATGTCGGAATACGGGGAATTGATAGCAAATAAAAAATCAATTGAAGAGATACGTGCTTATCTTGGCGCAGACAGCCTGGCATACATATCGCTTGACGGCCTGAGAGAGGCCATCGGGATTCCGCTCTGCGCGGCATGCCTCAACGGGGAATATCTTACAAAAGCCGTCCGGGCCATGGCGCAAAAAGCGGGGCAGCGGGAAACCGGATGATAGAATAGGGCAGAAGAACGTGGGAACATGGTCGTTGTTGAATTCGATTACGGGGAAATGAAGAGGCTGGTGGACCTTCCGAGGGATAAGATGGTAGCCATGCTTAGCGAGCTTGGCGCGCCTTCGGAATACGAGCCCGAAGTGGACAAGGTGATTACCGAGCTTACGCCCAACCGGCCCGACTGGTACTCGATGGAAGGCCTTGCCCGGGCGCTGAAGGCGTTTCTTGGCAAGGAGCGCCCAAGATACAAGACGAAAAAATCTGATTATAAGGTCATCGTGGACCCGACGGTTGCCGCCGTCAGGCCGTACACCGTCTGCGCGGTCGTGAAGGGCCTCAAATTCAATGACGAACGGATCAGGGACGCCGTCCTGCTGCAGGAAAAGCTGCTTGCGACGCTGGGGCGGAGGGTGAAAAAGTTCGGCCTCGGAATCTACCCCCTCCACGCCATCAGGTTCCCGGTGAGTTACACGACGATGAAGCCCGGCGACATAAGGTATGTGCCGCTTGGGCATGAGGAAGAGATGGGGGCGGACGATATCCTGAAGATGCACAAGAAGGGCCAGCAGTACGGCCAGCTGCTAAAAGGGCATAAGAGGTATCCGGTCTTCGTAGACGCTTCCGGCAAGGTCATGGCCCTCATCCCGATTGTGAATTCGGCCGAGACCGGCAAGGTGGACTCGGACACCAGGGACATCTTCATCGAGGTTTCCGGCATCGAGATGCAGTCATGCAAGGCCGCCCTCAACATCCTCGCCTGCACGTTCGCAGACATGGGCGGGGAGGTATTCGAAGTCGCCATGGATTATGGAGGGGAGAAGTTCCGGTCCCCGGACCTTTCCGAAAAAATCATGGCGCTTGATATTGGAAAGGTCAATTCCATCCTGGGCTTAACGCTTACTGAAAAGCAGGTGGCCGGCCATCTTGCGCGGATGGGCTACGGGTATTCGGGGGGGAAGGCGGCTATTCCGCCCTACCGGGCCGACATACTCGGCATTGTGGACATCATAGAGGACATTGCAATTTCGTACGGATACAACAACTTCAGGCCCACCGTCCCGGATTTCTTCTTTCCGGGCAGGACAATAACCAAATACGACGGCACGGATGCGATAATGCGCGGCATGGGGTTTTTGGAAGCGAAGACCTTCATCCTCACGAACAAGGAGAGGCTGGATATGATTGGCATGGGCCGGGACGTGGTCGAGATAGCCAATCCCGGAACAGCGGATTATACGGTCGTGCGCCCGACGCTCATCCTCGACATGCTTGAAACGTTCAGGATAAACAAGATGAAGGGCGTGCCCCAGAAGTTCTACGAAATAGGCATAGTGAGGGACGGAAAGCAAAGCGAGAAGCGGCTCGCTTTCGGCATGATGGACAAAAAAATCGAGTTCGCCGATGCGCGCGGAGTCCTCCAGGCGCTTGCGGCCGAAAAGGGCCTGTATTTTACCCTGGAAAAGAAGCCGCTGAAGGCCTTCGACCCGGAGATATCCTGCGCAGTCATGGCCAACGGTAATGAAATCGGGGTTTTCGGCAAGGTTAGTGGAAGCCTGCTTGAAAGGCTGGGCCTGGATTTCGAGGTATACATCTGCGAATTGTCGCTATAGGGAGACCCCATAATTCCACTATTAGGAAACCGCTTCGGGTACCGGAGCGGCATGGGAAAAGCGCGGATTCAGAGAAGCTCGATGGATTCCACAGTCGTCTTATAGACGATAACCGCCTTCCCGAACCTCCTGAAGAACCTGTCGAATATTTTTTCCATCTTCGGCTCCACCGCGAAGGCGGACTTCGTCTTCCAGAGCTCTTTTTTCAACGGAAGCCGGTTCAGGTGGTAATAGAAAAGCCTCTTGGTGCGGTTGAACGATTTCTTGTTGGCGGCCTTAAGGTCGTAGATATACAGTACGAGCACAGGTATCACCGAATTTCAATTGCATAGCAACGACGCAATATGAAGATGTTTCCAGCAGTGAAGGCGGCGTTTGTATGGACGGCCGCCTTCTCTGTCTATGTAACTATAGTTACATAACTTAATAAACAAACAACACGTCCTTATTAGTGGAACTATACCCCCGCCCCTCCCCCTCCAAAAAGAATCAGGCTGCGCCGTAAAATCAGATTTCGCAAAACGCCTTCATTCTGTTTTCATTCCACTTACTTCGCCTTTTTGAGCTGTTCTCGGTATCTTGAATAAGTTATCAGCTTTCCCATCGCCTTCACCGCGGCATTCGGCGAGTTGTAGCTCGGGACGCCCTTGCTTTCAAGGATTTTCCGGTACGCTTCGGTGTAAGTCCCGCCGATTGATATCGTCGCAATGGGCTTGCTCCGGTTGTCGGAAGCCTGGGTCAGGACATGGATTATCCTCTCGTCAATGGGCGGCGTCTGGGTGAGGACGACTATTATGAGGGCGTCTATGCCAGGGTCAGCCATCATGGCGTCTATCGCCTTCCCATACGCCTCGACGCCGGCATCCGCGACCAAATCGAGCGGGTTCGCGATGTTTCCGTATGACGGCAGGATTTTTGCTATGATTTTTTTCGTTTCCTCGCCGAATGACGCGAGCTGCAGGCCTTCGCTTTCGATGGAATCGGCAGTGAGCACGCCCACCCCACCGCCGTTAGTTATCACCGCGATGCGGCTTCCCCTGGGCATCGGCTGGTGGAAAATCTTGACGAAATCGAAGACCTCGGTTATGCCTTCTGCTTCCGTGACCTTGGCCTGCTTGAAAGCGGCCTGGTAGGCGAGATAGCTCCCCGCGATGTTACCGGTGTGCGAGCGCGCCGCCGCCTGGCCCCCCGCCCCCCGCCCGGCTTTGAGCGCGATAATGGGCTTGACCTTGTTCACCCTCCTCATCGCCTCAAGAAGCTTCCTTCCGTCTTTTGCGCCTTCTATGTAAAGTATGATTATGTCTGTCTCCTTGTCGCTCATCAGGTACTCAAGGTAATCCGCCTCGTCGAGCACCGTGCTGTTGCCGTATGATATGAATTTCGAGACGCCAAGCCCGTAGAACGCCGCCAAATCGAGCACCGTTGAGCCGACCGCGCCGCTCTGGGTTATGAACGCAATCCCCCCGGCCCTGGGCCTCTCGAGCTTGTACATCGGAAGGAATATGCTGTCGACCTTTGTGTAGGGGTTGAAGGCGCCGAGGCAGTTCGGGCCGATAAGCGGCATGCCGGCTTCCTCCGCGGTCTTCCTGATTTTTTCGGCCAAATCGAACCTCTTGACCTCCTCGAAGCCGCCGCTCAGTATAATCACGCCCCCGGCCTTTTTCTTGGCGCAGTCCTCGACTATGCCAGGGACGGTTTCTGCGGGCGTGGCTATTATCACGCAATCCACCCTGCCGGGTATGCTGCCCACCGAAGGGTAGCACCTGAGGCCCGCAATCTCCGCATATTTCGGGTTCACGGGGCATACCCTGCCAGGGAACTTGCTGTCCATGAAATTCCGGACAAGGACGTTTCCTATCTTGTTGGGCGTCGCCGAAGCCCCCACTATCGCCACCGTGCGCGGCGAGAATACCGACTTGAGATTAGACACGATTTTCTTCATAACCATTACCTGCTGAACCTTGCATCGACTATGTCGCACCCTTCCTCGTCGAAGACGACCGGGTTGAGGTCCATCTCCTTGATGTCCTCTTTGACCATGAACGCGCATGCGCGGAGAACCAGCGTCTCGAGCGCCTTCTTGTTTATCGGCTTCTTGCCGCGCGCCCCTTCAAGGAGCGGGTGGACTTTCAGCTCGGAAACCATCTCATCGACATCCGCCGCCGCAAGCGGGCAGATTCTGGCGCTGATGTCCCGGAATATCTCCACGTAAATGCCGCCGAGGCCGAGGACTATCATGTGCCCGAACTGCGGGTCCTTCTTGCCCCCGATAATCAGCTCGACGCCCTTGCGGGCCATCTTCTGGACCAGCACGCCCTCGACCTTCTTCCCGTTCGCGCTCTGGATTATGTCCCGGTAAGTGAGGCGGAGGACGTCCTCCTTCTTGATATTCACCTTCACGCCACCGACATCGGTCTTGTGCTCGATTTGGGGGGAGACTATCTTGAGCGCGACCGGATAACCGATGGCCGCGGCAGCCTTCACAGCGTCATCCTCGCACTTTGCAATCCGGTAAGGCAGCAGCCTGAAGCCGTGTTTCTCAAGGAGCGCGAAATCGTCAATCAGCGTCATGAGCAAGGCTTCATCCGCTCATATTTATTAATTTACACGCAAGGACGAGAGGTCCAGCCCGTATCCGCGGGCGCACTCCAGCATCTCGGAATCGTATGCGAGCATCTTCCGCGCGGCCTTCGCCGCTATCAGGCCCTTGAATTCCGGGTCCTCGCGCACCACGTCCTTGGAATAAAGCCTGGCATCGTGTATGTCGGACACGCCAGCCTGCCCCATGGGGTGCGCAAGGCGCGCGACCAGCGCCTTCGCCCTTTCGTACCCGATATCATAGTGCCCTGTGATGAAGCACGAGACGGCGGCGGGATTGAGCTCGGTGCCTGCGGCCGTTACGGCGTATGCGAGCGCGCCGTCGATTGAGGATATGAACCCGTTCGTCCGGTAATGCCTGGGCATCACCGCTGAGATGAAGTCCGCGGCCTTGGCTATGCTGGCATGGAACGGCAGGTCAACCCCGCGGAGGAGCGACGGGTAGCTCGGCACGCCGCTGTCCATACCGTTGTACATCACATGGTGCAATCCCACCATGTCCAGCATCATCCTGATGTGGGCGCCGGCCCCGAAGAGCCTGACGTACCGGGTGCCGATAGAGACGTGCTCCTCGCGCATTATCCTCTTTTCGGCGGCATTCAGCTGCGCGTTTCCGAATGCGGTAAACAGGTAGAAGTCTATGCCCAGCTCTTTCACCAGTATGGCTGTCGGGATGAACGTCTTCCCCACGTCGTGTATCAGCCCCCCCGCAAAAACGAGCGCCGCATCAAGCCCTTTGGCTTCGGCAAGGCCGTGCTCCTGCGCCTCCCTCGCAATCACGAACCCGAACCTCGCGACCTCTGCCGAGTGCGTCCGGGTGTACTGCCACCTCTTCCTGGCCACGTCGCCCTCTCCGAGCCTGTTCATGGCCGAGCGCACCAGGTCGGCAATCCCCTTTCCGGCCCGTTCCCTCTCGTCGATGAAGCCTTTCGAGACAAAAGCCCTGACAAGCCCTTCGAGCGCCGGTTCGTAGCGGGCCGCGCTGCGGAATGCCAATCCTTCGAGAGGTTTCGCCCTGGCATGATGCGTATAATCCACACTTTTCATGTTGTTCGCCTTTTTGTGCTTGGGAGATGATTTTGTGATAACTTCAAAGCATATTTTTATATACTTAATTGGAAGGTTGGGCATGAAAATCTACACCAAGTTCGGCGACCGGGGCAGCACCTCGCTGATAGGCGGCGCCGTAGTGCCGAAGAACGACCTCCGCGTCGAGGCCTATGGCGCCGTGGATGAATTGAACGCCGTCCTTGGCGTCGCCATGGCGTTCGCGGATGCAGGGCCGCTCCGGGAATCCCTCTCGCGCATACAGAAGGACCTTTTCATAATCGGAGCCGGGCTGGCGACTAGGGGCGGCGCCAAGGCGAAGCCGCTTCCGCCGGCGCGCATAGAGGAGCTGGAAAAGGAGATCGACGGGCTCTGGGCCGATCTGCCCCCGCTCCGCAATTTCATCATCCCCGGCGGGAGCAGGACCGCATCGCTCCTCCACCTCGCCCGAACGGTCTGCCGCCGGGCAGAGCGCAGCATCATCGCCCTGTCGCAGAAAGAGGCAATAAACCCCGACACCGTCATCTACATGAACCGGGTGGGCGACCTGCTCTTCACCCAGGCCCGCCATGTAAACTATGAGAATAAGGCGGAAGAGGCCGTGTGGAAGGGCAGGTGAAGGCTAAATGGCCCCAGCTATCTCTTTCCGCAGGTTCGCAAACCGCCCGAGCCACGCGCGGCGCTCTTCCAGAAGCTCCGCGGTCAGCCTCCGGTATTCCTCTGCGGAATAATACTGCCTCGGGTCGAAATGCCCCATGTCCACGTCGGGCACGTAATCAGGCACAAGATACCCCCAATCCGGGTCCTTCTTCCACCTGATTGCGCCTCTTGCAGCATCCGCCAGCAGCCGGGCCGAATCATAGACCGTTATCTTGATGCCGTCGTCCGTTCCCGGGTGCGCCCCGAACCTCCCCGTATCGAGCAGGAAGCATTCGATGCGCGGGTTCGCCTCCAAAATTTCCAAAAACCTGTTGCCCTCCTCTTCAGGGGGCCCTATTATGAACGGGTTGGTCCCCACGACGCGGAGCGGCTTGCCGGCCTGCGCCGGGTCCCCGGCCGACGACTCGATGGATTCGCCGAGCATGAAGAACGCCGCGGCCTGGGCGGGCGTAAGCTTTGCTATCGGTGGCACAATGGTTTTTCGCCTGGTTATGAAGACGACCATGTCTACGCGGGGAAGGTCTATCGACCCGTCCGTGCAATCCAGCTCCTTCCGTATCACGACGCCCCTGCCGTTCGAGGTGATGCTTGAATCGAAGAAGTCGATTTTCCCGCCATCCCCTAATTTCACATTCTCAAGGATGGCGTTCCGGGACGTCGCTCCCCGATACAGGAGGGGCTGCGACTCCGGCTCAAGCCCGTCGGTCTTGATGTAGAAGTTGTCTTCGGTGCCTATGGCCGAGCCGTCCCGGTTAAGGAGCACCACGTCGTCCTGCCTTATGCGGACCAGCTCGCCCAAGCCGCCATTTAGCCAGTGGTGGTGGCATGTTAGGGTCGTCTTCCCTGTCGCGCTCAGGCCGAAGAGCAGCATGCCCTTTTCTACGAGCTTTCCGCTTCCGGCATCCCGCACGCGTAGTATTTTCGAGCCTGCATGCAGGCCGAGCCCGCCGCGCTTCGTCTTGTGCGCGTACATCATCATGCGAAGGCCGGCCTTCTTCACCTCCCCGCAGTAGTCGGTGCCGAGGACGAAAGTTGTGAACGTAACCGGGTCCACCAGCACCTTCCGCTCCGGCCATTCGGGGACGTCTATGATTGTGAAATCCGGGCGTCCTTCCGGCTTCTTGCCTGCCTTCCCGGCCGCCCCCTCCCCCGCAGGTTTGAAAAGCATCCTTCCCCACATGTACGCGAGCCTTGCGTATCTTTTTGTCACAAAAAGCCGGATTCGCGTCCGGTACTCCCGTTTCCGGCACATGATCCTGTCGATTGAGATTAGCTCCTTGCCACGGAGGTATTCCACGACGCGCGCAGCCGTTTCGAGCTGCCCTGCGCTTGGCCTGAATGCAATCTCGGTGAATTTCGCGCTCCTTGAGCGGATGGCGGTCATGTAGCTTGCGCTTCCGTATTCCGTGGTCCTCTCGTCCCCCTTTGCCATCCTGCGGAGCTGCGCCATCGCCGGGTTCCATGCCACATTGCTCTTAGCAATAATCCCCGCCATCCTCAGGAAGCCTTCCGCCATGCACACCTATCCTCCCAAAATTTTAATAATTCGCGCCGGCATACATATCTCCCATGAGGAGGCTTCTAAGGAGGATACGCCTGCTGAAGGGGAGCGGGGCCGGGTCCCGCATAAGCGCGCGCATGGCCGAATTCAGGGCCAGGGGGATGGCGCAATCCGGCGAATTGTTCAAGGAGCTCTGCGTCTGCCTTCTTACCGCCAACTATTCCGCCGAAGGGGGGATGCGGATGCAGCAAATCATAGGGGACGGCTTCCTTCACCTGCCCGAACGAGCCCTCGCATCGAAGCTGAAAAAGGCGGGCTACCGCTTCCCCAACGCGCGGGCGAAATACATCTGCGCCGCGCGCATGCACAGGCACCGCCTGAAATCAGTCCTGGCGGCATTCCCTCCGGAGGCCGCCCGGGAATGGCTGGCGGACAACATCACTGGCCTGGGCTACAAGGAGTCCAGCCACTTCCTGCGGAACATCGGCATAGACCGCTTCGCGATAATCGACTTCCACATCGTGGACCTGCTTGCGAGGCACGGCGCCATAAAAAAGCCGCGCTCCAAATCCCTCTCGCGCAAGCTCTACCTTGAAATCGAGCGCAAGCTCGCCCCGCTTGCAGAGCGCGCCTCACTCAGCCCGGGCGAACTGGACATGTACCTCTGGTACATCGAGACGGGGAAAATACTGAAATAGCTTTTTTTGCAGAAGCATCAGCATGCCGGCGGACGACGCAACAGCAGCAGCCGCGCCGAATGCAGCCGGCGCGCCGAACGCGGCCCGGATTGCCCCGAAAAGCGCATGGGCCGCCAAATGCACGCCCCAGGCTGAGCTGCCCTGCGTCCCGAGCGCGATTCCACCTAGCGGAAGCCGCCGCCGCCTGATGAATGGGAGCTGAACCCGCCGCCTCCGCCCGAGCTCCAGCCGCCCGAAGAGTGCGACGAGAAGCCCCCGCGGCTTCCTCCGGACGCCCCGCTCCTGCTGCCGTATGTCTTCAGGTTATGGAGCGCCCATGCCGAAGCGAAGTATTGGCGCGACGAGACGCCCGCCGCACCGAGCGTTTCCACCCTTTTTGCCGTGAGGGCGTCCAGTTCGGACAAATGATTCCTGACCTTGTCAGCCATGCCGAGGGCAGTGGCATACACGAGTATCCCGCCCCAGATGACCGCGGACGATGGCGGGTATTCCTTCAGCCTGCTCAATTTGACCGCGCGGGCGAACGCGTCCCATCTCTCGTATTCCTCTCGCTGGTCTTCGTGCACCTGTATCCTCCTCATGCGCATGGCCAGGAACACGGCGGATGGAACTGCAATCAGGATGGCGGCAATCAGGCCGTAGGCCTCAGCAAGGTTGCCCTCCAGAAGGTAGCCCGCGATGAAATCCAGGCTGAAAAACGCCGCATAGCATCCGAAAATCAATCCCATGAACGAAATGCCGACCAGCGCCGAATCCCCGGTATCCGCGGCGTCTTTGAGGTCCGAGATTTTTTTCTCGGCCAGCACCTTCCCGATTTCGCTTGTGAACGTTTCGACTGCCGCAGCCGCAGGAATTTTTTCGGCTTCGCCCTTGGCGTTTATCCTGCCATATCCGGCAGCCATCGCATCCAGGTCCGCCTCGGTCTTTCCCTGAGGGAAGATCATGTCGAGCACCGCTGCTTCGTAGGGCTTCGGGTTCTCCGGCCTCTTTTTCAGAAATAGGATGGTGTGCCCGCGCTTCACCTGCGTAGACGATTCGCCTTTCTTCTCCAGCTCCACTATGTCGATATGGTCCCTAATGATGAGGCTGAGTATCGCCGCCGCCATGATGTCGCTTGCCGGCATCCTGTTCCGGATCAGGACGCTGACGAATGCGGGCTCCTCCCCGTCCGGCGGAAGTATATTCTCGGGGTATTTCGGCTTCCGCCTGTCCTTGATGAAGAAGTATGCCGCCGCCAATCCGCAAATCGCCGCAGCCGGCAGGCAGCAGAACAACGTCGAAGGCGTAGTTTCCGGTTCAAGCAGCATCTTTGAGCCGTAGGCCTCCCGCTCGTCATTGAGAATGGCGAGCGCGGGCGCGTCCACCGTGTTCGTGGTGTGCAGTGCATCCCTGTCATACAGGTAGCAGCCTCCTATGTAGTTGCCTGGTGGCACATCAATCATCTCTATCACGATTGATAGGTCGTCTATGCGCGCGTTCCCCTCCTTTGTGGAATAGACCTCGAAGTGCATGTCCTTGCCGCGCGAGGCTTCGGGCAGGCTCATAACCGAAACGAATTCCGCCGCCGGGACGCTCCATCCCCCGCCATAATGCTCGAAGCAGACCTTGGCGAAATCGTTGTAAAGCTGAGCCCTGTCTTTCAGCGTGTAGCTGAGTTCGACGTTGTTTTTCCCCGCATATGTCTTCTTCCAGACAATCTCCGCCCGGCCCTCGCTGTCGAGTTGGGTCACAAACTGCGCGTCTTCCCCGTTTACCTTCGCATAATGCACTATGATATTGTCCAGCGTGCCGAAATCCTCGAACCTAATCGTGCGGAATCCCTCTTCGTACGCCTCCTCCAGCGTGAAGCTGATGTTCTCATGGATGTCCAGGCCCCCGTCATCCCTGACGGCCGCGCGGGCATGGTACGAGTCGATGGAGAAAGAGGACGCGGCCGCGGTCAATGCAAGCAGGAGGAAAACGGGGAGGGCAAATCGCATGGGTGGATATCTCGCGATAATGTTTTATTGATTGGCAGGCGCTTTGTCACTCGAGGGGGCGGCGTTGCTCCGGAGTTTCCTGACTATCGGCAGGTCGGCCCTGGCCCAGTCATATCCATCCAGTTCCGCAATGCGGACCCACCTGAAATCCTTCACATCGAGGGCCTTCGGCTCCCCGTCCCTCCAGTCCGCAAGATACGCCTGGAGCCTGATGCGGATGCCCCTGCCTTCTGCATGGCTGACGCAGAAAACCCTCTTTCCGGCTTCAATCCGGACGCCCAGCTCCTCCATTATCTCGCGCGCAAGGGCTTTCTGCGGCGTCTCGCCGGCCTCAGCCTTGCCTCCTGGGAATTCCCATTTGCCGGGCTCCCTCTTGCAGTCGTCCTTCCTCTGCGCTATGAGAAGCATGTCCCCTTTCCTTATGACGCCCGCGACTACAAGCACTGTTTCCACGGCTTCCATATGCCCCTTGCAGATTATTACCGTTCCGGCCGCCCTCCGACCTGATGCCTGACCAACCTTAATAAATTTCACGCGAGCATGGCCCTCCATGGGATGCCGCAACGTATTGTTCCTGCTAATCGTCCTGGCCGGGGCGCCTCTTGCCCAAAGCGCTTCGGAATACTGCTCCTTTGAGAAAGCCGAGGGCGAAAGCTGCTATCGCGACTGCTGCGAATCGCTCGGATACTCGTATGACGGGGGGTGCCTAGTCAGCGGCACGGACCAGGACTATGTGTCGTCCTCTTGCTTATACTGCACCGATTCCTACGCGCAATGCGTGGAGACGTACGAAAGCGGCGGCTCAAGCGGCGCATCCAACGATTATTCCAGCTCCGGGGGGAGCGGCTGCTGTTCGGGGTTCATCGTGCTTTCACTGCTCGGCGCATCGGTTTTCCTCCGCTCCTGATTGTCTTATGAGTGTGATTGCTATGGCATGTTTTGCAGCACCTGCGGCCTTGGGCGTCTTCGCCTTCGCCTTCAGGAAGAGCTTCCCGGAAAGATGGCATATCGGATGGCTGAACACAATGATACTCGGCGCAACGGTCGCGCTCGGCATCGACCACGCCGCATCCGGGGAAATCGTCCCCTACCCCCCGTTCCTCAGCGCGATGGCGAATCCTGCGGATGCCGCTGCCATGGCCGGGGAAATCATCTCGGTCGGCATTCCGATGGCGATAGGGCTTGTCCTGGCGTGGGTATTGATGGTCGTCATCCATGAAAAATTGCTGGCAGCGCTTCCGTCCGCTTCCAGGCAGGAAAGCTATTAATACACGGATTAGCCAGAGGCTAGCGATGGCAGTAATAGAAATCTCGAAACTAACCAAGCACTTCGGCAAAATCCATGCAGTCGATGGCCTGTGCCTCAAAATCGACGAGGGCGAGGTGTTCGGCCTGCTCGGCCCGAACGGGGCCGGGAAGACCACGACCATAAAGATGCTCGCGACGCTCCTTGCCCCGACTTCCGGCCGCGCGACGGTGAACGGGTTCGACATCGCCAAATCTCCGTCAAAGGTGCGGCAGAGCATAGGAATAGTCTTCCAGGAACCCAGCAGCGACGAACTGCTTAGCGGCTATGAGAACCTGAAGCTGCATTCCATGATCTACGGCCTCCCGGGCGGATTGGTGGAGAAGAGAATCGACGATGCCCTTGCCCTGGTAGAGCTCAGCGACCGCAGGAACGACCTCGTGAAAACATACTCCGGCGGGATGCGCAGGCGCCTGGAAATCGCGCGCGGCCTCCTTCATCAGCCGAAAGTGCTTTTCCTCGACGAGCCCACGCTCGGGCTGGACCCGCGCGGGCGAAAGACCATGTGGGGATACGTGAAGCGCTTGGTGGCCGAGCTGAACATGACAATCCTGCTCACGACGCACTACATGGAGGAGGCTGACGAGTTGGCCGGCCGGATATGCGTCATCGACAACGGGAAGGCGGTGGCTGTCGACAGCCCCGGCGCCCTCAAGGCGAAAGTCGGGGGAGACCTCGTCACAATCACATCCTCGCCTCTGCCGGACTTGAAATCGCTCACAAAGCTGAAATTCGTCAGGGGAGCCGAGATGACGGATGGCAGGCTCCTGATAACCGTGAGCGATGCGGCGGCGAACCTGCAGGAGCTTCTGGCCAAAATCGGGAAAGTGGAGTGCGTCGAAGTGCGCAGCCCGACACTGAACGACGTTTTCATCAAATTCACCGGCCGCGAGCTGGAGCAGGCCGAAGGCGGATGGTTCGACAAGATAGTCCAGCAGAGCGTGAACAAGCAATGAAAGACGACAGCCGGATGGCGCACCCGAGCGCGCTCAAAGGCGCATACGCCGTATGGTGGAGGGAGACGACAGTATTCTTCCGCGAGCCGCCCCGCATAATTTCCGCCGTGGTCAGCCCTATAATCTGGCTGGTAATATTCGGGGCGGGCCTCGGCGAAAGTGTCCGCATCGGGGGCGAGAGCTACCAGCAGTTCATTTTCGGCGGCGTGCTTGTCCAGACGTTCCTTTTCTCCTCCCTCTTCTACGGGGCATACCTCGTGTGGGACAGGAAAATAGACGTGCTGAAGGCCGTCCTTGTCTCTCCGCTTAGCCGCTCTTCCATTTTCCTCGGGAAGGTGCTGGGCGGGGTCACGATATCGCTCATAGAATCCGTCATTGTCCTCCTGGTGGGCGCGATGATCGGCATGCAGTACTCCCCGGCGACGTTCTTCATCGTTTTGGGCCTGGTGGCCCTCGCATCAGCCGGGCTGACTGCGCTAGGGCTAATCGTAGGGAGCTACATGGAATCGCCCGAAGGCTTCCAGCTGCTTGGCAGCCTGGTCCTTTTCCCGATGTTCTTCCTCTCAGGCGCCCTTTTCCCGATAAGCAACCTCACAGGCCCCCTGGGGTTGGTGGCGGCGCTGAATCCGGTTACGTACATTGTCGATTTGCTCCGGGGCGCGCTAAGCGGGGTGTATTATCTGGACCCGGCAGTGGATGCCGTTGCGTTCATCGGCTTCATAATCCTGGCGAATGTCGCAGGCGTGCTTGCCTTCGAGCGCATGAAGTCCTGAGAAGGGGCATGGCAGGAAGAGCCGGGGCGGGTGCTTGCCGCCCAAGAGGAAGCTATATATTCATTATGTTAGTTATATCTCACATGTTAGATAAAACTAACATGATGGTGTTGTGATGCATAAACGTCTGAATCTATTCGTAAGGGTTTTCGTCCTTGCCCTGCTGATGGCCGGATTCTCGTTGTTTTTTTCCATGCCGGGCAATTCCCTCTGGCTGATTGCCTCGGCAGCAATCGCCATGGCGGTCGCGCTTGTCGCAATCGTCGCGGCGTCCGAAAAAATCACCTCCATGAAAACCGGCCTGCCGTTGGATGACGAGCTTTCCAGGAAAGCCACCTGGAAAGCAGGGTATTACGCCTTTGTGACCGGCTTATGGCTGGCCATCGGGATAATGTTCGCCAACCTGGCCATGACGGAGTTTTTTAATCTTCCCGAGCTGGAGTTTCGGTATGCTTTCGAGGCGATGATTGTCGTGCCAGGGCTGACATTCGTCGTTCTCGCGATGTGGTACAAGAAAAAGGGGGACGTGGATTAATCCGGGTGAAGGGCTTGAGGACTAGAATCAGGGAGCTGCGGGAAAAATTCAACCTTACGCAGGAAGAGCTTGCAAAGAAGGTCGGCATCCGCAGGGAAACGATAGTCCTGATAGAAAAAGGCAACTATAACTGCTCCATTCTCCTGGCCCATGCGCTGGCAAAAGAGCTGAAAACCACAATCGACAAGCTTTTCATCTGGGGAGACTGATTCTCTCTCAAGGCTAATCGGCGAAATGCCGGACCGCACCTTGGCGATGTTTTGTGGCGGATTGCGCTCTTTGAGCTGGCATTTCGAATCATTTCAATTTCTTATTTTGTTTGACTATCTCATTTGCCAGGAACAGTACAAATGGCTTGTAGTTTTCGGAGCTGCCCGCTGCCTGAGTTTTCATATACGGGCCTCGTTTTCTCAATGGAATGTTTGTGAATGGAAGGCCGTTCAATTGAAGGATGTAGTTCATCAATAATCTCGCCATCCTGCCATTTCCATCCGCGAACGGATGTATCGTTGTGAACTTTGTATGGAATTTTGCCGCAAGCTCGGCGGGATGGACCAGAGTTTTGTTTTCATTGTACCAGGCAATCAATCCTTCCATTAGTTCAGGTACTTCCTTATAGTGCGGGAATACATGGTCCGAACCCCTAATCCGTACGTTGACCGGTCTCCATACCCCGCAATACTGTTCGTATCCATCTATTTTTGAAAGCAAAATGCAATGAAACTGCAATACCATTTTCAAACTCAAATCTTTTTGATGCGCAAGAAAAGTCTCATAAATATCAAGGCATCCGCTCAGGTTGAGGGCTTCTTGTTCTTCTCGATCCATGTTGGTAATCGCGACACCGCGTTTCTGCAACCGTTCTATCCGTTTTTGATCTGCAACAATCCGTTCGGTCAGCCAATAATCCAGAGTAGACCCTTCAATTGCATTGGAGTCTGTGATGAAGGTTATCCGCTCTCTTTTCATGAAATCGATTTTCTGCGTGGCGCTCAATGAGCGCAGAAAAGTCGCTTTGTTTTTTATCGCATCTTCTATTTTTATCGCGACAATATGGGTTAAGAATTCGGTAAACGGCGCAGTAATGCCCCTGACTCCGTTATTTATCAACCGTTGCCTGAATTCTTGAAAAACTTCAGACAATTCCTCGTTATCCGGCTGTTTCGCTCCGAGATAAACACTTTCCTTGACCCATTTTGCGCCCCGCTTCACAGATTCTTCAAGATAGTAATATTTTTTTCCTTTCACTTTTCGGGCAGTGATATGGGACATGCAGTTATCACTGAAATAAGGTATATATGCTTTTCGGTGATAACCCGTTATCACCGTTTTGTCTCTGCATCTATTTCAGTTATAACCTGTTTTGCGTCAAGGCTGGGCTTTGTGAAGGATTGCACCCGTTGTGCCTTCATTTAAGGGTCTGCCTCGCCTCAATAATGAAATTTCTTATATCGTCAAGCTCGTGTGTATGCCGGCTCCCTACGGCTATCTTGGCAACAAACAACCCAATGATCATGGGAATTACAAGAAAGATTCCCCACCCGCCAAGAATCCAAAGAATCAAAATCGAAAGCGGAATTACGATAAGAATAACATGGTCGTCCTTACCGTGTATGTAATTTCTAATAAAACTGGGATGCGATGCTACAAAAATACCTGGTAGCGGGAGATTTTTTTTAGAAAAATCAAAGACAAATCCTCCCTCTATCTCTGGTACGATATCCATAGAAAAATGTCTTCCAAAGAGGTACATAAAGTTCCATCCGCCTCGAACGCGTATGGTTGTTTCCCCTCTTTCGTTTTTGATAATCTCTACATTGTTGCCTTTGTTCTTGAGCAACTTCATGAACCTTTTCAATCCAGATTCAGAAAGGACGACTTTATTGTCATCTTTCATGCAATCCCCTATATCTATATGTTAAACTTTTTTTATTAATACGTTTTATTTTTATGTGTCAGACCGCACGTCAATCGTCATCGCAAATCTCCGTGGCCGGGTAAAACCCTGGTCAAAACAACCTTGACAGGTTATTTAGACGCTAGCTTAGGGAAACAGCTCAGTGATCACCTTGGTCATCATTCAACGTATTACTCTCATGCGACTTTTTTAATCTCATATGCCATAATCCTCCTGACCAGGGTTGATGCGCACATGTTAGACTGGAGCATAATACTCGCCGCCGCCTCAGGGCTGATACTCTTCCTCTATGGGATGGAGCAGTTCAGCAGGGAAATGCAGAAGGTCGCCGGAGAGAACTTCCGCGCGTTCATCAAGAAGGCCACGAAAAGCACCCCCCGCTCTGTCCTCCTCGGGTGCATCGTCACCGCAATCGCCCAATCCAGCACAGCGGTCACGGTCATAACAATCGGCCTCGTGGATTCGGGCTTCATGTCTTTCGCGCAGAGCCTCGGCGTGATACTCGGGGCCGGGATAGGCACCACGGTCACAGCGCAGCTTGTGGCATGGAAATTCACCGCGCTCGGGCCCGTCTTCATCCCGCTGGGGTTCCTGCTCGGCATCCTGGGCGGCCGCTTCTCGTTCCTGGGCAAGCCGATATTCTTCTTCGGGCTGGTCTTTTTCGGGATAGGCATGGTCTCCGACGCCGCATCTCCGCTCCGCGACGACCCGGGCATCATGGGGTATGTGGCGAGCCTTGACAGCATCCCGCTGGCGATACTGATAGGCTTCGCCCTGACCAACCTGTTCCAGTCCAGCTCCATCTTCACCGGCCTCGTCGTGGTCCTTTCCGGAAGCGGCGTCATCTCGATAGGCCAGGCAATCCCCCTCATACTCGGTTCCAATATCGGCACGCTCACTCCCCTTATAGCATCGTTCAACCTCGGCCTTTTCTCGAGGCGCGCCGCGGCAGCTCAGCTATTATTCAACATCGGAGGCGTGCTAATCATACTGCCGTTTTTGCCTTCCTTCGCCACCCTGATTGTGGACCTTGGCGGCTCTTCCGCCCAGCAGGCTGCCAATGCGCATACGATGTTCAACGTCATCACCACGGCCATATTCCTGGTCGTCCTCGGCCCCTTTACCAAGTTCGTGGAGCGCCTGGTGCCTGGAAAAGAGGAAGAAATCCTCTTCCAGACCACGGCGCTGAACGACAAGCTGTCGACGGACAATGGCCTGGCGTTCGCTCAGATAGAGGCCGAACTGCGGAACCTGCTCGACAAGACCGAAAACGTAATGGAGGAATCCGCGGCCATGTTCCGCGAACCCGGCAAGGCCTCCTTCCAGCGGCTCCTCAAGCGCGAGGCCCTCAACGACTACCTGGACGAGCGGATAGAGAAGGCGATACTCGAGGTCTCGAAACGGAAGCTAGGCCAGAGGGAGATGTCCCGGGCGGTCCTGGCGGTCCGCATGTCGAATGTGCTTGAGCAGCTGGCCGACCTCGGCGCAGCCATCGGCTATGTCGCCAATTCCATGCAAGCCCGGAACAGGCGGATGTCGGAAGAGGCGCAGGCGGAGATAGAGGACATCAACACCCGCATCGGGGAAGATCTCCGCCTGCTCGGCAAGTCCTTCCCCAAGGTTTCCGAAGAGGACGTCGCATCCATGCGCCAGAACGAAGTGGCGCTGCGGGAGCGCATCAACCTGGCCTATTCCAGCCACCTCAGGCGCCTCTATGAGGGCAGGGCTTACGCGGGCAATGCCTTCGTCAAGGCGGTGTCCCGGATGGAATCCGCCCACGCCAAATTGCGCGAAATACGGAAGCTTTGCGAGATGTACGGGAAGCTATGAGGCCTTCCGGTGCGCGCACCTTTATTATTGCCAGCCCCGCAAGTCCCTAGCGATGCTTGAGACCATCAGCCGCGTATTCATCGCCATCCTTATGCTCGCCGCGCTAAGCGGCATTGCGCTGAGCATGGCCGCGCTGTTTTTGCCCCAGCTCATGCCTTCCGAAGTGCTTGCAACCGGCCACATGCAGGCCATGGAGGGCTTCTCCCTTGCGGGGCCGCGCCCTGCGGAAAGCGCATCTCCGGACGATTCGCCCTACCCGGTTGACATCACGCTGCGCACCCCGCCCCTGACGGACAGCGACATCCTGCTCCTTGGCATATCCGCATCGGGGAAGGAACTTGGCATCGTAGACTGCCTGGAAGGCTTCGACGCGCAGGAGGACTACCTGGGGAGCGAGGAAGTGACCTGCATTGCATATCTCCCATACGACTACGAGCCCGGGGCCACATACAGCATCGTGGCGGTGCTGTCGCGCGGCGGAAAGGAATATTCCGCAGGCCCGGCCACGGTAACCGTAGACTGGCACGCCTACGAAAGCCAGTTCGTGAATTTTTCCTGGGTGATGGGGCTCTCGGTGCTCCTCATATACCTCCTTATACTCCTGCCGGTCTCCATTTTCGTCGTGGGGACGGCCATGAAAACCAGCCACCGGACAATCGCCCCAGAGGAATACGCATGGAAGACCATGCTCTCGCCGCTCTCTTTTGGAAAGACCTTCCTCCAGAAATTCCACGCCCTCCTGATATCCCCGTATTTCTGGGCGCTGGAAGCCGCCGGAATCGTCATAATCCTGCTTTATATGGCAATGGCGGCCGAGATGTGGAAATCCTACACGGCCTTCATCGCCTTCATATTCTCCGGGCTTATGGCCCTCGTCATCCCCCTCCTCTGGTGCGCGGGATGGTGGTACGCGGATTACCGGGAGCGCGAGCCGCTCCGCGTCATCGTGACCTTCTTCCTCTGGGGCGGGCTTGCAGCCCTGATGGCAATCGGGCTCAATACAGTTGCGGATGTCGGCCTTGCGGCCCTTGGCCTCGGGTTCCTCGGCACGTTCCTGGTGGCTCCGGTCGTGGAGGAGCTTTACAAGGGCTCGGGCCTCACATTGCTCTCTGAGCACCACGAGTTTGATTCGGTAGAAGACGGCATCGTCTTCGGCTTCACGATAGGGATGGGCTTCTCCTTCATAGAGAACTGGATCTACTTCATCGGCAACCCTATGGGCTCCGACGTGCCGGGCTGGCTCGCTCTTTTCATCATGCGCTCGGTTTTCTTCTCCGCGAACCACGGCTTCTACACCGCAATCACAGGCGGCGTGATAGGCTATTTCATCGAAAGGAAGCTCAAGGCGCCGGGCCTCGCCCTCCTTGCCGGGTTCCCCGTCGCGGCGGCATTCCATGCGATGCACAACTCCGGCGAGATGCTCGCAACGCTCCTTGGCGCCGGAGGGACGCTAGTATACTGCTGCCTCCTGATTCCGCTTTTCGATTATGGCGGCTTCATAATCCTCATGCTTTTCTTCATCCGCTCGGTGATGCGGCAGAAGGCGGCATGATGGCCGGCAGCCCTGACGCGAATTAAAACCTGTTCCATGCAATCTTCCTGCGATGATAACATCCGTCCGCCTTGTCAGCTGGCGCTCGCACAAGGACACGCTCCTCGAGTTCCGCCCCGGCACCAACCTGCTAGTCGGCATCATGGGGGCGGGCAAGTCCAGCGTGATGGAGGCGATATCCTTTTCGCTTTTCGGCACCTTCCCGGCCCTCGAGCGCAGGAAGCTCAAGCTCGAGAACGTGGTCCGCCTGAACGAGCCCCTGGCCAAGGTCATGCTCGAATTCGTCTGGGAAGGGGCGCCTTACCGCATAGAGCGGACGATAGAGCGCTCGAAAAAGGGCGTCGCCACTCATGCCGAGATATATAAAAATGGCGCCATCATCGAGCACGGCCCGAGCGGCGTCAACACCTGCGTCTCCAGCCTCCTTGGCATCGATTACGACCTTTTCACCCGGGCGATATATTCCGAGCAGAACAATATCGACCATTTCCTGAACCTCGGGCCCGGGAAGCGGAAGGAGGAGATGGACCTGCTGCTGGGGCTCGACCGGTTCGAGACCGCGCGGGGGAACATCGTTACCGTGATAAACCGCGTCCGCTCGAAGCGGCAGGCCCTCGAGGAGCAGTTCAGCAGGGAAAAGCTTGCTGAAACCGAAATGAAGGAGGCGAAGATGTCCGGGGAGAACTCCGCCCTCAGGGCCTCCCTCGGGGAAGTTGCCGAAGCCGCCCTTGCCGGAGCCAAGGAAGCCCTGGCCGCATCTGCCCGCTTCGATGCCATCCTGAAATCCAGGGAGGAGCACGAGCGGCTTTCGCTCGATGAGGCCCGCATTTCGGCCCGGCTGGAATCCCTGAGGAAGGAGCTCGAGGGCAAAAGCGTGGACGAACCGGCAATCGCCCGGCTCGAAGAAAAGCTGCGGGCGCTTGGCGAATTGCGGGCGAAACTGGACGCATCCGCAAAATCCGCTGATGCGCGCCTTTCAGCTCTCTCCAAGGAATCCGGCTCGGCCGATGCCGGGCTGAAGTCCGCCGAGTCCGCGAAAACCCGGCTGGATGCCGTTTCTGCGGAACTCTCATCAATCCTTGGCGCATCCACGGCCGAGGCCCTGGCAAACCAGCAGAAGGAAGCCGCCCATGTTCTCCTCGGGGCCGAGTCCGAGCGCAAAGCGCTTGAGCGCGAGATTGCGGAAATGGCGGATTCCGTCCTGCGCCTGAGGCCCGGGCTTTCGGAATGCCCCCTTTGCTCATCGAAACTCACGGATGACGGGATAACCCATGTCCGGGCCGAGAAGGAGAGGCTCGTTGCGGAGAAAAAAGCCCGCATTGCGGAACTGGGCGCCCAGATGCCGGAAAAGAGGAAAGCGAGCGAAGGGATGCTCGCCCGCCTCGGGCGCGCCGCCCTGCTCACTGACAAGCGAGCCACCCTGGCGAAGGAAGCGGCGGGCCTGGAAGATTTGAAGGCGAAGAGGGCGGAGGTCGAATCGAAGCTTGCCGCCGCCATGAAGGAGCGCAGTGAAATCCTGGAGAAAACAGACCTGGTTTCCAGGGAAGCGGAAGGGGTGCGGGCCCAACTCGTTCTGCAGAAAAGCCTTCTTGCCAGACGCGCAGAGGCGGATATGGCGGCCAAAAAGTCCAATGATACGAAAGCGGCAATCGCGGCCCTGGCGTTCGATTTGAAGTCCTTCGAAAACCTTCGCCTCATGGCCGAATCGGCCCGAATCGGGGCAGAGAGGCTGCAGTCATCGAAAAAATCCCTAGAGACGCAGTTAAGGCTGTCCGACGAGATGCTCGCACTTGTTCGGGGGGAGCTCGCGTCAATGAAACGGGCGGCCGAAGCCGTACGGGCGCTTGCCGAGCTGGAGGAGCAGCTGGCGATATACAAGAACGCCCTCCTCGAGACCCAGACGTCGCTCCGCTACAACCTCGCAGACGCGATAAACGCGGCGATGAACGAGGTCTGGCCGGTCTTCTACCCCTACCGCAACTACCGCGCCCTGCGCCTGGGCGTCAGCGAGAAGGACTACGTTTTCGAAGTGGACGACGGCGCCTCGGGGTGGAAGGCACTCGAGACCGTGGCGAGCGGAGGGGAGCGCGCCTGCGCCGCACTTGCCCTGCGCGTCGCGCTTGCGATGGTGCTCACGCCGAAATTGGGGTGGCTGATATTGGACGAGCCGACGCACAACCTGGATGCCGAGGCGGTCGAGATGCTCTCATCGGCCCTGGAATTCAAGGTGCCTGAAGTCGTGAACCAGACTTTCCTGATAACGCACGACGAGGCGTTCATGGGCTCCGAGTTCGCCTCCAGCTACCGCCTGGGCAGGGACAAGGAGCATAACGGGGAGACCAAGGCAGAGGCGATGTGACCATGCTTGCTGCGGGCCCGATCCGCCCGGCGCATGGCATGGCTCACGCCCGCAGGTGAAACCCTCCCGGGTCCTTGCGTTGAAAATCAGCTGTATACGTCTTCCTCTATCCTGCCGACGATGTCGAGCTGGTCCGAGGCCCGTTTCCCAGTCCTTTCCGAATACCATTCCTTGCAGCCGTCCTCGTTCTGCGCTGCATAATATGCAATCGAGCAGTAGACGTCCTCCTTGGTCGCCAGCCCGATGGCGAAGAGGTACTGGAGCACGCTCCTGAACTCTTCTATGACGAACGCCCTGCGCCTGGAGACGCGCAGCTTGCGGAGGTCGGTGAATTTCATGTCGTCGCGGCCGAGCAGGATGTTGTTCAATGTGAAGCGCCCGATGATGAGGTTCGTCGCATGGAGCTCGGCTATCCTCTCGGTTATCATCTCGACGAGCCTGCTCTTGCCCTTCCGGTCGAGCGAATCGACATCCGTGAAATGCACATTCGCCTTCGCAATCCTCTTGTCGAAGGCCCACGACTCGCGCTCGACTTTGGATATCACGTAGTCGTTGCCAAGGGCGGTCCTGAGGTATCCGACGATGTTCTCAACCGCGCCTTTAATCTTGCCATACGCGTTGTAGAGCGCCATGGCGATCTCCTTCACGGTCTTCCTGAGGATGTAGGTGCTGTCGTTGTGCTTGAAGCAGATGCTGTCCGCGCCGTCCCTGGCCGCCACGCGGTACAGGTCGAGGAGGTCCTCCTCCCCCCTGCGGAATTCAATCCTTTTCACCCGGATGCATTCGGACTTGGACTGCTTCCATTCGTACTCCTGGGTGACCGTCTCTCCGGATTCCTGCTTCCGCGACGATGTGGGGACCTCTTTCGTGAACTCCGGCAGCATGTAATCATCGTGCTTTCCGGCGTCCAGGCTGAGCTGCCTGTCGCCTTCCTCGTGCACGAACGCAAACTCTGTTTTCTTCATGTTGGAGCCCCGGATTCTGGTTACCTACGATTATATATATTATGCCACCTTCTGTTTTTAAACCCGTGTCACTTATTCCGAGATTCGTAACGCCCTCCAGCAGGCGCTAATCGGTCTCGATTCTCGGTGCGAGGAAATACACGACCTTCGCCCCTTCGATGTCGTATTCCAGCTTCAGGGGCCTGTCCGTTTCCAGGTTGATGGAGATGATGGATGCGGCGCTTGTCGCCTTCACCATGTCTTCCAGGTACTGGAGCGGGAATGTGGCTTTCGCCCCGCTTGAGACCGTCAGTTCCGGAAGCTCTGCGCTCCCCTTGTCGAACTCGGCCTTCACATCCCCGTTCTCGCCACGCACTTCCACGACAAGCTGGGTTTCGCTCATCTGCAGGCGCACATGCGAGCTGATGAGCTTTGCGTCCTTGAGCGTCTCCTTGAAGGCGTCGGCCTTGATGCGGACGGTGTTCCTGAACTCGATTTTCGGCTCCCTCTGCACCCGGTCGCCGGTCTCGATAAGCGGAACCTTGAACGTCCTTTTGTGCTTGTCTCCGAAAAAGCGCACGACCAGGCGGCCCTCCTCGACGGAAAGCTCGGCCTTCTCGCCCTTCTTGCCCCTGGCAAGCACATTAGACAGCTGGCCGATGTCTGTCCCAATCTTCATCTCCTCGGGGACGCTGTATTCTACGAAAGCCTCTTTCGGCATGGTGAAAGACACCATGGAAATCTGCGAGGGGTCCATCGCTTTCAGGTGCAGGCCGTCCGCCTTCACTTCAAACTGGCCCTCTTCCACAAGACACACTATGGAATCGATTGCCGCCTTCAGCGCTGGAGCTTCCTGTATGACTAGCCTCATGATGATTACCTCCCGAAACAGAATTAGGGTAATAAGACTAATAAGGATTGCTGTCTTCCTGCCGCGCCCGGTGTAACGGCGCGCGTCAGGGCAAGCGGAAAAGGCAACTCGGTAGCTACTCTTGTCATCACCCGGTCAGTCTGGGACGGTCTCGTCATCGTTGCCGTCCATTAATTGGCTTCGTAGCTTTATATCGCTTGGCATTACCGGTAGCTCGACCCATCGGCCTTGGTTTTTTCCTGATGCTGCCGCATCGTCGGGGGCGGGCCCTGCACCACCCGCACCATTGGCATCTGCTTTGCCGACGTGCGCAGCAGTGCCGCCGCCGCTATGCAGAGCATGAGCCCTACGAGCATTTCGCCGCTGCCCTTTATCCGGAGCAGGTCGGTCACGAAACCCGCCGCCCCGAGGAGCACGAACAGCACGCCGAAAATAAGCAGGAATTCGCCTGTCATCGCGAGCGCGGCGAAGCGCAGGCCCGGCGGCATCTGCTGCATCTGCGGGGGAGCCATCCGGGGCATGACCTCCTCTTCCTCGTCGTCCATCCTCATCCCTCGATTTTGTTCTGCCTCACTTTCACGCCCGCGTCGCGCAGCAGCCGGAGCGGGGTATCGGCCATAGGGTAATCCACGTTGTAAACGACTTCCTTGATGCCCGCGTTGATTATCATCTTGGTGCAGAGCAGGCAGGGCGAGAACGTCGTGTATATTGTGGACTCCTTTATGCTTATTCCGTGGTAGGACGCCTGGACGATTGCGTTCTCCTCCCCGTGGCTGCAGAGGCATTCCTCCAAATTCTTGCCGGATTCAGTGAAGCTGTTGCACCTGGGACAGCCCCCTTCGGAGCAGTTCCGGGTTCCGCGCGGGGTGCCGTTGTAGCCCGTTGAGATGATGCGCTTGTCCTTGACGATGACCGCCGCCACCTTCCTCTTCACGCAGTTGCTGCGCGACGCCACCACCTTGGCTATTCCCATGAAATAATCGTCCCAGCTCGGCCGGGAGAGCTTGAACCTGTCGGAAACCTCCGCCAGGCACCTGTCCACAAGGTCATGGAGCTCGTTCCGGTCGCCGTCATTGACGATTTTCTTGTCTGCGAGGGCGAATGTCCCCATGAGGTTCTGCTTGGTCTTCTCCGCATTGCTCATCTCCAGCTTCTCGATTTCCAAAAACGCGTCGAACGTCCTCGGGTCCTCCTCCCTGTCGCGGGAGCGGATGCGCTCGAAGCGCACCTCGGCCGGAGCCGTCACATAGAACAGGAAGAACCTGCCCAGCTTCCGCAGCTCCTCGACCTCGGCCGGGTTGCGGATGGAATCGATGACGTAGTTCTTGTCGTCCTGGATTTTCTGGGCGAGTTTCGCCCCGAGTATCCCCGGCCCGAACTTCTCGCGCAATTCGTTCCCCTTCCGGATGAGGTTCTCGCGCGTGACTGATTTGCCTTCGGCCTTGACCTCCTCCCTTATGATGTCCGAGAGCGAATAGTAGTAGAAGCCCTTCTTCATCAAATAATCCGCTATCGTGCTCTTCCCGGCGCAGTTCTCTCCCGTCAGTCCGATTATCATAAATCCCACCAGAACCCGTGAAGCTATCTCTCCTTCTTTGATTTAATATATTGCCCTTGCAGGAAAAAATGCACTGCCGCGGCAATCGCCCCGAACCCGGTTATCCTCAGGAATTCCGGGATGAACGCGAGGAACCCGTCCTCCCACCGGGCGAGCGCGCACGTCGCGTCAAACCAGGAGCTGAACCCGAACACGTGGCCGATGGCGAGCGAGTAGAACACGGCTAGCGAGAGGTATTTTGCAGAATCGGGCCAGAGCCTCTTGTTGATTATCAGGACCAGGAGAGACCAGAGCGATATCCAGAGGACGCTCGCAACGATTGGGCCAAGGAAGCCAGCCTGGACGAAGACGTAGCGGGCAAGCGGGTTCGATTCGGTTCCAGGGGCGTTCAACGTTCCCTTCGCCGTGGCGATGATGTCCAGCGTCCCGAACACTATCCAGAGGACGATGGGAACCGAATAAGGCGCGAGCGCGACGCCTTGGCGGCGGTACATCCGCACCCAGAACGCGATGCCCGCCGCTATTGTTGCCACGGTCAGGAGCTGCAGGATGAGCGCGTCCCCGCTTCCAAGGAGCATCGAAAAATCGCTGTAGCGGCACATCCCGGACGGGCACCCCATCAGAAATATTTGCGGAGCATCTTCCTTATCTCCTCATACACCGGCTTCTCGCTCCCTGAGAGCATGGATGCCTGGCTGTCCCAGCGCGTGATGTCGTCCCCGGTCATGTACGTGTAAAGCACGTCGCCCTCGTTCACGTTCTTCCCGATGATTATGTCGTCGCATGAAATCGCAAGCTGGTCGCCTTCCCCCGCCTCATCGACCTTCTCCTTCTCCTTCTGGATTTCGCGTATCTCCCCGACGATTTGCCCGTCGCGGTCCATAAGGCGGTATTCCTTCTTGACGCGCCCGCCCAAAACCTGGACTCCGAAAATGGCCGGTTTCGAAGCCCGGAACACGTAGCCCTCAAGCACCTTCAGCTTGCCCGGCCAGATGAATTTCTCGAGCGCCTGCCGTTTTTGGCGCTCCTTCTCCTCCTTCACCCACTGCTGGTACGCCTCCACGAGGCGGTATATGACGTCGCTGTACAGGACGGGCACTCCGGAATCCTTTCCTTGCTCCCACGCCTCGTCCAGGACCTTCACGTTGAACCCCAGGACGGCGGATAGCATCGGGTTCTGCTCCCGCCCTACCGAAGCCGAAAGCACGTCTTTCCGGGTGATGTTGCCGACAGCGGCGTCCTTGACCGGTATTTCGGCGTCCTTCAGCAGGCTTAGCAGGGCTTCGACCGAGCCGAGGCTGTCTGCGCGCAACACCACGCCCGCCTCGTTGTTGTTCTGGAATATCACGCTCTTGAACTGCGCCTCGATGGCGCTTTTCTCGCCCTCGAAATCGCGCACCACTTCCACAGGAGAACCGGGAATGGCCCCGTCAAGGTCCGGGGCGTTGATTTTCACGCCGGCCGCCGCCGCAATCTCGTCAAGTGCAGTGAACCTGTCCTTTCCCGTAAGGTTCGGCTCAAGGAGGCTGCGGATTTTCGTCCTCCGGACGCCCTGGGAGCTCATGAACGCGATTTCATCGTTCTTCCTCATGACTCCGTCGTAGATTATGACATCGATGGTCGTGCCGAGCCCCCTCTCCTCGTTGACCTCGATTATGCTTCCCTTGCCGCGCCCAGTCTCGTCTATCTCCAGCCGGTCGCCGAGGAACTTCTGGCTCAGGCCGCCTATCAGCACGAGAAGTTCGCTCAAGCCCTCCCTGGTCTTCGCGCTAATAGGCACAATCGCAATCTGCCTGCTGAAATCCTGGATGCGGTCGAAGCGCTCGCTGTCGAAACCGTGCTCGGATATCTTGCCCATGAGCCCATAGAGCTTCTCGTCGAACCGCTCCCGTATGTGCTCGGGCTGCTGGGCCAGCGATTCCATGAAGGAGGCGGTCTTGTGGCTCTTCCACCCGCCAATCGTGTCAATCTTGTTCGCCGCAATGACAAACGGCGTCTTGTACTGCTTCAGTATCCGGACGCTCTCGATTGTCTGGGGCTGGAACCCCTGGTTGATGTCCACGACGAGTATCGCGAGGTCCGCGAGGCTTCCGCCCCGGTCGCGCAGGTTCGTGAATGCCTCGTGGCCGGGCGTGTCGATGAAGAGCAGGCCGGGAATGGAGATGCTGAACTTCATCTTCTGCGCGAGCGAGCCGGCGACAGCGTCGATGTCCTTCTTGGCGACGTAACTGGCCCCAATCATCTGGGTGATGCCGCCGGCCTCCTTCTTGGCTACGGCGGTGCCGCGCACGCTGTCGAGAAGCGTGGTTTTTCCGTGGTCCACATGGCCGAGTATGCAAATTATCGGTGAGCGTTTGAATGACATCAGAACCGCCTCTTGGTGTATTTCAGGCCCGCAATTCTAATAACTATTTGGGCGCGGCCGCCGTCAGGCGTCCTGCCGCAGGCTGCCCGCTTCCGCTTCCAATCAACCCCCATTTTACATAAATACACACACATTTATAAACACTTTTATGCACAATAAGTTTGGCGACACTTATGGCACATGATATCAAAACGCTCACATGCGAGGCTGGGCCGGCCGGGGACAAAAGGCGCGGCTTCCATCCGTTTGCCTCTATGGCCGAAGGCATCAGGAACGCAAGGGCGAAGCGCTCGGCAATCGAGCTGTTCGACTCTGCGATGCGCTTTGGCGAAAAGGAGGGCATCGATGAGGCGCTTGCATCATTCGCGGCGCTTGCCCCGAAACAGAGGGAGGGGGCGCTGATTTATCTGCAGGATTCCCTTCGAAGCTGCTCTGACCTTCCATTCGAAAACGAATGCAAGACCAGGCGCGTCACCGTGATTGCAAAGCTATTCGAAGGGGCTGCGAAAACTCTTCCTGTGGATTCCGAAGGCGAGCGGATAGTCTCGCCCTACCATGATGCGATATTGATGCTCAAGAACGTCGTGGAGAATGACGATTTGCGCATCAGCGGCAAGGGGGAGCATGCAGGCGCCATGCTTGCGTGCGTGAAGGCGCTCTGGGAACTGGAATACGGAAACCTCAAATTCTGGGATGCAAGAACCCGCGATTCTGCGACAAGCGCATATGCCATCACAAAACTGCTCGAGATGCCCGACTGCGGCGAATTCGGGGAGCACGGCTGGTCGCTCCTCCGGGACAACCTGGACGCACTCGGCATAAGCATCGCGGCCACTGGCTCTCCAAAGGCGGTGCCCTTTTTCAGGAGCATGCTTATGGACGGCGATAAGTCCGTGGTGAATGCCGCCCTCAAAGGCGCCCTGTATCTGGAGCCCGTTCCGGCCGAATTCTTCGATATGGCCGGAGACATCGCAAAAATCCCCGGCCTCGAAGGGCCGGCCAGCGACTTCATCGCGGCAGGCCATTTCAAGATGATTCTGGAGCCTGAAAGCGAAAACGGCCTGATGGCCATGCGCCAGCTGGCGTATATGCACTTCGGGGGGATGGAGCACCTGGCCCCGATGCTCGCTACTGTCGGCCGTGAAATTATGCATTCTGCTCTGGCATCCAACGGCGATGAGGCAAAAAGGATAAAGAAAATCGAAGCGCTCCTTCACCTTGGGGCCGCAGGAATCATGCCATATGACGGCGAGAAGCTGGCGAGGCTGCTTTCACCCTTAGTCGATTCCCCGGGCGCCGCAGGGACGCTATACAACCTGACTGGAATCATAATCATGAAAAGCGCCGATGCCGGCCTCGTCCAAGCCGCCAAGCGCATCGAAACCGAGCGCATGAATGCGCGCGTCGCAGAGATTGATTGCGCTGATACGCGCCAGTTCGACGCGGCATTGGAGCTTGTGCGGCTGCTTGCGACTGGGCGGAGCTACCTTCTTGAAAGCGGCATAATCGGGCGCGTGATGAACGAGATGGTCGATGTGGCCTACCGCCCCGGAGGCCCGAGCGAGGCGGAGAAGGCGGCCCAGAGGCGCGGGGCGGTCGGCGTGATGAGGGAGCTTGCGAAATTCGGGATGGGCGTCACGATGCAGCCGGCATCGCCAGACGGCGTTTTCACCCCCGAAGAGCTTGCCCGGGCAAAAGAGCTTCAGGACATATTCGCGGAGTATTCGGCCGAAGCCGGAGAAGAGCCGGCAGGGCAGTTATCCAGGTGATTGTATGGATGAGTCTATCTCTAGGATACTTGACAGGTTGTCCAGCAGGAGCGTCATGGAAAGGAAGGCGGCAATCCGTGAGCTGAAAGGCCATATCGCGAAAAGCGACGGCTTCATGGCCAGGCTGTCGCTGCATTATGTCTCCGAGCACGACCCCTCGTATACCGTCCGGAACATCGCCAGGCAGGCCTTCTACACCCAGCGCGCGCCTCCCCCGGCAAATGGCAACTGGGAGCGGGTCTACTTATTCCATAAGGAATAATCCTTTCAGTTCCATTTATATAATCCGGGAAAGATGTCAGAACGGTGCGTTCTGATGTCTTCAAAGAACTACTGCTTTTCATCCGAATCCGTCACGGAAGGGCATCCCGACAAGCTGTGCGACCAGGTGTCGGATGCGGTGCTCGACGAGCTTCTCCGGCAGGATGGGAAATCCCGCGTAGCAGTCGAGACCGCCACGACGGCCGGCCTGGTCATCGTCATGGGCGAGATAACCACCTCCGGATACGTCGAGTTCCAAAAAGTCGTCCGGGATGTCATACGGGACATCGGCTACACGAAGCCGGAATACCTCTTCGACTACCGCACATGCGGCGTCCTGGCCTCGATACACGAGCAGTCTCCGGACATCGCGCAGGGCGTCGACAATTCCAAGGAGCACGAGCAGGGGGCCGGCGACCAGGGGATAATGTTCGGCTTCGCGACCAATGAGACGCCGGAATTGATGCCGCTTCCGATTACGCTCGCACACAAGCTCGCGAAACGGCTCGCCGAAGTGCGCAAGGACGGCACGCTCCCTTACCTGCGGCCGGACGGCAAGACGCAGGTGACGCTCGAATACGCCAATCACCGGCCGAAACGGGCGCACACGGTGGTGGTTGCCGCGCAGCACGACGATAACGTTTCTCTAGACAAGGTGAAGAAAGACGTCCTCGAAGAGGTCGTGAAGCCGGTCTGCGGCGACTATTACGACTCAAACACAATCGTCCATGTGAATGGCACGGGCAAGTTCGTGCTGGGGGGCCCGGCCGCTGACACCGGCGTCACCGGCAGGAAGATAATCATCGACACATACGGCGGACGCGGCCATCACGGAGGAGGCTGCTTTTGCCTCGCCGGCAGTTCGATGGTGAACACCGAGAACGGTCTTGTGCCGATAGACGCGTGCGATGAGGTCGGAAGAAAAGGCCTTTTGGTAAAGACGGACGTCCATCCGATGAATGCCGGGGCGTGGTACGATAATGGCACCCGGGAGACCGTGAAAATAGAAACCAGCGACGGTTTCACCTTGGAGGGCACCCCAAATCACAGGATACGGGTGATGGATGAGGGTGGAGAGTATGCGTGGCGCATGCTGGGCGAACTCAGGCCAACGGACCATATCGCCATACAAACCAAAAACCGCCTGTTTGGGAACGACTCAATTCCGGAATTCGGGTTCGCATACAAAAAGGGGACGGCCCCCGGAAGGAAAAACCAGTTTACTTATCCCAAAATGCTTACCGTGGATTACGGATACGTGCTTGGCCTGCTTACCGGAGACGGCGACTGCACGGACGAAGGCTGCATCAGGCTATGCGTTTGCGGCAGGGAGGAGAAGGAGACGTTCGAGGCGCCTTTCAGGAGATTGTTCGGTGACAAGCCAAAATTCTTTGGCCACTGGCTATATGTGGGCGGCGTCGAGCTAAGGGCGTTTTTAAAGCACCTCGGTCTCGGCTATGAAAGGTCTTTCGACAAACGGGTTCCGAAGAGCATTTTCTCCGCAAGCAGGCCTGTGGCGGCAGCGTTCTTACGGGGCCTTTTCGATACGGATGGTTGCGTACGGAAAGAAGGGAGGAACGGAACGAGCGCAAAAATACATCTGACGTCCACCTCGCGGGCGCTTGCCGAGGAAGTCCAGTTGCTGCTGTTGAACTTCGGCATAATCTCGAAAATCTACGCTGTTGATGCGCGAGGAAATAAAACAGTCATAGGCGGCCGGACGGTGGTGTCACGGCGCGTCAGGTATCACGTGGTGCTTAAAGGCAGCGAAAGCAGGCGGATATTCGCCAATGAAATCGGTTTCGGGCTGCCAAGGAAGCAAAGCATCCTGGCGCGCCTGGCTTTAGAAGGCAAAGCAGAAAAGTTTGCAGTTCCCGGTCAGGCCGGCAGAATAAAGCGTTTATTCGCAAAGCTTCCGCTGGCAGAAAGACGGAAGGACGCGTGCAAGATAGGAAGATTCACCAGAAGCCGGACCGGCAAGGCAACCAAGGAACTGACCTATGAGAAGCTCGGTGAATTCATAACCTCTTACGAGGGCCAATTGCGCGGGGAGCCCGAATTCGAGTATCTCAAGACGTTATACCTCATGCGGCATTACTACACAAGCCTGCGGAGGGCAATCCCGTCGTTTGCGCACACATACGACCTGAACATTCCATGCTCGCATACGTTTACTGCCAACGGTTTCATCTGCCACAATTCAGGCAAAGACCCGTCCAAGGTGGACCGGTCCGGTGCATACATGGCCCGCTATGTCGCAAAGAACATCGTGGCCGCCGGGCTCGCCGACCAGTGCGAGGTGCAGATATCCTACGTCATCGGCGTCGCGAAGCCGCTTTCCATCTTCGTGGAGACGCGCGGCACAGCGAAGATACCGGTGGAGAAAATCGAGAAGCTCGTGGCGGACCACTTCACTTTCAAGCCGGTGGACATGATAAAGAAACTCGACCTTCTGCGCCCAATCTACCGGAAAACCGCCACCTACGGCCATTTCGGGAGGGAGGGGCCGGAGTTCACCTGGGAGAAGACAGACATGGCGAAGAAGCTCCGGAGCGAAGCGGGCCTCTGATACGCGCATGCCAAGGTATAAAAAAAGTTGTTGGTTTAGTTCTCCCTATCCAAAGCAGATTTCGCTCTGCTTCAATGGGCCCATAGTCGATCGGTTAAGACGCCTGCTTGACAGCCCGCTTTTTAGGAAAAAGCGGGGGCAAAAACTTGCTGAATGCAAACCCTTTGGGTTTGCAGGGAAAAGGTTTTGATGCAACTTTTCCCAAAAGTTGCAATGCAGGAGATGCGCGGTTCGATTCCGCGTGGGCCCAAAAATCCCTTTGTTCCCGGTTTCCAGTCTTGTGTTTTGCCTCATGGATTTTTGGGCGAAGTGGCGGAACGCCACTCAGAGCCCAATCCCATAAGGGGGCATGCCCCCGCTTGTCTTAGTCGCCCCCTTGAGGGTGTTGATATGCATGCGGCATTTCGACAACTGGGAAATCCGTGCATGGATTTCACGGGTTTCAACCCCCCCCCAATCGTCCTTCAGTTCCTCTTCTTTCCGGCTGGAAATTCGGGACGGTGGCCCGGTTTCACTTGTCCCTCAGTTGTCGGTCTGGTTTTTCCCTGCTGAACTGGACGGGTTCTCGCGGTATTTTTTTGCCGCCTTCATGAACTCGGTAAAGAGCGGCGCCGGTTCTTCGAGCCTGCTTTTAAGCTCTATGTGCGCCTGCGTTGCCACGCCGAAGCTCTCCTTCCATTCCGCAATCTCGACCACGCCGGTCTTATGGCGCCCGGATATGACCAGCCCACGCGATTCCAGTTCAGGAACGAATGCAGGATTGACCTCGTAGCGGTGCCTGTGGCGCTCGGAGATTTTGTCTGTCTTGTACGCCCGGTAAGCTGCCGTATCCTTCTTCAAGGTGCACTCGTATGCCCCAAGGCGCATAGTCGCCCCCATCTTCGTGATTTTCTGCTGCTCAGGGAGCAGGTCGATTACCGGGAACGCGGTCTTTTTGTCGAATTCCGTGGAATTGGCATCCTTCATCCCGCAGACGTTGCGCGCATATTCCACGACCATGAGCTGGACGCCGAGGCAAAGCCCCAGGTACGGAATCCTGCTTTCCCGCGCGTAGCGTATCGACTTGATTTTCCCCTCGATTCCGCGGTCCCCGAACCCGCCCGGCACCAGTATGCCATGGTAAGGCGAGAGCACCTCGGCGACATCATAAACCTTCTCCAAATCGCTCGCCTCAATCCACGAAATCTCGATGCCCGCATTGACCGCGGCCGCTCCGTGGACGAGCGCCTCCTTCACGCTCACATACGCGTCCTTGACTGCCGTGTATTTCCCGACAATGGCGATTTTAAGGGGGGCATCTTTGGGCGAGATTATGCGGCCGACCTTTGCGTGCCATTCCTTCAAATCCGCCTCCTTGTTCTCAGGAAGCCCCAGCCTCTTGGCGAGCTGTTTGTACATCCCCTGCTTCTCGAGCACGAGGGGAAGCTCATAGACCGTGTGCAGGAGCGGGTCGTCGAACACCGCCTCCTCCGGCACGTTGCAATATAAGCTCAGCTTCTTCCGGGAATCCTCGCTCAGTTTCTCCTGCTCCCTTGCGATTATTATGTCGGGCTGGATGCCGAGGCTCTGGAGGAGCCTTGTCGCATGCTGCGTAGGCTTCGTCTTCTGCTCGCCCGGGCTCATGCTCGGCACGTATGTCAGCTGGACGAACGCCATGTTGTTGTGCTCGAAATACAATTGCCTCATGGCCTCGATGAAATAGCCGTTTTCAAGATCGCCGACCGTCCCGCCGACTTCCACCATTACTATGTCCGCTTCGTTGTCCCGCCCGACCTTCTGCACCCAGTCCTTGATTTCGCCCGTTAAGTGCGGGACGAACTGCACATCGCGGCCGAGGTACTCGCCCTTCCTCTCCTTCTCGATTATCTTAGAGAAGAGCTTGCCCCCGGTTATCGAGCACATGCCCGGGAGCGATTTGTTGAGGAAGCGCTCGTAGGTGCCGAAGTCCATGTCCACTTCGGTGCCATCATCCAGCACGAACACCTCGCCGTGGCGGAAGGGGTTCATGGTCCCGCAGTCGACGTTGAGGTAGCCGTCGAACTTTATCATCATCACGCTGAAGCCCCGCGCCTGCAGGAGCTTCGCGATGGAAGAAGAGACTATCCCCTTGCCCAGCCCGGACATGATGGAGCCGGTAATCACGATGAACCTGGTCTTTTTCTCTGGCATAGGAGGACTGTGGCGGGCACATTTTTTAAAATTTGACAATCGGCCGCATGCCCTTCCGGAATCAGATGCGGTTCAAGGCATCCTTGATTTTCTCAATCGACATGTTCGTCGCAATCATCGGGATGCGCTCGCGCTCGGATATCTTTATCGCCAGACGGTCGACCTTCGCAGGGTCGATGTTGTGTAGCACGATGGCCGAGGGCTTGGACGAGCTGACGCGCACGACGACAAGCGGGCTTCTCCCTGTGCTCACGCCCGTGAATATGAAGACGCGCTCGTTCACATTGCCATAGAGGTTCTGGAAATACGAGAACGGCATGTCCAATATGACCTTGATGGAGTCTATCAGGGTGTAGCCGTAGATTTTCTTGGATTCCAGGAGGTCCGCGTTCGTGATGATCCTGCCCTCAATCAGGTCCATGAAGTCCTTGAGGGGGATTGAGCGCGCGAATTCGTGCACCTCGAAGTACTCGCTGACCGGCTTCTCCTTCTCCCTGAACTTCTGGGCGATGCTTCCCCCTTTGGCTATGTCTATGTCGAAGAGCGCGTTCACGAAACGCTTGATGACGCCCGTGCCCGGAGACTTCCTCCGGTTGCCCTCGTAATCGCTGATTGTGGAGACCGTGATGCCAAGGTGCTTGGCCAAATCCACCTGGGAGATGCCGAAAATCTCGCGCCATTTGCGCATAGTCGCTCCCGGGTCCTCCGAAAGCGATATCTCGCCGGCGATTTCCATCTTTATCTTTTCCATAGGATAAGCACCCGATACTGCCCCTCGACCATCTATCCCCGCCAATCTTTATATTGATTTCGACAAACGTCAATCCCTACTTCGGCATTCATACTACGTTCCGGCCGCTCCTGGTTTCTTTTTTAATCCCATCCGGCCAATTCACCCCCATGGCACTCAACCTTCTTGGCGACTTCTTCAGCTTCATCAATATCCCCATGTTCGACGCCATGACCGTCATCCTCATCGCCTCATTCATCGTCTGGGAGGCGCCGCGCACGGTCAAGCTCCTTTCCGAGGAGTACACAAAGGGCTTATACCCGGAGAACGGGCGGGTGATAGACGTGGCCATGTTCGCAGTCGGCCTCGCCTCCGTCGTATTCTTCATGCTCGACAACAACGCCGAGCGCATCGTGACGTTCCTGAAGACGCCGGGCGTAACAGCCTTCTTCCTCGTTTTGATGCTGGCGATTCCGCTGATTGTCGCAATGGGGTTCTTCAAGAGGATGTTCGCGCGCTTCGATGAGCACAACTCAATCACAATCTTCCTTTCGCACACGTTTCTGGACCTGATGCACACGCTATTCCACATCGCCCTGACCGTCCTGTTCCTCCCGATTGTGGGATACTTTGCCCTGGGCCCCCGCTGACCGGCCGAGCGCATCCCCCTATCCGGTTTTTTTAAACCTTTTCCCAGATATCCTGGAAGGTGAAAGTTATGCCTCCAAAAAAGAAAGCGAAGAAGGTCCAGATGAAAGGCTCCCCCGGGTGCAGATGCGGCAGCAATTGCCACGAAGACGATGCGCACCTCCCGGGCCTCCTGCTTGCCGCCCTCGGGCTGCTCGCGCTCCCGATAAATTTCGGGCTCATCCCCGGCATGGAGTGGGCGCTGGCCTGGCCCCTCCTGATTGTGTTCGTCGGCGTGGTGCTCGCGCTCCGCGTGAACATCTGCAGGCTGAGCTGATTCTTCAAAACAAGGTTGCCGGCTCCGCCATCCGGCAATCATAACCCTTTCTTTTCCATATACGCGGCGGCGTTCTTGAAAATGCGCAGGCCGAGAGGCTCCTTCACGGTTCCTTTGACCCAGTACGGGCAGTTCTCCACGATGTTGAAGGCCTCCGGGTGGGGCATCATTCCGAATATCCTCCCCGTCCTGTCGCAGATTCCGGCCACATTGTCGACCGAGCCGTTGGGGTTGTAAGGGAATCCGGCCAGGCTGCCGTTCTCATCCACGTACTGGAATACCACCTGGTTGTTCTTCTTCAGCTCCCTCATGATGTCGTCGTCTTTCGGGATGAATTTACCTTCCCCGTGCCTGATTGGGACCAGGATGGAGCCGATTCCCCTGGTGAACACGCACGGCGAATCCGGATTTCCCCTGAGTATGACCCACCTGTCCTCGTAATGGCCGGAGTCATTGGTTGTGAGGCTGACGCGCTGCCTGAAATCCGGCTCCGGAAGCAGGCCCATCTTCACCATCACCTGGAAACCGTTGCATATGCCAAGTATGAGCTTGTCCGCCTTCGTGAAATCGGCAAGCTGGTCGTGCAGGCGGAATTTCATCTTGTTCCCGAAGACCTTTCCCGAGCCCAAATCGTCGCCGAACGAGAATCCGCCGGGAACCATCAGCATGTTGTATTCCTCGAGCAGATTCGGGCGCTCGAGAACGGAATTCAAATGGAGGATGTCGGCCTCGCCCCCGCTTTTCATAATGGCGTACCTGCTTTCGTTCTCGCAGTTGATGCCGTAGCCGTAAAGCACGAGCGCCTTGAGTGCCATGACCACTTGTGGAGGCAAAACAAGTTAAATGTTTCCGGCGACGCGAACGGTCTCGTGGGGCAAGGGAGCCTAAACTTTCTTGAGGCCCTTGATTTTCGCATACCTTGCAGGCGTCTTCATGTAAATCAGGGCGTCGTTCGCTATGCACACGCCGGCCGTCAGGAGGCTGTCGGTGATTTGCACGCTTTCGCCGTGCTCGCGCAAATCGTTCATGATTTTAGTCGTCACCTGGGCGGCCTTCTTGTCGAATTGGAGTACCGTCACGTTCGCTGCCAGGGCGCCCACCGCATCCTGCCTGCTGACGGTCTCGTAGAGGTGCATCAGCGTCATGCTGGTGATGCAAATGTCCTCCCGGTCCGCGTAATACATCAGTTTCTCGATGGTTCCCGGGTCGCCGCGCAGGAAATCCAGCGCAGCCTCAAAGTCCAGACAGATCTTCTCCATCAAAACCCCCCCCGTACCGACACATGGGGGTTTTGTATCCCCTGAAGCGCGACACCGCCTTTTTTTATTTCCATCAAAACCCCCCCTTACCTGTTCAATACCGCGTCGCGCTTGATTCTCTCGGCTGCGCGCACGTCGATATCAACGTCCCTGATGCTGCCGGCGAGGCGGATGATGCTTCCGGACCCCTCCTTCTTCTCCTTAAGGAGGTACCTGAAAACCTCGCTGAAGCTCATGCCCTTGGATTTCTTTAGTTTATATAGGTCGGAATAGACATCATCCATTATCGTTATCACTTTCACCATACCCCAACACCCCGAATCACACAATATACGTCTATCGCGACACCTGGCAACTGCAATCGTCCGGAAGCGGCTAAATACATGCACTAAATGTATTTAAATTTTCCCCTCGAATTTCGTAACCTAGTTTCACTCCATGCAAGACAATGGTCATCCCTCTTCGCCGTGAAAACAAACGTATTTAAACCGCCGAAGGCTCTTTTTTTCACTCTCATATTAGAGAGAAAAATTAGGAAAAAATGAAATGGTAAGGCGACCAAAAAATATAAGGTGAAAACATGGATGACTTGGTAAGATCTGTAGTAGGGGAAAATGCGCCGCAGGCTGAGAAGCAGTCCTCGGACGCCATGAGCTCGGAGAGCATCAAGATCGTCACCGTCGGTGTCGGTGGCGCCGGCAACAACACGATAAACCGCCTGATAAAGAGCGGCGTGAAGGGCACGGAGCTTGTCGCCATAAACACGGACAAGCAGCACCTGAACATCGTCCACGAGAGGGCGAAGAAAGTGCTTATAGGCAAGTCGGTAACAAAGGGCCTCGGTGCGGGCGGATACCCGGACATCGGCGCCAAATCCGCTGAAGTCGACAGGCCGCTTGTAGAGCGCGAACTCGAAGGCGCGCACCTGGTATTCATCTGCGCGGGCATGGGCGGCGGAACCGGCGGCGGCGCTGCGCCGATTGTGGCGCAGATTGCAAAGGAGCAGGGCGCGATTGTCGTGGCCATGGTCACCTACCCCTTCGCTCTGGAAAGGGCGAGGAAGAAGAGGGCCGACGACGGCATTAAGCTCCTCAAGAAGAGCTGCGACTCGGTCATCATCCTGGACAACAACAGGCTCGTGCAACTGGTCCCGAACCTGCCGATGGCAGAGGCTTTCGCCGTTGCCGATGAAATCCTCTCGAGGGCAATCAGCGGCCTGGTCTGGACAATAACCCAGCCGTCACTGATTAACATCGACTTTGCAGATGTGCGCGCAATCATGGAAGGCGGAGGCGTCGGCTTCATCGCAGTCGGCGAGGGCAAGGGCAACGACAAGGTCAAGGCTGCGGCAGAGGGTGTCATCAAGAACAGGCTCCTCGACGTTGACTTCGAAGGCGCTAAGGGCGCGCTCATCCACATCACGGGCGGCTCGGACCTGACACTCGGCGACGCAATCAAGGCAGGCGAAATGGTCACCGAGAAGATGGACGCCGAAGCGAACGTGAAATGGGGCGCCCGCATCATGCAGAACTACGAGGGCAAACTGGAGATTGTGGCCATCGTCACGGGCGTCAAGGGCGCATCCGTGGCAGGCACATCCGTTTCCGAAGAGGAGGCGGCCCCGGTCTCTGCGTACGGCTCCGATCTTGAGGTTCTTGGTTAAACTCCGGAACTTCAATAATTTTTTCTTTTCCTTTTCTTATCCTCTTTTTCCCTATCCAATCTACAGCACCTCCCGCA
>JAKEGJ010000022.1 GCA_022627495.1 Microcaldota archaeon
AGCTCCACCACAATGCCAAGGTTGTGATGGAATGCTCCGAGGTGGGCTGATATGAAATCTGATGCGAACCTTCGAGGTGTCACATTTATAAGGAATCACAACGCGGGGCGTTCCGGAGCACGCATCGGGCGGATGGGCAGGTTGGGCGCGCGGATAATGTTTATAAATATGACCGGATTAGTCCTGACTCGACCAGAAATCGGAAAATACAGTGAATGAGCGCGAAATAAGCAACAGAGGTGTATCCCATGCCGGCTTGTCCGCATTGCCACATATATAAGGGCCTTTGGTCTCCCCTGATGAGGGGCGAGAATGGGCAGTTCGTCTGCAAGATTAACTTGTCCCACAGGTTCACCAGGGATGGTGAGGGGAATTTCCACTCCATATCCGGCGGCTGATAAGGATAGCGAAACATTTATATATAACAAAATACACAAATGGCATCACCAGCAGTAAATCCCCCAGCGTGATGTAATGCGTACACCAGACAAAGCACTGACCGGAATCGCTCCCAAAGAGGAGCAGGCACCGGCCAGAAAACCGTTCGCAGGCAGGACGGCACTCATCAGCGGCCTAATCGATGCGCACAGGGAGGAGGCTTCGGGCGTGGCTTCTTCGTTGTCCCCGGCGTTCCAGTTCGACCAGCAAAGCAGGGCATCGGCCCAGATAGTCCAGAGCAGGAGGATTTTCGAGGCAGTCCTTGATATCGCGCAATCCAGGGCCGCCATAGGGAAGTTCAGGAGGGAGCTCCTCACCCATGCGCAATCAATCGCGGATAAGAGAAGGGATGCGCAGACCAAGATAGGCGCGCCCGCCCCTTGCCCGGCCCGGCCCGGGAAGCCGGCCACCATGAAAGATGCGCTCGTCATGGCATTTGAGGACATGGGCCTGGATGCGAGGATAATCGCCGAGAAGGAATTGAACGGCAGGGCGCTGTTTTCGGCGGAAACCGGGGGGCAGACGTTCAAGGTGCCAATCAACAGCAGCGCCTTGGAATTGGACGACCCCGTAGCCAAGGTGAAAGTTATCCTTTCTTTCGTCCTTGGCGTTAGTGAAGAGGAGAGAAGGAAACAGTCCATGGCGCAGAGGCGTTCCACTCGGCCCGCGGCGACGCCGCTTGGCATCGGCGAGCGGGAACTGGATGGCAGGATGGTCACTTACGACGGCCAGCTGGCAGACGGCAAGGCGGGCCAATGGCTTTTCACATACACGGCCAGGGGGCTTGAGACGACATTCAGCATCAGCAGCGAAGCGAGGGGCGCGGACCTCCTGGATGCGATTGATGAGAAAATCGACATGGCGCACAGGCAGTACGGCCAGCCTTACCCGGCAGCCGTGCTTGAATGGCGCGCGATGGGCCGGGCCGGAAAAAGGTACCTGGACGGCGTCACCGGAGACTTGCACGGAATCGCATGCACGCTCGATTATCTGGCGACATTCCCCGCAAGGATGCGGGAGCTCATACCGCAGGAGTATCGGGAGGGCTTTGACGCCCTTAAGAAACTCCCCCCGCCGCATGCAGCATTCCTGAAGGGACAGGAGATGGAGGAATTAAGAGGCGCCCTGGATTCCCTGGGCCACCCCATCCACGCGATTATCCTCGAATCATATGGAACTCAGGACGGAAAGCCCGGGCGGGTGGCTGTGGAGCAGGCGGAATCCCTCCTGAAATTAGCGCCATCTGATGCGTTGGAGGTATGCGACGGAGCAATCGACAACGTCGCAGAAGCATACTGCCTTGTAAGCCGGGAAAGCCGGACGGCGTTACAGGATGCGGCAGAAAACCGGAAAAACTACTACAGGATGATATTCTCGGTACGCAAGGCGATAAACGAAGCCGTCGCGGACGGCAGCCTGGAAGTCGACAGCTGACCGCATAATTCTGCGCGCCCTGCGGGGGCGGGCACCGCTACGGCCCTGTTGCTTGGGACAGCCGGTATTTTTTCAATATGAGTTCGGCAGTAATCCGCCCGGATTCGTAGATTGTCGGGAGGCCGCTGCCCGGGTGGGTGCCTCCGCCGACAAGGTAGCAGTTTTCGAGCTCCTCGAACCTGTTGTGGGGCCTGAAGTAAAGCATCTGCGTCAGGTTATGCGCGAGGTTGAATGTCGCGCCCAGGAACACGCCGTGTCCCGACTCCCAGTCTGCCGGGGTTATCATGTGCTCGGCCTCGATGTGCTTTCGGATGTCCTTTATCGGAGTGCGCGCCTCCACCGCGTCGAGCACCCTATTCCTGAAAGCGTCCGCCTCTTTCTTCCAGTCGATGCCGCTTGTGTTGTTCGGCACCGGGACCAGGACATAAATCGTGGACTTGCCCTTGGGCGCAAGAGTAGGGTCGGTGGCAGATGCGTTCTGGATGTAGAAGGAGAAGTCTTCGGACAGCCGCTTGCGGACTGAGATGTCGTCTATGTTGGCGCGGTAGTCCTCTGCGAGGAAGATGCTGTGGTGCGTGAAATCGTATTTTTTGTCAAGGCCCAAATACAGCATGAATGTGGAGCAGGAGTACCTTTTCTTCCTGAGGTTCGCCTCCGAGTATCTGCCAAGAGCTTTGGGCTCGACAAGATGCGTCATCGCGTGCGCGAAATCCGCGTTTATCACGACTTCATCGAAAAGGAGCTTCTCGCCGTTCTCCAGCTCGACGCCGCGCGCCGCCTTGCCCGCGAGAACAAGCCGTTTGATGGGGAAACCGAGCCGCAGCTTTCCGCCATGCTCTTCAAAGACCTTAGCCATGGCCTTGGAAATCATGTTCAGGCCGCCTTCGACATGGTAAATCCCGTATTCGTGCTCAACGTACGGGATCATGGTGAACACGCCGGGGCATTCCCATGGCGACATGCCGAGGTATTTGGCCTGGAAGGTGAAGCAAAGGCGGAGCCTTTCGGCGCGGAAATAGTTGCCGAGGTTCTCATAAAGCGAATTGTTCGTGAACAGGTACGGAATGGCGGCGATGAATGTCGGCCTGACGAACGCGCTGAAATTCGAGTAGTCCTTCTGGAGGCACGGGGCGAGCATCTCCAGCCGTTTTTTTTCCTTGGAATAGAACCTCGCCAGACCGCCTTCCTCGCCCGGGAACGCCCGCGCAATCTCAGACCCCATTTTGGCTCGGTCGGTTGTGGGGAAGAATTCCGCACCGTCGTGGAAAACCAGGCGGTACATCGGCTCGAGGCGGGTGAATTTGAGGTAATCGTCGCTTTTCCTGCCTGAAAGGGCGAAGATTTCATCAAGTATGTACCGCATCATGAGGAAGGTAGGCCCGGTGTCGAACGTGAATCCGCCTTTATGGATTGGCGCATTGCGCCCGCCGACTTCGCCCTCTTTCTCAAACACCGTTACGTCGAATCCCCTGCTGGCAAGCAGCATTGCGCAGGAGAGGCCGCCCGGCCCCGCGCCCACAACCGCGATTTTCCCACCGGCTTTTACCATGACATTCCATCTTCGGATGGGAATATATCCTTTTCCCCAGCCCCTGGCTGCGCGTCAGATGACGGGATAGGCTCCCAGGGCATATCCGCAGAACGCATAGGCGATCCACAGGAAGAGCGAGATGTTCATTGCAATGAACGCAGCCTTTGCGTTTTGCGGCGTGGGGCGGGCGAAAACGAAAACGCACGAAAGGAGGTAGACGGATATTACCAGGAACATGCTTTTCATCAGATCCCAAAGGAAAGGCAGGTTCATGGCCAGGATGAGGATTGCGAACAGCGCTGCGGCGCGCGGGCCGAAGCGGACCGCGAACGAGCTGATGCCGGATTTGGAATCCCCTTCCATGTCCATGATGGTGCCAATGGCATGCGCTGCGGAGAAGACCAGGGAGAACAGAAGCATCTGGGGATTCAGGAAGCCGGTGCTTCCCGAAAGGGAGTAGCCCATGGCGTAAGGGGCGTAGGTGTAGGCTGCGTTTGACAGGGAGTCGATTATCGGCCTGGATTTGAGCCTTGCCGGAGGGGCGGAATACAGGTAGGGGAATGGAAGGAAGACCAGGACCACAAGCAGCTGGAGCGGGCTCTGCGATAAAAGCGAGCTGGCGAGCATGGTTGCCATCACCAGCACAGATACGGGGATTATCCAGCGGCGGTCCGCTTCTTCGACCTTTGCGCCCCATACCTCGCCCTTCCTGCGGCTGTTTGCCCTATCAGACGCGATGTCGTGCAGGTCGTTTATGCCGAAAACGTAGATTCCCATCGGGAATGCGAGGAGGAATGCCTGGAACAGCACCAGTGCGCCGACAGCCGAGCCGCCTGAGGCGACTCCGAAAATATATGCCGCAGGCGCGACGAGCCAGAATATGGGCCGGCTTATCTTGACCATGCGCAGGAGCTTTTCCAGCATAGGCAGGCTAAGGGCGGGCGGATTTAATAAAATGGAAGCCCCCGACGACCTTCAGGTGCGAAGCACCTGGAGGGATTTGCCCGCAGGCAAATAGGGGGCTTCGAACGATATCGAAGAATAGCTGTGGGGAGTGAGAAGCCCCCGACGACCTTCAGGTGCGAAGCACCTGGAGGGATTTTTCGCGATGTCAAGGTCGACCGATAAATCGACGACTCGATTTATGGTCCATTGATCGTAACGACGATCAATCGGACGCATCGACCTTGAGCATGCTCGCGAACGGATTGCCGTTCGCGACAAGCGAAAAAGAGGGGGCTCGAATGAAGATGAGAGCCCCCGACGAGATTTGAACTCGTGACCTCGTCCTTACCAAGGACGCGCGCTACCGTTGCACTGCGCTTTCTATTTGGAACGCCCAAAATGCCGAAGGCATTTTCAACGGCTCGTTTTTGGGCGCTTTTTCCTAAAAAGCGCAACTGCGCTACAGGGGCTGGCGGATAAATCAGTTAGGGAAAATTAATGACGATTGGGTTTATATTATTGATTGACGCGGCCTCCGGCCACCGTTTGCCCGCCAGCAGATGGGCGAGGGGGCGCGGAACGATTCAACATTAATAAGCATGTCGCTTGTAAATGGAAGAGGGAGCCATATGGACGGGAATGACGAAATCATTTTCACCGGAGCATACAGGGATTTTTCGCTGGGAATCCGCTTCGACCTCTCAGGCAGGAAGCCTGAGGAAGTGGCCGGAGCGCTCGCGTATATCAGCGCGAGCATCGAACCGCACGCGTTCCGGTTCTCCGGCATCGACACAAAGAAAATAGACGAATTCGCGAAGCCGGCCGGAAACGGGCTGGCGGCGGCTTATGGATTCCTTGAGGCAAAAGGGCCGGGCGGGGTGAAGGATGCGCTCCTGAAAGCCGTCCCGGACGCGAACCTCCTGCCCGCGGCCGAGTCGTACTTCTTCAGCAGGCTTCTTTCCGGCGCAGGCGTTCCGTTCAAGGTAGCGCCAACCCAGGCGGCCAGGCCGGAGCAGGAGAAGATAGAGGATTTCATCGGATTCGTGGGAAAATTCGGTCCATGGATAGCGATAAAGAAGCTCGGGCTCGAAAAGGTGCAGGATTACGAGGTTTCAGGCATACTCGCAGGCATCAACCATACCGTAGTGAACAAGGCGTTCGATTTCGCCGGCGTAAAGAAGGATGACGCGATTGTTGCATCCGCGGCCGGAGGAAAGCGCCGCTCGTACGGGAATGTCGCGCTTGTTTTGCGGGAAATCGAGCAGAAAATGGGCGGCGATTCGGGCGATGCGTATTTAGTATGCAAGGCGCTTGAGACAATAGGCTACAAGCCGTATGCGAGCCCGGAGATGCTAAGCGTTGCGCATCCGGATATCAAGCCCCCGAAAGTCAGGGGGAGGAAGCCGAAAGGCTGAGAGGTGAAGATATGGGCAAAGGATCAGGACATGGGAAAATCATAATTTTCGGGGAGCATTTCGTCGTGCATGGGGCTCCGGCGATAGCGGCAGGAATATCCAATACCGCGAACGTCGAGGTCATCAAAGCAGCCAAAAACAGCATCGTGACGAAGCAGCGCGTCATCCCGGATCTGAGCATCGCCGCGATAGCGAACGTGCTCTCTGCGATGAACATCAAGGAGAGCTACGAGGTGCGCCTCACCGGCGATTTGCCGACCGAAGGCGGCCTCGGCTCGTCCGCCGCGTTCTGCGTAGGCCTGGTCCGCGCGCTCGCCGACGAGAAGAAACTGCACCTGACACCCGAGCAGGTGAACAGGTTCGCATACGAAGGGGAGAAAACGTTCCATGGAAACCCAAGCGGAATCGACAATTACATCGCAACCCACCGGGGCGTGCTCGAATTCACGCGGGGCAGGACTCCGCTGGAGAACAAGTTCGTGCCACTTGAATTGGAGCGCCCGCTCGATTTTGTCGTGTCCCTCACCGGGAAGATAGGCTCGACGCCGAAAATGATCGAGAATGTCCGCAAGTTCAAGGAAGCCGACCCGGAGGAGTTCGGCCAGCTCATGGACGAGTACTTCAAGATTGCGACTGAGGGCGCGAAGTTCATCAGCAAGGGGAAACTGGATGAGATAGGCAGCCTGATGAACGCGAACCAGAGCCTGCTCTCCGAGCTTGGCGTATCGGACGAGCGCAATGACGCGGTCGTGGAAACCGCCATGAAGGAGGGCGCGTACGGCGCAAAGCTGACAGGCGGCGGGGGAGGCGGCTCGTGCATAGCGCTGGCAAAAGACAAGGCGCACGCGGAGAAGTTGGCGCAGGCCCTCACCAAGGCGGGTTACGCGTCATTTTCGACCGTAATCGACAGGAAATAACAGCGTCTTTGGTTTTTCCTTCCGTTTTCCGTTTTGCCGTCTTCAATCCCACGCGCCAGCAGAATCCCTTAATCGGGCAGATGGGACAATGGGGCTTCCTCGGCAGGCACACAGTCTGCCCGAAAGCCACGAAATCGCGATTCAAGGTGCGGAGATATCGAGGCGGGATGGAGCGGGTGAGAGAGCGCTCTGTCTCTTCGGGCTTTTTCGTCCGGACGATTCCGAGGCGGTTGCTTATCCGATGGACATGCACGTCGACGCCTACGACGCTCTTTCCGAATGCTCGCGCGAGCACGATGTTTGCCGTCTTTCGCCCGACGCCGGGAAGCGCTAGCAGGCCTTCGAGCGTATCAGGAACATGCCCGGCCCCAACGATAATCCTGCTGGCTTTTGAAAGATGCTTCGCTTTTGTCCTGTAGAAGCCGACGCCGTAGAGCAGCCTTTCGAGCTTTTTTGGCGAAAGGGCCATGACCTCGGATGGCGTTTTGGCCTTCTTGATTAGCCGCTCCACGGCATTCAGGGTGGCCTCGTCCCGGGTGCGCGCGGAAAGCATGGTGAAGACCAGAATATGGAAGGGCGATTCTTTCGTGGCGTTTTCGGCACGGTAGACGGCAGCATCCCTCCTTTTCGCCTCGCTTTGCATGCGCCGGATAATCCAGCCCAGCTTCCCGATGGCGGCCGTATTCACATTGCGCATGGATACATCGGCCCGGGCGAGATTTAAAAACCGCGCCGCAGTTCGATTAAGCGGGGATATGATGCGTTCGAACGTTCTGGTTCTTGGATTGGCATTCTGCATGATGGCTTCCAATTTTGCGTTTGCCGGGACCTGCCCGGCAGGCTCAGCGGACTGCTTTCTGTGCGGCGGGGTTGATGGGATACCATGCACCACGAATTGCACGGGCGCGTACCGGGAAGGGGTGGGCAACGTGGCCTGCGAATGCCCGCAGGGCCAGGAATGCAGGTGCTACTGCCCCTACAAGCAGCAGCTTAGCGCGGATGAGCGGTCCAGATGCGAGGTCGACCCCGCCTGCATGTCTGATTACCTCCCGCAGATGCAGGGGGCAATCGGGTACACGACCAAGACCGCGGGCAGCGTCATGATATTGCGTTTCGGCGCGGCTTCGGCTACGGCTGTCGAAGAGTATACCGTCATCTACGAGGGGGATACCCTGGAGATTCCTGAGGGCGGCAGCGTTTTCGTGGTCTTTCCGGGCAACAACATCCGCGGCTTCTTCGGCGAGGGCGAGGTGACGGTGGCCAGGGAGGGGCCGGATAAGCCGCTGGCCCTGGATAGCGCCGGGGACTTCATCGCGCTTTTATCAGCGATACGCGACGAGGTCAGGGACAACGCAGGATGCAAGGGCGCAGTGACCGTAACAGGCGCAGGCCGCCTGCCCCAGGAGGATGCGCAGGTCGCAGCTGGAAGGGAGCATAGGATGGATTATTGCATGGAATCGGAAGTCATAATCGAGAAAAACGGGGGCAGCCAGACCGTCAAGGTCATTGAAGGCAGGGTGGCGGCAACAAACGACGAAGGAAAATCCGTGACGCTCCGGACTGGCGAGCAGTTCACATCATCAGCGGATGATTTCAATGCGGCGGGCGTAAAGCCGTTCGACTATTCCGGCTTGGATTTGGGTTTCGCAGACGGATACGGTTCAATCGAATGCATTGGGAACTGCCCGGCCGGTAAGATGCAGACGCCGTTTCCCGGATGCTCCTGCATAGAAGAGAGAGCGGGGGGCGGATGCGGCTCCGCGTTCATCCTGCCGCTCATCCTTTGTGCCGTTCTCGCACTCAGGCGCAACTGAGCCTGCGGGGGGCGGGTTCACTTCTTCAATTCATTTATCTGCGTGCAAGGAGCGGGTTTGCCCAAAAAGAGCGATTCCAGGCGCTCGGGGCAGTTGCCGTTGACTATGTAGGACACGGTATCGAGCCCAAGCAGCTCTTCCAGCTTCCCCTTCATCCCGCCGGTCACATCGTTTTCCGTGAGTTTAAGGTGCTTTGATATTTCTTGCAGGTTCTGGCGCGTGATAAGCGGGATGACCGCCCCATTATCGCCAATCACCCCGTCCACGTCAGTCGCCAGGACAATCATGTCCGCCCCCTTGCCAAGGTATGCAACAATCTGGTCGCCCGAGCAGGGGTAGCCGCCGAGTGCGGAATCCGGCGCCATGTCGCCGAAAAGGACGGGCAGGTAGCCGCTCTGGAGGTAGTCGTTCACGATTTTCGTATCGAAGCGGGCGATGCGCTTGTCTTTAAGCGACAGGACCATCGCCGGCGGTATGGATACTGCCGGAGCGCCGTTTGCTATCAATGCGCCAACCAGCATGGATGAAAGCTCGCAGCATGCGGCATGCGTGTCGGCGTAGCCGAGCTTCTGGGCGGTGTTCTTCACCCCGTTCTCCAGGCCGTGCTTTATGACGACCGCATGGCCGAACGAGCCCGCCCCGTGCACGAGGATAAGGTCGCGGGCGCCCCTTTTCCATATGCCTGCGACGCATCTCGCCAGCTTTTCGATGCTCTCCGGCTTCGCTTTGCGGTAGCCGGACTTGTCTGTGATGACGCTACCGCCCAATTTGAGTATCTTCATGGAATTCCTTGGACCGGAAGCGAATAAAAACGTTCGGAGGATAGGGAATACCATGCGGATTCTCGTCGCAATCACAGGAGCCTCAGGGCTGGAATACGCCCGCAGGCTAATCGCGGTCCTTAAAGGCATGAAGGAAGTGGAAACGAGCGTCGTGGTCAGCTCCGGCGCAAAGGAAGTGGCGAAGGCCGAAGGCGGCTCTTTGCCCAAAGCCGATTATGGGGAATCCGATTTCTCCTGCCCCTTCGCCTCCGGTTCGAACCCGCCTGATGCCATGGTCGTGATACCGTGCTCCCTGAAAAGCCTTGGCGAGATATCGAACGGCGTGGGAAACAGCCTGATAAACCGCGCGGCCGAAGTCTGCCTGAAAGAGAGGAAGACGCTCGTCCTCGTCGTGCGTGAGACGCCGTATTCGCTAATCACGATAAAGAACATGGAGGCGGTGACGCTCGCCGGGGCGGTCGTCCTGCCCGCATCGCCGGGCTTCTACGGCAGGCCCGAATCGGTCGATGACCTGGTGGATTTCATCGTTGCGAGGGTGCTTGACCAGATTGCGGTTCCGCACGGAATTGGCAGGAGGTGGAAGGCATGAAGAAAGCGACAAGGACGTTCCGCGAATTCGTCGATAAGCTGGGCGGGGATAAGAAGCTTTGGATTGCGAAAAAGCCCGTCAGCCGGCATCTCGACCTTGCAGGCCTGATGCACGCCCTTGACGGGACGCCGGTACAAGTCCCGGAAGTTTTGGGTTCCGCGTTTCCGGCAGTCGGAAACGTATTCTCGACACGCGAACTGGTTTGCGATTATCTGGGCATCAAAAAGGAAGGGCTCGTGCCCGCACTTGTGAAGGCGATAAGCAACCCCACAAAACCCGAAACCATGCAAAACCCGAAGGAAGCGCCCGTGCTTGAAAACAGCGTCGATTCCGTTGACCTGGGCTGCCTTCCGATACCCGTCCATGCTGAAAAGGACGGGGGGCCGTACCTCTCTTCTGCCATCATTGTCGCAAAGGACAGGGAATTGGGCCAGAACATATCCTTCCATCGGATGATGGTGATTGGGAAGGACAGGGTGGCGGTGAGGATACTGAACCGGCACCTGCAGGCGTTCCTCGACCGCGCAGGCGGCGAGATGGACGTGGCAGTAATCGTCGGGGCGCCCATCAATGTCCTGCTTGCCGCGGCGACATCAATCCGTCTCGGGCAGGACGAACTGGAGATAGCCAATTCCATCCAGCCGCTCCGGACAACCAGGCTCGGAAACGGCATTGAAATCCCCGCGGACTGCGAATTCGCTTTCGAAGCGAGAATCACGAAAGAGATGCATGACGAGGGGCCTTTCATCGACCTCACGGAGACATACGACGTCGTGCGGAAGCAGCAGGTCATGAAGCTCACGAAGATGCATCATCGGAGCGGCGCGATGTGGCATGTGCTCCTTCCCGGAGGCCTGGAGCATAAAGTGCTGATGGGCATGCCGCGCGAGCCGACCATCTTCAGCGAGGTGAGCAAGGTCTGCGAATGCAGGCGCGTGAACCTCACGCCGGGCGGATGCTCATGGCTCCATGCGGTCGTGTCGATACGGAAGAAGGGCGAGGACGACGGGAAGAAGGCGATTGAAGCGGCTTTCGCGGGGCACAAGTCCCTGAAGCACGTCGTCATCGTGGATGACGATATAGATGTCGACAATCCGGCCGAGGTCGAATGGGCGATGGCGACTCGCGTTCAGGCGGACAAGGACCTTATCATCAAGACAAAGCAGAAGGGCTCCTCGCTCGACCCGAGCGCCGACCCGTACACGTACGACACCGCGAAGATGGGCATAGACGCGACGAAGCCGCTGGTGGCGCATGGCAAGAACTTCGCAAAGGCGGCATGGAAAAGGGTGGATCCGGCGGATTTCTCCTAGCCGGACCGCACCTGATTGGATTCCTGGTCACTCATTTGGACTGCCTGAACATCTCCCGGAGGATGGAGAGGTAGTTCTGGTCGATGTCCGCAAGCTGCTTTTTGAGCTGCTCGCCGAAGACATTCGTTATCTTCGCCCTGAACCTGTGCCTGCCGATGTCATCGACAGCGAGGTCGATGCGCGTGTAACCGCGGGTGCCGGCTTTTAGCGCGGCCTGGTCGACAAACGGAATGGCCGGTGCGATGCTCGGAGCGCTTAGGAAAATCCCCGCGAGGTCTTTCCCGAAGACAGGCGTGTGGTAATGCCCCTCCACGTAAAGGAAGCCGGGGCGCTTCTGCTCGATGCGGTGGTCCATCAGGCCGGTTATCTTGTCCCGCGAGCCCTTGCCCTTGTGTATGCCGAAAACCGGGATGCCCTGGACCGTCACTTCGCCCGAACCGAGCCATCCGCCCGAGAAGATGTGGATGTGCGGGTTGTTGTCCTCGAAGCCGCCGAGCAGGCGGATGTCCTTGGCAAGGTGCGTAGCCTCGTCGAAGTTCTCGTTCTTCTGCGACTGGTTGTAGTGGTTTCCCGAAACAAGGATGACGTCCCCGCCCCGATTCACTATGTCCACGGCATGGCGCAGGAGGGGGTGGAGCAGGTTGACCTGCTGCTCGACCTGGGTGACCGGATGGGTGAAGTTCTGGCGCTGGAGGTATTCCATGCGCGCCTTCATCTTCTCCTCCGCACTCAGGCCGGAGCGCGCATCCACGCGCTTCATGAACTCCTTCTGGTCGATGTAGTTGCGCGCCACGTATTCGTTGAGCTTCGAGCCCAATGCGCCCTCAACCATGTCGCCGCCGAGGACGAGTATGTCCGGCAGGCCGCGCTCATTCGAGTCCCGGATGCACGCTTCCAGCAGCTCGTAATTGCTGAAGTCGTCCAGCGGGTTTCCCGCCCCGATGTGCGTGTCCGAGAACACCTCGACCTTGACCGCCTTGCAGGCGTGGAGGGGCCTTGACGGCGCAAGCGCGTCTATTATCGTGCGCTTGTCCGCCCCGTTCTCCACCTCCAGCCTGATGCGCTCGGCGAGCTGGATTGGCGTCAGCTCTGAAGGGAGCTTCGAGAGGATGTAGCAGCGCTCGAGCTCTTTTTGGGATTCGTCGTCGCCTTTTGCGCCCTTGCCGGCCTTGCGGAGGAACGCGTCCACGCCGCCCCGGAGCCTCCGTTTCAAATGCTCGTTCTCGCGGTTGTAGACCTCCTGCGCGCCCTTCTTGAGCTCCTGGTGCCCTATCAGATCGAAGCTGAAGCTGCCGTCTGCATTCGCGGTCATCACGGTGATGCCGGAATCAAAATGATAGCGGTCAACCGAATCAGTCTGCGGGAGCCTGATGCCCTTGTTCCACGCGTCGGATATCAGTTTCGGGTCCGCGAACGAGCCCTGCTGGAAAATCACGGACACGCCGTCCTTTCCGAACTCCTTGGGCCCGGACCAGCATTTCGTCCCGGGGTGGTGGGAAAAGAGCAGCATGTCAAGCGGCGGCATCAGCCGGTACAGCTCGTTCTTGTTCTGCATGTATTCCTTGAGCGCCAGTTCGGTCTTCTTCGCGCTGCTCGATGCGGCGGACAGGTTGTGGCCGAGGCCGAGCGCCATGCCGTTCACGTTGAAGACGCTTAAGCGGGAGTCGAGTATCTCCAGCCTGTTTGCGCCTTCGAAGATGTCGTGCAGGAGGTCGTAATACTCCTTCCTCACTTCCTCGTCGAGAAGGCGGTTCTCCTCGGGCGTGATGCGCTCGGTCTTGGTCCGCTTCACGGCGCCCATCTGCCCGGCCTCATCGCGCAGGATGGCGAGCTGCCTTTCCTTGGCGGCCATCTTCCTGCGCACCTTGTCGGACTCCTTCGAGAGCTTTTTGGCGGTGCGCGCGCACGCCTGGTAGTCGCGCTCACGCTTGGCAGATTCCTTTTTATCGGCGACTTTCCCGTCTGAAAATTCCTGGGCCATCGTAGAGATGCGGCCCTCCACCACCTTCTGCGAATGCGTGATGGCGGCAAGTCGCGATTTAAGGGATTCGCGGGCCAGTTCCAGCGACTCTATTTTCTGCGCCGTAGCCTTGGCGTTCTTCATCTGCGCGATTTTCGCGTCTTTGAGGGATTTCATGTTCTCCACGTCCTCCTCGCCAAGGACATAGGCCACGCGGCTGCTTCCGTTTAGGGGAGCTAGCAGCCGCTTCAGGTGCGGGCGCACCACGACCGCAGCGTCCTCTATCGTGTTGACGCCGGGTGCCAGGAACCTCATCCGGTCCTGGTTTCTCCGGCTGATGTGTATCGGGACGCTGGGGAGGATGCCGCCGTTTATGACGAGCAAATCCGGAGGTGCGCCCTTTTGCGCCATCCCTTCGAGCACCTTCACCGTGCCCAGCAGGTTGTGCATGCTGAATGCGCGCGTCCCGCCGTGGAACTCGCCTATCACCACGATGCTCGTCTCCTTCGTCAGCCTCTCGGCGAGCGGCTCTATGCCCTTGAATTTCATCTTCCGAGTCAGGTCGACTTTCTCGAAAACCTCATGCGCCTTCATGCTTCACACCCCCTTTCCCGCCCCATATCCGTCCAAAGAACGCGAATGCCGCGCAAATCCGCCCCAATCCGGAACCGGAAGACGGCCGCGTGAGCATGCGCAGGCCGTCCCGGTCCGGTAGAGGTGGTTCATGCGACAAAACGAACATCTTGAGCGCCTTCCCCGGCCCACTGCCCGGACACTTCATGGCGGTCCAGGCCATAGGCCGCCCTTATCCTTTTCTGCACCAGCCGGGCGCCCTGACGGAACGTGCCGATTGGGTCGTCCTTCATCGAATCAAGGGCGCTCTCTATCGCTGCGACGCTGATGAATGGCATGCGGGGCCAGTAGATTTCGAGCAGGGCTGACAGCCCTATCATCCTGGCGGCCGGCAGCCTGCTCCGCAGCAATACCGTAATATACGGAAGGGCGTCATTGCCCATCCGCAGGATGATGTCCTGGGAAATCAGGGATGTGGGAGAACGCACACCGTCCTTGGTGAAGGTGAAAAGCACCGGAGTCAGCTTCTCCATGGCGTATTCCTTCCTCCCCTTCCCTATGGTCATCCAGTCCATGTTGTGGAGCACGAAAAGCGCCCTTTTGAACGCCGGCGCGTGCTGGTCCTTGAGCAGGTCGGCAAGCTGCCGCACTGACCTGCTCCCGGCTTTTATCAGCGCGCACGATGCGGTAACCGCGGTCTTGACATCCCCGTTTTTCAGTTTCTCTATCTGCGCCGCGATTGATTCGCGCTGTGCCTGGCCCGGGCCGTTTCGTGCAACTGATGCGGCGCCCGGCCCCGGCGGCACGAGAACGAAGCCGCAGCCGATTTGAGTTGTCAGCCCGGCCTTCCTTCCGCAAGCCCCCTCATCATCCCGCCATCTTTCCTTCACTCCGCCTGATTTAGCCTTCTGTTCCATACGGTTCACCCCCCGCCAAGGGAGAGACATCGGCCTTAGCGGCCGTCAAGTGGGAGGATGCTGGTCCAGGGTTTTTGCCAAGGACCTTCAGATTGATTGGCAGCCTCCTGCCAGCTATCCTGCTAGAAAATTCGAATGTGAGCCTGCGCCCCACGGCGGGGGGCGCGAGGATGGGACCGCGTCCGGAAGAGGAATCCGGGCTGGAAAAAGTGAAAATCGTTTCAATCCACGGCTCTTTCCGGGAGACCGGCATAAGCTTTATCACCGCCTTTCCTCCCGCACGGTACGGAGGATTGCGGGCTAATAAAACCTGTTGCGCAAATTTCCGTTTTTCTGCAAAAAAAAAGGGCGCAGCCGGCTGGAAACCTGGAAGCAAAAAACAGCACGGGGAGGACCGCGGCAAAGGCGTCCGGCATGGATGGCGATATTCGGAAGTGGATAGGGAATCAAAAAGGCATGCGGAGGCTCAAGCATGGTGGGAGGTTGTATGTATGCCTTCCGCCTCCACAGCCTTGATCCACGCTTATTGAATTCCCTGCTACTCCTACGGGCGCAGCCCTATAATAAATCTTGGGGGGCAATTTGCCACAAAACACGAGAATTTATATGTCATCTTGCGCATAAATCAAACATGGATGCCGTCGACCTCGAGCTCCTCTATCATCTCGACATCGACTCCCGGAAGCCCATCAAGCGCATCGCCGCCCGGATAGGCGAGCACAGCGAGAAAATCAATTACCGCCTGAACCGGCTGATCCGGGAGGGCGTCATCAAGCGCTGCTATGCCGAAGTGAATCCCTGGAAGGTCGGCTATTCCTCATTCAAGGTGTACCTGCAGTTCCAGAGCGTCGACAAGCAGAAAATAGACGAGATGTTCGCTTACCTATGCAACGAGTGCAACGTGAGCTGGGCAGTATCCTGCCTCGGCCGCTGGGACATGATAATCGAGGTCCTGGCCAAGGACAGGCACGAGTTCTACGCCATATACTCGCGCTTCCACAAGAGGTTTTCCGAGCGCATCCTCTGCAAGGAGATAGGCGTCACGCTCGAGATGACATTCCTCAACAAGAAGTGGCTGTGCCCGGAAAGGCCTGCCGTTAGCATATCCGCAATGACAGGCACCCCGGAGAGGCTGACGGATGAGAAGGACCTCGCAATCCTCCGACGCCTCACAAAGAACTGCAGGGAGCCGGTGAAATCGATGGCCGCCGGGCTGGGGCTGCCTCCGACCACAGTCTCGCAGAGGATACGCAACATGTCCAAAAAAAGCGTCATCCCCGCGTTCCGCACAGACCTGGACCTCGACAAGTTCGGGAGGGTGTATTGCAAATCCTTTGTTTACCTATCCGGGGCGGGGGAGGATGAGATAGCGAAGATGCTCGAACACTGCATCCACCACCCCGATGTGACTTTCCTCACCCGCTGCATAGCGGCGTGGGATTTCGAGATTGAAGCGCATTCGCCATCATTCAGCGACTTCACCGCGATGATGAACGACCTGCGGGACCGCTTCCCCCGCGTCGTGCGGAATTTCGAGGCGGTCGTAATCAGCAGGGAAACGAGCATGTTTTCGGTTTTACGGTTCTCGGAACGTCGAACATAAAAGTATATATATAACGTCAGTGCAATAATATGCATGGAAGAAGCGGATTTGAAGCTTCTTTATTTGCTAGACCTGAACAGCCGCACCCCTGTCGGAAAACTCGCGGCATTATCCGGAATGAGCGCCGAGAAGTGCGGCGCGAGGCTTTCTGCCCTTATCGACAAGGGCGTGGTAAGGCGCTGCTACCCCGAAATCGACCGCTCGAAGCTGGGCTATTACGTCTTCAAGCTCTATTTCCAGTTCCAGAACGTGAACCCGCAGATGCTGGAGGAGATTTTCGGGTACCTCTCGGCATACCCGAACGCGGGATGGGTGGTCTCATGCAGCGGGCGCTGGGACATGATCATGGCGGTCTGGACGAAGAACATCGATGAGTTCAGCCAGACCTACGAGAGCATCCTCTCCAAATGCAACAAGTTCATACTGGGGAAGGTGGTCTCCATCACGGTCGAGTTCTTCCTTTCAAACAAGAAATGGCTCTGGGACGAGGGGCAGGAGTCGGATGTCGTGCGAGTAGGCTGCGTGCCGTCGTGCATAACGGATGACGAGGATTTCCGGGTGCTGCGCTTCCTGGGGGGGAACGGGAGGGCGCCCATTGCCACCATCGCAGACGGCCTCAGGATGGAGCCGGCCGACGTAGAGCGCAGGATAAAGGATATGCAGAAGAAGGGAGTCATCCTCTCGTTCCGGACCGACCTGGACCTTGCGGCCCTTGGAAGGACCTTCTGCAAGTCGTTCGTGTACCTCACGCGCTGCTCGCGCGAGGAGGAGGAGAAGCTCCTGCAGTACTGCTTCAGGCATCCCGAGATATCGGCAATCATCCGCTGCGTCGGCCCATGGGACTTGGAGATAGAGGCGCACTGCAAATCGTTCCAGCATTTCACCGAGCTGATGAACGACATGAGGAACAGGTATCCCGAAGTTGTCCGCAACTTCGAGGCGGTCGTCATAACCAAGGAAACCGGCATGATGTTCACGCCCCGCGACAAGCAGGCTCCGCGCATCAGCGCCCCCCTGAAGGAGCCTGGCGCATGATTAGGCGGGCTTGGCGCGGGCCAGTCAATGCTGGTTGCATACTAATTACACATTTAAATACTTTTCGACACATAAAGTATAATGGATTGTTTCGCGCGGGTGTCGATTGGATATGAAAAAGCATTCCGGCATTGTGCTTGAGATAGGCATATTGGTTCTGCTGTTCGGGATTCTTCTCATGGGCACCGTAGGTGCCGCATCCGGCATGATAAGCGGCTCCCCGCTGGCATTTGCAGGCGCGTATGCCTCGGGCATAGCACAGGGCGCAAGCGACATCTCTTTCGCAGTCATATTGATTGGAGCCGCATTCCTCGGGCTCGGCCTTTTCATGCGCACCGGAAGCGACTGAGCGTTTCTTTTAATAGTTTGGATGCCACTAGTTAGTCTGGATTGGCAGGTGTTTTTGTGGCATCGGTTAAACTCACGATTGAAGAGCAGAGGATGTTCGACGGAGAAGCCGGCGAGGCCGCGCGCGAGTCGATGGAAATCCTGGTCGCACTAGGCCGGATTTACGGCGCGCAAAGGATGGTCCCGGTGACAAGCGTCCAGGTATCGGGCGTGTCGTACAAGACAATCGGGGAGGCCGGCCTCGGGTATTTGAAAGGCCTTGCCCAAAAAGGCGCGAAGGCGCGCGTGCCAGCCTTCCTCAATCCCGCGGGCATGGACATCGCGCAGTGGAAGGAGATGAGGGTGCCCGAGGATTTCGCCAGAAAGCAGATTGAGGTGCTGGACGCCTATGCGTCGATGGGCATCTCCAAGACCTGCACCTGCGCCCCGTATTTCATCGGCATAAGGCCGAAACGCGGCGAGCATATCGCATGGGCGGAGTCGAGCGCCGTGGCGTTTGCGAACTCCGTGCTTGGCGCAAGGACGAACCGGGAAGGCGGGCCGTCCGCGCTCGCGGCCGCGATTTGCGGCGTGACGCCGTATTACGGCCTCCACATCGAAAAGAACCGCGTCGCGAGCCTGGTCGTGGACGTGAAATGCGGGCTTCGGACAATCGCGGACTTCGGCGCCCTCGGCTCGCTGGTCGGGAAGCTCGCCAAAAACCGCAATCCGGCGTTCCACGGGATAAAGAAGGCCGGGGAGCCCGGGCTGAAGGTGCTTGGGGCATCGATGGCAGCAACAGGCTCGGTGCCGGTATTCTTCGTGGAGGGCATAACCCCGGAATACGCGATTGCGGACAAGCCGGAGATAATCGCGATAACCGATAAGGATTTGGAAGCGGAGCGGAAGGCGATTGACAGCGGCCTGAAGCCCAGCCTGGTCACAATCGGGTGCCCGCACGCATCGCTCGAAGAGATTAAAGAGGTCGCAGGGCTCGTCGCGAAACGGAAGCCCACGTGCGAGTTCTGGGTATGCACTTCGCGCAAGCTGAAGGAGGACGCTGACCGGCTTGGGTACAGCGGCGCCATTTCAGCCGCCGGGGGGCGCGTCGTGGCGGATACGTGCATGGTCGTGTGCCCCCTCGAGGAGATGGGTTATGTTGTGACCGGAACGAACTCCGGGAAGGCGGCGGCGTATCTGCCCAACCTGTGCAAGCAGAAGGTCGCATTCGGCGATTTGGAGGACATCCTGTACCGGTGATTGTTATGGCGGACGAAAAAACAGCGATTATCGGGGCGAGGCCGATATCCAGAGGGAAGGCATCCGGAGAGGCCCTGGTTTCACGCGCCCCCATCGGGTTCCTGGGCGGGGTGGACCCGAAAACCGGAACCGTGATGGAGAAGGGGCATCCGCTCGAAGGGAAGAACATTTCGGGGCGGGTTCTTGTGTTCCCGAACGGGAAGGGAAGCACGGTCGGCTCCTACGTCATGCTCCAGCTGGCAAAAAACAAGAAGGCCCCGGCGGCGGTGATAAACATCGGCGCGGAGCCGATAATAGCAGTCGGCGCCATTATCTCGCGGATACCGATGGTCGACAACCCGGAAAAAGACGTGTTTTCAATGCTCCGCGACGGCGACCTGGTCGAGGTCGATGGAAGCGCGGGGAAAATCAGGATTTTAAGCCAGGGGACAGAAAGAAAAAAATAAAAAGGAAAAGAATCTGACGGATTGATGGGCGGGGTTCAGATTTCGCGCCAGCTCGACTTTCCATGCCTGCGCGAGTACCATCTCATAACGCGGTCAATATCCCAGTCTGTCTTAAGTATCCAGCCGTACATCTTGGTCACCGTATCGCCGATTGCTCGGTTGCTCCTATTTCTTGCGCGGGCAGGTTGCCCGCATTTTGCACGGGCTTGAGAATAAGCTCCGTTATTGCATGGGGAATATGCAAAGGAAAATAGCATTTATATAGCTTTGTATAGACCGACGTGAAAAAAGCTGGAAAAAGGCAGGCGTTTCCCGCGCTTCGACGTGGAAAATGCGTACGGGAAAACGGAAAAAAGGTGAAAAGGCACAGAATTCAGCTGATGCTGCCTTCGACGCAGCGGCCGGAGGCGCTGTTGCAGATGTAGTCGTCGCCGCAATCGATGTCGTCGTAAGTGGCTTCGTTCCCGTAGCAGAAGTATTCCCGTATCTGGTAGTCGCTCAGGCAGTCATCCTCGTAGTCGCCCGACTCGTCTGTCGTGATGCCATGCCGGTAGATGTTGTCTCCGCCATCGGTTTCTGAGCAGTCGCCTTTGATGCAGTGGTCGTTGTAGCACCATGTGCCGCTCGGGCAGGCCTCCTCGCTGACTGTGGCCGTGCCGTTTTCCTGGCACACCCACTCCGTCACCATCCCGTCGTCAATGCACTCGTCCGTGTGCTCCCCGACTGTCAGGTATCCCTTGAGGACCGTCACAGTCCCGCGTTTCGTTGTATCGTTCCCGGCGTCGGTATCCGTGCAGGTCATCTGCAGCCAGTTGCACTGGCCGTCCGTGCAGCCGTAGCCCGATGGGCACTGGTTGTTGATGGATTCAAGCGCGTTGTCCTTGCAGTAGTACAGCTTGATTGTGCGGTAGTCCACGCAGGAGTCGGTGTACTCCATGCCGTTGTATGTCGTCGTCTCCCTGGCATAGACGTCGTTTTCTGCCGGCCCGGTGCAGCCGGATGGCGCAGGCGGAGTTGTGTTCTCCGGGGGCCGGGGAACGCAGCGCCCGGCTTCGCATGTCCGATTCTCCCCGCATGAGACCGACGCCATCTGCATGGCGTTGTCCAGGCAGGTGTATTCGACGAGTTGCGTCGCGTCGAGGCAGTAGTCCTGGCGGCTCTCGTTGCCTTTGGAAACCGTGCCTGCGGTTGCAATGTCCAATCCGCCGTCGCTGTCGGAGCAGTTCGGTTCCGGGGGTTTTGCGCACTCGCCCTGATATTCGATGGACACGCCCGCAAGCTCTGCTTCGCAATCCGTCGCGTAGGTGATGCCGTCCGCGCCGCACACCGGACCGTTGCAGGCCTGTACGGGCGGGGTGTTGTTGGACTGGTTCGTCATATTCGGAACCGTCTGGTTCCCCGCGCCCGGCTGGCCGGCGCATCCCAAAACCAACAGCCCTGCCGCAAGCAGGAGTACTAGCATGCCCCTCATGCAAGGTAAAAGGAGGGCAAATTTCTAAATGGTTGCGGGCAGGTGCCAAAAGGGTAGCTGGCAAGTCAGCCGCTTGAATCTGCACGGCCTTCCCCGCCCTTTGGCGCGGCGTGCATCTCATCGAATCCGGTCCGCAGGCGTTTTTCCTTATACGCCCATTCGAGGAGGATTTTGAGGTTCGTGATGTCCGCGGCGTTGTAGCGGACAAGCTTGTCGAGCACTGCCGGCTCCTTCCTCCGCAGGTATCTTTGCCAGAGAAGCACGGCGTCGTAGCCGTTCATCCCCTTCAAATCATCCTCCCGCTCCATGCCGAATTGCTGCTCGATCCTTTTCAGCCCGCCCCGGACATCCAGCGAAGCGAGCAGGAAGCGCAAGTCCACATGCAGAGGCGGGAGGCGGATGCCGGGGTAGCTTTTCCGGATGAATGGCAGGTCGAACATCGAGCCGTTGAAGGTTACGACCATGTCGAACGCCGCGATATCGCGCCGGAAATCGTCCAGGTTTTTTCCATGGACGTAGCTGTGAACCTTCTTCCCGTCATAGAGCCCGACTACGGTCATGTAATCAGTGGCAGGCGCAAGCCCGGTCGTCTCGATGTCTACGTAGGCGACCTTCGGGAAACTGGGGAACGCGCGCCAGGCCTCTCCGCGCGGAAGCGCCTTGGAGAAATAATCCGCATCCGATGATTGAAGGGCGTATTTCGAACTGGCGATTTTGCCGCAGAGGGCGGTGTGGAACCGGGACGCGCCGAAGCGGTCGAGGAAATCGTCCCAGCATGAGATGCCGCTCTCCCAGAGCCTCCGCTCGCGGCGGGGGCCGTAGTCCGGGAGATGGATGAACGAATTCTCAAGCATGGATGATGTTTCACCGTGATATGTTTTAATCTTATCTTCAAATCCTTCCGTTTGTTGCGACAGGTTACCGGCAGTTTCCATGCCGGTTTTGCCACAACCGCCGGAAATTTTCAAGAAATCCCGCCGCGCCACAAAAAAAAGCACAGAAATGATTATAAACATTAGATAGGGATGCGCATACATGAGGCGGGGGCAGGTGCGCACTCGAAGGCACATTTCCCGCCGGAGTTGATAAGATGGTGAACAACGTAAGACCAAGGAACATAACACCCTTCGGGTAAAACCAATTTTCGAGCGCTCGCTATCCGCGGGCTAAAGCCCGCGGTATTTATCGCTCGCGCTCTTTAGGAAAAGAACGTGGTTAGCTGCATCTGGCCGGCTTCTGGATTTATCAGCCGCTCATGGTGGACGTCCTGAGCGCCGATGTATCGTTTGATGACAGCATCAGTCATAGGACCGACAGTCCCGTAGTACTTGAACCGACTCCAGAAGCTTCCTCTAGGATACCTTTTACACAGCCCTGATCAGGCATCGAAAATCCGTTTTGCTGAGACTCCTTTTAGCAATTGTACGGCGTAGGAAACAGACAACTTGGCAGGGATGTGCACCATCAGATGCACATGATCCAGCTGGAATTCAAGCTCTTCAATCTTTATCCCGTATTTCTGCTCAACTTCACGGAATGCATCCGTGCATATTCTCGTTGTATGCTCGTTCCGGAATACTTTATACCTGCATTTCGATGCAAAAACCAGGTGATACAAATTCCTTCTTAAATCCTGAGTTCCACTAGACATCTGCAACAGCTCCGGCAGCGGACCTTTCCTGAAGGTTTGTGTGCCGCCCCTCTGGGGCGGCGCGCCCGCTGCCAAGGCTATTTCTGACGATAAGAATTAGAACTTTGAAGAAAAAGTATGGGCCGATTCACCTGCTCGGCTGAAGCCGGCAGTACTCTCGGCCGTTTTTTTCAATGGGTATGACAAGGGGGAACTTTTTGAGGACCGCGGGCATGGGCGCTGCTGCACTGGGTGCGGCGACGATGGGCATGAGCGGAGTCGCAAGGGCGGGCAATGCGTATGCCTATGGCCTATTGATTAGTGAAACATTGAAGACAGTGAAAAAGCGCGGAAAATTGCTAGTCGGAATTGGCAATATATACCAGTATTACCCGACAGGATACCCGCCGTACTTTTACAAGGACGCAAACGGGCAATGGATTGGATTTGAACCGGATTTGGGCAGGTGCATCGCTACGGCGGTCATGGGAAGCAAGGACAGTGTGGAAATCGTCGGCTCCCAGCTCTGGGACACGCGGTTCACCGACTTGGCAAATGGGATGTTCGATGTGCTGTTTGCCCAGGCGACCTGGACATTGGCCAGAGACCTGAATTTTAACGATGATTTCGGCCCGGTTTATGAAGTGACTCCGGTCACGTTCTGGGTGAGAAACGCCAATCCGGCCAGCTGGAGCACGTTAAGGTGGGCAGCGCCTTCAGGCACAACCGGCGCGGACTACGCGTATACCCTGGGCGGCGGGGTTGCACCGATGCTTTTAAATGCTACGGATGCCGCATATGCGTATATGGAAGGAGGCGTGGATGCGTTCATCACGGATGAAGTAGACACGCTGGCGTTCCTGGAGATAATGGGCGGATCAACGGAAGCACAAAATTATCAGACGTACAAAACGGACCCGCTCGCTATAGTGGTAAGGGAAAACGACTCCAAGTGGCATGAAATAGTCAACTGGGTGGGGTATGCGCTTATCCAGGCAGCCGCATGGGGTTGGACGCAGGGCAACATAGAATCAATCAAGAACAATCCGGCAATGCTGAACGATTCCCAAAAAAGATTCCTGGGATTGAGCGGCGAGGTCAGTTTCATGACTTCACTCGGATTGAACCAGGACTGGGCGTACCAGGTGATTAAGCAGAACGGAAACTACCTCGAACTCCGGGCTAAATGGGGGCTTTCGACCACGGGCCCGAATACGCCTGAAGGCCTGGGCGGAGTTCTGTTCACCCCGGTCTGGTAGCGAAATCTTTTTTTTTTCATTTTTCTTTATTTTTCTATCCTTTTTTTTCGTCCGCTCCAAACAGTTCCGCCTCCGGAACATACGTATTAACCAGGGTTAATCGTAACTGAGTGTATTTAGGGGCTATGAGCTCATGAAGATACTGCCAGAGGCAGATGCTGCCAGCCCGCTGGGGCAGAAGTCGCAGAAATAACACTGATCCATAGGCATGCTATTGTATTGAAAATAGGTTAATAAAATTAAGGTAAAATTTTTAACCTTTTATTATAAGACGTGCAACTGGTCTAATTTAAAAAAAATACACAGCATTAATAAAGGTTATTAATTTAACCTATATTATGAAATTCTATGACCGGACAAAGGAGCTCGCAGGGCTCCTGGATGCCATTTCGCGAAGGCCCGGACTCATCCTCATAAGAGGGAGGAGAAGGGTCGGGAAGACCGCGCTCATCCTCGAAGCGCTGAAAAAAACAGGCGGTGCGTACCTTTATGTCCACAGGAAGAAGAACGCGGCTGGGCTGCTGTCCGAATTCGAGGGCATCCTCAGGCAGGAGTACAATCTGCCCGAGTATGTGAAAATCGACAAATGGAGCACGCTGTATGAAATCATCTTCTCCCATGGGGGCGTTGTCGTCATGGATGAGTTCCAGAGGCTGCTGGACGTGGACCCTTTGGCGATAACCCATCTGCAGGACCACTGGGACAGGAAGGGCCAACATTCCGGCACCTCGCTGATACTGAGCGGGTCGAACGTGGGCATGATAAAAAAAATCATCCTGGAGACCGGCGCCCCGCTCTTTAAAAGGTCGCAGGCGGACCTTTTCCTCAAGCCATTCTCGTTTTCGGATGTGAGGGCGGTGCTGGAAGGCATCGGCGTGAAGGGCGTCGAGGAGCAGGTGAGAATTTTCGCGATAGCCGGCGGAATCCCGTATTATTACGCGCTTTTGCAGGGGAGGAAGGTAGCATCCTGGAAGGATGCCCTGGAAATCCTCCTCTTCAATCCATTCAGCCCCCTCAAATGCGAGGTGCGGGACACGATGATGGAGAGCTTCGGCAAAGAGCACCCCAATTACTATGCCATAATCAGCGCCATCGCGATGGGAAAATCAACGAAGAAAGAGATATCTGACGCGTCCGGCATCGGCCTGAACGGCATATCAACGTACCTGTACGACCTTGAGGACCTGGTCGATATCATCAGGTACGAGGTGCCGGTGACGGAAACTCGGCCCAAGTCAAAAAGGGGCGTGTTCAGGATAAGCGACAACTTCTTCAGGTTCTGGTTCCACTTCATCTACCGCAATATCAGCTACTTCGAGGAAGAGGAGTATGGCCGCCTCCTCTCCATCATCTCGGAGGGCTTCGACTCCCAGGTGGGATTCGCCTTCGAGCAGGTCTGCGGGGAGTTTATGGCGAAAATGAATCGGAAGGGCAGGCTTCCAGAGAATTTCTCAAAAATCGGGCGCTGGTGGTCAAGGAAAGGCGACGAGATAGACATAGTCCTGGTGGGCGATGACAGCGTCTTGCTTGTCGAGTGCAAATGGGACTCCGAGGCGGATGGCGGCGCCATACTGCAGTCCCTCCGCCAGAAGGAGCGGCTCGTGGAGCATGGAAAAAAGAATGTCTATTATGCTGTCATCGCGAGGGGCTTTAGGTCGAAGACAGAGGATGCGCTTTGCTTCGACATGGGAGATATCGAGAAGGCACTATGAATATGCATTTTGTCAAACCGATTTTACAAAATATATGCATTACGTAAAGTTGACTTTACAAAATGCTGTCGTTTGCACACCAGGCTTCCGGCCCCTTGTTTTGCACTTCCTCCCCCGCCCCGGACATACTTATTAATTTAACCAGCCAATCCTCATCAGGTATGCTTATGGATTATGACCTTTTGAAAAAACTGTCAGAGGCGGACGGCGTAAGCTCGCAGGAGGGCGAAGTGGCTGCAATAATGGCGGATGGCTTCCGAAAAAGCGGGCTCAAGACGGAGATTGATAATTTCGGGAACGTCCTAGGATACAAATCCGTGGGCAAGAACCCCCTGATTCTCGGGGCGCACATGGACGAAATCGGGCTCATGGTCAAGCACATAGATGAGAAGGGCTTCCTCAGGTTCATCAAGATTGGCGGCATCGACGACCGCACGCTTGTCAACCAGCAGGTTGTCATCCGTACCAGGAAGGGCCTGGTGCCCGGCGTGATAGGGAGCAAGCCGCCGCACATCATGAAGGACGAGGAGCGCAAAAGCGTCGTCAGCCACGCGAGCATGTTCATCGATATAGGCGCGGAAAGCGCCAAGGACGCCCGCGCGGCAGGAATCGAGATAGGCAACGCGGTCTCGTTCCCGACCAGGTTCTTCAGGATGGGCAAAAAGCTTTTGTGCGGAAAAGCGCTCGACAACCGCATCGGCTGCTATATCCTCATGAAGCTGGCCGAAGGGCTCCCCGACAACGTGATACTGATGGGCACGTCCCAGGAGGAGGTCTCTACATTCGGCAAGGGCGCTATGACCGCGAGCTACCGCCTGGAGCCGAGGGCGTTCATAGCCGTGGACACGTCCGTCGCCGGGGACCACCCGGAACTGAAGCCGGACGATGCGCCGCTGGCTCTTGGCAAGGGGCCGTGCATAGCGCTTGTGGAAGCCGGCGCAAGGGGCAATGTCGCGGACCGTAAACTCGCCCAGGGCATCTTCCAGGCCGCAAAGTCGGCCAAGGTGCCGGTGCAAATCGAGGTCTTTGACGGAGGCGCGACCGATGCGTCGTCAGTACACAACCTGCGGGGCGGAATCCCCTCGATAGCGATAGGCGTCGCCACCAGGTACATCCACTCCACCGTGGGCGTGGCGCATCAGGCGGATGTCGAATACAGCATCAGGCTGCTGCGCGCCGCCATAGCCAGCTTATAGCGGCATGCCAGGCAGCACGGTTCGAATGAAGCGCTTGGTGGGGGGATTAGTAGGGCGAAAGCTCGCGGATGCGGTTGTCCCTGTCGGTGAAGACGCGGGATGCGTCGTAATCCATCGGGTAGATTGCACCCTCGTTGCGTTCTTTAAAAGCCCGCGAATCCGCATCCGTAGCTATCAGCACGATGTTGAACAGCTCCCCCTCCTTGCAAAGCGGCAGCACAAACACGCTTGCGAATGCCGAACGCCATGTATCGTATGCGTATTGGAGGTAGCCCGTGCGTTCAAGCCGCGCTATGATGTTTATCGCGCATACCCCGCCCTTTCCCATTGCCGATTTCATCTCGCGGGCGAATTCGACGGTTGCCAGGTGCGGGATGGGCGAGATGCCCGCAAAGGCGTCCATCACCGCGATATCGTATTTTTTCTTGGACTTATGAACGAATTCGCGGGCGTCGCACATGTGAAGGGCGGTCCTGCTGTCAACTTTCAGGGAGAAGAAGCGCCTGCCCAAATCCACCGCCTCGGCATCAATATCCACCCCGTCGACATGAATCTTCGGGAACTCGTGCTTTAGGATTTCGACCATCGTCCCCCCTGCGACTCCCAGGACAAGCCCCCGGCGGGGGGATTTCAGCATCCCGAAGGAGCGCATGATGAGCGGGGGGTAGAGAAGCGCGGGGGAGCCGTCGCGGAATTCGGCGCTTGAGAGCACCCCGTCCAGGAAAAGGCAGCGGGCATCCCGCCCGTCAATTTCGGAATCGAATACGGCCGCAAACGACGCTTCGGTCATGCCGGAATAGACCAGGGTGCCCCATTTGAGCCCGAATTCGGCAAGCACGGCGGCTTTGATTTGCGGGACGAAATTCCGGACGGCCCGCCCGGTTTCACTATCATTGCGCAGGCTCATGCGCGAAAGCCCGGCCCAGTTATAAGACGGATAGCCGTCCTTCAGGCCACCCGGCGCGCTCCTTGCGAGCATTCTAAGGTTCTGAAGGTGGGCGCGGACGTCGCCGGAACAAGAAGGCCGGCTCCCCTGCGTCATTAGGCGCTCGATATCCTGGACGAGCCGGTACATCCGGACGATATGCTCGAGATGATTGCGTTCCATCTTATCCCGCCTTTGGATAGGATGATGCGTATTCCTGCTCAGCTTTTAATCCCTCCCCGTCGATATCACACCATGGGAAGCGGATACGGGCAGCGGCACCCCAAGGATCATTGGACGTTCCTCCGGAACATGATACACGGGGCGGACGTCATCGTCGAGGTGCTCGACGCGCGGGACATAGAAGGGACGCGCCTGCAAATCGCGGAGAGGTGGACGGGCTCGAAAAGGCTTCTTGTCGTCGCAAACAAGGCGGACCTGCTCCATGAGGGCGCCGCCCGGCAAAGGCTCCAGAACAAAGGGATATACCTCAGCGCGAAAGAGGGCGGCGCGGCGGGAAGGAACCTGCTTATGCGCTCGATACTTGGCCGCACGGGCCAGAGGCCCCTCAAGGCGATATTCATCGGTTATCCGAATGTGGGAAAAAGCTCGCTGATAAACCTTCTCGTCGGCAGGCAGGCCGTGAAGGTGTCGCCTGTAGCCGGGACTACAAAGGACATCCAGTGGATTAGGGTGAACGATGAATTGATGGTGAGCGACTACCGCGGCATGTTCCCGAAAAGCGAGAAGAAGGAAAGCCTCGTCCGCAAGGGCGCGGTCAAGCTGGGCTCTGAGCAGGAAAAGTACGCCTTCGAATTCGCCGGGCGGGCGCTCATATCCCGTGCGCTGCGCCGATGGCTTGAAAAGAGGTATGATGTCGATTTGGACGGAGCGGCCGGGCCGGAAGAGGTCATCCGGCGCATAGCAGTGCGCAGGGGCTGGCTCCTAAAAGGCGGCGAACCAAATATGGGCGAGGCGGCGAGGCACCTCCTCCGCGCCATGATGGAAGCCCCCGAGATATGACAAGCGCTTTTCTTATGTGTTTTTTCTTATCGACATTTAGTGTTATATTTATATATTTTATGGTAGATAAGCGATATGCATGAGCGCTAGTATCGAGAGGGGCCCGGGGCCAGCACCGCCATCCAGGGATGGAAAGGGTTTGACAGCATCAGGAAAACGGCCCGGCATTCTAGTCGTGGACGATGAGCCGGTAATCGCAAAGGCAATCGCCCGCATTCTCGCCGCAGCCGGATATTCCGTGCAGACTGCGGAAAACGGCGTGGAAGCGCTGGAGAGGTTCAAATCTGGCGGAATAGGCCTGATCTTAAGCGATTACAACATGCCCCTGATGAACGGCCTGGAGCTCCTTGCGCAGATTAAGTCCATCGCGCCCTCAGTCCCGGTGATAACGCATGCGGCGGGATTAGACGAAGGCCAGCAGGCCGGGTTGCGGGAGAACGGGATTTTCAGGATACTTGACAAGCCTGCACCCAGGGATGAGATAGTATCGGCAGTGGAATGCGCGCTCCGGTCGCCCTTTGCGGGCCAGGAGCCCCTTGCAGATAATATCGCCATACCTGCAGAATCGCTAATCCGCGTTCTTTATGTAGATGACAACATGGACACGCGGGATTCCATGGCGGACATATTCGGACTGTCGGGTTTTGGCATAATGACCGCGGCCTGCGGTGAAGATGCGCTGGCCGCTTATTCGTTGGAGAAGCCGGATGTGGTCGTCAGCGATTTCCACATGCCACCGGGAATGAACGGCCTCGAGCTGCTTCGGGCGCTCCGTACAAAAGACCCATGCGCAGCGGTAATCATCGTAAGCGGGGATGCAAGCGACGATGAGCGGAAAGCGCTCCTGGACGCCGGCGCGTACGCAGTGCTCCAGAAGCCCGTCGAATTCTCAGCGCTCTCATGCGCAGTGAAAAAAGCGCTCGCGAAAGAGTAGTTTAATAACCGCGGCCCGCTAATCGCATGCATGCTCTCATACCGGAAAGGCTCGCGTGCAGAGCGAGAACTGATTGACCACTTCTCAACCAAAGGCTTTTGCGTGATACGGGCCGCCGGAAGCGGCGTGAATTCGCTTAGCCCGGACATACTGGTTTTCAGGAGGGGCGTGCAGTTCGGCATCGAGGCCAAGGCGCATGAGAAGCAGAACCTCAACATCGACCGCGAGCAGTTCGACAACCTGAAAAGATGGGAAGGCATAAGCGGCATCAACTGCTACATAGGATGGAGGCGGAACCGCGAGCCGTGGTACTTTTTGCCCCTGTCGATTTTCCGGGAGAGCGAAAAATCCTATGGAATAAACTGGGAGAACGCGCAGGCGCTCGGGAAGAAGCTCGAAGAGATGGACCGCTGAACGCAGAGGGGCCGGCCGCGCCACCCACGCCAGATTTATTAGATTTTGCCCTGCATCCTTGGCTTATGATATACGGCCTTGGGCTTGGCGAAGTGCTTGTAATCGTCGTGGTCGCAGTCATAATAGCACTCGCTGTTGGGATAAAGCTGGGCAGGAAGATGCCGAAGGAAGGGCGCGAATAGCCGGGTTCTCCGGGTAATGCGGCTGGAATGCGCGCCGCCGACGCAGATAAAAACACATTTAAACTCTAGCAAACACTATATCCCCATGGACAAGCGGGGCAAGGGCCTGTCTTACGCATCACTGATATTGCCGGGAAACGCCCTTCGGGACCGGGAACGGCTTGCGATGCCGCAGGTCCGGGGCGCTTGCGCGGTGTTCCTGGACATCTCAGGCTACACGCCGTTTGCCGAATCCATAATCAAGGCCCACGGAGAGAGGGGAATCGGCGCCATCGTGGACGCCCTGGAGGGGATGTTCGGGCCAATATCCGAAATCGCCCTCAGGCACGGCGGGAACGTCATCGCCATCGAGGGGGACGCGATGCTGATCAGTTTCGGTGGCGTGCGGGATGCCCTCGGTTTCTGCGGCGAGGCGCACCCCTGCAGGAAGAAGACGCTGAAGGCGCTTGGGAACGTTTTTCCGCTCCAAATCGACATAGGGCTTGCCGAGGGCCGGCTTTACGAGTTCATAGCGCAGGACGGGGACAGGCGCGCTTACCTCTCATGCGGAAGCGCACTCCGGGAGGCGGCTGGCCACGAGAAGCACTCGAAAAACGGGAGCGTGTCGACCAACCTCGCCCGCGAACCCGACGGGAAGAGCAGGCACTCGCAGATACGCGGGGAGGATTTGCATGCGAAATACCTTGCCGGAAGGGGAGGATTGCTAAAAAGGCTCTTCAGGAGGGAAGGCATGGCCGCCCCTGCGCCAGATGAGGAATACGCGAAATCCTTCCTTCCCCAGTCCCTGCATGAGGCGCAGCAGTGCAGGCTGCTTTCGCCGGTCGCAATCTTCTCTGATTTCCCATTCATGAGGATGGCCTTTTCCAGGCTCAGCCCCAATGACGGCTCCGCGCCCGATGCGGCCCTCGCGCACGACGCTTTGACCGATTTTTTCGCATGCGCGCGGAACATTTTCGAGGTGCAGGCGGACGGGTTCATCGGCAAACTCAAAGACGAGAATTCCCTTATCCTTATCGGCGCCCCGAGGTCCTGCGATGATGCGAGGGTGAGGGCGTTCGAAGCCGTCGCCAAGATGCACGAAACCCATGACCGCCTCTGCAGGAAATACGGGTTTCCCGCCCTCCCGGCGGTGACCGGGATGCACAAGGGCGAGGCGCTCTGCGGCCCGATTCTCGGAAGGTATGACGCCATCGGGGAGACCATCAATCTCGCTTCCAGGATAAAATCCAGCGTGCAGAAGCACGGGCACGGTGAAGGGCGCAGGAGGATAAGGTTCAGCCGGGAGATGCTCGATGAGAGGGTGTCGCGGATGATTCGCGGCTATGAAATCGGGCGCGAGAGGCTTGCCGGGATAGAGGAGACGAAGACGCTTTTCTTTGATTTCGCAACGGCGATAGGGAAGGGGGAGAGGGAGGAGTTCGTACTGCATTCAAAAGAGCTTGAAAAGATTTGCCGGATGGTACGGGAGCGGGACGGGATTGCGCTGAACGTCATTGGCGAGGCGGGCTCAGGGCGCGACAGGCTCCTCTCGCTTGTCGCCGAGGAATTCGCAGGCGAATGCCACGAGCTCCGCTGCTCGCCGCTTTTCAAAAAGGACCCCTACCGGGCGCTCCTTGAACTTATGAAGAAGGTCGGGGGGTTCTATTCCGACGGGGAACTTTTCAATTGGGCCGGGGAGGGCGATTTTCCGGCCATGCTCGCGCGCTTCCAATCCAGGCTCGTCGAAAGCCCCGCGATATACATCATAAACAACGGCGACAATATCGACAGGGAGAGCGCGGCGTTCTTCGCGGCGATAGGCCAGGATTTCGCCAAAAACCGATGCAGCGCGATATACTCGGGCAGCTCGAGGCTGTTTCCAGACGGGGAGGATTTCGAAGTCAATGGCCTCCTGCAGGAGGAAGCACATGTGTTCGCCCGCCAGCTCGCCAAGAAGCACCACCCGGGCGCCAGGCTGCCGGATGCCATACTGGGAGAGGTGTTTGCGAAATCCGGCGGCAGCCCGCAATTCATTTCAGAGCTGGTCAAGGCCATGGAAGACGACGGGCTCGGCAGGCTCCGCTTCCGCAGAAGGATGCCTGAGGGCCTTCGGGACATCATGCTAAGCAACCTGCATGTCGGCCTGAGCCCCGCCCTCTATGAGGCGCTGGAAACGTATTCGCTGATGCATTCGACCGCAGTGATGGCGCCCCTGGTGGATGGGGATGCGCGCGAAAATTTGGACATCCTGCGGGATAAGGGATTTCTCGGAGCGGATTACGAGTTCGTAAACGCCATGCTCCAGGGCGCCCTCTCGGACTCCATGGACCCGCGCAAGAAAGAGAGGATATCGCTCCGGCTCGCCGAAGCGGCCGAGGCCGCAGGCATGAAAAACGGCATCGCGATTTTCGAGTACTACAGGAACGCGGAACGCACGCCGGAAAACCGCGCCAAAGCGCTCATGCATGCCGAAAGGCACGTCAACTCGGTCTCCTTTTTCTACCTGATAAGGAACGAGTTCTTCGACGACGCGATTATGCTTGCGGATTTGAGCGACCAGGGGCAGATGAGGATTTGCGGCAACATGCTTCATCGGAAGGCGTATTTGATTTCCAAGCTCGGCAACGACCGGAAGACGATTGAGAAGAACCTGGAGCTTCTTGAGAAGGCCTTTGAATACCTGGCGGGAAGCGGCGAGGGCTACAAGATACTCACGCAGATGGGAGCCGCCACGTGCCGGCTGGGCAGGCTGGAAATCGAAGAAGGCAACATGGCGGGCGGCGACAGAAGGCTTGGGGAGGGGAAGCGCCTTTTCGAAAGGGCCAGGGAGGAGGCCCTCAAGGCGGGCAGGGTGGACGCGTATCTGGCCATTAGCAACAGTTTTTCAGGCAACCTGACCATCTACTGCAAGGAGCCGAGGGCCGCCCTTGAACTGCTTGAGGAAACCGGCGCCATGCTCGGCACCCTTGCGCCGCTCCCAAAGACCCCCCAGAACCAGGCGTTTCTGGCGATGCTGGACAAGATGCACGCCGAGGCCGCCAAGGAGCTTGGGATGTACGATGTCGCGCTTGACAAGCTTGCGGACGCGCTTGCGAAATCAGAGGAAGCGGGCTATTCGCAGGGCGTGCTGTATTGCCGGGCGACCGAGGCGCAGGTCTACCTCCGGATGGGCGAATTGGATGATGCGGAAAGGCTCGCCGGATACTGCATGGATTTCATGAGGGACAACAATCTCGAGGACGCGGAAGTGAAAAAAGACATGGATGCCGTCCTTGAGGATGTTGAGACGCTCCGCAAAAACGACCGGACCGGCGTATCATGGCCGAACGCTAGATGACGTCCGGCCCGCCTTCCCCGCCGCTGAATAGGAACGAGAGGCCCCCGTAGAGCTCGTCGACCTGCGCAAGGAGCGAATCCGAGGGCCCGACTGCCAGGTATCGGCCGTTTATTGCCGAATTCTGCCCGTAATCCACAATCTTGGGTTCTGGAACGGGAACGGGATTGGAGCCGGATGCCACGCTTCCCTTGCCCAGATTGGCGATAGTGTTCGACGCCCCCGGAAGAATCAGGAGGTTAACGGCCTGGAAGGGCGAAAACCGGTTGCCGGCCAGGATGTTGGAGCCGCCTGACACTATCACGCCTGCAATCGAAGAGGGGCTGGAAAACGAGTTTCCGCTTAAGGAAGTGAGGTTCCCGTCCAGGAACACCGGACAGGCGGTCCCGGAGAAATCCGATGAGACGATGTGCCCGGACGACATGCCCTGCGCGAAAATGCCCACCTTCGTGTTGCGGGCGAACGAGTTGGCCACCCGGAGCGCACCGCTGAGGCGCACGATGAAGCCGTATGCCGGATCTGGCACGGGGACGGGATTGGACCCAGATGATACCAAATCGACATCGTTGAATAGGCCCGCGACCGATGCGAGCGACTGGCCCCTAAGCTCGAGGTTTTTCAGGGCAAGCGAACAGCCGCCGTAGGAGTGGAACGCGATGTAGCCGCCCACGATTGCCGAGCCGTTGCCCGCGAATTCCACATCCCGCGTGATTTCCACCACGCCCGCTGGCGGAAGGCTGAAATCCGAAGCCGCACCAGCCCTCGTCTTTCGCATGAGATGTATGCTTGGCTGGGCATAGCCGGATACTGCGTACTGGAGGTTCTGGAGGTCTGAGGCAGGGTCGCCCGTCGGATAAACATCAAGATGATTGTCATACGGCACGATGTCCGGGTTCGGCATGGTGTCCGGCGGGCTGATGACATCTGGTTCGCCGGTTGCGCTTGCAGCTCCGGCGACGGCTGCTGCGGTCAGTCCTGCAGTCCTCAAAAATTCCTTCCGCGTCATATGTCCGGTTCCTGATGGTTTTGCCATGAATATCCCCTATGACTATTGCGGGATACTTCGGCAAAGCTTTTATGCGATTCGTTCACTGCGCCGGTAGGATTGGGGGGTTTTCTCCGGTGGAAGAGAAAAAGGGACTCTGCCGCTTCGACGGCGGCTTGAACTTCCGGAAGCCGAAGGAGCCTTGCAAAACGTCGCGCCCGAAACCCAAAACCCGAAACACAAAACCCAAAACTCGAAACCCAAAACTCAATATGCGATAGTGGCTACCCTCATGCCATTCACCCAGCCGGGCATCCGATTCTTCCAGATTCTGGTCGTGGCGCCCCAGAACTCGGCCGCGCTGGTTTTAAGCTGGTCCAGGAAGCCGCTTTTCCATGCGGCGCGCCAGTCTAGCATGAACATCCCGCTGTAAGGCCCGCTGCTCATTATGCGCTGGTTGCTCCCGTTCATAACCGTGACCGGCGCATGATGGCCCCATGATGATTTCAGGCTCCGGGAATCGCGCGGCCTGCCGACGGGCCTGCCATCGTGCATCCGAAGCTGCCGCTTCACATACGCCTTGGTCTTCCCGCCCGCAAGGTACTCCGCGGCGCATTCGGCGCCGGCGATGAACGGCCCGGATATCCTCTCCCAGACCGCTTCCTTGCGCCCGGCTTCCATCGATGCATCCGCTTTGCCAAGGAGCTCCCTGAGGCGCCCAGGCTCCGACCGGACGACATCCCCGTATTTCAGCGCGAAATCAATCGAATCTATTATCGTGTGGAGCACCCCGGCATACGCGCTCATGTACTTTTCAGGAGGAGCATAGCATGCTACAATGCCTGAATCTATCACCCCTATGCCGGCGGAGCCGTTGTTGCCCAGGATGAAAAGGTTCCGCGAATGCATGTCCTGGATGCCCATGCTCCTGAATGTCTCGAATGCGTATCCGAGCCGGAATGCGAAGCCATCCAGATTCTCCATGACCATCCCGGACAGTTCCGGGTTCCGGGCAAAGGCCCGTACGGACGAGGCCAGCCCCTCCGATGATTCGGAGGCGATGTCCTCAAGGATGCCATAGACCATCATTTCCCCGCGCGGGTGCCTGAAGCTGACGTTTTGTATCTTCGGCATTGCGATGCCCGCATTGGCGAGCAATCTGGATGCGAGCGCCTCTGCCTCCACGGATGCCTCCTTGAAGTATACCGCCGGAAGATGCTCCCGTCCGGTGAATGTCGCGCGATAGACCGGCGTTGCGGCGAAAAGCCGCTCGACTGAAATCCCCGATGCACCATCCAAACCAGCCATCCTGCCGATATTGGGCACCAGGCCGCCGAATGCCGCGATGGCGAAGAGGGAATCGCTGTGGATGGGCTCTTTGATTCCCAGCCTTGCGCAGTTCTCCGGGCCTACGGCTGCAAGCGAGATGCCCAAGTCCTTATAGGCGGCCTGCCTGCCGCTCATTCGGGCGTGCCCGATTATGGACCGCGCCGACCAGCGGCGGGCAAACTCCCCCGGTCCGGCCTCGGCCAGCGTCGATGCGGCCCCGTCTTCGTACGCCCTGGCCAGGGATTTCCCGGCTTTCCGGATATCCAGCATCTCGTCTATGAGGGGCTTCGTCAGGGCGTTCGCCGGGATGCCAAGCCTTTTATGGAGCTGGCGTTCGGAGTACCAGCTAAATGTTGCCATTAACTTACTTTTGTGTATAATGTATTTAAACATACTTATTTTTGCTTAGATTACCACTTATAGCCGCCTGCCTCCGTCCGGGATTCTTTTTGGGCGGTTTTGTGCGAATCTTCATTCACTATCTTCAAACAGCTTGGCGGCATCCTGGGAAGGGAAGGGGCGCGCCCGCTGCCAAGGCTATTTCTTACGATAGGAATTAGAACTTTGAAGAAAAGGTATGGGCCGATTCAACTGCTCGGCTGCGCGAGGGAACGACGCATCGTTCCCTGCGCCCATTGAACGGCATGCCGTTCATCAGGGAAGCCGGCAGTACTCTCGGCCGTTTTTTCAATAAAAACAGAAAAGGAAAAAGGAGGAAAAGAAAAGAAAGGGCGGGTTTATTTGCGCGGCCATGACAACCCAAAGCCCCGGGGGTCTTTCTTTGGGATTCTTGCGGCGTAGGTTCCCTGGAGAGTCTTTGACTGGGAAATCTTATCCCTTACGACCTGGCCGATGCCTGGGCTGGTCACCGTATTGGCCGGCATTCCGGTAATCCGGTTGTTGGTGCCTTCGTTGAGTACTTCGTGGAAAGCTCCTCCAGGCGGGTATTTGTTCGGGCCGAACACGTTGTTTGAGGTCTGCGCCCCAAGATACACCGTCGCAACGCCCGAGGAGAGCGACTTGAAGTCGTTGTAGAGGAAATTGTTCCCCGATGCGGTGTCAGGCACATCCCAAAAATTGCCCATGAACACGCCGAAATCCGCGTTTCCGGTAAAGGTGTTGTTCTGCACAGTGGCGTTTTTCAGGCAGTTGGACGGAATGCCATCGAAGAATATGTCCTGTGCGAATATCCCGGCCATCATCCCATGGATAAGGTCGATGCTACCGGAATTATCCATATTGACCGAGTTTCCGCTGATTGTGATGGCCGCCCCGGGATGCTGATAGGGGCCCGTAAACAATTCAATCTCGTTTCCAATACCGTTCACGCATGAGAAGCCCCCGACCCTTGCGGTGCATGTGTTGTTCTCTATAGTAACAACACCGTCCCCGGTCCATCCAACATCCCCACTTATGAATGCGATGTCTGCGGTAACTTGATTGTTCCTGATCTCGGCACCCGATGCACCACCCGCGAGTATACCCATAGAACCCAGGTGTGAACTGGCGATGTCAAGGGTATTGTTTTCGGCAATGAGGTAAGGTCCGGCCGGCGCTTGATATGGCGGCCCGGTCATGGAAGAGGTAACCGCAATTCCGGCCATGAAATTCCATCCGGTGTTATAAGGATCGCTTGGGTCAAGGCTGTTCAGTGCGTTGATATAACAGTTCCTTACGACAACCTTCCCGTAGTCGTTTTCAAAAAGCATAGTCATGTTTACATCGCCGCCGGCGAAGCTGGGCATCGCGCCGATCACCCGGACATTCTCGACTTCGACGTATTCCAAAACATGAGGTGTCCAGCTCGAGATATCGAATCCCGAATATGAAAGCAGGCTGGGGTATGTGCTGTCCTCCAGAATGAGGTTCTTGAACGTGAACCTGCTCACAAAATCATGCCAGAGTTGGACTCCGGACCCAAAGGCATAGAAAGCATGCCACCAATTGGCGACAAAACAGGCCGCCCCGTGGTTGATTCTTGTCAGCGGGTTCCCGCCTGCGTCCACCTCGCCGGTTATGTTGCAGTCGTTGCATAGAAAAACCCCGAAACCAGGGGCCATGTCAAACGCCCAGTACCAACCGCTTCCGAATTCGAATGGAGTTCCGGTATTTTTAAGAAGGACTGTTCCGGGCTCTGTCCCGTTTTTCTGGACGTTGTTTACAGCCCATTCGACGTTCATGGCATCCAGGGTCCTGTGCCTGGAATCCCATTCAGTCGGATTTTCCGGCGTTCCCGGATTTGTTTCCGAGAGGGGCAGGACTGTGCCGGTCTCAGGGTTGTACGATGCCTCGTCAAAAGTGGATATCCGCGGGTCCTGAACGCGTCCTGCCTCCAAAAGGGTTTGCCTTGTATCGGTTCCTACTGGATATACTTCGATATAGTCCGGGCTTATGACATGGATATGTGTTGGATCCGGGTTCGGAGTGACCGGTCCCATGGCCGGAGGGACCTGCGCCCTCGCCGTTCCGCCAAGGCCCATCCCGGTGGCTGCGACGGCTCCTGCGGTGACGCCGGCCATTTTCAGGAAGTCGGCCCTCGTCATGCCGCTCGCTTTCAGGCAGTCGGCCACGTGCCTTTTCCATGCTTCCTGCGAAGACTCGGCTCCGGGCCGCGCCTGCGCCCTGACTGCCGATTGGCTGGGCATCCCCCTGCACGGACACGGATTCTGCGCGCCCGAGACTGCGGACTGATTGAACCTTGCATTTCCCCTGCTTGATGACCTTGCCGGTTTTGCCATAATTTCACCTTGGATGGGAGCAGCTGATAACTACCCGCCTGATTTGAAGAAACATCTGAAGTTTATAAAGATATTATATGCGTTTTCCATAAATCCCCCACGATAAGCATTGCGTGTGGTGAAATCATGGAACATTTGCAGAACCGCCACGACCATATACGGCCCTTGGCATATCTGGCCCGCTGCACACGAAACACTATTAATTACGGATGATTAAGCCAGTCATGAAGGGGATGATGGTACTTGTTCTGGGGGTTTTTGCCGCAGCGCTGTTTCTATCCGGCATCTCGCATGCAGAGACGACATGGTCGCGGAGCGGCTGCGACATCACGATAACGATAAAGATGGCATTTGCAGGCGCGAACGCCAGCTTCGCGGCCGCGGCCGAGAATGAGACCGAGGGCTTCTGGAACGGGCCGCGGGGATTCCGGACTACCGGCGAATGCAAGTGCACGGTCGAGGTGAAGCTCGAGACCACGCTTGTCGCGGACTGCAAGAACAATGCGCCGGCAGGATACCACTGCATCACGGTGACGAAGTTCTTCAAGCCGGACGGCACATATGACGACCCCCCGAGAAACCAGACCAACATCACGGGCGCCGAGATATACGTCGCCTATGTGAACGGGGTTGCGAGGGGAAACGGCTCGAACTCCCAGGGCGGATGGTTTTCGGATTTGACAAGCAGGCCGGTGAACAGCGCGAACCCGGCCGGGCCGCATTATATGGATTTTGCCCATGAGGCAGGCCACCTGATGGGCCTGGGGCACAACAACAACACGAGCAGCATCATGAACAACACGCTTGTGACGGAGCCGTCCCAGGATGACATAGACGGCATAGTTGAGAACATCTGCGGCAAGGGGGCATGCCCGGATTCGTGCTGCTGCGGAAACGGCATCGTGGAGAAAAACAAGAGCGAGAACTGCGACCCGCGCGCTGCCCCGAACGGATGCGCGCAGGGCGCGTCCTGCTGCCCGGTCTGCTGCAACTGCTACAAGCCGCTGTGCGTCCCCTCGCAGGGGGAGTTCCCCGACAGCGCCTCTTGCCAAAGCGCATGCGGCCCGGGATTCGGATGCTACATGAATTACAAAACAGGGTGCTGGAATTGCGTGAAGCAGGAGGCCGTGGTAACAGGCTCCTGCCTGGATGGCACGAAAATCAGGGGCAACCTTGCATGCGACCATCTGGGGGACGAGCTCGCCGAAGATGACCTAAAGGCGTATTACGAAAGCCTTTCTTCGATACCGGTTCTGGGCGGCCTGTTCGCAACCGAGCGCATCAATATCGCCACGAAGGAGGGGGACGCCGGCCACATAATCACGAAAGACGGGCAGATTGTCGGGTATGGCATGAGCCTCCTGGACGACCCGAGCGTGAAGGTGAGCACGGACAGGGAGACCATCGGCCTCCTTGAGAAGGGCGAAATCAGCATACAGCAGGCGATATCCGCCGGAAGGATAGCCATCGACGGCGGGGATTTCTTCAGCGGCATGCGGCTGGGGCTGTACCACCTGATGTTCGACGTCTACAACCTGCTGAGTCCCGAGGAGGCGTATGCGCCTTTGGAGGCGCCTGCCGGACCGGCTTGCGGGGCGGATTATACCGGGAGAATGGAGGAAATCTTCGCAGATGGCGGTGCGCCTTCGGAACCGGCGGGATACGGACCGGTGCCGGATGCACCTATCCAAGAACCTCTTTCATCCTATCAATCCGGTAATTGGTGATGGGGACACATTTTTCTAGCGGCGTCGGGCCGTACCTGCGGTGCAGGAGCGAGCCCGCATAGGCAATCATGGCTCCGTTGTCGCGGTTGAATTCGTCAGGCGCCACGCCGAATTTCACCCCGTCTTCGGCGCACATCTTTCGCAGCATCTCCTGGAGCCTGCGGTTCTGGGCAACCCCGCCGCATACAACCAGGCTTTTCTTGCGCGTCAGATACAGCGCGCGCTCTGCGACTTCGCAGGTCATCGCAAATGACGTTTCCATCAGCGAGTAGGCGACGTCGCGGTGCGGGTGCGTGCGCGCTGCCTTCTCCGCAGCGGTCAGCAGGCCCGAAAATACGAGGTTCATGCCTTTTACGGAATACGGGAGCGGGAGGTATTTCCCTCCTTCTGCGAGCTTGGAAAGCGCACCGCCGTGCGCCTGCTCCATTTTTATTGCGCGGGCGAAACTGTCGAACATGTTGCCGATGCCGATATCCAGCGTCTCGCCCAGCACGCGGTAATGATTTTCGGCATCTTCGAGGAGTATCTGGCTGTTGCCGCCTGAGAGGTAAAGCGCGAGCGGGTTCTCCATGTTGCAGAGATGCTCGCTGATTTTCACATGCGCATAGCAGTGGTTGACACCCACTAGCGGCTTGCCATGGCGCAGCGCGAGATATTTCGCGCCCGCGATTCCGACCGAAAGAGGCGCCCCAATCCCGGGCCCCTGCGAAAACGCTATCAGGCCGATATCCCTAATCGCAAGGCCCGCGTCTCCAAGGCTTTGTGAAAGCACGCGGGCGAAGCATTCGGCATGGTGGTCTGCCATCTTCCGTGGTATCAGCCCTTCGCTGCCTCCGGAATATGTGTCGATGACGTTTGAAAGCCGCTCACCGCCATCCATCACGCCGATGGAAAGCGTGTGGGCCGTGCATTCGATTCCGAGGGCCTTCATGAAAACAGCCTCATGAACGTTATCGAAATTGCGTTGTATACCATGTGCGCGATGATGCACGGCGTCACGCTTTTCGTGAGCTTGAATGATGCTGCGAGCACGATGCCTATCACGAACGCGCCGAGCACCTCCACCGTCGAACCGTAGGCAAAATGCATCAGGCCGAAAAATGCCGCGGAAAGGAGGATTCCGTACCGCTGCGCGAGGAAGCCCCGGAAGAACAGCTCTTCGGTGACTGGCGCGCCGACGACGGCGAATACGAGGAGCAGGGCGGGAAGGGAGTTTATCTTGTCATCGACCTTCTGCTGGTCGTTGAAGCCTAGCAGGATTGCGAATATGCCAAGCGCAAACAGCACTAGGAAAATCGCGCTGAGGGTCATGAACCCGTAGAATATGCCGTTCCTAAGCCGGCCCGGGACGCCGATGGATTCGAAGGTCGTGCGCCAGTCCTTCTTCCAGAGGAAGAACATCGAAAGCGACAGCAGGCACATGTGGATGGCCCCGGAGCCTGCGTAGGTGCCGAAATCAACCACCGGCTGGCAGAGTCCTATTCCGGAATTCTGGCAGGCTAGGACTGCTAAAAAGGAGAATATGGAAAAAATCGAAAGAGCGAGAAAAAAGGTTTTCATTTTTTCTCGAAGTAGCCGCATTTGCCGCACGAGCGCCTGTCCTTGTGCTCGGCCAGCCTGACGCCGGCGCCGCACCGGGGGCAGGATTTCCCCGGCTTGTAGCCCTTCGGCTTCGGGGCCGCCTTCTTCTTCGCTGCCGCCTGGGCCGCTGGTTTTTTCTTGTCTTCAGCCATGGTAATCACTCTTTCTTCTTCTTAGGCGGTGGAGCGGCCTTCTTTTTCTTCTCCGGTTTCGGCATGAGGCCTTCCCTGACCTTGATGAATACAGGCTCGGTGGCCATCATCTTCTCCTTCGCCGAATAAGCGTGCACGATGACTTTCACCGCCTTGCGCCCGAACGAACTAGACACCTTGCGGAGCACTACGAGTTCTGGGTTCGCGGCGATTTTCTGGCAAACCGCATCCTTTATCTCGGCCCGTTTCGGCGTCGCGCCGTCGAAAATGACTTCCGCCGCGACCTCCTTCCTTTCAAGGAGGCGGTTTTCCGTGGTGCTTATGAGATTGACGTTCATTTGACCCTCTCCATCTTCTTCCTTCCCATGGCCTCAAGCAGCTCGGCTTCCTTGCCGGGAGCTGCCGCGCTCAGGAGTTCGGCCGGCACTTCGAGGTCGTACACCTCGTTGGTCTGCTGGTCCATGACCTGGGCGTTGGTGCCCGAGACTGAAAGTATCATGACATTCTTGCGCTCGATTATCGGGGATTCCACATCCGCATCTCCGGGCGAGAGCAGCGTCTTCTTCTGCCCGTCGAATATGCCGATTGCAGTTATCCTCATCTTGGCTGCACCATGCTTTCCGGGCTTCGAGCTTTCTATCTCGACCACCCTGCATGGGATGTCGTCTACGAGGACGTATTTCCCCACTCTGAGTTCCTTGGCTACCGCGAAAACTTTCTCTACCATCAATACACCTGGCGATAATGAGAACTATAGGTTATAAATCGTTAAGGTTTTTAAACCTGAATTATGGTCCTAATCGACTCGCACACGCACCTTTATGACATGAAGAAGGGCTACGCATTGCCGCCAGACATCTACCCGGTCGTTGTGGGGTATTCGCACGGCTCGAACCGGAAGGCGGTGGAGACCGCACGGGCGGGAGGATACCCGTTCGTTCTTGGAATCGCCCCCCAGACTACTATCAAGGAGGGGACGGAGCGGCTGGACGAATGGGTGGAATTCATCCGCGCAAGCCGGCCGAACGCGATAGGCGAGGTGGGGCTCGACTACAAGTGGGCGCAGACGATGGAACAGGTGGAAGGCGAAAAGCGCGTCTTCGCCAGGATGGTTTCTCTTGCGCGCGAGATGGACCTCCCCCTCGTCATCCATTCCCGGGACAATCCAAACGACAACGGCCTCCCGAAGGATGCGGTGGAGGACATCCTCGGCATGGTCGGCGGAATGCGTTTCCTCATGCATTTCTATTCCGGCACTGAGGAGCAGGCGCAAAGGGTGGTCGGCATGGGGGGCTACATATCCATGGCGCACATGCGCTCGAAGGAAAGGAGGAAAGTAATTAATACTGTGCCGCTGGATAGACTGCTCATCGAGAGCGATTCGCCGTACATCGGCAGGACGCCGGAGAGCGTCCGCGAGGCTGCGGCGTATATCGCGGAAGTGAAGGGCCTCGAAACGGGCCAGGTCGCGGATGCGACGGCGCAAAATGCCATGCGGTTCTTCAATTTCAGGCTGTGAGCCTTGTATGTTCGACCTGGGCGGATTGTTCGGCAGGAAAGAAAGCGCGAAGGCAGCCAAGGCAAGGCCCGACATCGCCCTCCTCGTGGACGGCCCCAACATCCTCCGCAAGGCGTTCAGCGTTGACATGCTCGAGATAAAGAAGGAGCTGGGCAAGTACGGCAATATCAGGGTCGCAAGGATATACCTGGACCAGTACGCCTCGGACAAGCTGATTGAGGCGATGGTGAACCAGGGCTTCGAGACCGAAGTGACGACGGGCGACGTGGATGTCACGATGGCCATCGAGGCGATGGAATACGTCCTTGACCCGGAAATCGACACGATAGCCCTGATGACGAGGGACACCGACTACCGCCCGGTCCTCGTGAAGGCGAAGGCGAGGGGAAAGAAGACGATAATCATCGCGACAGACGTCGCTTTCAGCGCCGCGCTGCGCAACACCGCGGACCGTGTAATAATATTCAAGGGCCCGGGGCGGATAGAGACCATCGTGAACAGCGATTGACTTATAAATCCTATCATGAATGGATTAGAAAACTTTATTTTTTAATGAGGTGAAATTATGCCAGAGAGAAGACCGTTTGACGTGCTGAACAGCTCCCTTAACAACACCGTAATCATCGGTATGAAGGGCGGCGCAGAATTCAGGGGAGTTATGGTTGCCTACGACGTGCACATGAACATCGTCCTTGAGAAGGCCGAGCAGCTAGTGAACGGCGAGGTCAAGAGGGGCGTCGGCACCGTGCTGTTGCGCGGCGATTCCGTCACGTTCATCTCACCGGCCTGATGTTTTATATTTATTATTTTTCCGTATTCTTCCGAGTTATAGGTCAAACCGGCTGATGTTTGATCAAACTTTGACCGGAGATTCTCTTGGTAAAGTTTGGGCTCGTAGCTCAGCAGCAGAGCGCTCCCTTGGCATGGGAGAGGCCGGGGGTGCGAGTCCCCCCGAGTCCATAATCCGTATGTCTAGTTTTCCAGTTCCTGAGTTTAGACTCAGGGATTATGGACGAAAAGTGAACGAGCGGAGCGATGTTCACGACGAGTCCAATTTCCCGTTGTGTCCAGTTTCCAGTCTTGAGGTTCGCCTCGCGGAAATTGGACTGTTTTGACCCGTAGGTCAAAGACGAGTCCATTTCTCATAGGTCTAGTGTTCCGCGTCCTGAGTTTAGCCGCAGGCATAATTGGAATTTTAAAAAAAAGGACTTGTGAAGCTTCAGGGAAGCTCCACCTTGATTGACGCATTCGAGTTCGCTGCACCTGCCGTAATCGGGCGAATCGTTATCATCCGGTTATCGGCTGGCACCGGTATGACTGTGTCGGAACCGACCGCGCAGGCCTTCCCGGTTGCTACGGGCGAGCCATTGCAGGAGATGTCGAATATTGCATAAATGCCGCTTGTGCCCTTGAAATCGAAGCGGTAGCCCCCGACGAAGAGCGGGGTGCCCGTGCTGATAATGCCGCTGAAAGACTCGGCGGATGCCGTCGGGCAGGATTTGACCGCGTCGGGTTTCGAATCCGGTTTAAATGAGTCTGGCTTGGCAGAATCCGGCTTGACAGCATCGGACTTGGAACCGTCCGGCTTGGAGGTGTCTTGGACGGAAATATCCTTCGCAAGGAAATCCTGCGCCTTCAGGTCGCCCCGCAGCGAATCCGCTGGGTTTGTGTCCCGCCCCTTTGAATCCGGCATGCGCTCTGAACGCGAGATATCATGGCGGCCGTCCTTGCGCGAGGCATCGATGCCCGGAAGGCCCTTTGATTCGTAGGTGCATCCGGAGAGGGATACCGTTCCAAGAAGAACTGCCATGGCGGCGAAGCCGGAACGGCTGTTCGCAATCTTCCCATTATCCGGATTGGTTGGTTTCAGTTTGCTCATCGGGTTCAACTCCCGCAGGGCTTCTGTGCCTGCCCGCTGATTTCAATCTCCGCCCATTTGGCTCCGAATGTGTAGCCCGCGGCCACTTTGTTGACAGTGAGAAGATAATGTTTCCCCCCAACAACCATCTCGACAGACGAACCCTCGGCTATCTTGTCCTTCTTGATGATGTTGTTGTTCGCATCGATTACGGAAATAATCGCGGAGTTCAAGGCTCCCGTGGACTCGATATCGTCAAGCCGGAATTTCAGGTTATCGACAAGGATGCTCTCGCCCTGGTTTAATACCCCCATGACGGCCGGGCACCAGTACAGTGTGGCATCTTCGCACGGCGATTTCACGGTGAAGTTCGCCCATTTGGCGCCGAAAGTCATGCCGAATGCGGCTTCAGTAACCTGCACATCGAGCGCCTGGCCGCCCAGGGTGAATAACTTTGCAGAGCCCTCTTCGATTTTCGATTTCGTGAGGATGTTGCCGCAGTCGTCCAGGAGCGATACCACCGCATAATTCTTGTTGTCAAGGACCTGGCCGTCGTCGAGAAGCAACCGGTAGGAGCCCCCGCCGGCCGGAGCCGGGATTGTCAGGGATTCGCCCTGGTTGAGGACGCCGGCGACAAGCACCTTGTCCGAGCACTCCGGCAGCCTTGCCTTGCCCACGCAGGCATCCGCCTTCAGCACATCCGCGACGAGCGAATCAGGCTTTCCCGAATCCGTCCGTGACATCGAATCAGCCTTCGCGCCGCCATCCGGCCCGGTGTAATAATAATTGTTTATCGTGTCGCCGCATCCGCCCATCAGGCTTCCTGCGAGCAATGCCGCTCCGAGCACAAGGCGCCTGCGAACATTCCCTGATGCGCCTGCCGAATCCGCCCTGTCCGCTTTGCTTCTAAGTCCGTTATTCATAGGTATTCCCACCAATAAGAACATGTTGATGCATCGATAACAACATAGCACGTATATAAAGAATGTCGTCCCCCCGCGGGGGGACAAAATCGAAACACATTTAAACCAGCACCGTTCATGCCCATGCATGGAAGCCAAGACGCTGGAGCGGATAGGGCTCACGAAAGGCGAGATAAGGGCGTATCTTGCATTGCTGAAGGCAGGCTCAGGGCCTGCTGGCGAGATAGCCAGGAATTCGGGCGTTTCCAGGTCGAAAGTATACCTGATTCTGGACCGGCTCGAGAAGAAGGGCATGGCATCGCACGTGGACAAGCGCGGCGTGCGCCATTTCCAGGCTGTCGAGCCTTCGAAGATAAGCGATTACCTTAAGGAGAAGAAGGACGAGCTGGAGGATATCCAGGCGGAATTCCAGCGGTTGCTGCCGCAACTGGAGGCATTCCACAAGGCGCAGGGGACCGCACAGAACATCACGGTGTACCAGGGCTACAAGGGGCTGAAGGCATCGCACGAGCACCTGTACCTGAAGATGAAAAGGGGCGAATGGTACTATGTCATCGGCGCGCCCGGCGGCGGCGTCTGGAGCCAGCTCGACCGCTTCTGGCTGCTCGACCACAAGAAAAGGGCCGCAGCAGGTATCGGCTGCAAAATCCTCTTCAACGCGGACGTCGAGGAGAAGATAGTCATGCACCGGAACAGCCAGCCGCTTTGCGAGGCGAGGTACATGCCGATAGGGATGGTGACTCCGGCCGAAATCGAGATTTACAAGGACACCACGCTCATCATCACGATATCCACCGAGCCGATTTCAATCGAGATTGTGAGCCAGGAGATTGCGGACTCGTTCCGCGTATACTTCGACCAGTTCTGGAAGCGCGCCAAGCCGGCAAGGTAGCGCAACGCCGCCCATGGCCCGGAACATTCGCGCCCCCACCCCCACAGGTCATCCGGCTTTCCGGTATGCCACGTAGATGTCCGCTTCGAGCATCTTCCCGTCCTTGAAGAAATGGTGGACGAAATACAGGTTGCCGGCATTGTCCAGCGTTGGCTCGCCGGCGAACCGGGAGATGATGAGTTCGGGCTCCGACCACGTGCCGTTGGTTTTGGATGACCGGAAAAGGGCGGGAGAGCCCTGGTAGAACCTCGTGAACCAGAGCTCGCTTCGGTTTTGGGAGACGAACGGCCAGCCTTCGTCGTCCGCGCTGTTGACCGCCCCGATATTAACGGGCTCCTGCCATTTCCCGCCGATATTCTGCGAGGACCAGATGTCGAGGCCGCCCCTCCCACCGTTCCGGGAAGAATGGAAATACAGCTCCTGGCCGTCGCTTGCGATGTGCAGTTCACCGACTTCGTATTCCGCTTTGAAATCCGCGTCCTTCCAGCCCCGCCATTTCCCGCCAGCATATTCCGCAGTGAACCAGTGGATGCCGGAATATCCTTCTCGCGCGGAACAGAACCACATCCTATCGCCCTGGACGAATTCGCACCCGTCCAGTGAAAGCCTGCCCGCATCCTGCAGAACAACTCTCGATGGCTCGCCCCATTTCCCGCCCGATTTGCGGGATGCCCAGATGCCAGTGACATTGTCCAGAAGCTGCTTCTCGGCTGGAATCCCGGGGTCTGGGGTGAAGAAGAAATAAAGCGTGTTCCCATCAGGGGTGACAAAGGGCGAATCCTCGGCGCCAGCGGTATTCACCGGAGCGCCGATGGGGATTGGCGCGTCCCACTCGCCGGAGTGCAGTATGGGCGGGTAGATGTCCGAGGCGGGAGTAATCTTTATTGCGTCGGCAGGAATAGATGCCCCGCGGGAAGGCGGAGCCGCGCTCTGCTGCTCCTGGGCGGTGGTGCTTGTGCACCCGAAAGCCAGCATGAGAATCGACAGGGCAAGGAGCGAAAACGGCGCATTCATGAATGTGGAACGCGCGCCCAATGTTTAAGTAGGATTATGCCGGAGCCAAACGGGCCTACTTGTCCGTTTCGGTGCAGCAGCGGAAGCCGATTGAGTAGTCGTTCTGCTGGGGCCCGTGGACCATCGTCCAGTAAAAGCACCCGTTGCCGTTCTGGCTGGATGTGCCGTAGAAGCCGCCTACGAAGATGCCGTTTCCCGGCACGACCCGGAAGCCGTTGTTCACCGCAGGGCCGATCCTGGGCCTGCTGCCGGCAAGTCGGGCGTCGACCGGCGTGCTCACCCATTCCTGGAGGTTGCCCACCATGTCGTATGCGCCGAAACTGCTCGCGCAGCCGGAATATTCCCCAGTCTTCGCCAGGTATCCCTTTATCATGTTCGTCTCCGGGGCGTCCACCATGTGCTTTCCCCAGTCCTTGCCGAAGAGGCGGGAGATGACGTGCTCCTTGTGGGTGTTGCACACGTCCTTCCTCCATACATTCCCGTAGGGATAGGTGAACAGCTGGACGCCCTGGCAGGCGCTCATCCATTCGCCCAGCGTGCAGAGGCGCTTGCCTGCGTTGAAGCATGCGTCCTCGGCCTGCTTGCGGCTGACCGATGACTGCGGGCGCACGCCCGGAGCGGATTTGGCGGTGTACCGGCCGAACTTCGCAGGCGGGACCGAAGAGGGATGGGTGGCCTCCTTGCCCCCCACATTCTCCGACAGGTGCGCCTCGAAGCGGTCTATGCAGTATTCGTGGTTCTGGTCCGCCGCCCGCACCATCCAGAGCGGGCACCCGATGATATAGCCGGTCTTGTAAGCTGAATCCGCCCTGGGCGGGGGCTGGTACTGCGGAGCCGGGGCTTCCACCGCCGGAGGCGGCTCCCTGCGGTCGCACTTGCATGAAAGGGCAGGCCCTGAAGCTAGGAGAGGCATCGCCGCGAAGATTGCGGCATTCCGGAGGCTGGCCGGTTTCCTGCTTGCTGGGGCGAACATGATTATGTGTATTGGCGTAGAAGTGTTTAAAAATGAACATATAAGGTGCACGGGCGGAGCATCCAGAAACGCTTTTTAACCTGCCCTGAGATTGTTTCGCCGGTAGTAATCAATGGTATTCATCTCGCGCCTTAAACTAAGGAATTTCAAGTCCTTCAAGGCGGCCGACGTACAGCTTTCCAAGACATTCATCTGCTTTGCTGGCCCCAATGGCAGCGGCAAGTCCAACCTCTGCGACGCGATACGCTTCGCCATGGGCGAGACTTCCCTGCGTTCCCTGCGCGCGAAGAAGGTGCGCGACCTGATATTCAGCGGCTCAAAAAGCGCCGAAGTCACGCTGATTTTCGAGGACGATGGCGGGGGCAGGGGGACCGGCTACGAGATAAAGAGGGCCATCCGGGAGGACGGCAAGATACGCTACAGGCTTAACGGCAAGCGCACCACGCGCAGCACCATACATGAGACGCTCCGCAGGCACAACCTGGATGAGAGCGGGCGCAACACGATAGCCCAGGGGGAAGTGCAGCGCATCATCAGCATGAACGGGAAGGAGCGGCGCGCGATAATAGACAGCGTGGCGGGAATCGCGGAGTTCGAGGCGAAGAAGAAGGAGGCGATGGGGGAGCTGCAGACCGTCGACGACCGGATACGGGAAGCGCGCGTCGTGCTGGGCGAACGGAAGGTGTTTCTGGACGAACTGGGGCGGGAAAAAGACGTCGCGCTGAAATACATCGATGCGAAGAAGACGCTCACGAACGCAAAGGGCACGATCCTCAAGGCCGAGGTGGAGAAACTGGAGAAGGACCTTTCCGAAGCGCTCCGCAACGAGGAGAAGCTCCTTGCGGTTAAAAGCGCCAGGGATTCGGAGATGGCTGGAATCGAGGCGAAAATCAGCGAGGTCGATTCCAGGCGGGCCAAGACAAGCGAGATGATTGCGGCGAAGCAGAAGACCAATGCGCTTATCCGCAGGCTCGAGGAGCTCAAGGCATCCGTGGGCTCGAAAAAGCAGCTTATCGAGGACAAGGAAGGGGCCCTGATAACCATCAGGAAGGAGCGGAAGGCGCTTGCGGAGGAGATGGCTGCGGACAAGGAAGCGGTCGCGGCGCTCGGGAAGGAGATAGAATACCTCCGGGCCGAGCTGGCGAAGGCTGAATCGGCCCTTGCCGCCGCCGGGGGCGCCCCGCAAGACGAGGTTGCGGCGGGAATCCGGAAAGAGCTTGGGGAGCGCGAGGACGACCTGCGCAGCGCGAAGGAGAGGCTGGTGCTCCTCGCATCCGAGATGGAGGCCAAGGGGGAGCTGATTGCGGCCAAGAAGGAGGAGGAGCGCAGCATAACCCCGAAGGAAAGCGAAGGCGCGGAAGCGCCGGACGATGCGGCGGCATTGAAGAGGGAGATAGAGCGGCTCGCCCGGGAAATCGACCGCTCGTTCTCCAGGACGAAGGAGATAAACGCCCAGATGGCCGACCTGGACCGGGACATGCTGGAACTGAAGGAAAAGGCGTCGATATTCAAGGTGAGGGCGTCGCCGCAACTGGCGAATCCCGCACTCAGCTTCATCAGCGAAATCATGAAGGAGAGGGGGGCGGGCATATACGGCACGGTCGCGGACCTGGTTTCGTTCGACGCCGAATATGCCAGCGCGGTCGAGGCCGCGGGGGGCGCCCGGCTCCTGTACGTGGTCGTCGACTGCGTAGATACCGCCACGCAGGTGATAGACAAGCTCAAGAAGGCCAAGGCCGGGCGCGCCACGTTCATCCCGCTCGATTCGATACGCACCCCCCAGCCGGCCAGGGCGGGGGGCTTCGCTTCGGTGATAGAGGCCGTCACGTTCAGGGAGGAGGTCCGCAGGGCCGTGGAATACGTCTTCGCTGACACGCTCCTCGTGGAGACCGTCTCGGATGCCAAGCGGCTCGGAATAGGGACCGGCAGGATGGTCACCAAGGACGGCGAGATATTCGAGCGCTCAGGAATAGTCAGCGGGGGCCGCAGCCAGAGCGGAGTCCTCGGCGCCAACGCGCTCCGGAAGATAGAGAACGAACTGGAAGGCGTCAAGTCGACGAAGGAGTCCATGATGCAGGAGCTCTATTCCATCCGCGAAGGCGAATCGCGCCTGCGCGGCGAGAAGGCCCAGCTCGAAATCCGGCTGAAAACGCTCGAGATGCAGCAGCGAATCGGCGAGGAGAGGAGGAAGGAGCAGGAGCAGACGCTGCGGCGCAAGGAGCAGCTTGCGCGCGAGATTGAGGCGCTTTCCGCATCGCTTGCAGAAAGAAGCGCCGAGAAGGAGAGGCTGGCCGCCCTCCTGGGGGGCAAGGAGCGCGAGGCCGAGCACTACCGCAGGAAGCTCGAGGCCGCCGAGGCAGAATTCAGGACGCATGCCGAGGAGAGCAGCAGGAAGAAGGCGGACCTAAGCGCAGCGGCCTCATCGCTGAAGGCAAAGATGGAAGGCAGGCAGAGCGAGATTAACCTCCATAACCGCACATCCGCCCAGAGGGAGGAGAGGGCGAGGAAGCTGGCCCAGGACGAGAAGGAGGCGCAGGCGAAGGTGGCCGAGGTCACGAGGCAGATAAAGGACGACGAAGCCGAGCTCGCCCAGACCGAGGAGAAAATCAGCTCCGTCAGCAAGGAGATCGAAGGCCTGTTCGAGGAGATGAAGGCGTACGAGAACGACTTGCAGGAATTGGGCCGCAAGAGGGGCTTGATAAGGCTGGATTTGGACAAGAATGCGAAGGACATGAACCTGCTTACTGTGAAAAAAGCAACGGCATCGACGAGGCTCGAGGACATCCGGGCGGAATTCAGCGCGTATTCGGGCGCGGAGTTCATCGAAGCACCGAAAGACGAGCTGAACAGGATGGTCGCCGAATCTGAGACCATGCTGGCCAGCCTCGGGAACGTCAACATGGCCGCCATAGAGATGTTTGACCGGAGGAAGGCGGAGATAGACGAGGTGGAAGGGAAAATCGGGAAGCTGGACACCGAGCGCGAAGCGATACTGGGGATGATAAGCGAGATAGACGAGCACAAGAAGGACGCCTTCTTCGAGACGTACAACGCTGTCAGCGACAATTTCAGCAAGCTGTTCAAGCACATCTCGGTAGGCCAGGGGCATTTGGCCCTCAGCGACGCGGCGGACCCCTTCGAAAGCGGCCTCTTCATCAAGCTCCGCAGGAACAACCAGGAGCACGCCCTGGACGCGCTCTCAGGAGGCGAGAAGACGCTCGTCGCCCTGATGTTCATATTCGCCCTGCAGTTGTTCAAGCCCGCGCCGTTCTACATTCTCGACGAGGTGGACGCCGCGCTTGACAAGCCGAACAGCAAGAACCTCGCCGACCTCGTCGCCAGCCTCGGCGCGGACAGCCAGTTCATAATAGTGACGCACAACGACACCGTGATGTCGAATTCCGACTCGGTGATCGGCGTGACCAAGGCCGATGGCACGTCCAAGCTTGTTGGCATAAAGCTCAAGCAGGCCGTGGCCCAGGCCCAGACTTAAGGAGATGGTTTGATGAAATCAATGAAACGAGCGTTGTTCGTAGGAAGGTTCCAGCCGTTCCACCACGGCCATTACTATGCGATAAAGAAGCTGCTGAAGAAGTTCAACGAGGTAGTGGTCGTGATAGGCAGCTCGGAAGACTCGTACAGCCCCGAGAACCCCTTCACCTGCGGAGAGCGCATAGAGATGATGAGGGCCTGCTTCACGAAAGGCGAGCTCGGGAGGATGATCATCGTGCCGGTGCCGGACGTGAACGACAACCGCGTCTGGGTGGAGCATGTCTTCATGCACATACCGAACATAGACGCGGTTTATTCCAACAACCAGCTGGTGAAGATGCTCTTTTCCAAGCACGGCATCCTGGTCAGCACGATAGACTTCTATGACCGCGGCCCCAAGGAGGGCTCGAACATCCGCAGGATGATGGCCGACGGCGACCGGGGATGGACGAAGCACGTGCCGCCCAAGGCCGTCTTGTGCCTGGACGCTTTCGAAGCCGAGCCCAGGATAAAGAAGATTGTCAGGATGGGAGCAAGACACGTCTGATGCTGATTATCCGATCGCCGAGTGCAAGTGCGCTCACATTCAGCTTCAGCGTGCTGTTTATTTCGTATTCGTCGGCCCCCTCGGCCTGCAGTGGTTCGAACGCGCCGAAATCGTAGGGCGAATCCGACAGGGACAGCGTGTAGAGGTAGCGGACCGAGTCCGGGGCGATGTCCAGTTCCGGCGTCCGGTTCGTGACGATTACGAGCGTCGATGCGGGCAGCGTGTAAGGGGTATCGGCGAAGTTGGCCCAAAGCTCTGTCACGTTGTCGAAATAGGGCGCGACCTGAGCGCTGCCGGAATCGATATATGTGATATAGGAAAACTGCTTCTTCACCATGATTTGGCCGACTGTCAGCTGGGGGCTGAATATGATGGAGTCCACTTTCTGGTACTGTGCTTCCCCATATTCGCTCACGTTGCCCAAGCGGTTGCGCTCGGCCCACGGGACGGAGTATTTGTAGGATGTCCCGTCCAGCGAAACAACCTTCGCATCCAGGAGCGCCTCTATCGCCTGGAGCGTGAAGCTGGCTGACGAATAGTCTATGATGGCCTTGTCCCGCAGGACCACGTCCATTGAGACTGTGACCGCGCTGTCGGCATCCAGCAAGGGCTCCGTCACCACCCTCACAACACCGCTTGGCATGGAGGTCGTTATTTTGCCCGAAACGGTGTCGACGATGATGTCCTCGCTCACCGCGACGTTCGCGATGGCATACCCCGTGACGTTCATGCCGCGGAGCCATGTGGCTATGGGATAGACGTCATCGCGCGTCTCCGTGGTGACATAATACGAGTTCTCCTGCTTCTGGATATCGCGCACTCCGTCGTGCAGCCGCAGCGAGTCGATTACGGCCTGGCTTGTGTCGAGGGGCAGGAGGAGCATCGGGTCGTACGTCCGGATGGTGCCGTTGAATACCGCGCTTCCGGATACGTTCTGGCCGGACGGCGTTGCGGGGCCCGGGCCGGAATTGTAGCTTCCCCACTGGAACGGCTCGAGCATGAACATGAGTATCGCGAGGACCGCGGCGCCACCTACCCAGTACTTCTTGTCTATGCCCAGGAACAGGCCTTCCTTCGCTTTTTCCTTAACCTTGACATTGGCCATGGGATATGCCTCTCCAAAGAATGATGAATGAACTGGTGACTAATTGCGCATAAAACTTAAAAAGCAGGAAGTCCGTTTGTCTATCCATGTGCGAGCTTTGCCAGAAAGCCAGGGACAGCGGCAAATACGGGAGCTTCATCGCAGGCATGCTCAAGGAGGACAGGGCACGGATGGAGTACTCGAAGGAGATGGCGAAGACGCTCGGGCCCGTGGCCAGGAGCGCGTACAGCTCCATGAACTGGCCGGTGAAACTGGTCTATCCGATGTTCGAGGCGCGCGCGGCGTATGCGGTCCCGAACAACTATTTCCAGAACATTGTGATGGACGGGGAGCGCCTCGGCAACGGGTTCGCCCACGGCGCCATGCGCTCGGCCTTCTTCGCCGGCGGCAAGCTTGTCATCCTTTCGAAGTCCGTGAATTTCCATGACGCGAAGGAATTCTTCACGTCTTACCTGCTCCTGCACCTGGAGAGAGGGGAGTACCAGCAGGCGGTCGGGGCCGGGGAAATCAGGATTACCGCGGATTTGGAGAAGCCCATGATGAACCTCGTCTCGGGCAAGGTGGAAAAGAAGCGCATCGCCTTCACGTTCATCCACCAGTCCGTCGATGGCAGGATAGTGTCGAAGGAGCAGGCGGCGACTTCGGCCAGGTTCAAAAACGTTTATGCGAGATACGGAGGGGCGTCGATGAAATCCGCCTCCATGGACATGGAAGGGTATGCGATTACCGTGCCGCATTTTTCCCCGCACCCGTACCTGCTGCAGCTTCACTCGGAATTCGGGTACGAGACCAACAAGGAGTTCCAGCTCCATGCGGCGGACTATTTCAGGGCGCACCTCGGCCAGCCGGGCGTGGCGGGCGTTTGACCGCACATGAGCACATGTGTTATTATTCGCGGTCAGAAATGACATTTTTTAAAACCAACGCTGGAATTCCTGTCCATAGAGCATACGGTCTGGCAGGGGTTGCTTGATATGAAGCAAAGAACGGCGATAACATCGGCGCATGAAAGACCGGCGAGGGCGGCATTTGCCATTCTCGCCGCGGGTATGGCGATTTCAGCCTGCGACTTGATTGATGGCGGGCCGTCCGGCATGAGGGGGCGCTCCCCAAGGATTGCAGAATCCGCGGCAAGTGGCGCTTCGTCTCCTAAATCAGCAGCATCGGCGCAAAAGAACGCTGATGCCGGAAATGCGGCGAGCGCGGCAAGCAAAGGGGCGCAGTCGAAATTGCCGCAAACAGCCAGGGAGCGGCTTCTGTCAGCAGCGACTTCCAGGGTGTGGGAGATACGCGAGCGCATAAATGCGAGCCCGGAGCAGGATTTGCATATCACCGTGACGCTTTCCGTCGGCGCGGGCGGGCATCCGGTTTCGGTCATGGGCGCTACGGCCAGCACCGGCAGGGGCGGGGCATCGCGCGATGTCGCGGACATCCTCGCCTTGGACATGAGCGGCCTAACGATGCCAGGGGCGGGCGCGAAACGCACAACCACGGAATCCGTAATCATCAAGGGCGAATGATGCGCAAGATGCGCGGAAAGCCCCTGCAGATGCGCTTCAGTTGCTTTGAAGCTTCTTCTTCTTGCGCTCGAAAAGCGGCACGTAAATCAGGAGGATTGCGCCCTGGATGATGAGGGCCGTGCGGATGTCGCTGTATGCGATTATCAGGAAGCCGAATAGCGTGCCGGAGAGGCGGCCCAGATTCAGCATGTATTCCCGGCCGACCATCGTATTCGCCAGGGATTTGGAATTGTCGACAGCGAGGGCGAGGGGCAGCGGGAAGAAGATGCGGCTGAAGAAGTTCACGAGGCCGAATCCTACGAAGAACAGCGACAGGGTCGGGGCGAAGCCGGCGAAGATAGCGGAGACGCCGAAACAGGCGGCGACCGGGAGCAGGAATGAGCGGCGCTTCTTGAGCCGGTCCGAGAGTTTCGCCGTGATGAGCGTGGCGACGACGGCGAATATCGTCACGAGCGAAGTAAAAATGCCGAATTCCTCTGGCCTGCTCACATAGAGGAGAAGCATCGTGGGGAGGCTGACCGACACGATGACCGCCGCTCCGAAGCCTTCCATGAATATCAGGCTGCGCAGGCCGGTGATGGATTTCATCGCAGAATCGAAATCATAGCGGTATTCCCTGTTGCCGACTAAAAGCGCCGCGGCCGCGAAAGCCATCGCGAACGATGCTATGGCAAGCAGGTACAATGTCTGGAAGCCGAGCGTCGCAGCCAGGATGCCGGCGAATGCAGGCGTGACTAGCGAGATGACCGGGCCGACAGAGTAATAGATGGCGCCCAAAGTTGCGTGGTTATCCTTGCGGAACTCGTAGAACAGGATGTTGAACGGAGCCCAGAAGAGGACGTGCGTCGTGCCCAATAAGAGGCGGAAGGCGGCGGCCGTCCATTCGCCCTGGAATGTGTACAGCAGCGATACAGAGACTGCGGCCATGCAGATGCCGGCGAGCATGAAATCCCTGGCCCGGAAGCGCCGGAAAACCGGGACCATCAATAACGCGGCGACAAACCAGAATGCGTCCGCGAGATAGATTTCCTGCAAGGGCATCCCGATGCTGTAGAAGTAGACCTCGAAAAGCGACCCTGCGAGCGCCCCGCCAATCGTCCAGAGCGAGTAGACGATAATCAGCCTGATGAAAGGATTGCCGTTCCCGGTGTTGGCCATATGGAAGCCTTTGTGGCGGGGATCACACGCTTTTTCCTGCCTTGCCTGCATAGAAGGAGTATCCGAGCAGCTTGTAGGCGAGCTTTGCGGCGAAGAACTCCGACTGCACCGAACCGGGGATTGGGAGGAGCTCGACGATATCGAACCCCACGATTTTCTTCTCCCTTGCGACCGAGCGCAGGAGTTCCAGCGCCTGCGCCCACTTCACGCCCCCAGGTTCAGGCGTGCCGACGCCGGGGCAGTCCGAAGGGTCGAAGCCGTCGAGGTCGATGCTGACATAGACAGCGTCGGTCAATTGCGACACGATTTTCTCCGCATCAAAATCCGCGCCCCAGTGGATGTATTCCCCGAGTTTCGCCTTCTGGATGTAATCGACTTCCTCGCGGCAGACGCTGCGGATGCCGACCTGCGAGGCGATTTTCACATGGTCCCGGATGCGCCTCATCGCGCATGCGTGGTTGAATCTCGTGCCCTCGTATTCGTCGCGCAAATCCGCATGCGCATCAATCTGGAGGACTGAAAGCTCCCCGTGCCTTTTTGCGAGCGCGGAAACGACGCCGACGCTCACCGAGTGCTCGCCGCCGAAGAGGATTGGGAACTTGCCTTTTTTGATGACGCCATCCGCCATCTCCTCGACGCGCCTGATTGTTTGTTCGGCCGAGCCCATGTCCGGCTCCATCTCCGCAAGCGTGTGGATGCCCAGTTTTTCCGCGACGTCCAAATCAAGCTCGCGGTCGTAGAACTCGACCTGCCGGCTTGCGGTGATTATCGCGTGCGGCCCGTACCTGGTCCCTGCCATGAAGGACGTCGTCCCGTCGTACGGGACGGGCAACACTGCGACCCTGCTCTCTTCCATCGGGCACTGGTAGCCCATGAACGCGTATGGCGCCCGGATGTGCGTGAATACCATGTCAGTCATCTTGTCCGGTCAGCTTTTTTAGCCTATCCAGGGACTGCTGCGGCGTCTCTATCGTGTTCAAGAGATAGACCGGGGCGCGGGCGAAGAGCTCCGTGAAGAACGCCTTGCGTTGTGCCATGCGCGATTTGCTCCGGATGAGCTGGTGCGGGTTGCAGAAATCGTTTTTCAGCATGAATGAGAGCGCATCGGCCTTCGAGAGCTTTTGCGCCGGGGGGAGGGACTTGTCCCGTGTAAGGAGGACGGTGGCGGCAAGTTCTGATTCGGTCCGTATGCGGTCTGCGCCCAGCAAACGGCGCACGTCCACAATCGAGCGGTCCTGCAAATCCTTCCGCATCCCCTTTAGCTTCGCCTGGTATTGCGGCCAGCTTTTCCCAAGGTCGCCGCGGATGTAAGAGTTTTTTTCCGAGGAATAGACGAGCGTGTCGTTTTTCGCGAGGCGCACGAAGAACCAGTCGTCGGTGAGGAAATTGCTGTGCGGGTCCAGAAGGAGGCCGTATGTGAGGGTGGTCTTTCCGCTTCCGGATGGCCCGATTATTGCCGCGCCCCGGCCCTTATGGTCAATGAAAGAGCCGTGCACCGAGTAGCGGCGGTGCTCGGACGTGAAGTCCTCCATGAAGTCCGCAACAAGGGCGAGCGCGATGGATTTCACCCAGCCGTAGTAGCCGCAGCCTTCTATGATTGCCGTCTTCGAGAGCGGCTCATACCGCACGCGGAGCTTCTTCCCTTTTACGGCGAACAGCCTCGCATGCGGGCGTATCCAGTCCGGCATCAAATCGAAATTGTCCTCCCACATGTCCTTGAACTCGTGGCTGTCGGTGAAGAATTTCACGCACGTGCCGTGGATGACGGCCTTGCGCTCGAAGAGGCTGGAGGTGTAGAGCCTGGCCATCAGCATGTCCTTCTCCTTCTGGGAGATAAGTTCGACCTTGTACTGCATGCAGGTGAATCTCATAGGTCGTTATAAATTTTATCGGAGATGTCTATGCATGGGCGGGAGGAGGATGCGCGGGCCTGCGGACGGCGATGGACCGAGGCAGACCGGCAAAGAGCCGCTTCTTGAACTGTTTTCAATCCGCCCGCAGGAAATCTCGGTTCCCGGATTATTCGGAGTGGTTGATGCCTTCGGCAAGGAAAAGAGCAAACAGCGCAACTTACTCGCGCAGGCAGAGAGGTCGATTGAGGCGATTTACCAAAATTTCTCCCCGGCCGGGCGCGCCAGCTTCTTCGCGATGTTATATGACAGGTTCTCGGAAAGCTACGACCAGCACATGCACGAAACCGGCCATTTCCGGGCAATCCGCAGATGCATGCAATACGCGATGCCATACCTGCGGACGCCGATACTCGACCTGACCGCAGGGACGGGCGAGCCCCTCATGTACGCGCTCGAATTCATGGAAAGCTCCAGGGGATTGCGCGGCAGCGCGCTGGATTTGCTTGTCCCCAAGACGAAGCTGATTGAGACGGACCTGAGCCATCTGGCAATCGCGAATGAGATTTCCACCATGATGCTCGCCAAGGCCCGCTTGAAGCACTCGGATGGGCAGGTGGGTTTCACATCGTTCAACGCCTGCGAACTGCCTGATGCATATAGGCGAAGGTTCAACACCGTCATCTCAGCTCAGACGTTCCATTTGATTTCGGACGAGGACAAGACAAAGCTCGTTCGCTCGATGCGCGAGGCGCTCGCCCCCGGGGGCGTGGCGGTGGTGCTGGAGGAGGACCCGTTCAGGATAACGCAGAGCATCTACATCGAATCGCTGAGCTTGTTTTTGAGAGCAGTAGTTAATCCAATAAAATATCAAGAAAAGTTATGGGTCTATTTTACCAACGACGGCTTCATCCGGCTCGATGACTCCGCAACAGCCCCAATCGACTCCGAGCACGCCATGCGCGTGCACATCTTCCAGCAGGTTGCACAGGCCTAAATCCATTCGAAATCCCGGATTCCGCACCAACAGAATGAGGTGCTGGAAGATGAATCGAACGCACAATGTAAAGGTTCGTCTTCGGTGCCATATCGATGGCGGCCCCTAAGGCCACGATGGCCAGGCATGTCTGGGGATACCGGCGGGATCGCCCTCACCGGCCGGGCCTTGCAATAGGCCCGAAATCCAGCTCCTCCTTCAGCGGATTGTACTCGTGCGGCTGCTTATAATAATCCACAATCAGGTGCGTCGTGGTCTTCGCCACGACTTTCGTGGCCTGGATTCTCCGCATCAGTTCGGCCAGGTGCTTCTCGTCTTTCACCCGCGCAATCACAAGGACGTCGTGCTCGCCGCTGATTAGTATGAACGACACGATTTCCGGGAATTTTGCCGCAGGCCGGAGCGCGTCCTCCCACGGTTTTTCCATATTCACCCGCAGGAACATCAGGACCTGCATCATCTTGTCGACTTTCGGGAAATCCACCACTGCCTGGTACTTCACGATGACGCCCGCGGCCTCGAGCTTTTTCAGCCTCTGGAGGAGCGTGTTCGGGTGAATCCTCAGCTTCCTCGAAAGCTCCTTCGACATTATCTTGGAGTTCTCAACAAGCGCCGCCAGGATTTTCTTGTCTGTCAGGTCTAGTTTCTCCATACCCACACCTCTTTGATTTTAGTGGGTAGAAATATATATAAAATCGTCTGGCAGTGTGGTTTTTCACACAAAAATCAAAATTCACTGTTAAGGGGCATGAAATGCATCCTTCACGATTTCTGGCGAGCAGGACTTGTGCGCCTTGCAATAGCTCTCGCATTCGAAGGCGATGCGCGCGTCGCGGTAGCCGTGGCCGCACAAATCGCATACGTGCGCCATCTTCATGCCTACGTTCATTATCCAGACCAAAAACGCACCCCAGGGTTATCATCCCACTAAACACTTTTTAAATTCAGGGAGGGATACTAGCGCATGTTCCTCAAGGAGCTAATCAAGCTCACGCGCTTCGAGCATGCCATCATGCTCGCGTTCGCTGTTTTAATCGCCGAGACAGTGGTCCTCGGCGCGTTCCCTCCGCTTACGCTAATCATCGCGCTCTCGCTTCTCGTTCCGGTTTTCAGCGAGATGGGCTCGTTCGCCCTCAACGATTATCTTGACATTGAAACAGACCGGCAAAACGGGAAGACGGAGCGGCCGCTTGTCCGGGGGACGATAAGCCCGCGCTTCGCGTTCTGGTTTTCAATGGCCTGCCTGGCGGTGTCCGTCGTCCTGGCGCTCTTCATCAACACCGCCGCGCTCATAATCGCCCTGATATTCAACGCGCTCGCGATTGCATACAACTGGAAGCTCAAGGACCTGCCCCTGGTCGGCAACAGCTACATCGCGCTCACCATGGCAATACCGTTCCTGTTCGGGAATTTTGCCGTATCGGGCGAGCTTTCGCCGGTAGCGCTCATCCTTGCGCTTCTGGGTTTCGTGGCCGGGCTGGCGAGGGAGATAATCAAGTCCGCGCAGGACATGGAAGGGGACATGAAGGCGAGGGGCTCGAAAACCCTCCCGGTGATAATCGGCCGGGGACCAGCAGTCGTTTTGGCGGCCATATTGTACATATCCTTCCTGCCCCTTAGCGCCCTCCCGTTCTTTTTTGGGCTCGGGTTCGGGGTTCTTCCCGGAGCCATGATTGTTGCGGCTGACGCCATAGTCGTCCTTATTGCCCTCAAGGCGGCCAGGGGGGATTATCGGTTTGCCAGAAACGCCAGCCTTGTCGCTTTTTCCCTGGGGATGCTCGGAATCATGGCTGCAGCGCTCTAGATGTCGTTGATTGCAGTCTTTAACGGATATTAAGTTCGGCAAATGTCGAAATTTCGCCAGTTGGATTTAAAAACAAGGTGAAGGTTACCCGAAGCACCCATAGCAAAAGGTGATTGAAAAATGGCAAACAAACAGATGAACTACGGGCAGATTGCATTCCTGGGAGGACTTGCAATTGCGATTATAGTGGGCGTGCTTTCGAGCTTCGTCCCCGCGAACCTCATGCCGATTATGATGGCGGTGCTGTTCGTGCTGGGCCTTGCGGTAGGCTTGCTCAACATCAGCGACAAGGAGGTAGGCTCTTTCCTGCTCGCTACGGTGGCGCTCCTGCTTGCAGCGACATCCTGGAACGTATCTCTCGTGCAGAGCCTCGGCCTTCTGGGCGAGCTGGGAACCACGCTTGCAGGGATGGTCGCAGGGTTCACGAGCGCATTGATAGCGTTCATATCGCCCGCCGCGTTCATCGTGGCGATACTGGCGGTATACAAGATAGCCCAGCCGGACTGAATCCGGCTTAATCTTTTTTTCATTCTTTCCATTTTATCCGCGCGTCGCACGCCCGCCGGACGCCGTTACTGGTAACATTATAAACCTTCTCTTCCGTTATTATTACGCTCTTTAGTAGGTTATAGTTCCCCACGTCACGCGACGTGCGGGGGCGAGCCGACTTGTGACGGCGCCGAAATAAGGCGACGGAACACGTCTAAGGGTGGCGAATATGAAAAAAACGAAGGACAACCAGGTGCTTCTCTCCCTCATCGAGGGATTGATGAGAAGCGAGAAGCCGATTTGGAGGAAGGTGGCATACGAGCTTTCCAGGCCCAGGAGGCAGAAGGTGGAGGTCAACCTCAGCAAGCTAGACGAGTTCGCTGCGGAAGACGCGACCATACTCGTGCCGGGCAAGGTGCTCGGGGCAGGCGCGCTCGGGAAGAAGGTCACCGTTGCGGCTTTCTCGTTCAGCGGGAAGGCCAGGCAGCTCATTGGGGCTGCGGGAGGCAGGGCGCTCACGATAGAGAACCTCCAGAAGGCGAACCCGGACGGCAGGGGCGTCGTAATACTGAAGTGATGCTTATGCAGGTCATTGACGGAACGGACAAGATTTTCGGAAGGCTGGCAAGCAGGGTGGCGAAGAAGCTCGTCACCGGGGAGGAGGTGCACCTCATCAATGCCGAGAAGCTGATAATTGTCGGCAACCCGGCGGAGATTTGCCAGAGGTACCTCACGAAGAGGGGTCTGCGCCACAAAGGCACCCCGGAGAGGTCGCCTGTCTGGCCCAGGATACCGCACATGCTCGTCAAGAAGATGATTAAGGGGATGCTCCCCCACGAGAATTCGAGGGGCCGCGAAGCGCTCAAAAGGCTCCGCGTGTACACGGGCAACCCGAAGAAGCTCGAGGCGGCGGCCAAAATCGAGGGCGCTGATTTCGACGGGATATCCAAGCATGTCACGATACAGGAGCTCTGCAAGAGCATAGGTTACTCAGGTTGATATTATGGTCAAGGAAGAAAAAGCCGAGGAAGAGAAGAAAAAGAAGGCGAAGCCGAAGGCCGCCAAGCCGAAAGAGGAGGCCAAGGACGATGCGCCCAAGGCGGCAGAAACGCATGCCCCGAAAGCCGAGGCGCATTCGCCGAAGCAGCCCCCGGAGGGGCCGGCCGAACCCAGGCCAGAGGCAAAGGCGGAGAAGCCTGAGCCGAAGGCCAAGAGGAAGAGGGCCGGCGCCAAGAAAGCGGCGACAAGGGCGTTCGTGGCAAGGGGCAAGCGGAAGGAAAGCGTCGCCAGGGCCACGATAACCGAGGGCAAGGGCGTTGTCAGGGTGAACAGCCAGAATATCGAGTCCCTCAGCAACTCCTATGTCAGGGATATCATCAGGGAGCCGCTCCGGTATGTCGGGCCCGAGGCTAACGCCGTGGACATTTCGGTGAACGTGAACGGCGGCGGCGCGATGGGCCAGGCGCAGGCAGCAAGGACCGCGATAGCAAACGCGCTCTCGCTTTATTTCGACAAGATGAACCTGCGCGAGAAGTTCATCGAGATAGACCGCACGCTGGTAATAGAAGACACGAGGCGCGTGGAATCGAAGAAGTTCCGCGGCCCGAAAGCAAGGGCAAGGTTCCAGAAATCATATCGTTGATTTTTTTCTTTTTTTATCAATTTAACGCAATCATGATTGTCGAGGGTGATCTGGTTGGAATTCCCGGTAAGATGCTTCACGTGCGGCTCGGTCATCGGGCACATGTACGAGCAGTACAAGAGCATGTCGAAGGACAAGAAGGCGGATGTGTGCCTCGATGAGTTGGGTGTCGAGCGCATATGCTGCAGGAGAATGTTCATATCCCACGTGGATATCGTCCAGAATGTGCTTAGATACCCAAGGGTTTGATTTCGTCAATTGTCCATGAATTGAAACAACCCTTTTAAAACATTTTGATGCAGATACATATGATAGCCTGGGATGTCGGGTGGGTAAGTTTTGCCTATCGTGACCAGTGGTATGGATGAAGGAGGGGGCATCAGCCGTGAGTCTTGCTCGAAAAGGGGATGGGCCGGAGCTGCTTAGGTGCAGCCCGAAACGCGAGGATCCGCCAAGCGAAAGGAACCCCACCTTCAGGTCCGCCCAGGGCCTGACGGAGCCCCTGATTAACCCGGCGGGCCAGGCCATGCTGACTGCGGCGGGCAACATTGAAGAATTCGCTTCCCGCACGCCCATAAAAGACCTGATTGCGCTTGAACCGGCCTCGAAGTCCGAGTTCCCGGAAACCGGCGATTGCGATACGGTATGCCACCCGCCCGACGAGGCGTACGTGCAGGACTGCTACCGGAGAATCCTGGACCTCGGAAGCAACGACTCCAAGACTGCGGTCGTAGACGGCATAAACGCCATCCTTGAAGAGATGGCCGACAAGGCGCAGATGGAGGATAGGAGCTACACCGCGATGGTGGACAGCGTGCTCATGCTCCATTGGACTAGGAAGGAAGGCAACAGCACGTCCTATGACGAGTTCATGCAGAAGCATGTCGATGCCATTTCGGTCCTCGCCAAGGCATGGGCGAGGGACAAGACCTTCGGGGGCAGGAGGATTAAGGTCCTTGAGGCGAGTTGCGGGACCGGCGCGGCCCTGGAGGCATTCCTGGACGCGCTGCCGCCACGGCTTCTCCGGAAGCTCAGGGTCACTGCCAACGACTTATCGAGCGCGGCCATTGAGACGACAAAGAAGAGGCTGGCCAAGTTCGCAGGGAAAGTGAGGATAGAGTATGAGCAGAAAGACCTGACGCAGGAGATACCCAGCGGAAAGTTCGACGTAATCATGCTTTCACAGACGCTCCCGTTCCTGAATGATGAGAACGCCCTGAGGGCCCAGCGCCTGGGACTTGCCCTGCCGTCCGAATCGCGGCATGTCACCACCAAGAGGAAAGTGCTCGAAGGCCTGATCAACAGGTTGAAGCCCGGCAAGGGCGAACTGCTGCTCTTCGATGAGTACCCCATGAGGTTTTCAAAGATACCGGACGATTTCGACAGCATCGTGGAGGACTCGCTTTTCAGGGAGATATTCCGCCCGATAAGCAGGGGCATGCTTATCAACGACGTGATGAAGAGGATAGAGAAGGCGAGGTTCCACGCACACCTTGAGAGCTTCATTGACCGCGAACATATCATGTACCTCATTGCGTCCGGTTCCCTGAGGCACCCGGAAAACGCATCCGAAAACATGGAACCGCCCAAGGCCCAGCAGCAGGGCCCCCGGGAAGACGAGAACTCCAAGAGGATAATTAAGCGCGCCGAGTCCATGCACAGGGAGCTCATAGGCCGACTCCAGGCCTTCGAAGAAGCGGACGGGACCGTATACAGGCCCATAAGCGTCGGGGAGAAGAGGCTTGAGATAGACAAGGAATATTACGATGACAAGATAGACCACAAGCCGGGATACTGGAGGACGAACGGCAACTACAACCTGGTCATAGTAGACGGCCTTGTGCACCACGTGGGCCAGGAAGGCTACCGCTGCATGATCGAGAAGCTGAAGAGGTCGCACAAGCTGGGCCCGGGCTCCGCAATCCTTTTCATTGACGAATGGCCCGCGCCCGAAGGCAGCCCCAATCCGGTCGGCAACGGCGATGCGAGGTCGCTCATTTTCAACGCGTTCGACGACCAGGTGTTCTGCGCATCCGTCCGGGCCGGGAACAAGTACGGCTACCTCTACGTGGTCCGGAACCTCTAGGCGGGTTTTTGGCGGATTGCGCGCCCTGCTGCGGAAGGGCGGCTAAAAAAAGCCGGAAAAAAATTTATGGCTATTCCTTCTCAGGAACTATCGCTGAGAGCGGATTGAACTGGTAGCTCTCCTTGTACGTGACGAGCACCAGGTAGCTTATCGTCCTGAGCACGGATTTCTCGGTCTGTATCGACTTTAAGACGCGCACAAGGTCATCCCTGCTTTTCGCCTTTACAATCGCTATGCAGTCCGCGCCCCCCGTTACGGCGTAGAGGGACTGTATCTCAGGCAGGCTAGTGACGCTTTCGAGGAGCTTCTCGTCCTCCAGGCCGCTCTTCTTTATCTTTATCATGACCACCGCGTGGTATTCGTAGCCGAGCGCCTTGTAGTCGATGTCCGCATGGTAGCGGCGGACGATTTTCGACTTCTCGAGCCGCTTTATCCTCTGGAGGAGCGTGTTCGGGTGCATGCGCAGCTTCTGCGCCAGCTCCCTCATGGGACGCTTGCAGTCGTTGCGCAGCTCACGGAGTATCATAAGGTCTACAGTGTCGACTTTGTTTTTCATCGCATACCACCCGCATTGTAGGGCAGTAACAAAACATCCCTCCGATTGCCTCTCTTTTTTGTGTTTTGTTACAATATACCCGGTCTATTTTATGCATTTTACCCTTTATATACCTTGGCATTTTGCCAGAAGGGTTCGTTTTGCCCGGAAACGCGACGGCCATGCGCAGCCGCGGGGCATCGGAGGCATCGTGTTATCGCATCCCCGGCCGCCGCATTAATATATAAAAACCCTACGCCCGATAGAAAACCTACAATATCTGGGGTCGTGAGGTAACCTGGTATCCTGCAAGCTTGGGGTGCTTGTTATCTGAGAAAACTTTTTAGGAAAAAGTTTGACAAAAACCGACTTACTAAAAAGTTTCAGAAGTTCAAATTTCCGGCTACAAATACCTGCGGCCGGTTTGAATACATCTCAGCGACCCCATTTTTTCCCATCTGACACGTGGGAAAACCCAGGAGGATTGATGAAATGACAGAGAACAAGTCGGGCATGCCCGTCAAACAGGAAGTCTTTTTGGAAGCCGGCGTGCACATAGGCACGAAAATCCGCACGAGCGACATGAGGGAGTTCATATTCAAGAGGCGCGATGACGGCCTCTACATCCTCGACCTCCGCAAAAGCGCCGAGAAGCTCATGCAGGCGGCCAAGGTGATAGCGAAACACAAGCCCGAGGAAGTGACCGTCGTCGCGTCACGCGTATATTCTAGCAACCCCGCGACAAGGTTCGCCGAGCTAACCGGCGTGAACCTCATCAAGGGCAGGTTCGTCCCGGGGACCATGACGAACATGAACGTGCAGGGATTCATGGAGCCGCGCCTCCTCCTTGTATGCGACCCGAAGGGCGAGCACGAGGCTCTGGTCGAGAGCGCGAAAAACGGCGTTCCGGTCATAGGCCTGTGCGATACGGACAATGAAACCAAGTTCATCGACCTAATCGTGCCTATAAACAACAAGGGCAAGCGCTCCCTCGCGCTCATATTCTTCATCCTCTCGCGCGAAGTGATGATCGCCCAGGGCAAGATCAAGTCCTACGACGAGTTCACGCACGACATCGGCTATTTCGAGCAGCAGGTGATGGCGGAGGAGAAGAAAGCGGCCCCGGCCGAAAGCGCCGAGGAGGCCGCACAGCCTGAGGCGGCGGCCGCGCCCGAACCCGCGGAAGCCGGGAAGGCCGAGCCTGCGCAGGCGCAAGCCGCGGAAGCGCCTGCAGGGAAGAAAGAGGAGGAGCCCGCCCCGGAAAAGCCGAAGAAGGCGAAGAAAATGAAGGAGGGGGCGGAAGCCAAAGGGCAGGAAAAGGGGAAAGAAGCGGAGTGAGTCCCCCCGATTCCGCCATTTTCCATTGTCATTTTTCTTTCCATAACCGCTTTTCCTTTTTCCATTCCCCGCATACGCGGGAGTCAACCGGTCTGGTTGGCCGCGAACGCACCAATGCACGTCTCTTTCGCGAATTCCTCGGCTATGTTGTTGCAGATTGAGACGTCCGCATACAGCTTCGCGGATTCGGTATAGCACTTGTTCTTCCAGACGAAATTCGTAACGTCCATGCAGTTGCGCCAGTCCAGGTTCGCGTTGGAGTATATTATCGCGCCTTCATAGCAGGTCTTCCTTGACGCGGGAATCTCGATTATCTCGCATGCAGAGGGGTCCCCGTATTTCTTTGCGAACTCGAACGCGCAGAGGAACTGGTTTGTGGATGCGAGCGGGTCTATCGCCCTGCAGCCGCTGATGTCCCCGGTTGCCAGGGAGTAGTTCCGGTAGCAGCCCCATTTGTCGTTAAGGTCGATTCGCTCGTTGTCGCACAGCTTGAGGTCCCGCTGCCTTATCGCGAAATGTGTGAAGCATTCGTAAACGTAGAGGGAATTGAACGATATCTGGGTGCATGTGCCCGCATCGTTGGCATAGATGGCGAAAAGCTCGTAGCACAGGTCCCTCTCGGCGTCTTTCACAAGAGAGGCGCACCGGTCGGAATATTCCACGGCGGATTTGCATGCGGTCGAGACGACGGCATCCGGTATCAGCGAGCAGCCGGATTCATCGCCGCTCATCATGCTGTAGTCCAGGAGGCAGGCAGTCGTCCCGGCGCAAAGGGAGGGTTCGCCGGCGTCGAGCGCCCGGCAGAGGCCCACATCCGTGGCGTTGATGCACGGGTCCGCTGCGTTGCGGCACGCATCCCTGCCCTGCACGAGGAGGTCGCACAGGGTGATGTTGTCCCAAGCAACCGCGAAAGCCGTGATGCAGGATTGCATCATAGTCGCGTTCGCCACGGCTTTGCAGGCCTCCAGCGAAATGTTGGAGAGCCGCACATAGCACGCCTGCTCCATGCCCTCCGAAGAGATGAGGGGGCAGGCAGACGCGTTCCCGGCCAGCACCGCAGCGTCGAAAAGGCACGCATCGCCGCATACCTGCGTCTGGTTTCCGGTGTTGTTCTGGCCGGTCTGGCCAGTCTGGTTCTGTGGCGTCTGGTTTGATTGGTTGGACGGAACTATTGGCGGCGCGGCTCCTTTGCCCGCAATCATATAGATGAGGCCGCCGCCCACGATGAAAATCAGGATGAGCAGCCCTGCGATTAGAAGGATCGTGTTCTTGCCGTCGTCTTCTTTTATGCGGTAGGAATTGTCCCGTGCCATATGGATATCAGGGGAGGGAAAGTTTAAAAACGAGCCATCGATGCTATCGCAAAAAAGGGGTTAGTGTGGTTTTGAAAATCAGAGGAGAAAATTCATGCATATAAATTTGCTCTTTCAAAGACCAATCCGCTCCGCACATGCGGGGCGATTATAGAGTGGGAGGCGGGATGGAGCCTTCGGGTGTACCATCCCCTCTCGACATTCACCGGCCTTCCGGCACCGGCCGGAAAGTGGAAACTTTTAAAAATATCTCGGATTAAATGAGGATTACCTTTTTCTAAAAGGTTGGCAAATGTATAGAGAAATTAATGGTAAATAGGAGGTTATGAAAATGGCTAAGAAGGAACACCTGAACCTAGTGTTTATTGGACATGTCGACTCTGGAAAGTCGACCACGGTCGGTAGGATTCTCTATGAAACCGGCGCGATATCCGAGCAGACGCTCAACAAGCTGAAAGACGAGGCGGCGAAGGTCGGAAAGGCGACGTTCGAGTTCGCTTTCGTCATGGACGCCCTTAAGGAGGAGCGTGAGAGGGGAGTCACAATAGACATCTCCCACCGGGAGTTCGAGACCCCGAAATACTACTGCACGATAATCGACGCGCCAGGCCACCGGGACTTCGTCAAGAACATGATAACCGGTGCGAGCCAGGCCGATGCGGCGGTCCTCCAGGTGTCGGTTAAGGACGGCATCCAGCCCCAGACCAAGGAGCACGCGTTCCTCGCGAAGGTGCTCGGCATAAACCAGTTCGCGGTCAACATGAACAAGATGGACGCGGTCGGATACAAGAAGGAGGAATACGACAAGGTCAAGGCCGAAGTCGAGAAGCTCCTCAAGGGCATCGGCTACAAGGTCGAGAACGTCCCTTTCATACCATGCTCGGGCTACAACGGGGACAACCTCACTAAAAAGTCCGCCAACATGCCATGGTACACCGGCCCCACGCTGATAGAGGTCGTCGACACGTTCAAGGTGCCTCCGAAGCCGACAGACAAGGCGCTCCGGCTCCCCATCCAGGACGTCTTCACGATTACCGGCCACGGCACGGTGCCCGTAGGCAGGGTGGAGACCGGCAAGATGAAGCCCGGAGACCCCGTCATCGTCATGCCTTCGGGCGTGAAGGGCGAGGTCAAGAAAATCGAGATGCACCACCAGGAGCTCACCGAAGCTGTCCCTGGCGACAACGTGGGATTCAACCTCAAGGGCGTGGACAAGAAGGACATCAAGAGGGGGGACGTCATAGGCCCCGCGACCTCCCCGCCTACGGTTGCCGAGGAATTCACGGCCCAGATAGTCGTGCTCAACCACCCGACCGCGGTATCAGTCGGCTACACTCCGGTGTTCCACATACACACCGCGCAGTTTGCCGGCCAGATTTCCGAGCTGGTCGAGAAGAAGGACCCGAAGACAGGCCAGACGGCGCAGGCGAAACCGGACTTCATCAAGACCGGAGATGTCGCCATCGTGAAAATCAAGCCCCTGAAGCCGATTGTCATAGAGAAGTTCTCCGACTTCCCTCCCCTGGGAAGGTTCGCGCTCCGTGACATGGGCCAGACGGTGGCCGCGGGCGTCGTCCTGGATGTCAAGCCGAAGGTAATGTCGTAAAAGGAACCAAAGGTTCCTTTTTAACCTCCTTTTTTGACTTTCCTTTTCTTTAGGCATCTTTTCCTGATTCCCTCAAATCCAGTTCCATCCCATCTGAACGGCATTGCCGCAACGGGGGATTTTTTCCCAACCATTAAGCTATATTTTTAAACACTTCCAGCAACATTATATGCGGGATACTCATGGTCAAAAGGCATAATATCATACTGGCCGGCACGGTGGCAGTGGGCCTTGCGGCTTCCGCATACCTGGGCTGGGGCACATACAAGGAGCACAAGAGGCAGGTCGCGCACGAGCAGAACGTCGTCGCGATGGTCGAGCGCTTCAAAGCATGTCCGGACAGGTTTGTCGCGCGCAGGGAATGCTTCAGCGAAACGGAGAGGGCGGGCATACTTACGGAAGCCGAGGGGGCGAGGAGTGGGGGCAGGCACAGGGAAGCCGGGCTGAAATTCGCGATTCTGGGGATGGGCAATGAAGCCCGCGAGATGGCAGGCAGATGCAATGAAACGGACCGCAGGGCCATCATGGAGGAGCTTAGGGTAAGGGAAGAGGCCGAAGCGCGCATACGCGCCGACGGCATTCCCATCTCAGGCTCTTCGCACGCCAGGCCGCGCATAGGCGGAGCGGGGAGCGCATCCGCTGCCCCGGGCGCAAGCACAGCGGCGCCTGGAGCAAGCGCGGTGCCGGCGGGTTCGGCTCCAGTCGGCACGGAGGAGGGAGCGGTTCCGGCCGTTCCGGCAGATGCCGGCCCGGCGCTCCAGATTTACACCACCAGGACGAACCCTATTGAGCTTGACGGCACCCTAAGGGGCATACTCGCCCAGGTGAATACCGGGGATTCGCTCATGAAAGTGACCACGATTTTCGAGCGCCTCCGCAGGGGCGGCACCCAGGGCGTCACGGTCATGGACATGGCAGGCCAGATGCCGAGGACCGCTTCCGAGGCGTATGCGCGGGGCGGCGACTGCACAGACCTCGCGAACATCGTCATCGCGCTTTTGCGGGAATTGCAGATTCCCGGGGGGGCGCTCGTGCTCCATTTCGAAGGGGCTCCGGAAAACACCGACCACATGGTGCCTTACGCGATGATTGGCGGCAGGCGCATAATCATAGACCTCCAGGCGTCCAGGCTTAACGAGACCGCCCAAGGCAGGCACACTGAGGTCCTTAGGATAACTTACGACCAGGCCGCATTCATGTACCACCGCGAAGCGGGCGATTATTACCGGGACCAGGGGCAGGATACCCAGGCGATAGCCGCTTACCGGAGGGCAATCGAGCTGTATAATGGCGACGGGTACACGTACCAGAACCTCGGCGTGCTCCTCGAGCGCGCAGGCGACATGGCAGGCGCAGCGCAGGCATCGCGGCGTGCCGGTGAGCTGAACCCCCGCTACCGCAGGGACGCCACCCGCGGGACGTACAACGAGGAGCTCCAGGCCGGCCTGCAGTCGGCGGACAACCGCGACTGGGCAGGCTGCGTGGCGCATTTTAGGAATGCGCTTGCCGCAGGCCAGGCGCTCACCCCGGCCGACCGGCACACGATTGAGGGAAACATCGCAGCATGCGAACGGAACGGGGGCATGAGGAGAAAGTAACATTTCTTTTTATTCCCTTTTGCGCCTAAGGGAAGCCATGATTACCAACATAGGCACTATTTTCCATGACAGGCTGGAAGGCAAGGACGTGGCTCTCCGAGGGTGGGTTCACCGGCACCGCGTCAGCGGGAACATGGCGTTCATCGTGATGCGGGACCCGACGGGCATCATCCAGGTGACGGTCAAGAAGGACAAGGTATGCGAAAAGGACTGGAAGGATGCCAACGGCTCGTACGTCGAAAGCTCGTTCACCATCACCGGTAGGGTGAAGAAGGATGAGCGGGCCCCGGGCGGATACGAGATAGAAGCGAACGGATACACGCTCATTTCGCAAGGCGAGCCGTTCCCGATTGCAAAGGACCTGTCGGAGGAGTTCCTTCTGGATATCCGGCACCTCTGGATGCGTTCCCAGAAGATGACGAACGTAATGAAGGCCCGCCACCACATAGTAAACTATCTCCGCGAATTCTTCGAGACGGAAGGGTTCTACGAGCTTGCGCCTCCCATTATCACGCGCTCGGGCTGCGAAGGCGGCTCGACTCTTTTCGAGATGGACTATTTCGGGGAAAAGGCGTATCTGACCCAGAGCTCGCAGATGTATGCGGAGGTGTTCATCTTCAGCCTGGGCAAGGTCTACGTGCTTGCGCCGTCGTTTAGGGCTGAAAAGTCCAGGACCATCCGGCACCTGGCCGAATACTGGCACCTGGAGCCCGAGATGGCTTTCTACGACTATAAGATGAACATGGACCTCCAGGAAGCGATGGTGAAATACGCCGTTGGCAAGATGGTCGGCAACTATTCCGAGCTCCTGAAAGCCTGCGGGCGCGACCCGGAGGACCTCCGCGAGACGATTGAGAAGCCGTTCGAGAGGATGGACTACGAAGTCGCAGTCGAGGAGGTCAACGAGCTCGGCGGCAAGATGGAATGGGGGCAGGATTTCGGCGCAGACGAGGAGGCGCTCCTCACCAAAGGCGCCCCGGCGCCGATGTTCGTCACGCGATTCCCCAAGGAGATAAAGGCGTTCTACATGAAGGAGGACCCGAACAAGCCGGAAGTGGTCCTGAACGACGACCTCCTGGCTCCAGCCGGCCACGGGGAGATTATCGGCGGCAGCGAAAGGATTTGGCATTACGACGAGCTGATTGCTAGGATGAAGGAGCAGAACCTGAAAATCGAGGACTACCAGTGGTATGTGGACCTCCGCCGCTTCGGCAGCGTGCCCCATTCGGGCTTCGGCCTGGGCATCGAAAGGTTCGTGAAATGGACGCTTAACCTCGAGCACATACGCGACACGATTCCGTTTCCAAGAACCATAAATCGGTGCTATCCGTGAAGGATGGCGCAGTCCTGGTAAGGAAAGCCCACACGGCAGACATTCCGCGCATCGTCGTGCTGTGGAAAGCGCTCGAGGCGCACCATGTCAAGCACCATGGCTACGGCAGGGGGATATTCGAGTACAAGCCGGACAGGCTTGCGATTTATCTTAAATTCCTCAAAAAGCAGCTGCGCAGGAGGAACGCGGCGGTTTTTGTCGCAGAGCACGGCGGGAAGGTCGTCGGCCATGTGATGGTGCAGGTGAACAGGCTCCCCCCCATTTATGTCCATGACCGCTAAGCGTATGTCTGCGAGATAGTGGTTGATGAGCGGCATCGCGACAGGGGCATCGGAACCATGCTCCTCAAGGAAGCCGAAGTATGGGCCAGGAAGAAAGGGCTTTACTCAATCAGCCTGTTTGTGCATGTTGGCAACAAGTCCGCATACGCCGCCTACCGGAAATCAGGCTTCGGGGAGCACCACCTGAAGATGGCGAAGGTGCTGTAGCAGTACCGGTGGGGCGGCCTCGGGATTAATTAGTTAAAAGATGGCCAGGTAAAAACAGGAAAAATTGGAAAGGAAAAACTACTCGTCGGACGCGTAGAGGAACGCGTCGTTCAGCTCGTACTCGAAGAGCTCATTCGGCCTGAAGAAGCGCCCTATCTCCTTAACGGCGGTCTCCTTCGAGTCCGACGCGTGAATCACGTTGCGCGAGGTGCTGTTCGAGAAGTCGCCGCGGACTGTTCCGCCCGGGGCTTTTGACGCGTTCGTCGGCCCGACAATCAGCCGCGTCACCTCGACCGCGTCCTTGCCTTCGATGACGACAGCAACGATAGGCTGCGAGGTCATGAACTTCTCCAAATCGGGGTAGAAGGGCTTGCTCACCAGGTGGGCATAGTGCTCCTTGGAAAGCTCTTTTCCCATATGGAGCATCTTCATCCCGACAATCTTGAAGCCCTTGTGCTCGAAGCGCGTAATGACATCTCCGATAAGGCCCCTCTGGACGGCATCCGGCTTGATGAGAAGCAGCGTTCGCTCTTTCATCGTCATGCGCAATCACTCCTTCTTCGCCGCAGCCGCCTTCGCTTCAGCCGCCTTCTTCTCGGCCTTCGCGGTATCGGCCTTGCTCGCCTGGCGGGCCATGAACTTCTTGGCCGCCGGCGTCCACTTCTGCCTCCGGCCCTCGCGCCCGAGGTCCAGGTTGTTCTTCCTGCACTTGCTGGAGCAGAAATTGTAGATTGTGCCGTCCTTCTTCACGTAAATCATGCCCGACCCCTTCAATACGGGGCCGTCGCAGAACGAACAGTTGGCCATTGGTTTCACCTTGCCTTGATCTCCTTGGCCTCGCGGTCTGTTTCGAGCAGGACGATGACCATGCCCTTCTTGACCGGGCCCTTGACGTTCCGGAGGATGACCCTGCCGGCATCCGGCCCCTCGAGCACCTTGCAGAGGACCTGGTATATCTCTCCGTAAACGCCCGTCTTGGCGCGTATCTCTACGATTTCAGCTGGAAAGCCTTCTGCCATGTCATCACTTCTGCGGCTTCGGGAGCTTCTTGATTATGTCCTGGAGCTTCTCCGTTGCGCCGCCCGCGTTCTCGACCGAAACGGCGGAAGTGCCCACTTCGATGCCGACCGCCTTGCCGAGGTCCTTCTTCGTCGGAACGAACGCGTATGGCACGCTGTGCTCCTTGCATAGCATCGGGATGTGTATCACTACCTCTTCCGGGGTTACATCGCCCGCTACAACGACGAATTGCGCGCTTTTGCGCTCAATCGACTTCGTGGTCTCGTTCACGCCCTTCTTTATCTTCCCGGCGTCCTTAGCGACGGAAAGCATCTCCACTATCTGCGGAATCAGTTCTGCTGGTATTTCCAAATCTACGTATCCCATTGTTACACCTCGATTTCTGTCATCGGTTTTTTGTCAACCTGCCAGCCCTTGCGGGCGTGCGTTGACGACTAAAAAATCGCAACAAGATAGATATAGGGGCGGGTTTAAAAAGTTTGTGCCGACGGTTGCAGGTCCGCGCCGCCAGGACGGCTACAGGACGGAGCAGCTCACCGAGCGCACGCCCTTGTCCTTTTTAAGGATGGCGAACAGTTCGCGGATGCGTTGCGCATCGGCGCAGACAATAAGGACCTCCAGGCAGACGCCGACATGGTGCTGGTGGACGACCGTCTTGATGCAGTCCTCGAATTCGTGCAGCAGGTCCGATATCCCGTGCTTTTCGCCCGAGCGGTATGTCACCATGAAGACGGCATCGATATGCCCTTTCAGGGATTCGATGAGCTTGTATTCGTTCAGGAGCGATGAGAGGGTTGCCCTCAGGAGCTTAGAGCGGCTTTTGAATCCGAGGCTTTCTTGGACCCGGTCCAGCTCGGCCAGCGTCTCCGCGTCCATCGATATGCTGATGATTTCCATGGTACTCACCCCGGCTTGTTAATAAAAACCGCAGCGGTATTCAACAATAGTTATTAACTATTCGAATAAAATTTATTAATCTATCCTCGCCTATTCCTGCCCATGGATACGCTGATTTGGATAATCGCGGGGACGTTCTTCGTAAGCCTTCTCGGATTTACCGGGATATTCTCCCTCTCGCTTCGGGAAAGTCATCTCAAGAAGGCGATATTCATCCTCACCTCTTTTTCCATAGGCGGCCTGCTCGGGGGCGCGTTCTTCCACCTTTTGCCTGAGGCCGTGGAGGAGCTGCCCGTGGACAGCGCGATGCTCGGCGCGCTCGCCGGCTTCATCGTGTTCCTCCTGATTGAGACGTATTTCCACTGGCACCACTGCAGCGAATGCGAAATCCACCCGTATTCCTACCTGATGCTTATCGGGGATGGCATACACAACCTGATAGACGGCCTTGTGATAAGCGGCAGCTTTTTGGTTTCGGTGCCATTCGGCATCGTGACCACGGTCGTGATTTTCGGCCATGAGTTCCCCCAGCAGCTCGGCCTTTTCGGGGTGCTCATCCACGGGGGCATGGAAAAGAAAAAGGCGATTTTATACAGCTACGTCTCGCAGTCCACGGTCATCCTTGGGGGCGTTGCAGGCTATTTCCTTGCCGCATCAGTCGAAAGCCTCTCATCGCTGCTGCTCCCCTTTGCCGCCGGCGGATTCCTTTATATAGCGGCATCGGACCTCGTCCCGGAGATGCACAAGGAGGAAGGCGCAAAAAGGATGCTCGGGCTCGGGATGGTGTTTGCGGGGCTTCTGCTCATGTGGGCCTTGAAGACGTTCGGGCCGCACGTGTAGGCGGGACAATGGCCGGGCGCGGGCTAGCAGAACTCGCACACGCCGCTCTCGGCGCCCTTCTTCTTGTATTCAGAGAAGCATTTCGGGGAGCAGAAGTACGCCTTCTGTCCGACGATATTCGAGCGCTCTATCCATTTTGGGGAATCCGTCTTGCCGCAGGATTGGCATTTCTTTTCAGACATATCAGCACCAGGCATGATAAGCCGCAGGAATTTTAATAAGCTTATCAAATAACGCCGGAATCCGGCCAGGTCAGAAGCCCATTCCGAGAAAATGGAGCGCCAGCACCATCAGGAAGCCTGCTATTCCCCCGAACGCCACCGCCAGCAATGACCAGATGTTGATGGCTATCCCAAGATGGAAGTACGAATTGACGAGTATGAATGCTATGAAGCCGGCTATCGAGTTCGCCAGGATCAGGAGCGGGTCCTTGAGGAACTGGAGGAGCAGGTACAGCACGAAAAGCGCTCCAAGCAGCGCCCCAAGCTCGATGTACATAACCATGTGATATTTTCTCCGAAAACACTTTTATGCCTTCCCCAGAGCCTGGTATCCCCGCGGAAATGGGGTGTGCCGCCTTTTGTTTATAAACAAGGCCGGCGCGAGCAAATCCACCAAGTCGGGGGATTTCCCCCGGTCCAAAAATCTGGGGGCCCGCCCGGGCCTCATTATATTCACGTGTCAAGGTGGTCGGATGGAAATGAATGTTGATGGGGTCCATGGAAAGGTGGAATCGCTCATGAGGTTCCGGAATGCGCTGGATGAGAACGAGAAGGAGCTTTTCGATGTGCTCATACAGTATGCCCGGGAGGTCGCGGTGTCCGTGGAACGGAGCGCCGTGCCCGCCAGGGGGGCGTTTTGAATCCGCTCACAGCTTTTTGGGAGAAGCCGCCGGAGCGGCGCGAGAGGGCTGCTCCGGCACATTCCTTTTAGGGTTTTGATTTTTGGGTCCGGGGTTTAGGGCGTAATAGGCACGGACACCTAACTGGAAACCGGAAACAGGAAACCGCTAATGGACGGCCGGGGGGCGCAGCGCATATCGCTGCCCCTCCCGCCTCCCACTCTGAACAGGTATGCCGGAAAAAAATGGAATGAAGAGGCCGGGCGATTTCCCCAAACTGTTATGGCGATGACACTATTCTTGCTGCCCGAAGACGAATTGTAGTAAGACGGGGTGCCTGCTCTCAATAACCTTGGACAATTTCTCCTTCAATTCAGGGGATTGCGATTTCTCGTGCAGGAGCTCGAGAATGCGGGCGCGCGTCTTCAGTGCGCCGACCAGGTTGTCATTGACATCCTCGAACATCTTCGCGAGCTCTACTGCTTCCGGACCCAGCGCTTTGACGTCGATTTCCGGGGGGGCGTCGTGATGGCCCGAGCATCCGCCGCAGCATTCCTCTTCGCTCTTGCCTTTCTTGCAGTGGCCTTCCATATGAATCGGGCTGAATCAGCTCACAAGAGTTAATAAATGGGATATTCGCAGGATAAGAAAAACCTTGGAAACGACTGGGGTTGGTATGGCGAAAGGAGGCGGCTACCTCCTCTTCTTCGAGAGGCGCTTCATCTTCCGGACTTTCGAGGCCTTGCCCTTGCGGCTCGCAAGCCTGCCGTGCCGGGCCTTCTTCCTCGAAGGGCGGGCCTTGGGACGCGTTCCGCCCTTCGCCTCGGCCTTCTTTTTCATTCTTGCCATTAGGACCACCAAAAAACGATGCCTTTCGAGGTCTGGACTCGGTGAGGAAGTTCCTCAAGCGTCTAATATGGATATTAATCTTAACCCATCCACGCGCTTTAGAGGTTATCTTCATCGCGCCAAAGCGAGCTTAACAAGCACGGGTTCCATATGGTGAGTTATAGTCCAGCCACCACACTAATGGCCAATTGCTTGACAGAGGCTGCAAAGGACGCATCCTTTCCAGGACAACCGAAATGCCCCAAATCGAAAGGCATCAGGATAGCATCTATGAAACGAAAAAAACTTAACGCTTTTTGCGAAAAATTCTTAAAATTTGTGTTTATAGGTTATAATTAGATAAATTTTGGGATAATTTAACAATAATCATAGCGATTCTATGTGGTATTGTATGGAACAACTATTTATAAAACGTCCTGCGCCCGGGCGCGCTAAGCCAGCAGATGCGGGGCAAAAAGTAGAACTGCCCCCAGCAGGAGCATCACGGCCCCGCCGATAATCTTGCAGTAGCGGGCATATTTCTCTCCCGTGTTGCTCATTATCAGCAGCGCCGAGCCGAAGATAAGGAGGTCGTCGAGCATGAAGAAGAGGTCGTAGAGGAGGATGTATGCGTAATACTGCCACGTGGGAAGGTTATTCAGGGCAAGCACCTGCGTGAAAACCGCCGGGATGGCCGACGAGCAGACGAATTCGATGGAATTTATTGTGAATGCCAGGAACACGATGCCGCCGAATGTCATCCATGAGAGGGGGGCGGTTACGAGCTCCTTGACCCTGGCGGAGATTTTTTTCTTGCCCTCGAGGTCGGTCACCTTGCAGACCATCGCCCCTTTTGTCTCGAAATATTCCCGGATGGAGAGAATCCCCCCGCCGAGTGCGACCAGCCCGACGAGTATGGTGACCGCGCGGACATATCCCAAAAACAAGAACGCGTTAAGCCATGCGGTCATGAAGAGGAAGTAAAGCACCCCGGAAGAGAGTACAAACGTGCCGACGATTAGTGCGAGCCGGCGCTTGTCGTTGAAGTTCATGAGGAGGCTTATCAGGTATACAAGCACCCACATCGCGCATGGATTGAAGCCGTCGACCAGGCCGAGCACCGCGGCAAGGACTGGAAGGGACATCGATGATATGTCGGTCCGCCCGAGGATGGGAAGGTCCATGCCTCCGGTCAGGAAATCGGATGATACCGATGATACCGGCTCGCCGCCGCACCCGTTTTCGATGCAGTCGTCCAGCGCGTCGCGCATCTGGGCGCCGGTGATGTTTTCGGACTGGAAGCCTACGAAAATCCGGCTTCCGAAAATCGTCGTGGGGGTCCCGAGGCTTTCCGGCCCCAGGCTGAAATTCTGTGCCATAATAAGAAGAAGGCGCGATTCCGAGGGGATGGTGACATCATGCTTTACGATTACGATGCCGGGATACTCGGAAAGCAGTTTTTCATTGAACGGCTCCTGGGCAGCGCAATGCGGGCATGTGGGCGAATAGAAGAAATGCACTATGAGGGCGCCGGAATAATCAGGCGGCGCGGGGGCGGTGTATTCCTGGATTAGGAGCGCGATGCCGATTACAGCCAGCAGGATTAGAAGTGCCCTGTTGAACGGACTGCCAATGAACCCCGAGACTTCGTCCTTGATTGTCATCTGCCCCACCCGGCTGCCGCGCCAGATTCGTTGATGGCGCGGATATTCTTAAGAGTGTATTCCTCAAGCAGGCGCTCGTTCTTCCGTGACAGTTTCTCTACTGCCATGCCCCAGTGCACCGAGACCACATCGCCTTTCTTGACTTCGTCCAGGAAACGCAAACCGTCCCGCTCCAGCGCGACTTTCGATTTCTTTCTCATTATGGTGAAGCCGCAGTCGTATGATATGGAATTCCGCATGACGCTTAGGGAGCCGGGGGAAACGGAAAGCACGTTTCCCCAGGTTATGCAGCAGGAATCGAAATTGCGGATTGTGCGCGGCACTGCGTTGCTGACGAAATTGACATAGAGGACGTTGAAGCTGTGGTGGGGGAGGATGCCTTCGGGAAGAAGTTCGCACATCCTCCTTGCCCGCAATGCCTGCTTACCGCCCAACAAGTCCCGCCGGATAAACCTGCGCAGGCGGATGGGGCGGACGGCTTCAAGAAGTTGGTTGCCGGTCCAGAACGCCCTGACGACTTCCATATCGAATGGACCGAGGCCGCTCTCCCGGGCAATCAGGGAAAGGTAAGAGTAGTGGGCCGGGAAGCGCTTCAAACCCGAGGCGAGGGCATCGGTTCCGGCTTGACCGCTCCGGAATCCTTTCAGCGTCCTGATGAAACCGCAGGTTCCGCAGTAGCCACGGAGGTTGGGCGGGAATGCATAAAGCGACGCAAGTTCTGCCCCTTCCATGGAATCAGGACCGGAGCGCCTGCAGGCGGCGGGATACGCTTAAAACGCCATCCACAGCCCGGGCTGCAACAGCAACGCCAAGCAGGATCAGCAGGAGCCCCAGGGCTTCGACAGGCGAAACGGATTTGCCAAGGAAGAGCATCTCCAGCGCAGCGGTTATTATCCCCCCCAGGGCGAGGATGCTTGCGGCCTTATGCACAGGCAGGCGTTTCAGCGCGGAATACCAGGCCATCATGAAACCACCGAGTATGACGGATGTGAGCAGCAGCCACTGGAATGCTTCGGCATTCATTGCCATAAGCGAACCGAGCGAACCGTCAGCCCCCATGAACGATATGAGGAGTGCCGAACCGAAAAGCATCCGAAAGGCCATGACGGTCCTCGGAGGGATCTCCGCAAGCGCTTTTCGCGATATCGTGTATTCAAGAGCCCATAGCGCCGTGGCCCCCAGGACAAGCAGCTGCCCGGCCCCGAAAAGCATGTCGCCGGATACGAGCAGGGCGTTACCGGCGAGTATCGCGAAGCCCGCAGCAACATCGCGCGGCTCCGGCGCCTCTTTAAGGATGAGATAGCCGAAGACGCCTGCGAACACGAACAGTGAGCGGAATATGAACGAGCTCACGGACGCCCCTCCAAGCGCGAGCCCCTGGAAGAACATCGCGAATGGGATGCTGCCGCCGATTACGCCTATGAGGGCCAGGGTGAGCCACTGCCTCCGGCCCAGGTTCCGGATGCTCCCCCATTCCCCAATCGCGAGCATGAATGCGGCAACAAGCGCGAAAGCGCCCGCGTTCTTCAGGACGGCATATGCGACGGGGTCTGCCAGCTTCACCGCGGCGCCGTTAACGAACACTGAGAAGCCGCTGATTATGGCGGCTATCAGGGCAAGGGCGATGCCTTTGCGGGTTTCGGTATCCATGGGTGGTTGATTGGACGGGAAAATTTTAAAGGATGAGGCAGGATAAGTGGCCAATATGGGCAAGAAGCTCCGGATAGGATGGTTCACGTTCACATGCTGCGAGGACAGCTCGATTGTCTTTGTGGAGATGATGAACAAGCATTATTTCGAATGGAAGGAGCTCCTGGATTTCCGGCACTGCAAGATGCTGAAATCGAAAAACTCCTTCGACCAGTTCGACGTTGCTTTTGTAGAGGGGGCGATATCCAGCGACCGGGACAAGGCGAAGCTGCTTGAGATACGGGATAAGTCCAGATACCTCGTGGCAATCGGCTCCTGCGCATGCACCGGAGGGCCTTCTGCGCAAAGGAACACGTTCCCGGAGCACCTGAAAGCCAAAATCGAGCCGTTCCTCAAGAAATGGGACCTCTACAGGGACGTCCTCCGCCTGGACCAGGTAGTCACGGTGGATGAGAAGGTCGACGGCTGTCCCATGATGGAACAGAGGTTCCTGCAGGTCCTGGACAAGTACCTTGTCGAATTCGGCGTGAAGAAGGGGGATGCCGCCCTACCCGGGGCAAGAGGGGAATAGGAGGGAGACAGCATGCATACGCAGGACTTTGACATCACGATAAAGAATTTGAGCAAGATAGAAGGCCATACCGACCTGGACGTGGGCGTGAAGGACGGGAAGGTCGTCAGCGCGAAACTTAGGATAGACGAGAACAAGAGGTTTTTCACGACCGGGGCTATCGGGAAGCCGGCGCTCGGCATCCACCAGGTGGTGTCGAGGATTTGCGGCACATGCTCGATTGCGCATCTCCTCTGCTGCATAAAGTGCGTGGAGAACGCGTTTTCCGTGGAGCCTTCGGAGCAGACGGTCAAGCTCAGGGATTTGCTGCTCTATGGCTTGAACATCAGGGACCATGCGATGCACCTTTACCTGTTCTGCCTTCCGGACATCTTCGGGAAGGACTCGGTCCTGGATTTTGCCGACGATGGATACGAGCACGACCTCGTCCACAAAGCTTTCGACGTTAAAAGCGCGGGCAACGACCAGTGCGTGCTTGTCGGCGGAAGGGCGGTGCATTCGCCGTTCCCGCAGGTCGGGGGCTTCCTCAAGATACCGAAGGGGGAGGATGCGAGGAAAATGGCGAAGGCGCTCTCCGGGATACGGGAGTCCGCGGTTGAATTCGTCGACATATTCCAAAAGAGGGACTCCAGGTTCGATACGGAAACGATGTACATAGCCCTCCGCAACGACAGGTTCAGCTACCAGGACGGCGACCTGATGACTTCCGACGGGCTGTGCATCGGCCACTCGAATTTCCGGGACCACCTGCAGAAATTCGTGGTGCCTTATTCCCAGGCCCCTGGATTCGAATTCAAGGGCAGGCCGTACGTAGTCGGGGCGCTCGCACGGATGAACATGAACCGCGATACCCTGCACCGCCAGACCAGGAAGGACCTCGCGTCCGCGCTGTCTGCGTTCCCTTCGGAAAACATCTTCCATAATAACCTCGCCCAAGCCATAGAAATCGTCCACTGCATAGATTCCTCAATCGAACTGCTGGAGACCATGGAATTTCGCGATGAGCCGCGAAAGCCGGTGAAGCCGAAAAAGTCGGAAGGCCTGGGGGTGCTGGAAGCGCCGCGCGGGACGCTCTATTACAACCTGCGCATCGACGATGCGGGCAAAATCGAATTCGCCGACCTCGTGATACCGACATCCCAGAACCAGATAAAGATGGACAAGGACATCGGGGCGCTGGTCCAGGACCGGATGGACAGGGGCGTGCCCAGGGAGCGGCTGCCCCTCGAAATCGAGAAGCTCATACGCGCCTACGACCCCTGCATGAGCTGCGCGACGCATTTTTTGAAAGTAAACTGGAATGTCAGAGGAAATCGAAGGAAACCCTCGAGGACGTAACCCTTCCGGCCAATTCCTTGGAATCGGCGGTATAGAGCGCATATCCCGGATTTCCGGCGCATCTGCCGCACGATAGGAGCAACGTGTCGGTTTTCCCAAGAAAATCCGGAAGTTCATCATGCGGAAGCAGGATTTGGCTTGTTATCCCTTGGAAAAGAGGGTGTGCTGAAACGGATTCGCCCAGCTCCAAGCGCATCGGAGCGCTGAGGCGCGGCTGGGCAAGGACGTTGTATCCGCCCCGGATGCCCCCGCTTGCCACGATATTGTCCAGGGATATCGCTGCGACGGAAAATCCGCCGGAATGAAGGAACGCGGAGAGGTTTTCTGGGCCGTGAATCGAAGCCGGCGTTTCGACCAGGGCGAAAACGCCGCTTGCGGCCAGCATGCCGGAGAGGTCAGAAAAAAGGGACGCCAGCCTGTCTTTGGGCTCGGTTTTCTTCAGGTTGACAAAAACATTGCACATGAAGATGGCATCGAATGGCGCGGCTGCATGGCCTTTGGCATACTCGAAAATGTCTGCAGTCAGCACGTCCATGCGGTTCCCGTGCATCAATACATCGGGATTTATCACGAAACTGCCCCGGTCGGATGAAAGGAAATCATCGGGCCGCAAGCCGAAACGGCGCCCCTCCTCGATTGCTCTTTCTATATGCCGCTCATCCGTCAAATCGCTGTTGCGGCGCGGTTTGCCGTCATCATTGATATTGCAGCAGAGCCTCGCGGCATCCGCAAGGGGAAGCGGCTTCCCGCTTTTGATGCCCTCCAGCGATGAAGTGATGGCTGGCGAAATGTCTATGACCGTCATTTTTATGGGTATCGGGGCGAGGAGGGCGGCAGAATAAAAGGGCTCGAAAGGCCCTGCGCCCACGTACAGAAGGTTGAGTGGTTTCTCCGGCTCAGGCTTGAAAGCCGCCGCAATCTTGCGGGCGTATGCCGAATGGATGGAAGAGTTCCGGAAAAGGTACGTGAATGTGGAGGGATTCCTGAATTTTGCCATGGCTGGCTGCGATGATTCCATAAAAATACATAGATAACAATTGTTTTTAACCCTTTCTAAGAAGTGAACGGAGTGCGGCCACGACTTTTGTCAGTGCATCCTTCCGGGCCAGGTTCGAGGGAACCGCGATGATGCATACCGAGTCAATCCTGCCCATCTTCTTCAGCAGCTTCAGGGTGAGCGCCAGGTCGAAATCGTGCATGGAGCAGGCCTTTCCGCATGAGAGCGAGCCGAGGCCGTCCAGGACGGCCACATCGCTTATGCCGACTGCGGAATCCAGGATGACCAGGTTTCTGCCTTCCTTCTCCAGATTCTCTGCGGCATCGAACTCCTTGAACCGGACGAGCGGGAACCTTTTCCGCAGGGCGGGCAGGAGGCGAAGCGCTATTGAGTCCTCCTTCACAAGCGGATTGCCGAAGACCAGCACACTGAGCGCCATCGCTTAAGACTTGATGAATGAATATAAAAACATCTGCTTATTCCATCAAGAGGAGCACGGGAAAGCGCTCAAAAGGGGAGGTGCGTCGGAATGAACGTAATCACCGTAGTGGTGGACGACAAGGTCGGAATCCTTGCGGACATCGCAGGGCTTTTCGCCAAGGCGAAAATCAACATACGCTCCGTTGATGCGGATGTCGTAGCCGGCAAGGGGCTGATCAGCCTCGAGCTCGAAGAGGAGGACCTGGACAAGGGAAGGCGCCTGCTCGAAGATGCGGGGTACAAGACGGAGAAGGCCGACTCCGCCATCATCAAGCTGGCGGACAGGCCGGGCGAGCTTTGCAGGATAACTGCGATGCTCTCCAAGGAGGGCATCAGCATCATTAGCGTCCACACGATTTCCAGGGACGGGAAAAGCACGCTTCTGTCATTGCGGACGAGCAAGCCGAAGATGGCCGCGGCGATACTCAAGGAGTTGCTTGTGGTGCCGGACTAGCCCGGCCCAGTCTATGACGGGTCCGCTCAGCCCCAGCCTTCCAGCTTCAGCTTTTTCGGTTCCACGGAAAGCCTGGCCAGGCATTCCCGCACCGCCTTGACCAGGCCGGGCGGGCCGCATACCCACCAGTCGAACTCCTTCGCATCGGGGAGGTGCTTGGAGATCATCTCGTGGCTGATGCGCCCGCATTCGCCATGCCAGTCCCCGGGCGCCTCCCGCGTCAGGGTTATGACTGCCTTGATGCCGGGGTGCTTTTTCTGCAGCTCTTGCAGCTCTTCCGAAAAAACGATGTGGTTCCGGTCCCGCGTGCTGTAGAAAAGAAGGAAACGGCCCTGCAGGTTTTTATCGGAAACCGACCTGAGCATGCTCATGAAAGGGGAGATGCCCGTGCCCCCGGCGACGAATGCGGCCCTGGATTCGCCCCGGTACACCATGTGGCCCGCAGGCCCCTCCAGCCCGAGGATGTCGCCGGCTTTTGTCAATGCAAGCCGGCCGGTCATCTGGCCGCCCACCATGTCGATTGCGAATTCGACGTAGGGGGAGGACGGTGATGAAGCGACGGAATACGGGCGCCTGATGACGCTTGCTCCGGACGCGTCTAGCAGATGTAGGAACATGAACTGGCCGGGGAGGAATGCGGGGACTTTTCCGCTAAGCGGAATAAGCCGGAAAATCCTTACGTCCGGGACTGTGCTGTCCACCGACATTACCTTATACTTCTCGATTGCCAAGGTCAAACACCAGAATCGGGCGCGCAGATTTTTCCGCCTGCCTTGGGCTAAATATTAAGCTAAATATTTAAAGATGTTCAACTGAAAGACGTTTCATCAAAACGCGGAGCGAATGCTCCGGCCGGGCTTGCGCGGGAAGCCGGGGAGATTCCGAAATGGTCCTTTGCATCATAGCGTTTTTCGTGTTCGCGGCGATGTCCATATTCTCGGCGAAATACAGGCCGCTGGCACGCGAGGGCCTCCGATGCGTATTCAGGACGGTTACGTTCAAGCCGTGCGACACCGGGCTGGACGACCGTATCAAGGCGGACATGGTAAGCGGCCTCCTCCGCTTCTCGCCCCCCGCGGCGAAGATGCTGAACCGGCACTTCACGCTGTTTTCCTGGGTTTTCGTCCTCCTTACGGTTGGAAGCCTCGCGTATACGATATACGGGTTCTACAACTTCTATTACTACGGCAACTGCGACGGCCCCGAGAGCGTTAACTCGTGCATCCTCAACGATGTCACCGGCGACTACGGCCGGTTCAGCGAGCCCAGGGAGCTGGTTGCGCCGGCAAGCCTGGGCGGGATTACTGCCGGGACGGAGGGCGCGGCGACCACGATTGTGGAGTTCGGATGCTTCACCTGCCCGTATACCGGAAAGGCCGAACAGACGGTGCAGCAGCTGCTATCGAAATACAACGGGTCGGTTTATTACGTTTTCAAGCCATTCCCGCTTCCGCACCACAACAACAGCTATGACGCCGCCCGGGCGGTGCTTTGCGCGAACCGGCAGGGAAAGCAATGGGAGCTGCGGGAGGAGATATTCCGCCAGCAGGAGGCCTGTTCTGTAGACGGTTCCATGGCCATCCGCCAGCTTGCGCAGGATTCGGGACTGGACATGGCGGATTTCGACCGCTGCTACAACGGGAATGAGACAGGGGCGGAGCTTGATGGGTACATACAGGAAGGAAAGGATGCCCACATCTATGCGACGCCGACGTTCTTCGTTAACGGCAAGGCGGCCGTGGGGCCTAAGACGCTTGAGCAGTTCGAATGCGCCATGAAGGAGGAGAAAAATGCATTCGAAGCGCTCGACTGCTGGCTCAGGGGGATGGGCTGATGAAGGATTTGAAAGGCGAATTCCCGATTCTATCCAAGCATCCCGGCCTGGTTTATCTTGACAGCGCATGCACTTCCCTCAAGCCCCGGAAGGTCATCGACGCCGAATCATCCTATTATAACGAGCTTGGCGCCTGCGCCGGGCGCAGCTCGCACCGGCTCGGCCGCGAGGCGAGCAATGCAGTTGAGAGCGCCAGGGAGCGGGTTGCAGCGTTCGTCTCTGCGAAGGCAGACGAACTGGTCTGGACCAGGAATACGACCGAAGCGCTCAACATCGTGGCTTACGGGCTTGATTACACGAAAAGGAAAAAAGTCGTGACAAGCGGGCTTGAGCACCATGCCGTGCTGCTCCCCTGGATGGACCTGCATGAGCGAGGAATCGCCAGGCTCGAGTTAGTCAAAAGCGATGCAAGCGGCCATGCAGATGAGGACGCCTGGGCCGACGCCATAGACAGGGAAACCGCCCTCGTTGTCACGAACAGCGGCAACAACACGAGCGGCGTGAGCCAGTGCACGAAGAACCTCGCCAGGATTGCCCATGACAATGGGGCGCTCGTATGCATAGACGGGGCGCAGGGCGTTCCTCACCGCAAGGCCGATTTCAGGCGCGAGAATTTCGATTTCCTCTGCTTTTCGGCGCACAAGATGCTGGGGCCGACCGGAATCGGCGCTCTGGTCATGAAAAAGGAGCGGATGGCCGGCCTTCAGCCGCTTATCCGGGGAGGCGGGACAGTGAAGACGGTCAGCCTGGAGAAAGTCGTGCCCGTTCGCGATTACACGAGATTCGAAGCCGGCGTCCAGCATTACAGCGGAATGATTGGATTCGCGGCAGCGTGCGACTATCTGAAATCTTACGGCATGGAGAACGTCGAGGCGCATGAGAAGGCGCTCGCGGTGGAGATGCTGCGGGAGCTGGAGGCCGCGGGGGCGACCGTCTACGGCCCGAAAGACGTCCCTAGAAGCGCGCTATACTCGTTTAACATCAAAGGGGCGAAGGCGCACGACGTGGCGCTGATGCTTGACAAGGAGGACATTGCGGTCCGGAGCGGATTCTTCTGCGCGCAACCGGCAATGGAAGCGATGGGTGCGAAGGAAGGCGCGGTGAGGGCAAGCTGTTACATCTACAATACGTCCGAGGATGTGAAGAGGCTCGGGGATGCCTTGAAAAAAATCTCCGCACTCTACTGAATGGGAATTTTCGCGGCAAGGCGGATCAGACGTCTATCTCGCAAAGCACACGGACGCCTTTTAGCGCAGGGTCCAGCATCTCATGCGCAGGGCCGAACTTCGCCCGGACCTGGACCTTTGAGCCGGATTTGACGCCTCTTGAGAGAAGGTCCTTGGCCAGTTGCGAGTAGAAGGCTGGGATGACCGTGTCGTCGGCGATCGCGCGCACAAGCTTAAGGGGCACCTTCGTGTCGAGCTTGAGGGGCTTTAGGAGCTTCTTTCCGTCCCGCTCCATGACCAGGTAAAAGACAAGGTCTACTTTCTCAAGGGCCAGGTTCCGGTCGAGGTTTCTGCGCGAGACCATGGGTAATGGATGGAAGGAAAGGGTTTATGAGAATTAGCGAACAAACAAATGCATGCCAGAATGCATATTTTGCAGGATTGCCAGGGGAGCGCAGGCGTGCACGAAAGTCTATGAGGACGACAGCGTCCTCGCCTTCATGGACTTCAAGCCGATTACCAAGGGCCACATACTGATCATTTCCAAAAAGCATGCGGAGCTTCTTACCGAGCTCGATGACAATCAGGCCGCGGACATGATTGTCGTGGCGAAAAAGGTCGGCCTCGCCCTGAAGAAGTCCAAGCTGAACTGCCATGCCATCAACTACATCCTTTCCGACGGCGCGGAAGCAGGGCAGAATATTTTCCACGCCCACATGCATGTCATCCCCAGGTACCGCGGGGACGGCTTCGGACTGAGGATGCCGGAGCGGGACGAGGAAGAGGAGGACGAGAAGAGGCTGGAGAGGACTGCAATCAAAATCAGGAAATTCATGGAAAGAAGGGCGGATTCATGATGGCGGGGAAAAAGAAGAAGCAGGGTTCCGGCGCTCCGGGACGGATAGTCATCTCGAAGAACGGCCCGTACCTGGTATCCGGAGCGCTTCCGCTGGACAAGGCAATCATCGAGACGGACCGGGAAGGCATGCCGAACAGGTGGGGAAAGGGCGGGAAATACCCACGGCAGGAAAAATATGCGCTTTGCCGCTGCGGGAATTCGACTAACAAGCCATTTTGCACCGGAGCGCATGCGGAAAAGGGTTTCGACGGCACCGAGACGGCCAGCCGTAAAAAATATCTTGAGCAGATGGAAGGGCAACATGGGCCGGTAATCGACCTGACGGACGCGGTCGGCTTCTGCGCAATCGCAAGGTACTGCGAGAGGGCCGGGAGCGCCTGGAGGCTAGCGGGCCAAAAAGACAAGAAATCCGTGAAGCTCGCCATCCGCGAGGCCTGCGACTGCCCTTCTGGAAGGCTGGTGGCATGGGACCGGAAGACCGGGAAGCCGATTGAGCGCAAGCTGAAGCCCTCCCTGAGCCTGGTCGAAGACCCGTCCGAAGGCGCCAGCGGGCCGATATGGGTCAAAGGCGGCGTGCCCGTCCAGTCTTCGGACGGGACCGTTTATGAGGTGAGGAACCGCGTCACACTGTGCCGCTGCGGGAAATCCCTGAACAAGCCGTTTTGCGACGGCACCCACTTGACCGTGGAATTCAACGACGGGGACAAACGGCTGAAGAAGTGAACCGAAGGAGCGGCGGCAGCCGCCAGGGTCATTTTAAAACATCCATTTAAATATACTTTTCATCACAATATATTCATATGAAAGACGTCAGAATCCGGCTCCTCCACCCCCCATCAGTCAAACCCGAAGAGGTGGGGGCGGCCATCCGCGGCATGGAGAGGTTCAGGGCGTTCGGCGTCCAAATTGACAATGCTGAATTGGGAGAAAACTGCAGGGCTGTCCTGAATGGCGTGAGAAACGGCGGGGCGATAAAAAACATGGTTAACGCGACGGCCCCCGCAATCACATTTTCAGATTTCCACGGAGGCTTCTGGGAAGCGCTCGCGTCTAATGACATCCTCCCATTAGGCCTGACGCCTTCATGCATGAACGAGATTGTCTACGGGGAATACTCATCAAGGCTGGAAATCCGCCTGGGGTTGTCCAGGGAAAAGGAAGGTGCAATCGTGTCGCTTTTCCGGATAAGGGGAATTGCCTCAACGCAGACTTTATCCGGGCCCTATCGTACGGCAGATGATGCGGGGCTTGCATTGAAAGCCATCGAAACTGCCGTAGTCCATGAATTGGGCCATGTCCTGGGTAAGACGGGGCATTGCGAGAGCGAAGGCTGTGTCATGCAGGCGAATAGCAGTTTCGAAGATTTCATCAACCGGTTCGTCAGGCCGGGCCTGGATTTCTGCAGGGAATGCGCCCGCACCGTCAATATGGCCGTATGCAGGATGACGACGGGATACTAGGGGCCCGGGGAAAACGAACCGCACCATGGGCGGTTGGAAACGTAGATGGCAGTTCAGCAGATTTTTATTCTCTGGCCGTTCAGGCTGGATGATGGTGTCTCTGGACGTGTTCCAGGCGGGCGATGTCTACATAGATTATCCCTACGAGGACGTCAAGTTCCGGTTCGAGAAGAAGACCGGGAAGGTGTTCGGGCGGTTCTACGGCCAGGCCGAGCACGAGGTTGCGCCTAGCTCGGAGCTGTTCCACGATGCGATTTCGGCGGGCAGGCTGATTACGCGCGAAGAATATTACCGCGACTGATTAGGCAAAGACGGCGAACGGAGTGAGCGCAACAACCGGTTTTCGATGACCGGTAAAACGATATTTCGTTTTATGGTCGCTTGAACGGTATGACGTTCAAGCTGATACCTTTCCTTAAAGTTTCAGGGCCACGAGCGAGAAATCAGCGGATCTCTCATGCGTCCCTTTTCATGAGGCAAAACACAGGACACGGAACACAAAACAAAGGGAAATGGGCCACGACCGTGAATCGAACACGGGCCTAGAGGGCCACAGCCTCTCACGCTACCATTACGCCATCGTGGCCATGCTATTGGCGCAAAGCGCCAATACTGGCCGCGATCGATGAACGGAGCGCCGTTCAGCGAAATCGTGGCCATGATGTATGCTCTCATCAAAACTCGCTTGTTAGCTGTGCCTAGCAAGTTTCTGAATAGATGACTGCGCTCAACTATTTATAACCTCTCCATTTTTGGCTTTCAGGGCATCAAGCACGCTGGAGCCGTCGCCCGTGAAGAACTCGACCTGCTTCGCGCCGGTCTGCTCGACGAATTCGACAAGGTCGTTGAAATCCGCATGGTCGCTAAGCGGGAACGCCGCATCGGTGTTGAACCGGTAATGCAGGGCCCAGCCCGTGGCGACGGCGCAGAGCGTCTTGCGCTCGAAGGCCTGGGCAAGGCGGTTCGCGAAATACCGCTTCGCCTTCCCCATTGGAACCAGCGCCACGAAGCGCTTCGACATCGCCTCCTCCGCCTCGTCGCTGCCGACCACGATGCGGTCCAGCTTGAGGCCGTGCTTTTCATATATCCTGCAGAAAGAATCGGTTTTCGGCGTCACCACAGGCGCAGTACCGCATTCGTTCAGGATGCGGACCATCTCCTGGGATTTCCCAAGCTCGTAGCAGCCGATTATGAGGTTTGCGGAATCGTTGCCGGACACCCAGCGCCGCACCATCCCGTGCACTTCCTCATGCGGGGGAAAGACGTAATCCGGGTCGCCGTATGTGGCTTCCATAATCAGCCGGTCGCACTGGGGCATTTGCGCCTTCATCCCGAAAATATTCGGCTTGATGCAGAAGTCTCCGGTATAAACCGTACGGGCGCCGTCTTCCTCCACTGCCAGCTGGCGCGCGCCGAGGATGTGGCCGGCGTCGAGAAGTTCAGTGTTTTGGGTTTTGACGGATTCCGCATCCAGCCCGGCAAGCTGGAGCGTCGCTTCGCTCGCGATAATGCGCTTTGCCCCCTTCACTCCGGATGTGTGGTCTGAATGCGCATGCGAGAGGAACGGCAAGTCGCCGTCAGGGCTGTCGAGACCGATGTGGATGCCGCTGCACGGGATGCGCATGGTATGATTAGGCAAAGAAAAAATAATAAATCAGTACACGGAGCGGTCCTCTTCCTCTGAATAACGGTAGGTGAGGACGGCCCGGATGACCTTGGCGCGCTTATTGCCCACCCCGGGAACTGCGGCTATGTCCCGTTCCGTCGCCTGGGCGAGCGCCTCGACATTGCCGAAATGGGCAAGGAGCGCCTTTGCCAGCTTCGGGCCCACCATCGGGAGCGATTCCACGATGGAGCGCGCGGTCTGGGACGGGGTAAAGGTGCGCTTCCTGGCGTAGATGCGCATCGGCACCTTCTTCGCCAGCTGCTCGTGCTTGGCCAGGGCAAACACCAGCTCCGCGGTCCCCATCTTGTCGCGTGTGAAGATGACTGAGGCGCCGAAATCCGCGATTATCGAGGCATATGCACCGAGGAGGGACTCGCGCGAGAGGCGCTCGTCGTTGGATATTCCCTCCACAACCACGGCCACCCGCTCGTAATTCGCCACGAGGTTGGGGAGCTGGGAGAACAGGCGCCCGTCTATGACGGACTGCTCGAAATCCGAGCGTGTCTTGCGCTCGACTGCGAGCCGGGACGAGCAGAGGAAATCGCCCACGGCAAGGACCTGCCGCTGCACATTTGCGCCCATCGCGCGGAATAAGGCGTCGAATGCCGCATCCTCCCGCTGGTCCACTGCGATTGAAACGCGGCTTGAGTCGGGGGGATCAAGGAACTGCTGCAAGGCAAACACCTCATCGCGCGATTTCCATGTACTCGCGTATCTCGTCGAAGCTTATCGAACAGCCGCTGTATTTCATCTTGTACAGCGCGGCTTCAAGCGCCTCCTTCTGCAGGTTCGAGAAGTTCTTGAAATAGCCGTGCTCGTATGCGAGCATCACGAGCTCGCTGCTGCGGAGAACCTTGAGCTGGGACACCCGGCTGGAGAGTTCCCTGAAGCTTGCCTTGTTGACCATGACGTTCACCTGGAATTCGGACTCCAGGTGGGCTTTCAGCTGGAATGGCGCTTCTATAAGCATGCGCGTCGTGCGCTCGTCGATGAGTATATTGTCCACGCCCAGGGCAAGGGCGAGGGCGAGCATCTCGGATTCGCCGTACTGGACGAGCCGGATGGGCTTCCCTTTCATGTAGAACATGCTGTTTGCGGCGTTCATTATCCTACGGCCTTCGTCTTCCACCTTGGCATCGACAACTTCCACCACGCCGTCGGCGATGGCATCCTTGATGCGGATTGCGGAGAAGAGGTGCTTCCGGAGGCCGTTGTAAAGCGGCCTCGTCACGGTCTCGTATTCGACAGAAGGCGGTATGACGAACCGGACATTGTAATGGTCGGCGAAGAAATAGAGGATGTTGTCAAGGCAGCCGGCCGTAAGCGAAATCAGGACTCCGGAATCGCAGAGGACATCGCGCGTCATGGGTGTTATCCCCCGCGGTTTATTATAAACCCGGCGTATCCGGGGTTTTTAGGACACTAGCCTGCGCGCAATCTTCATGCGCTCAAGAATAGTCTTCTCGGCCTGCAGGCGGTCGAACATCATCGTCTCGCCCGCGTAATCGAGTATCTCCTGCTTCTCGAGGCCCGTCATCTCGGCGGCCAGGCCCAGGCTCATGCCCTGGGCATAGAATGTCGCGGCCATCTTCAGCTTGCCCTTCGTCACAAGGTCCACGACGAAACGGGCATCTTTCTCCTCGAGGTGGGCGATTGAAGCCTCGAGTTCGGAGAATATCTGGAGGAGCTCCTCCTTGCTGGCTGAATCGAGGCGCTCCACGAGCCGCTCGAAGACGCGCTCTATCCCTATCAGGCCGGCTTTGTATTCGGGCCGCATGAACCTGGGCTTGGAAACGATTTTCGAAAGGACGTACGAGAAGACAGCGAGATTGAAGCACGCATAGTCGCAGTGCATCGCGGTGTTGCGCAGGACATCGTCGTTGAGCTTGCGGAGCGCCCTCTGGTTCCTCTTCCTGAAAGCCTGGAGAATCGACGCGGCCATCGAAGACAGTGTTTCCAAATGGTCACCTGAGAAGATAAAAAGATAGCTTTATAAATGTATCATGATTATGTCATGACAGTTGCGTGATTTCATCGCAACGCGATGGTGATACCGATGAAGGACAACCACGACAAGGAATTTAAACCTATTGACAACGCGTTCACCCGGGAAGTAAGAAGCGACCTAGAGACAAACATTGACAAGTTCAGGGACCCCGTGGTCTTGGGCGAGATGGTTTATCGGCTCCTGGAGGAGCGCGAGAACACCAACCGCCTGCTCAAGAACATCCTCCAGAAACTGGAATCCATGGAAATGAAAATGGGAGCGGTCCCCGCGATGCCCGATTTAGGCGGCGCGGAACCCCTCCTTCCAGAGATTGACGACAACATATTGAAGTTCGTCAAGGGGCAGGGAAAAGCGACATCCGAGGAAGTCCGGGCGAAGTTCAATTACCGGGGAAAGAACGCAGCATCCGCGAGGTTGAATCGCCTCTGCGATATGGGCCTGCTGCAGAAGCAGCAGGTGGGAAAGAAGGTTTTCTTCTTTCCATAACGAAAACTGAAAAGACGCCGGAGGGGGCCCCAAATGCGGCTCCCTTCGCTAACACTGATGGCAAGGCTGAGCGCGAATCAAACCTCCCGCCTCTCTCTCATTATTTTTGATTCGGGCTCACTTGGCAGGTATCTCCTGCCAATCGTGGACGGTTATCCGTCCACGACTTGTTATCCTCCCAAACAAAAAAAGCAGGAACCTAGAGACCCATGACCAGGGTTTCTAGATAACCTCTTTTTTTATTTTCATAGAAGTCGCATGGGAAGAAGGATTCTTCTTCCATCATACGTATGGCAGGGTGAAGGACGGGCTAAAACCTCCCGCCTCTCTCTCATTATTTTTGTCCGCCCTCACCCTGCCTATGAAAACTGGCTCTTTCCGCGAAGCATGAAGTAGATTATCAGCGCCAGCGCGAAGATTGCCGCCGCGCCGAGGCATAATGCAGGCAGGCTGTCCATGACCGGGTCCAGCGCCAGCTTTTCAGGGTGCGGGGCGAAATCCGCGGGCGCTATTTCAAGCATCATGGATTGACGTTGGACCAATCACCAATAAATACTGGTAGCCGCGATAGTTGTGCCATGGCGAGCGGAGAATACGAATCCACCAGAGACATAATCATACCCAAGGACCCCTTTGAGCGCATCATCGGCCAGCCTGAGGCTGTGGCCATAGCGAAGATGGTCCCGTACCAACGGAGGCACCTGCTCCTGGTCGGCCCGCCGGGAACCGGCAAGAGCATGATAGCGCAGGCGGTAGCCAGCGTGCTGACGAAACCGCGATTCGAAATCTCGGTGCTCGACAACCCGGAGAACCCGGAGAGGCCAATAGTCGAAATAAGGGACGAGAGCCAGATCAAGAAGGATAAGAAGGAAGAGAAGCAGATAGGCGTGGAGGTCTTCCCCCTGGATGTGCCGACTTTCGTTTCCGAGAGGCTCGGCTTCCGCTGCCGCAGGTGCGGCGCGCTCAGCGCGTTCACCGAGACGGTCTGCCCGCAGTGCGGCGCGACGAAGAACCAGAAGAACGTCTTCGACCGCTTCGGATTGCCCCCCCAGGGCGGGGCGCCGGCTCCCGAATTGGACAAGGCCCGCGTGGCCACCACCCGAAGGTCGATGGACGGGAAGGAGGAGGTCATAATCTACGAGCGGACGGCGGACGGCCGCATTGTAATGCTCAGGCAGGAGGAAATCAAGAAGCTCGAGGAGATGAGCAAGAAGTCGAAACGGAAGGTGCTCGTCCCCCTCAAGCGCGCGACGTTCGTTCAGGCGAGCGGGGGGAGCGAGACCGAGCTTCTCGGCGACATACGGCACGACCCCTACGGCGGCCACCAGAACCTCGGCACGCCCACGTACCAGCGCGTCCTGCCCGGGGCGGTGCACGAGGCCCACGAAGGCGTCCTCTTCATAGACGAGCTGACCACCCTTGGCAACATCCAGAGATTCATACTCACCGCGATGCAGGACAAGCAGTTTCCAATAGTCGGCCGCAACCCCATGAGCAGCGGGGCGGCGGTGCGCGTGGAAGGCGTGCCCTGCGATTTCATATTCGTAGGAGCCTGCAACATCAACGACATAAAGCAGATAACCCCGCCGCTGCGCTCGAGAATCCGGGGGGACGGCTACGAGTGCCTCATGAACGCGTACATGGAGGATACCGAGGCGAACGAGGAGAAGCTCACGCAGTTCATCGCGCAGGAGATAATCAAGGACGGGAAGATTCCGCATGCTGACCGGAAATCCGTGAAAATCATCATCGAGGAAGCGAGGAGCATCGCGCGCCGTGTCGACAACGTCAAGGGATTCACCCTGCGCCTGCGGAACCTGAGCGGCATAATCAAGATGGCCGGCGACATGGCAGCGACAGAGAAGAAGCAGCTGATTGAGCGCAAGGACGTGGAAATCGCCCTCCGGGAATCAAGGCCTATCGAAGAGAAGCTCCGCGAGAAATACGGCAACTGGTGGAGCGCGGAAGTCGCGGACTACGGGGTCCGGACTGAAAAGACAGGCCCCGAGACGGCCTGACGCGGCGAGAGGCGGCGGGGCGGACGCACGGCGGCCGCATGCTTATTTTTTCAGCAGCCAGCCGAGAAGCGGGGGCACGACGAAGGTAGTCAGCAGCGCCATTGCCGATATTATGGAATATTGGGGAGTCGTAAGCACGCCAGTAGTGAGGCCCAATGATGCGATTATGAGCGCCACCTCGCCACGCGGGGCCATGCCTATTCCGACCATCAGCGCCTCGCGGGAGGGAAGCTTCGCCCAGAGCGATGCCGCACCGCATGCAACGACCTTGGTCACCAGGGCGATTATGGTAATTATTATTATTGGGATTGCGAATTCGCCCAGGGCGTTGATGTCCACGAGGATGCCGAGTGTTATGAAGAATATCGGCATGAAGAGCATTTCGAGCCCGTATGTCTTTTCCTCGATGTCCCGGATGTGCCTGCTGCGGTTGAGTATGACCCCGGCTATGAACGCGCCCACGATTGCCGAAAGCTGGATGAATTCGGCAACATAGGCGTACATCAGCATGAATGCGAGCACCATCAGGAACCTGCGCACGCTCATCTCCTTGCGGTCGAGGTATTTGAGGAAATGCTCGCCGGCAACCACGCTTCCGAGAAGGAATACTGCGGCGGATATGAACGTGAGGACAAGCGGCTCGAGGGAGCCGCTTCCCCCGGTCACGTTGATTACGAACGATAGGACGAGCAGGCCCAGGACGTCGTCGATTACCGCTGCGCCTATGATGATTTTGGCAAAGCGCTCCTCAATCAGCCCGAATTCCTTGAGCAGGGCGACCGTGACTCCGACGCTTGTGGCGGTCAGTGCTGCGCCGACGAACATCGAATACGCGAAATCGCCGCCAGTAGCAGAAGCGTAAAGGAAACCCGCGAAGAATGGGAGCATGACGCCCGCCATTGCAACCACCATATTGTCCATGGAAAAGATGCCTTCGATTTTATTATGGAGGCCGACCTTGAAGAGAAGGACGACGGCGCCCAGCTGTGCGAAGACATTGATGACCTCCTCAAAGCGCAGGATGTTTGGCGGCTCGGCCGGGAGCGCGAAGGGGAGGTTCAGTGATTTGAGGGCGCCCCACTCCACGACGAGAAAACTGTGGCTCATCAGCATCCCCAGTATCATCAGTACCATGACCGAAGGCTGGCGCAGGTAGATGACTGCAAGCTCGCCAAGCACCGCAAGGAGGAGCAGGAAGACGATTTCGAAATAGATGTGCTTGCTCTCCTCCACCGTTTCGAAGACGCTTGAGCGCACGACAGACAGCAGGAGGAGGGCGAATACGCCGAGCACGATTAGCGGGGCCAGCCTGTCGATTACCTGTTTCATCGCAACAATACGCTATTAATAATTTATATGAGTTTCTACTGGCGATGGCAGTGTCATTGGTAGTTGCGGTCCAGGAATTCCTGATGCTGGTAATATCGGTGGCCATCCTTTCGCGCGCATCAAGCATGGTCGTGGACAACATTGTGAAAATCTCGCAGTTCTTCAGGGTGAGCCAGGTCGCGATAGGATTCGTGCTGCTGGCCGTCGCAACCAGCCTCCCGGAGCTTTCCGTATCCGTCGTGGCCTCGGGCCTAGGTGAGGGCGCCATCGCCGCGGGCAATGTGTTCGGGTCGAATATTGCCAACGTGCTGCTGATACTGGGCGTTGGCGCGTACCTCTATGGCATCAAGATCAGCACCACGGACATGAAGGACATTGGCCTCGTGCTTCTTTTGACCACGATAATCTCCGTATATATCATCTATAACAGCTCCGTGCAGCAAAAAGCTCTCGGATTCCTGGAGGGCATACTCCTGCTCACGATGTTTGCGGCGTATGTCTGGTACACCCTTACAAAAAGGAAGTTCGAAGATGCGGACGGGAACGGCCAGGTAACAAAGAAGGACGCTTTGAACGCTTTCCTCGTTTTCGGAATCGGGCTCCTCCTGGTTCTTGTGAGTTCGGGCTTTGTAGTGAGCTCGGCAGTTTCAATAGCAAAAATGTTCGGGATTTCCGAAAGCTTCATAGGTGCGACGATTATCGCGATTGGCACCTCGCTTCCGGAATTGAGCGTCGACCTCCAGGCTATAAGGAAAAGGCAGTACGGCGTGGCGCTCGGAGATGCCATTGGAAGCAACATGGCGAACCTCACTCTCGTTCTGGGGGCTGCAGCTGCAATCAACCCGATAAGCATCACACTCCCGGTTTTCATCGCCGCGCTCCTCTTTGCAATCATTGCCAACAGTCTCCTGCTGTATGTTGCTGCTGCCCATAGGGGATTGAAGAGGAGGGGCGGGACGCTGTTCCTGGCAATATATGTGGTTTATCTGATTGTCGAATTCACATTGCAGATAAACGAGATGCCGGCCTCTTAGGCCTTCCGAGAAAAAGCGCCGCGCCGCCAAGCAGGATTGCTGCTTCCATCAGCCACAGGTGCGGCGGGAAGAAGGCCAGCATGAATAGGGAGCTTCCGGCGCCAAGGTATGCGAGCGCCGGGATGCCGGCGATCCTGGGGCCTTTGAACCCGCCACTTCCTGCGGCGGAGCCTGCAAGCGCAATCAGCGAGCCATTGACTATGAAATAAGCGATAAATACCGCCAGGTCGGCAAGCTGGGCGACCGTTTTTATATCAGCCAGGAGCGCGATGGAAGCCGCGATTAGGCCTGCAAACGCCACTGAGATGAATGGTGTTCCGCGGGAGCCCACAGATGAGAAGGGGCGCGGAAGCGAGCCGCCTTTGGACATCCCGTACAGTATGCGCGATGGCACTATTAGGAACATGAGGACGGTGTTCGCGGTCGCGAAAAGCGCGATGTAGGAAAGCATCGGCGCGTAGGAGCCGAGCGCGCGCGAAACGACAAGTGTCAGGGGCGCCTTGGATTCGGACAATGCAGCCCATCCCAGCTCACGGACAGCGGCCACGGCTACGAGCATGTAGATGATTGTTGAGATGATAAGCGCCAGGATGAGGGCACGGGGAACGGTCTTCCTGCTGTCTTTAACCTCTTCTGAGAGGTTGGCGACGTTTTCGAACCCTATGTAGGCAAAGAAGATGACGGACACGGCGGCGATGATTCCATAAAACCCGTCTGCCGGAGGCTCGAGGAGGTCCGCATCCATTTGCGGCGGCGTCATGAAGCCGGCCGCAATGACAATAAGGAGGCCGAGCATCTCGAGCGCGGTCGCGATTGCGTTGAAGCGGGCGGATTCCTGTATTCCGGCGTAGTTCAGGAGCGTCATGAGGGCGATTAATGCGAGGGCGCCGGCAGTAACATCAAGGCCGGTCAGCGAATGGAGATACCCGCCAAAACCCAAAGCCACTGTAGAGGCTGCTATGACCGTCCCTATCGCAAGCACCCAACCCACCGAGAAAGAAAGCCACTCCCTGCCAAAGGCCTTGCGCGAGTATGTGTATTCCGCCGCATCCTTGGGGAACATGCTCGAGAGCTCGGCATAGCTCAGAGCGGTGAACACTGCGATGACTGCGGATATCAGGAATGCCAGCCAGAGCATGTTTCCGGCGAGCCCCGCGCCAACGGCGATGAGCGCATAGATGCCGGCGCCGAGTATGACGCCTATGCCGTAGAGCGTGGTGGAAACCAGGCCCAGCCCGCGCTTGAGTCCCATCCGGCCAGCCGTCCTAGGATTCCGCGCTTCCGGTCGCGGCCTTCTCAGCCCGGTTCAGGGCAACCCTGCACGTGTCAATCAGCATCTTGCTCAGGCCGTTTTTCGCAAGCTTCGGCCGGGCCTGGTACATGTAGGTGGACGTTCCTGAGATTATGCCCTTTTGCCGCGCCTCCTCGTTCTCGAATCTGACGTTCGCTTTCGACACTACGAGCATAAACGGCCTCCTGCCGCACTTCTCTTCGATGATTTTCACGCAGGCCGCCACGGCCTCTTTGAGCTCCTTGTCCTCTTCCATGGCCGGATTTGGACGAAAAAAATTATAAAGGCCGGCCAAGCGCGAACAGGATGCCGTGCTTGGCATCGCGATTGGAAAACGGGCGGTTTTTTAATATGTATTTGAGGTGTCCATGCATGAGAAGCATCTTTGCGTTGTGCGCGGTTCTGGTTTTGGCGTTTTCCGGGTGCCTCGGGCAGCAGTGTCCGGACACGTATGCGCCCGTGTGCGGTTCGGACGGGGTTACGTATCCGAATTCGTGCCAGGCCGTCCAGGCCGGCGCCCAGGTGAGCATCAACGGCACGTGCGAAGCGAACACCTGCGTCGATTCCGACGGAGGCAAGGACCTGTTTGCACAAGGCACTTCGTCTGGCGCGATGGGAAGCGTCAGGGATGAGTGCAAGGATGCCACAAGCATAGATGAGGCGTATTGCAGCGGCAAGGAAGCCGTGTCTGAAACGTTCCCATGCCCCGCGGGATTCGCCTGCACTTCGGGCGAATGCGTAAAAGCGCCCTGCCAGGATACCGACGGCGGGAAGGACAGTGCCGCCAAGGGCACAGTCACCGCGCCCGGCCAGAGGCTTATAGACGAATGCTCGGGCAGCGGCGCGGTCAAGGAATACTACTGCAGCGGCAATGAAGCCGCATCCGAAGTGATGCAGTGCGGAAGCGGCATGCATTGCGTCTCGGGCGCATGCGTCGAGGCGCCATGCACGGACTCCGACGGGGGCAAGAACGCATCTGTGCAGGGCACGGCGATGAAAGGCAGCGAATCGCTCCAGGACAGCTGCGCAGGCGCGGCGGCCGTGAAGGAGTACTACTGCGATTCGAACACCCTCAGGTATGAAACAATCCAGTGCCAAAGCGGGTTCAGCTGCAGGGGCAACGCCTGCGTGAAGGATATTTGCATCGAGACGGACAGCGGCAAGGACGCGGCAGTGAAAGGAACGACAACCTACGGGAACCTGTCCTACACGGACAACTGCTACAGCGCTTCCACGGTCATCGAGTATTTCTGCAGCTCGTCCACGAGTATCGATGATGACATGGTAAGCTGCGGCTCCGGAAAGGAATGCACCGATGGGCGGTGCCGTGCGGTGCAATGCGCGGAAAACACCACCGCCCTTGACGAAGAAGTGAGGAAGCACACGATCGCCAGCTACGACAGCGGGGATGAGATAACCCTGCGCGTGGGCGATGCCGTCGGGATGAATGACGGGATGATACTCAAGCTGTACAGCATGAGTGGAAATTCGACGACATTCAGGCTATACGAGGATTATGAGGCCTACAAGGACGGGGACCAGCTTTGCAGCGCCACCATAGCGTCAGGGGACGACAAGGACAACCTTTGCGGGGAAAGCACGGGCCTGGTTGAAGTGCTTGCCGTGAACGACAGCGAGGACACCGCAGAATTGGCGATTGAGGATTATTACGCCGTGGAGTATTATTTCGTGGAAGGCACCCTGGCGGACTGGACGGACAATCCGGCATGCCCGGACGACGAAATCATGTTTGACCGCCTAGACGCGGTGTTCTACCCGTACCTTGCCACATCCTCAGGCGGCATGAACCTCGACAACAAGAAATTCGTCATGTTCGATACGCTCGCCACGATAAGGGATGTCGACAGCCCGTCGATAACATTCGAGCTCGACGGGGAGGAGTTCGAGGTGGAAAGCGGGGACTCGTTCTCGTACCTGGGGAACGATTACGAAGCCACGCTGAACTTCAACGACGACGGCCTCATCAGGTTCAGGGCCGTGCCGGAGTGAAATCATTTTTTTATTCTTAAAATTCATTTACGGGCTTAACTGGAATGAAATCGGAAAAACCGGATGAGGGGATACTGATGATTGGTGCTAAGGAAAAAATGGCGTTCATTCTGCTGGCGATCATGGCGGTCGGATACGCGGCGGCTCCTTCGTGGGTTGCCGGAGGCGCCAGCCTGACATACTCCGTAGGGAGCGACAGCGTGACATTCAACGTCATGAGCGTATCGGGCGAGGACATCGAAATCGACGTCATCCCCTCGACGACGGGCAAGGTCAGCAGGGCGACTGAGAACAAAAGCCTGGATTCAGGCCAGTTCTGGTACGACAGCGCCAAACTGGCATCCGCATCCGTCGGAAGCACGGTCGGCGACTTCACGGTCGCAGGGACGGGCAAGCAGACGTTCGCCGGAAGGGAGTGGGACACGGTTACCCTGGTAGACACGGTCAGCGGCTCGGTCACGACGAAAGTGTACAGCCTCCAGGGCGGGCTGCTGCTAAAGCAGAGCGTCGATAAGGCCGGGGTCCCGGTCATCACCCTCGCCCGCTACGCCATCCCCGGCCTCGATGTGCCGCCGGCCACCCAGCCTCCGGCCCAGCCAATCGTGCAGAACGACACGGCTACCCCGCAGTCCAATGCTACGGCGCCGGATGTTACCGCACCGGTGCAGAACGCATCGGGCGCGCAGGAGGAAGAGGAACCATCAGGGAGCGGGGAAACTACGGCTCCTCCGGCATCTGGGCCTTCTGATGAGAAGGGCGCATGCGCATCCGGGGCAATCCTGCTGGCGGTTTTCGGGTTCGCCGCATTTAGAAAGGATTAGCCCCTTATTTCTGTTTTTACGCCGGGCGGTGCGCCCGGCCAATAAATATGGCCCACGCCAGGAACTGCTGAAAAAGAATATCGCCCATACAATGCCGCGGGCGGAGGGCTGGGGATTTTAAAAAAATGCTCCTGCCGCGATTTGAACGCGGGTTCACGGAGTTCTTCAAACTTTTAGGAAAAGTTTGATCAAAACTTTCTTTCCAAGTTTTTGATGAAACTTTTTTCAAAAAGTTTCTGAGAGTCCGTTGTCCTTGACCGGGCTAGACTACAGGAGCTAGGGTAAAGACAGCTAGCGACTAATCATGGCTAAGAGGGTTTTAAAATATTAAAGCAACCCCCTTTTCCTAAGCTCGCCGGCGATTTTCGCCGGAACCGGCCTGCAGTTGCAGCTGCGCGCATGCGCCAGGTGCCAGTCCAGCCTCTCCTCGAAAGTCGCGCCTTCCCTGATGCGGTTCCTATCGTGCCATCCGGAATTTATCCTCAACACCATGCCCCCACCCAGGGGGAATTTGGGGGGAAGGTAAGAAAAAGCTTTGCGCGTGGGTGCGCCGCCTACTTTCTAATGTGCTTCCCGGACCGCTTCCGGCGGGTTTTTGGCGATACTGACTTTCTGGCTTTCGCTTTCCTGGCAAGCGGCTTGCAGGCGCTACGGGGTTTGCGCGCAGGCTTCGCCATGCGGGCCGCGTTCGTCTTCTTCTTGGATTTCGGCCGCACCGCCACGGGCGCGGGAGACATGTGAGGCAGATCGTCGCGCCCGTGCGAGCGCAGGGAGTGTATGAGGCTGCGTACGATGTGCTCGCCCTTGTGGGCTCCGATTTGCATGGTATCCGGGCTTTTTTGCATGTCGATGCGGTGCGCTTGGCCAGAATAGCCTCCGCGCACCCCCTTCATATCGGATGGCCCGGGTGCTGCGGCGAAAGGGGCCCTGAGGCTTCCGGATTCAATACGGTCCCTCATCCGCATCGGCATGTCGCGCAGGTAGGCGTGGTCTGCAGAAGGGATTACCGGCTCGATGGCGCCGAGGCGGGGGGTTGTGCCTTCGCGGGCGGACGGCCGGAACGTTAGGCTGAGCTCCGGGCGCGAGGAGGAGGCTGGGAGCGAATGCTTCGGGCCAAGGTGCGGAACCTGCGGCCGCGTATCCCCGGCAACGGATGTGCGCCCTGCAAGCCGGGCGGGCCCTGCCAGTTCCTGGGGCGAGAACACCTGCGAGGCGTTGCGCATGATTTCAGGCATTATGAATGCGGCGTCGGGGGTTCCACCGTATGCTTCGAGGAATTCCATCATGGCGCACTTTTCGGCAGCCGGGCCTCGCCGGGCCGCCCACTGCCGCAGTTCGGTCCAGGCCTGCCTGGCGTTCTTGCCGCCTGCCGCGATTATGCGGGCTTCCTTCCTGAGGTCGTCTGAGTGGAATCGCATGAGTTGTTTTGCCCGCTAAGCTTAATTTATGTATCTATCCTATCAACAGTGCTCATTTTCGTTAGCAGGTGTGTCGGAATGGATTTCAACAGGGAACTCAAAAAACCAGACTTCAGGAAGATAAACGATTACGTGTGGGAAATAGGCACGGACTTCAAGCAGGGCATGCGCGTGCCCGCACGGATATACGCCAGCGAGGGGCTTATCAGGCAGATGGACGCGATGGTCTATGACCAGATAACGAACGTAGCAACTTTGCCAGGCATCGTGAATTATGCGTATTGCATGCCTGACGGCCACAGCGGATACGGGTTCCCCATCGGCGGCGTCGCGGCGATGGACATCGGGGACGGGGGCGTCATATCCCCCGGAGGCATCGGATTCGACATCAACTGCGGCATGCGGCTGTTGCGGACAGACCTGACAATCAAGGACGTCCGGCCCCACCTCAAGACGATAGTCGACAAGCTTTTCGAGCGCGTCCCTTCCGGCGTGGGAAGCAAGGGGTTTGTCCGGCTCGATGCGCAGGGCTTCCGCAAGGTCATCGAGGAGGGCGCGCCGTGGTGCGTTCAGCAGGGATACGGATGGTCTGACGACCTTGGGGCCACGGAGCTGGGCGGGCGCGACGAAGGGGCGGACGGGAAGGCCGTCAGCGACAGGGCCGTCGAGCGTGGCAAGAGCCAGATTGGGACGCTTGGAAGCGGCAACCACTACCTCGAGATACAGCATGTGCGGCCGGAGAACATATTCGACGAGGCGCTTGCGAAGAAATGGGGGATATTCCCGGACCAGATTGTGATAATGTTCCATTGCGGTTCCCGGGGGTTTGGCCACCAGGTGGCCACAGACTACCTGAACCAGTTCCTCTCGGTGATGGAGAGCAAGTATAAGATAAAGATCCTGGACCGCGAACTCGCCTGCGCGCCGTTTGCCTCGCCCGAGGGCCAGGGCTATTTCAAGGCGATGAAATGCGCCATGAACATGAGCTTTGCGAACCGGCAGACGATAGTCCACCGCGTCCGCGAGGTGTTTTCCGAGGTGTTCGGACAGGACGCCGAGAAGCTGGGCATGAAGCAGGTGTACGACGTCTCGCACAACCGCGCCTCGGTCGAGAAGCACAAGGTAGATGGCGTGATGAAAGAGCTTGTCGTTCACCGGAAGGGGGCCACCGCCGCGTACGGCCCCGGAAGGGAGGACCTCGCACCGAGGTTCCGCGACGACGGCCAGCCCGTAATCATCGGGGGCAGCATGGAAACGGGGAGCTACCTCCTAGCAGGCGTTCCGAGCGGGGCCGAGACGTGGTTCACGACCGCGCACGGCTCGGGCAGGACGATGTCCCGGACAAGGGCCAAACAGATGTACCGCGGCGATGCGCTCCAGAAAGAGATGGAGGGCCGCGGGATATACGTAAAGACGGCCTCTTTTGCCGGCCTTGCCGAGGAGGCGGGCGCGGCGTACAAGAACATTGACGAGGTCATCGAGGCGACGCACCAGGCGGGCATCTCGAAGAAGGTGGCGAAGCTCGTGCCCATCGGCAATGTCAAAGGGTGAGCGGCGTCGGTCCGGTGGCATGTGATAATTTATAAATAAATCTGATAAATAAGGATATATGCAGCCTGCCAGAAAGAGGGTTGTCCTGCCAGAGCCCGGCGCTTCGAAGGGCATGCCTGCGAAAGCGGCCCCGGGACTTGAAGGAATAATGAACAACCGCGTCATGGAAATGGATGATTGCCGTTATCTGAAAGCGATGTACGATAAGGCCGCCATGTCGAGGAAATTCCTGGAAATTGCCGAGGAGCGCCGGATTTTCGAGATATATGAGAATGCCTCGGCCGCCCGCAGGGGTCTTGCGGAAAAGCTGGATGGGGCGCGTGGAGGCGACGGCTGCGGGATTAGGCAGGGCGTAAAGGAGCTTGAAGGCACCATGCAGCTGGCCACTGCGGTGATAATAAGCGAGAATGAAGGGAAGATTCGCCAGACGGCCGCTAAAATGAGGCTTCAGCAGGGGGCGCTGCATCTCACGGTCAAGGATCTTATCCAGGCCGGCAGGCTTTCGATTGTGGAAAAGGCCATGGATGCCTTCGACTACCGGCGCGGGATACGGTTCTGGACTTATGCGGAGCACTGGGTGAAGGACTTTATGAGGCGCCTGGTGAGCGACACCGAAACCGGAATCAGGATACCGATGCACATTTTCGTGGGCCTGAAGGCCATATCTAAAGCCGCCCGGCTCCACTGGTCCAGGATAGGTACAGAACCCACGTCGCAGGAGATTTCGGCGGCTACGGAAATAAGCCGGAAGAACGTGGAGAGGTATTCCGAGATCCAGAGGGCGAGCCGCACCCAGCCCACCGTAGGTTTAGACGGGAAGGAGAAGATACCTGAAATTCCCGATCGGGATTCCGAGAAACCGGATGACTTGATAGCCCGCGATGAAGAGGGCGCATTGGTGGGGAGGCTCCTGGCTATCCTCAGTGAGAGGGACAGGGACATAATCAGGAAGAGATTCGGCATCGGCGGATTCGACGAGCGTACGCGGAAGGAAGTTGCCATCGAGTATGGAATTAGCCGGGAGCGGGTGAGGCAGATTGAGGAAAGCGGCCTGGCGGCCATGAGAGAGGCATATGCACAGTATGCGGGCGATTTGGATGTCCCCGGACCAAAACCGGATGCCGGCAATGACAATGGCAGGCCATCCGGGTGCAGGGAAGACGACGCTGCATAGGAGGGTCGCGGAATGCGCCTGCGCGCAGGCATCTGCCCTGATGAACGGGTTTTGCCGGTTGCCGCGGGCCTGGCGGTGCCGCCCGGAGGGGAAAATTGTGATTCCTTATAAATGTGACACCTCGAAGGTTCGCATCAGATTTCATATCAGCCCACCTCGGAGCATTCCATCACAACCTTGGCATTGTGGTGG
>JAKEGJ010000023.1 GCA_022627495.1 Microcaldota archaeon
TCCATCCCGGCTGGAAGCGAGGCCCTCGCTTCCGGGGTGAGCTGGAACACGAACATGTCTTTCCCCGGCGGAAACATGGCCAGTATGTCCGGATGCAAGGCCGCCAGCACGTTTCCGGAAGATATCTCGTAATTCCTGTTTTCTGACCTTCCGTCTTCGCTGACCACCTGGGTGAACGGGTCCCCGGACTGCGGCGCGTTGAATTCAGCGACACGGGCCGGGCTCCGGAGGCCAGCCAAATCCTCCGCGCCAAGCGGGTATCCCATGCCTATCGGCTCGCCTTCGTGCGAGCGGAACCTCGCTTCCATCCCGGCCCGGTACTGCGGGTCGTTGCCGTGCTCGTTCCAGAAACGCATGACGCCTTCGCCGATTGGGCCTGTGAGGCTGCCTGATATTGCGGTGCGCCCGGCGGCATCCCTTGCCGCATTGACGTTCCCGAACGCATCATGTACCAGGCTATCGACGCCCTTTCCGGTCACGTGCGAGAGGCTCTCGAAGAGCCTGTGCAAATCCGTGTATCCGAAGCGCCAGTTCATATTCCTGAATTCATACGTGCCGCCGCTTTCGTTCGCCATGTAGGCGCCTGCGGCATCAGTGTCTATCCCGCCGATTTTGAAGAGCGTGGTTCTTCCCGTAGCAGCATCATGCTCGATGGAATAGCCATTCGCCTTCAGTTCTGCGGCTTCGGCCGCGCCGAGGGGCTTGTCAATCTCAAGACGCATGACGCGGAGGTTTATCTCGTGCCTGTCCCAGAGGCCGATTGCATACGATGCCGAGAGGACCTGTCCGAACTCGCGCCAGAACGCCGCCCTTATTTCGGGGTCCGGCGAATTGAGCATGTCCGTGACATGCCCATACAGCTCCATCTGCGCGGGCGAAAATTCCTTCATCCTGCTCTCCAGCCCAGCCCTGCGCGTATGGTCGGTTTCAGCATCAAGCTGCTTATGAAGCGCGGAGATTGTGGCCAAATCGCCAACCGACATCTCGGATACGGCCCGTGTCCCGTAGTCGCGGCCAGCCATGCGAATGTTCCCGTGGAAGTCCCCCATGTTCTCGAGGATGCCGTACCTCGTGGCGGAGCCGTCGTGCGTGGTGTAGCCCATCTCCCCGCGCGCGGTGGCTGCATGTATTCTTGGCGCCGGGATGCCGGATTCGAGCGAGTATTCCACGCCTGCGGCATCTGGCCGCAAATCCTGCCTCTTGACATAAACGGTCTTCCTTTCCTTCACGATTGAGCCCGTGCCGGATGGGTCTGGGACTTTGCGGGTGATTTCAATCACGACTTCATAGGCCCCGACCGCGCCGTTTCGGAAGCGCGAGCTGACTATCCGGGCCTGCGCATCCTGGCCGGGATACATCCCCGCGCCCACTTCATTCATGTGCCCTGGCATATCCCCCGAAAGCAGCATGCCGAAAAAGAAATGGTCGTCGCCGGCCTTGTTGAAATCCTGGTACGGCTTCGACACCCAGTCCCTGTTGGGCATGGCCGCCCATTCGAATGGCGCAATTTCTATTCCCATCGCCTTCGCAAGCGCCTCCCTTGCATCCGATAACGAAGAAGCGCTGGAATATGCCTTTACTGCTTCCTCCCTGCTGACGCCGTACACAGACTCCAGGGTGCCACCGGCTTTGCCGTGCGACAGCTGGGACAGCTCGTTTAAGTACGTGGCGCCGTCATGCGCCTGCATTTCGCGGAGGCCGGCTATGATTTGGGCGCGCTTCTGCGGGCCGAGCGAAAGGAAAGCCGCTGAAAGCTGCGCATGAGCGCCGGTTTCGTTGTTCCTTAAATAATCTATGATGACGCCCCTTGAGAGCTCTTGCGCGCGGCTGTCCATGCCCTTCTCGCGCATCTGCGAAAGCACGCCGAACTGCTCCTCCCTGGTGAGCTTGGCGAATTTGGTGACTGCCCCTACCTTCTCCGCCTGGTTGTCTGATGCGAGCTGGCGCAATTCTCCATCCGATGCGAATGGCGGCGCAGCTTTCGGTTCGGCCGGGCGGGCACTGGGTTTCGCAGTCGCAGGCTTTGGCGTCTCGGTCGCGGGAGCGCGCGCTTCCTGGGCAAATGAGCCTTCGCGGGGCACGAGCCTCAATGTCGGCCGGCTTCTTGGGGCAGGCGGCGGCATCGTCGGCCGCCGCAGCTCCTGCGCGCCCATCCCTGCGGCAAGGCGCATCTCAAGCGGCTTCGCTTCCTCTTGCGGCCTGACCTTCACGCGCGGAGCGGGCGGGACCGCCTCATCAAGCCTCAGGCGGAATTCGGCGCCATGCTCGACGACGAAACTTCGGAATGCGCCCTCAAGGATGCGGCCATTCCCGCCGCCAATCCGCGGGTCGCGGAGGGCGATAATCAAATCCTCGAAGTTGCGTATGGCGTCGCTCCCGATGATTTCGCTTTTCGCCCTCACCAATTCGATAACCGGCCGGAGCGCCTCGTACTGCTCCCCGAGAAGCTGGCGGAGGAACGGCTCCGTCGCCATCTTTGAGTTGAATGCGCTGATGATTGCGTTCGCCGTCGAATACTTTTTGCTTTCCCCGTCCCAGTCTGTCGCCCTTGCCTGGGCTTCGGTCCAGCCTTCCGGAAGTTCGCCCGCTCTCCCGGCAGCCGCACCCCTGGGTTCAGCCCTTCCCCTGCGCTCTACCACCATATGGCCGTTCGATACCCTCGTCCTTGCGGTCGAGGCGTCCGCGCCGGCTTCTATGGTCACGGCCGGGGACCGGTCGCTGATGCGGAACCCGATGCGCTGCGCTTCAGGCATCGCCTCCATCTGCCGGTTGATGTCCGCATACATCTGTCGGACCTGCTCTTTCGTGCCTCCCTCTATTACATACTTCAGCGTGCCCAGCTCGCGCACCCGCAAGCCATGGCCCCCGGCATACTTGGCCACAAGCCCGTCGAAGATGTTGATGACCGCGTTCGCCCCGTCGTGGCCGGTGAACGTGTTGAGGGCGCGGATGCCGAAGCTGTTCGTTAGGACCTCGGCCACACCCTTGCCTGCCTTTGGGAGGGCGGCCTGGACCTGCCCCAGCGCAGCGCGGTCTGGGATGCTGAGCCTGATTTCAAATGCGACGCTTGGCGATGCGACCGTTTCCGTATCTGCCATCACCGCCCTTTCCCTTGCGACGGCAACTATCGCTTCGCGCAGCTGGATGGGGGTTGCCTGTTCGGGATTCACGCCGTTTCCGCGAAGGGCGGCTTCGGTCCTTGCATTGAGCGCCTTCTCGCTTTCGCCATGCGGGGCGTTCCGCTTCCCCCACGCCGCCTCCACCTCAGCCGTCTCCTGGTTGAGTAAGGCCGGCGCCCTGTTGGGCTGGGCGGCCACTTTGAGAGCCTTGCGCAGCGGCCCGGCATACGCCGGGTCGTCGGTCGCGGTCACTGCATGCGTGAGGAATTCCGCCTTTCCGTCCGGCCTTGTGACATATGCGCTGGTGCCGTCCGGATACGTCGCGGTCACGCGCCCGTTTTCCTGCCTCCGAATCTGGACCGGCTGGCTAACTTCGCCGGTTGCCGATACGAGCCTGCGCGGCTCAATGACCATCGGCCCGATTGCGGCGATAGCTTCGGCGTATGGGGAGTCCGCGCCCATGAACACGCGTTCGGTGGCCCGCTCCATGGCAGCCTTTATCTGCGAGCGGACCTGCTCTCCCCTTCCCGGGCGGACGACCAGGATTGTGGTTGTCTCATCGCTCGTTCCAGGCCGGAGGAAGAACGTCCCGTCGCCCTGCCGCGCCACGTCAAGCATCGCCAGGCGGACAATCTCTCGGTATGCAGATATCCCGATGTCCCCCCATTCATGCCCGAACAGGTTGTTTATGCTGTTAAGCATGCTCTTGTCGCCGCTGAAAACCAGGATGTCGCTCTCCTGGCCGCCCTGGGCCATCGTGACGACCGAGTCCTCGATAGTCCGTAGAAGGGTGCCCAGGTCCGCTTCCTGCCCGCCCTGCGTCCAGGCTTCCTCGCCGCTGCGGGCAGCCCGTTCGCGCATGACTGCAAGAAGTTCGGCCGGTGAAACCCTGGCGGCAGGTTCGGCCCGGCGCGCCACATTCTGCGGCTTCGCCTCGGGCCCCCTTTCCTGCCTGGACTGCGCTTCGGCATCAAGCGCCGCGGCCTGCCTTCGGAGCATTGCCGCTCCTTCGGCATCCGTCCCTTCCTTCTCGCCGGCCAGTCTCTTCCTGCTCTCTGCCATGTCCCGCAGCCGCTCCGGGCTTATCTGGTCGAAGCGCTCGAAAAGCTGCGCCTCGCCTTCCATGGCGTTGATTTTCTCCCCGTGCAATTCCCGGGCCGGCGCGGGCGCCTCTGCCTCCGCATTTGCTTCCGCCTTCGGAACCGCGATGGGCTTCTCCATGCCCGGCATCTTTTCGGAAACGACATCCAGCGCGGCCATCATCTGCATCCTGCGGCCTTCTGCCTTCGTGTCGGCGTATCCTCCGAGCGCATTGCCGCTGCTGAACTCTCTGCGCCCGACGAACAATGACATCAATGCGTCGCTGGCCTGCCTGGAATCGACCTCTATTCCCTTCGCTTTGAGGTTCTCCCTAAGCCTGCCTGCGGCCTCGTCGATTGACATCTGGCCGTCCGCCACCAGCTCCCCGGCGGATGCGAGCTCGACCGCCGCCCTGACATTGCGCTCGCCGTAACCTGCAGTCCCTTCGGGGCCGAGCGTATGCGCCTCCTGGCCGCCGGCATCCGGCCGCTCGACGGACAATGTGAATTCGGCGCGCACGCCCTGCTCCGCCTCGCTTCTCCTGCGGTCAGCCTCCTTGTCGAAGGCGTTCGCCCTGCGGATGAGGTCAACGGCTTCTCCTGCCCGCTCGCGGGGAAGCGCATCCGCCTGGCGCGCAAGCTCCGCTGACCGGCGGCGCAGATCCGGAATGGACATCCCCTCATCGGTCTCCTTCTTCGCTTCCTGCGCGGCCCTGCTCCTCGCCCGAAGCTCCTCCCGGTTCATCTTCGCCTCTGACAGGGCGAAATCCTCGAAGCGGGCATCCGGATTGGATTTGCGCGCATTTTCAAACCTCGAATTTATCGCCGTGAAGTTACTGAACGTGATGTCCGGATTCACCGCCTTTGACTGCTGAAAGCGCATGACGATGTCCAGCTGCTCGCCCGGGGATGCAGCATTCCGCGCCTGGGCGTAGCCTTCGAATGCCGCCCGCTCCGGAGCTGCCAGCCGGGAAACCTCTGCATTCAGGGCCGAGCGCTCGAGGCCTTCCGCATACTGCGTCCGTATTGCCGCCGCATCATCGAGGGGCGTGCCGAAGAGTAACATCTCGCCTATCTGGATGCCCCTGCTCCTTTGCGCCGGAAGCCCTGTCTTCGCAGCCTGCCTGCTGCGCAGCACGTGCAGGCCTGGCTGGACCCCGCCCTGAAGCCCCTGCAGGACTGCGTTCGTCACCTTGGCCCATGTCGGCATTACGCTCGAATCCGCCTCCGCAATATCATAAATCGCGAAGCCGGACTGGACCAGGCCTCCGCCTATCATCGCATATCCGAATACTGCCTTAGAGCCTTCGAGTACGCGCGTGGACATCGGCATGGTTCCCCTGCCAAGCACGCCAACCGCTTCCTCAACGCCGCCGACCGCGGTCCGGGCTTCGCCCAAAAACGGCGCCACAGCGGAGCCGGCCGCCATGACGCCCTGGAATATGAGCATCGCCGACTCGCCGGTCGTCATCATGTCCCAGTCGCCGCCGCAGGCCTCGTAATAGTCGTATGTGCCTATCGCCCCTTCCACGGCGCCCGCGCCTCCAGCCACCCAGGCCACCGGGCCGCCGACTGCGAAAGCGACTCCATAAGCTGCGGTCTTAACGACGCCGACGCCTATGTCGACTCCGGCCTGGACGTTAGCCATATCCTCGCTATAATCCCTTGTCCTGAAATTATAGTCAATCCCGTCCCGGCCAATCGGTTCCGCGCTTTGGAACACCGTAGCAGAGCGTGCAAGCGCAATCCGCCTGTCCGGCGCTCCCTGCTGCCTCTCCTGCTGCGTTCCGTGCGTGACCATCTCGGCAGATTCGTAGAATTTCTCCATCCTACCCACAACTGTCCTAAGATAGCCGCTTTCGGCGCCCCACGCGAGCGCCGCGTCCGTTGATGCGACGCGCGCCTGCAGGCTGGATTTCAGCATCGTGAACTGGCTGTACGCCTCAGCCACGCGCTCCCGCTCCCCCGGAGTCATCTCCACCTGCTCCAGCGTGCCGTCTTCCTTCCTCCGGAAGCCTGCAGCCAGAAGCTGAAGGTCCGTCTCCATTACCGAGAGCTTCTCCGCGTATTTCCGCGACTCGCTGCGGTATCCCTCCTCGCCCGGCCTGTCGGTGGAATACCTGTCCTCCACCGTGCGGGACAGTATCATGTCCCAGTCGCGCTTGTTGTCCTCGCGGTTGTGCTGGGTTATCGCGGCCATCCTCTTCGCGTCCTTGGCGAAGTCATAGCCGTGCTCTGCCATGGCGATTGCGCCGTCGCGCGAATCGTTGGCGTTTTCCCGAAGCTTGCGCTTCTCGTCCTTGTCCCTGGTCTGGAGGATGTCCCTGCGGAATTTCAGCTCCTTGGCGATGCGGCCCCTCACGACCGGCTCGACATTCATGTCCCAGTCCTGGTTCTGCGAGCGCACGAAATTCGCGCCTATGACCGCCGTAATCTGCGCGGCCTGGTCCTTGTCGAATGAGGGATTGCTCCTCGCCGCGCGGGCCGCCATCATCATGAGGGCGGGATTCCTCTCCATCGTCCCCTCCCAAATCTCCCCGACCCTCTTTTCGAGCGCATCGCCCTCGAGCCCGATTGTCGTCCCCAACTGCGCCCTCAGTTTTTCGTCCATGCCCTCCACGCTGCTGAGCAGTGTCAGCATTGCCGCACCGTCCAGCCTGAACTTCCCCGAGCGGCCGATTGCGTCCCTGGCGCCGAGAGCCGCTTTGGATGCCGCCGAGTTCTCCCTGGCCCTCTTCCTGAGCGCATCGGAATAAGCGCCGGCGGACTTCTGCATGTCGTCCCTGACGCCCTGCACGGCGAGCCGCTCGCGCTCGGCTTTCTTGTCGTCGGATTTCGCCCCGGGCGTCACTTCCCGGAGCAGGTCGGCCGGCGATTTCCACGTCCTTATGCTGTAGCTGAATTCCGCGAAATCGAACGACACCCTCTCGTTGTCCGCCTGCTGCATGCTGAAATCGCGATACGCCTTCCCCTCGGCCGCTCCAAGGTCCTTCTCCGCCCCTCCCAAATCGCCCCGCGCCGCCTTTGCGCGCGCCTCCACCGCGCTGCCAATCAGCTCCGACTCATTGTAATATACCGGGTCTCCGTTGATTATCTTCTCGGCGGTTATCCCCGTGTAGGGGCCGAGCTTGTCGAAAAGGAGCTCCCGCGTAAACTGGCCTTCGCTGCCACGCCCGCACCGCTCCAAATCTGCATACAAGTCCGGCCGCTCCGCCTCGGGCATGTGAGCTATCAGCTGCTTGATGAGGTTGTAATCCCCCTTGTCCACGAATCCCATGCCGTGTGGCCCGCGCGAGCCCACGACGAACCCGCTCCCTTCCGGGCCGCTTGCGCGGGACAAGCCAGCGCGCAATTCCTTCGCGTCGGCATAGACGTTGGCTATGAATGCGCCGCTCTGCATCGAGAACCTCGCCTGCCTCGTGAATGAGGACGCGCCGCCGAAGTTCTCGCTCCACCACATGCCCACCGCCGCCTGGTATCTCTTCTCGTTCTCAAGCGGGTCGAAGGCGGTCTTCGTCTCACCGTTCTCGTCGGTGAAGCCCGTGGCCGTGCCGGTCATGTTCGCCAGCGCGAAATACAGCTTCTGCATGCCGGCAGCCGATGCGGAAGGGAGGCCTTCCCGTACGTTTCCGGAAAACACCCTGCGCAGGAAAAGCCCCGGGTCCTTCATTTCCTCCTCGCTCGGCGAAAGACCGGTATGCGTCTGGATTGTCTCCGCCCATTTGGCCCTGGGCACCCTGGCAATCAGCTTTGTGATCAGCTCCCCTGCCTTTGCGATGGAAAAATCGTGGAGGGATTCCTTCGCGCTTGCGAGCCCGGCGTTGCGCGCCCCCATAATCTGCCTCTGCCCGGCGACTTCCTGCCGCCCTGCGGCTGAAGCCTGCTCGGCCTGGGCGGAGAGCTGGGCTGCGCGCTTCGGATTCAGTCCGGCTGCCGGAGCGGCTTTCATCTCCCCATGCTCGTCCGCTTCTATCCGCACCAGCGGCTCGCCCATGCTGTCCGCGTCGTGACCCTCGCCAAGGGCTATGTTCGTCTTGACGGCGATGCCGAGCGACAGCCTCCCGCTTTCGCGGTGGCGCGTGTTAATCGTGCGCACGCTCGCATCAAGCGCCTCGAGGTCGGCCCGTATCTCCATCGCCCTGCCTATCAGCTCCCCCGAAGCGCCCCTGTGGCCTTCCGCCTCGGCGCGCAGGCTGGCCGCCTCGGCATTCAGCTGCGCAGCCCGTGCTCCCTGGCCGGCCTTGGATGCCGTTCTCGCGTCCGCCTCCTTTTCAGCCGCCCCCGCATCGAGCTTGTCCGCTTCTGCGGATTCCTCGGCGCCCCTTTCAAGGAAACCCTTCGCCTTGGCGGCCGATTCGAGCACGAACGCCGTGTCTGTCCTCGCTGCCTCCGATTCATAATACTCTGCAAGGGGCTCGTCCTTGGCCTTGCGCGCCGCTTCCGCCAGCTGCGACAACCTGCCGGCCTCAGCCTTCCACTGCGCGTCCCTGCGGCGGTTCTCCGAAGCATTCATCCCTGAAAGGGCGTTTAGCCCTGCAGCCCCTGCAATCTTCTGCGAGGCGCTGCTGGCATCTATCGAAGCGGCCTCCGCCTCTTTGAAAGACGGCCCCAGCGAATCGCGCAATGATTTCTTTGAAATGACCCCTTCCGCGACCGCGCCCTCCATGCTGCCGGGCGCAGGCTGCCAGGCGGCCTTCCCCCCGCCCCCGGCATCCAGCAGCCTCTTTCCGCCCTGGATGTCCGCGTTCTTTCGGAAGTCCCCGAACTGCGATTCGATTTGCGCCATCGCGTCGGTGCGGGCCTTGCGCTCGCTTTCGGCAAGATTCGCCGGATTGGCCCCCGCAAGGCGCAGGTACGCCATACCGGCCCGTTTAAGCGCGATTGCCCCTTCCATGTCTCCGTTCCGGGCTGCGATTAGCGCAAGGTCCAGGTAAGCCGTCCCGTTCAGGCGCTGGCTCCTGTCTTTGACAGCGCCTTCCAGGCCGGTGCGCTCCACGGAGAGGAGTCCGAGCATGAATGATGCCGCCGGCATCCCAATCCTCTTAGACGATAGCCCGCCGGCTATCGCATACGCCTCCTCCCTGGCCCTCCGGTCCGGGTGCGCCATGAATACCGCGGCGGCATCCGCGAGGATTTTTCCGGAGTCTATATCCAGCGCAAGGTATGCGGAGGCGGAATTCGATGCGGTCTCAAGGAGTTTCGGGTCCGGATTCCTGCCCCCCCTAATCAGGATGTCCGAAAGCGCGATGAGCCCGGCCACCTTCTCCTTCTCGGCCGCGTTTTCAGTCTCACGCGCGCAATAGAGCACGGCCCTCTTGAACGCATCCTCGGGCGTGATTTCCCCCCCGGCCTCCTTGGCTGCCGCGAGCGCGCCCTGGGCAATCCTGTTTATCTGCGCGCGAATCTGCCCGTTTCCCGCGTACATCTGGTTGACGTACGGCACCCGCGCCTGCACGCGCTCGTCGCCTATAAGGTCCTGCCCCGTTGCTATCGCGGCCTTCACCCTCTCCAACTCCGCCGCAATCCGCCCCAGGGCAGCATGCGCAGGCCCGTCCTTTGGCAATTGGCCCATCTGCTTCCTGATGGCTGCCGCCTTGTCGTTTACGGAAATATACGTCTGCATGTCGCCCGCGGCCGCAGGGTCCTGCGCTATCCTCTCAGACAGTGCGCCCAGCTCTTCCCTGGTTGTGCCTGGTGGCATGTCAACGTATTTGAGCGCTATGAATGCCAGGGCCGATGCGGCCTGAATGTCCCCCCCATCTGTGCCAAGCACATCGAGCGCGCGGTCGAGCAAGGCCGATGCCGCCTTGGCCACATCCCCGGCTTTCTCGCCGCGGGAAGGACGATGTGCTCGAAGGGCCCCGTCGAGGCTCTCTACTGCGCTTATCGCCTGCCTTGCCCGTGCGAAGATTTCGGCGCCGGCTCCTTCTTCGCTGATTGCCTCCTTGAGGCGGCCTATGGCAATATGCGCGTTCGTCCTTCCGCCCCGATCAGCCTTATCAAGCGCGGACGTGAGGAACAGGGACAGCGGTTTCCGGATTGACGCGAGCGCCGCGTCCCTCTCATCCGGCGTCTTTGCCGCTTCCAGCGCCTTCACTCCGGCAAGCACTTCCTTGCGCATGGACGCGGAATCCTTGCCGCTTCCGCGGTTTGCCCCGATTTCCGAGGCTGCGAACACCAGCATTTCGTACGACTTCGTGTCGTTTCGCTCGAGGGCTGACAATGCGGCGCCGAGTACCGCCTCCGTTTCGTTCCCCGCCTGCGTTCCCGGTGATTTTTTCATTTCGGCGGCGGCTTTCTTCAATGCCGTAATGCGGCTGAAGAGGATTTTCAGCTCATCGATGCTTACGCCTTCCGATTCCGCCGGGTCCCCCAGCCTCCCCAGGGCCTTGTCAATCGCGCCAAGAAGTCCGCTGATGTGGTTCTTAAGGGCCTTCGGAGCTCCGCTTAGCATGGCCGGAATCTCCGCCCTCTCCCGCTGGAGGCTGCTCCGCGCACGGTCGCGCTGGGCCGCCTCTGCACCGGATTCCCTGGCACCCTGCCTTGCCTGGATTGTGGATGAGCGCACCCTGAGCGAGAGCTTTTCGGCCGCGTCCCTTTCCTTGGGCGGCGACTCGACATACCTCTTCGCCAAATCCATCTGGAAAGAGGCCTCGTCGTGCGCACCAAGCCGGAGCGCCTCGGCCGCCCTGCCGAAAAAGCGGGATGCGGCTTCCTTGAGCTTGCCGTCCTTCTCGGCCTTCGGGGCGATGTCGCGCGCGAACCTTTCCCCCAGCGAAACCGCATGCAGCGCCTTATGCAGGTCGTCCGCGCCGGCTTTCTTAGGTTCCCGCAGGATTCCAAGGAACGAGCCGAGCGCATCCTTGGTTTTCGCATCGGTTATCATGCCGAGGACCGATTCGGCTTTTTTGGACAGGAAGGAGCACATGTCGCCTTTGATTTCATCGACGCTCCTGTTCCTGGCGATGGCCTCGCCCCACTGGCATATCCGCCCGCGCAACCCGGCGTCCAGCGTCCGCGTGAAGCCTTCGGCAAGCGACTGCAGCATCTTCGTCTTCTCCGATGCCGGGTCCTCTATCGCGGAACGTATGGCGTTCGCGAAGAGCGTCCCGAGGCTGGCCTTGTCCTTCTTCTGCTCTTCGCTTTCCTCGGGCGTGCGCGAGAGCTTCTCAAATGCCATCTGGGCGGATTTTATCGCTCCCAGGAGCCTGCCGAACTGCTGTTCCGTCTTCTTCAACCCGTCTTTCTGCTGCAGGGCGCCAAGGAGCCTTGATATCTCCCCCCTGAGTTCGGAATATGCCTTGCGGAGCGTCTCATTGGGTTCAGACTTCTCCGCGCGCTCGAGGAATTCCGCAGCCTTTTTCAGCAATCCCGTGCGCTCCTCGAGCGCCCGTGCAGCCGCCTCGCCTATCGCCCTGCCCTTTGCCTGGGCGGAGCGGATAAACGACTGCACCTCGCCCATCACCTTCCGAGCATATTCGGGGGCTGCGCCCTTCTTCGCTGCGGCAACCAGCGCTTCGGCCGCATTCCCGAGGCTCTCCCTGCTCTTAGGGTCTGAGAAAGCCTCCCGGTTGCTCAGATACGTGAGCCCGAGGCTCAGCATCAGTTTCCTCGCGTTCTTCGACACCATCTCCCGCGCGCGCTTGAGCGCCGAAATCAGCTGCGGCGGAGCCCCCGCCTCTTCAAGCGCAGTCTCAAGGACGGCGAAGCCGATCTTCTGCAGCCTGCCCTCAAGCCCTGACGCCTCCTTCTCCTTCTCGCCTTCGGATTTCTTCTTATCCTCGGATTCCTTGAGCAGCTTCTCGATATCCTTCTTGAGCCTATCCAATTCGTCCTTCATCTTGCCCGTAGCCGAGAGCATCTGCACCTGCGCGAGCATCGCCTGCAGCTGCATCGTCACCTGGCCTTCGAACCTGGCTGCGGCGGCCTCAAAACCCTGGTGGACGGACTGGAGGGCGGAGCTTATCTGCGCCTCGGTCATGGGCACGGAGGCATTAGACAGCTGGCCCAGGGAGCCCTGGAATTTCGCCCATTCGGCGGCATTCCTCGGGTCGGCGTAAACCTCTGGCCGGCTTGCGAAATCCCGTGCGGCCTCCACGGTCGCATCCACCCTGGATGGCTGGGTGAAGAGCATGTCCAGCGATTTGCCGATGCTGTCACCTACGATTCCTGATTGCGGGGTGCCGATGCTCAGCACGCTCGTATGGGCGTCCTTCGTGTTGCTCAGCCTTGCCTCGAACTGGCCGAAGAAGTCTAGCGCCTGCTGCGCCACGCCCAGGTCCATCGGCACGCCGTACGTGCCGTCAATCCTTGATTTTGCCACCAGAAGGAGCATTCCGACGCGGCCGGCATCTGCCTGGTAATCATGCCCGCCGACATTCAAATCCACGTACTTATTCAAAGCCTGGATGCTGTCTTCGAGCCTGTGGTTGAGCTCTGCCTTGGTTGGAGGCGCGGACTGCCTTATCCCGTCTGCCTGTGCCTGCGCCGGCGCAAGTCCGGTGTTCGCGCTCTCCGCGATTCCCGCCGGCTTCGCCTGTGCGACCGGGGCCTGCTGAATCATCGGGCCGGCGGGCTGGGCCGGCTGGGGGGTTGGCGCATGTACCTCTTCCGGCCTTTCCGCCTGCCTCTCCTTCCCCATCCAATCACCGGTGCGCCGCGCATATGCGCGAATACGCAAGCAGCCTCTCGACGCGCGAGTCGAAATCCAGCGCCTCTCCCTTCGCCTTCGACTTCAGGATGTTTTCCGCCCATCCGGCCAGCTCGGCATGGAATCTTCCGTAATCCTCGAAGCGGGGCACGAATGTCCCGGGCTTGTCTTTGACGGATTCCCATTTCGCGAGGGCATCCTCAAGGACGCGTATCGCCGCGCTTGCGGCACGGATTGTCTCCTCCTCGAAGCGGTCGATGTTCTTTTCCGTAATCGGATTATCGGGCGGGGGCCTTGCGACCGCGAATTTCCTGAGCATGCCTTCATCGAGCCAGGCTGGCGGGAATTCTTCCCGGCCTTTTAGGGCCTTGAGGATGGAGCTAAGCCCTGGAGGTCTCTCGGCTTCCGTCATGGCAGATATTCGCCAGCCTTCTTTAATATATATTAGTTGCCTTTTCCCCCCATGCAGGCGCCTGGCGCGGCCCACTGCGATATTTTATCAGCTTTTTTTGGGCAGTGGGGCGCAGCTGAAGCTGGGGAAACCTGAGCGTGTATAAAATTAGGCCAGCGCATCGCTGCGCTGGCAAGGCGACCAGTTATCCTCCCATGCACTTACAAAACGAGCATGAACCAGAATATCTTAGCGCCATAACATATATAAACCTACATGAAAACCTGTGACTATTTCTGCGGCGTGATGGTGTGATTTGGTCGTATCATGCGCTATTTAGGGTGTTAGTATGGTTAATTGTGGTGTATTTTTAATGGCTTTGAGCCAATATCAATCCTGATGAACGGAGGACCAAAAACAAAGCCCGGGCCCGAGCGGCAGAAAGTGGTATCCATCCTCAAGGCCAAACGGCTTCCCTACTCGCATCGGCCGGCCATCGAGCCCCCGTGCGAAGTGAAATCCCTCGCCGCCCCGATACCCGAGCAGGACCGGTTCCTGATTGCGGAAGCGGACATCCACGCGGATATACGGCTGGGCGACTTGAACCAGACCGCGCTCCGCAAATGCCGCTACATTCTCGAAAACGCGCCCGAGGCATTCAAAGACCGGCATTTCTTCGAGCTGATGCTTGCCCGAACGATACGAATAATCTCCGAATACGGCGAACCGGAGGGCGTCCCCCTGATCGGGTGGGCGGTCGAGCGCTACTCCGGCGTCCGTTCCGTGCGGGAGGAAGCATCCAAAGCCATCGCCCAAATAGGCGATGAAAGCTCGCTCGCCCTGCTCCTGCGCCTTCTTGCGCTGGATGCGTCTTCGCCGGAAGTGCACCTCCGGTCCATAACAGCGCTCACGGAACGCTATCCCGAAGCGGCCGGGAACGCGATAGAAGGCATCCGGGCCGTCGCGGCAGGCTGCGCTGCATCCGAAGGCGCAATCGAAGAAATCCGGCGGGCCGGCCGCGGTAAAATCTGAGCCGCATCTTCGGTACGCTTAAAAACAGTTTCTCCCATTTGCACTCCATGGCACGACGAAAGACCAAGGAAATGGGCGAGCGATTCCCGCACCTTTTAAGCACCCCGCCCCCGCGCTATTACAAGCGCATGAAACCCGCCGAAGAGCATCCCGCGGCCCTTGCCCGTCCCCTCGAGAAGCGCGATTCCCAGGAGGTCCTAAGAGGATTCAAGATGCTGGCAAACGGCTGGGGAAGCGGGGTGGAGAGCGCGCTCCGCCTCCCGCCGGAACTTTTCTATTCCCGGGGCGTGGGGGCGCGTTTCTACTCGTCTTGCGAAAGCTCTGATCTGGGGGGCCTCCTCCTGGGCCTGGGTGCGGGGAAACTGATTCTGCCGGACACCGATTACGGCATCGTCCTTTACGAGACATCCAGTAGCGTGTATTTCATGCTTTTCGATGCCAAGCGCCGCATCTGCGTGCGCGAGCCTCTGATGTGCTTCGACAGCACGCCCATGGAACGCGAGTGGCCGAAAATCCGCAAATCGATCGATGAAGCGACCGCGCTCGCAGCAAGCGATGATGCGAAAAAGAACGGGCTGTTCGCGGTTTACGACGGCACCCTCAGGCTCGCAACTGTGGAAAACGGGGCTCCTCCCGTCAGGGGAGCGCCGCAGGAAGTCGCCTGACTGCCGGGCCGACACGCTCCAGAGCATACCTGCGCGCCTGCGCGCTAATCTCCCAAATCCGTTCGACGGGTATGGACTCCGGGTTCTCTGCGCCGCCGTGTATCCTGCAGCCGTTCCTGCCCATGTATTCGCCGTAATGGAGCGAGAGCGCGGCGTACCTCCGCAATTCATCATCAGACAGCGTCCTGGTGAACGACTCGGCAATCGCTTCGCTCGAGAAATGCGGGACTCCCTTCAGCCCGTATGCGACCCTTACCTCGTAATCAGAATACTCGAAATGGCCCGCCATCCCCCGGTGCGCCCATCCCCGTGGTATGGCAATCGCGGTTCCCGGCTCCCTCTCCCGGATTTCTCCTGCAAGCGCGATTACGCGCCCGCTGCGCTCGAGGCAGATTCCGATGGATAGCCGGATGAGTTCCATCTCCGCCTCCACCCTTTCACAAAACGGCGCCGCTTTGCGCAACGCGCTTCCGCTTACGGACTGGTCCCACATGCGCCAGACCGTGCTTTGCCGCAAGGGCTCTATCCTGTTTCTTATCATGCCCGGGCGCATCCTGTTTATCTCGGCTATCCGTTCAAGGTAGCCCCAGTCGAGCCAGTCGCGGTACATCCCCGGCATCTCGCCGGCATCGAGCGTGCGTTCCAGCTCCGCGTTCGCGAAGGATTCGGTTTGCTCCACCATCTGCCTTACGCGCTTCGCGTCTTCGGGATTTTTCCTGTCCGCTCCGGCGAGGTTGAAGCCAACGTTGAATTCGTGTATGACCGTGACCTTGTTTCCTTTATCGATGGCCTGCTCGTCAAGGAAAGGTATGATGGAGGCGCGGAAGAACCCCTTGTCCGCACCGTAGCTGACGCCGCAGCAGTGCCCCGGATGATCCCCGAAAGCCAGTGCAAGCGCCGTCCTCCCCGTCCTCCTCTGCATAATTATATATTAAATACGACACTTTATAAAGCCAAACGCAGTCCAGGCCGGCAGGCCGCGCTTAAGGGGGGCGGGCAGGGTTCGGAGGGCGGCGGTTTTAAACTTTCTCCTGCAAAATCGGGAACAGGGATAAAATGGCATCGAACGTGATTGACTTGACCAAGCGCCGCAAGGAAAAGAAGATGCCGCCTGCGCCCCGGCCGTTCGCGAAAGTCGCAGCCCATCTCGCATCGCTCGAGAAAAAGGAAGGCAATTCCGAAGACCGCGCCGTCGTCTCTGAAGAGGTGGCGAAGATGGCGGACGCGCTTGAAGGCGAGCTCGAAAACGGAGGCTCGGCACTCAAGGCGAGGGTGGAGGGCCATTTGCGCACGATGGCCAGCGGAGCGCCGGACCCGATTTCCCCTATGGGCGTCGAATTCCGCAGTCCCGCGAGCGGCAAGACAATCACACTTGGAGACGGAGAAACAGCGAAACCCGGCGCAGAGAAAAAAATCGAATCGATAATCCTGGAATGCGTTACTGTCGCCAAATCCGACCTCGCTCTGCTCAAAAAGGCGCAATCGGCGCTGGAAGCGGGCAGGGAGCCTGATGCTGATACGCTCAAGAACCTGAAAAGCATACTCGGCGGCAATTCCTACTGGCGCTTCATCAGGACGCTCTGAGCGCAATGGCCTGTGCCGGGAGCGCCAGATGCATGTCCTTTATGCAGTCCCCTTCATTCCGCCGGTTCCCGGCGCTTTCTTCGCCACGGGGTTCTGCCGCTTCTGAACCGGCTTGATGTCAGGAAGCAGGAGCGCATTCTGCTTGATTATCGAACCTGCCACGGGCGCAAGCCTGCCTTCCCCTTCCGCCACCGGTTTTATCTGCTCGATGCTGTATCTGGAAACCGGGACCCCCCCGTCCTGCGCCCTTCCGATTAGCATGAGGCCCTCCTCCAGGAGCGCTTCCTGCTCTTGCGCGCTGCGGCCCTGCTGGGTGCGCGATGCGGCTATGAGCGTCTGCCCCGCAGCCTCCCGGTAGCCGTTCCACTGGCCGCCAAGGGGAAGCGAGTCGAATTCCTTCCGGGCATCCGCCAGGGTTCCTGCCGGCGCCTCTCCGCCTATGGCTTCTCCCAGGATGGCTCCCGCGCGGGCAAGCGCGGCATAATCATCCCCGCCCGCCGCGATAATCCTCTCCCGCGCATCGTCGCGCACCTGCCCCCTCCGGTCCGATATGAGAACATAAAACAACCTGCGAATCTCGCTGCCTTCCATCACATCACCTCGTCGTGCTTTGTCTTGAACCTGGCGGGAACGATACCGTTCCTCCCAGCCTTTCGGTTACCAGCCCGTTCTGGGCGCGCCTTCCCTGGAAGTTTATCTCCCTCATGTTGCTGTCAAGGTATACAAAAGGCGAGCGGAAAGCGAATGTGCTGTATCCGCGGTTGACTGGCCTGCCGGCTTCATCAAGGTGCTCATCAACGCCCGCGCGAATCTCGCGCACCTCGATTCCAAGAGCCCCATACCTCTGCCGTACGCCTGCAATTACGGCCCTGTCCACTTCGGGAGGGGTGCCGGGAAGCTGGTATGCCGGCTGGAGCAGGAGGATTGGCCGTCCGTCATCCCCCCGGACCAGCGTCATCCATCTCCGGTACGTGGCCTGCCCTGAACCTGGGGGGCCTATGACCACCTGCCTCATCCACGGCTGGGCAATCGACCCGACTATCCCGCCCACGACCGGATGCAGGTTCCTCGGGCTCTGGCAGGCGGTTGCCCCCCTGACCATCCCGGAATAGAATCCCGCGTCGAAGGCGCCCGTGTCGTGCACCTCGTATCGCGAGCCTGCTGCCGAGACCTGGAACGTGTGCTCTCCGCTCCAAGTCCTGAAAATGCCTTCGCCATCCAGCCCTGCCGCGTTCGCGAAAGCCGTAAGTTCCCGCCTGAATTCCGGAGGGAATTTGAAATCGGCAAACCTGCCTTCGATATGGGCCATGAGCGCCTGGTCGAAGATGCGCAGGGCCTCGCCGAAAGCCTGCGCAGTGCCCACGTAATCCGGGAACCTCGAGGCCAATCCTGCAAGGAGCCCCAGGGTCCTCCTGTAAGTGACCATTTCGGCGAACATGTCCAGGTTCTGCGAAACCCAGGCGTCGCTCACGCGGAGTTCGGGCACAAGCTGCATGTAGCCCCGGCCAATCGTGGTGCTGAACTGGCTGGTCGTAAGCTGGCCCGAAAGGCTCTGGGTTATCTGCCGGAGAAGGCCTTCCGGAAGCCGGCCTTCGCGGTGGAATGCGTAGAGCGTGTTGAGGTGCCTCATCCTGCTCGTGATGAACGCTTCCCTTGACGCTTCCATGGACTCGCTTATCCCCTGCCTCATCCTCTCCTCAGGATTCATTGCCAGGAATTCCGTGTTCTCCCTGACAACGGCAAGCCATGCCTGCCCCTCCGCATCATTCTCCGCATTGCGGATGTTGTCCAAAAACCGCGCGAATTCGCGGAATGTCGTATCCGTGCTCAGGCTGTTCCTGATGGCGCTCGTGTCCAGCCTCGCCATGATGGGTGCGGACGTCGGGTCCATCATGTATGCAAGCATGGGCATCCTCTTCTTCCGCGCGCTCGCGCCGGTCTTGGCGTCTAGGGCCGAGACGCGCTCGCCGAGGGCATCGCTCCAAGCGAACTGCCCGGAAATTGAGTTCAGGTACGCCGATTTCGCATCCGGGTCCATTCTTGAGAGGTCCTCGAATATCAGGCGCAGCGTTGGCTCTATCATCCCGCCCCGCTTCGCCTGCACTATTTCATGCGCAATGTCCGCGGCGTGCATCACCGCTTCGCTGCATGCCAGCAGGTCGGCCGGGCTTCCTATCGTGAAGGAGTCCATGAGGCCGGTCCTCGTCTGGTTGGTGAACAGGGACGCCGGGTCCGCGCCTCCGTGCGCCTGGAGATAAGACGCCAGGTTGAACAGGCTCTGCGCCGCCGAACGGTGCTCTGCCTCGCTGATTGCTGATGCCGGAACGCGCTCGGCAATCACGGCCGCTGTCCTCATGTACGTGGCGAGCGCTTCGTGGAGCCTCTCCGGCGGCGTGTACATGAGCAGGGTGTCCAGCCCGGTTATGCATTCCGCGGCCAAATGATTTATCCCGCGCGCGCGGATTTCCATCAGCACGCTTCCCATCGCCAGCGTCCCGAAAAGGAAATCCTCGCTTGATGGCTCTGTCCGGCCTGACGCTTCGGCCCTCTTGAATGCGATATTGTATGCGAGCGCTTCGCCCGCATCCTGCGGCCTTGTCCAGGTCGCGCCGTCCGGCCTGCTGCGCCGCATTATCCCGGCCGTGGCCGATGCCAGTTCCCTCCCGACTTCGAGCGCTACGACATCCCTCGGCCTGCCCGGATTCCGCTGAATCGCGTCGTCGATTATCCTGAGCATGAACGCATCCGTCGCATCCTGGGGCCTGAATCCCTCCCTGCCATAGCGGCTCGGAATCAGCAAGGCCCTTTCGATGGAAGACTCTGCGCGCTCCCTCGTCGTACCTCCCTGCACATACGTATCGACCATCCTTCTAGCCGTATAACCTAGCGCCCCGCCCCTCGCGGCGAATATGGCCTGAGCCTGGCGCGCGATTTCCTCCGCGCGCGCGGCTCCAGCCGGATGAGCGTTTATCCGCCCGACCGCATCGCGGTATTCAGGAGCGACCGCCGACGGCTCGCGGCCGGCCATCTGCTCGAGCGCGCGTGCGATTCCTGCAATCGGCCTGGCGAATTCGCCCTGCGGAAGCAATCGCGCCACCTCCGGGTCCGGATTCCCCGAGCCTGCGAGGCGCCTTTCCATGTTCTCGTGCTCGCGGACATCTGCATCGCGCAGGCTGCGCCCTGCCAGTTCGGCAGGCGCCTCCCTTCTCCTTTCCCTCGCCGCAGCAGGCAGCGGGGGCGGCCTCGGTCCGGCAGGCGCGGCTTCGCGCTGTTCCGTCGATGGGGGCGGTGCCTGCGGCGCCTCGCCGGCGGTTGCCCTCGTCCTTGCAAGGCCCACCTGCTGCTCCATATACTGCCTTCTTGTCTGCCCGCTTGATGCAAGGGCCGCTTCTTCGGGAAGGTATATCCGGACTTTCGGCGCGCCTTCAACGCCGCTCAAGGTGAATTCAGCGAATCTCCTTCCGTCCGCCTCAAATACGCCGCCGTACCTGACGTTGTTCTCGCGGAAGTACGGGTCATTGGGCTGCATGCCGATAACGTCCATCGGCGTCGCGCCTGCTCCGCGCACCTGCGTAGCGCCTTCGGGCCTCGGCCCGATTTCGAATGCAGGCCTCTGCGCAGGAATTTCCGCAGGCCTCTCCGCACGGGCCGCAGTCCGGGGCGGAATCGGCGCTGAAGGCATTTCCTCCGGCCGCTGAGCCTGCGCTGAGGTTCCTGGCGGGGCCGGCGCTGCGGGCGATTCCGGAGTCACGGGATTTTCCCTCGCTGCCGCCAGCCTCGCCTCAATCAGCTGCCTTCTCGCCGCGCCGGATGTCGCATTTACTTCCTCGGTAATCGGTATGCGCACCCTTGGCTGGCCCTCGACGCCCTGAAGCGTGAACTCCGCGAACCTCTGCCCGTTCACTTCGAACAGTCCGTTGTACCTCGTATTGTTCGTTCCGAAATACGGGTCGTTGGGCTGCATGCCGATTACGTCCATCGGAGTGGTGCCAGCGCCCCTCACCCTGGTCGCTCCTTGCGGCTGCGGCCCGACTTCATAAGGCGGCCTCCGTGCGGGGGCAGGCGGGGCAAGCTCGGGCCCGGCTTCGCGGGGTGCCGGCCCGCCCGGCCTTCCTCTTTCGGGCAGCGGTATCACTTTCGCCTCTGCCTCAGGGGCAGGCCTTCCGACCATGATTTTTACCTCTATAGTCGGGATGCGCGTTCCGTTCGGCCCCTCCATCATCTGGACGAGCGCGAAACAATTCGACCTCGCTTCCGGCGTGTTCGGTATCTCCGCAAGCGCCGTGACGCGCCCGGACGAATCCTCGCGCGGATGCGCAGCCGCATCAACAATGTCATTGAATGTTATCTCAGTCGCGCTCCTGCCGGTCCTTTCCATCGCCCTTTGCACAATCGGCGAAGCGGCGAACTCCCCGGCAGTCATGCGCTCTCTCAATACGCCCGCGTCCCGAACCGCATTCGCGCCGCCCCCCCTGCTTCCGCCCATCCTGCGCTGGGCCTGCGCAAAGGGGACAACCGGCGCGCCCATCTCGTTCACAAGTATGCCCGCGACCGCGGCCGAAACGTTGCCGTAAGCCCCTTCCATCTGCGAGAAGCTGCGCAGCATCGCGCGGACTGCAGCCCTGCCTTCGGTATTTCTTGGCACGGCGCCGATTAGCCCGAGGCGCAGGCCGTCCGGAGTCTGGCTGAATGTCGCGAAACCCACCGCGCGCCCTTCAGAATCCCTCGCTACGAATATCAGGTCCATCCTTCCAATCAGCTGTCTCGGTTCATGGTAGGAAAGCCCGGCCCTTCCGTAAGCCTGGGCATATACCGGCATGACATCGTCAAGCACCGCTTCCCTCTGCCCGCCCCGAACCGCCTGCCATGGCGTGCGCCCATTGATTTCCAATCCGGTCAATGCGCCCACTTGCCTCTGCTGGCGGGGCGTCAGTTCGCGCGGGCCGGCTTCGGTCCTTTGCTGCGCAGGGCCTCCCGGCCCTCTGCCTCGCCCTCTTCCTCCGCCCCGGGCCGGGGCTTCGGCGATTGCGGCAACGGTTGTGGGCACCAGGGCCGGAACGCCCGGGCCCCTGGTCGGGCCGACCATGCCATCGGCCATCGCGATTATGGGCCGCAGGGAATCCATCAACAGCGGCGCGCCGGCCTGCCGCTCTCCCGGCGCAACGCGCCTTCCGGTTGTATCTGCGACTGTTTCGAGCGGCCCGGCGTTGGCAGCCGCGCGCTGCTCAGCCTGCATGCCTTCCTGCACGGGCATGCTATCCATTATCCTGCCCCTGGCGCTTTCTATGCGCGTCAGCCCGCCGGCCATCCTCCCGCGCGGATTCCTGGAAATGTACGCTATGAATCTTTCAGTGCTGCCTCTGGCGTACGTGGCGAACGCCTCGTTTGCCGCGAGCGTCCTTATCACGCCCTGGACTTCCTGCGGAAGGTTCGAAATCGCAGCATCCCCCTCGCGGACAAACCTGCGTGCGGCCGCGGCCAGCGGCGAGACGTCCTCCACGCTCGCGCCGCTCCTTCTCGCAGCGACGATGTCCGTCCTGCGGTCGAGGCCCAAGCCTGCAACGGCTTCCCAACCCGCCTGCGCCCTCGTGCCTGTGGTTGATGTCGCAGGCCCCCTTGTTCTGGTTTGCGGCCCCCCGCTTCCACCCGGCCCTCCGGGTCCCCGGGTTCCAGGTCCGCCCGTATCAGGTCCGGCTCCGCCTCTGTTTGTTACTATGTATCCCGCCCATCTCTTGATGAAGTCTGCGCGCTGGGCTTCGCTCTGAGGGGTTCTCACCGCGTCTATCGCCGCAAGCGCTTCACGGTACGCCGGGTCCTGTATGAAATCGATTCCCATTCGCTGGTCCCTTAGCGCGTTGGCAAGGGACTCTAGCGAGCGAGCGACCTGGCGCACCTCGCGTCCGGCTTCGCCCCTTGGCAGTGCCGCTTCGAGCGCCTTGCTTCCTGATATTCTTCCAGCCGTCGCCTCCATCACGGCAGGTTCGGCCGGCCGGACAAGGCCGCTCGTATCGACGAGCATGCTCGCCATCATCAGAATGGCCGTGTTCCTGTCCCCGCCTCCATTGATGTTCGCACGGATATCTGCGACATTCTGGCGGTACATCTCCGGCACCTCTGATGCGGGCGCATCGAGATACCGATAAAGGTCGCGCGACAGCCCCCTCACCAAGCCGTTGCGCTGGGTCGTTGCCGGGGGAAGGTGCCTCTCCAGCGTGGCGACGGGCGTGATGTTCCCGCTCATCTCAAGCTGGCGGGGTATGAACATGGGAGCCGCCTCCTCCGGAGGAGGTGCACGGACCTGCGGCGCTGCCGTATCCGGCGAAGGCGCTGCGGCCCTTTGCGACTCCTGCGCAGGGGCGGGCCTCGGAGCAGGCGCAGCTTCCGGCGGAGGTGGTGCGCGCCCTCCAGCGAATACCAGGTCGGCCGCCCGCGACAAATCGTTGCCGAGGACTTCCATGCGCGGGCGGTTGTTGGTTATGTTCCTCGGCCTGTCCGCAGGGTCCCTCTCCCCCATCAAATCCGGCTGGTTTCTCGGAGCCCTGCTTTCCTCTACACGGACCGGCGCATTGCGCTGCATCGGGTCGATGACCACGAAGCCGCGGCCGCGTTCCCGGTAGCCCTCGCTCATGCTGACGTCCAGGTTGGTGACGTGGTCGCCGAAGCCCCGGACCCCTTCGTTGCCGTGGGCGCGGTCGTGGCCGACGTATACGTGCCTGAAACCGGCATTGCGGAACTGCCCGAACTCGGGCGTCTGGTGCCAATTCCCCTGCGAAACGTAATCGAATGTGCGGTCCCCTTCATTTGCCGCCCGGCCCATCAAAGCCGCCGGCTTTGAGCCAGTGAATATCTGCCCTGCGTACGTCCAGGGATTGTTCGGGTTGCCAAACATCCTCTGGAACGCGGCGTCCATGGCTGCTGCGGCATCCCCAAGCGAGCCGGCCCCCCGGACTTCGGGCGTCATCATCGGGCCGCCGTGGGTGAACAGGTTTCCGTCGATAACGACTGCCCCGCGCGTTCCGCGCAAAAATCCCATCGTCCCGTCGCGCTCCATCTCCGCGACCGAGAATCTCCACTTGTCCATGCGGCCTGCATCAACCTCTGCCCGGAATGCCGCGTCGGATGCAAGGCGCCGGTCGTATGCTTGCGAATACTTGGCTTCGATGGAGCGGTAGGTTGCCGCTATCCCGAGGTTTCTTGCCCCTATTGCCAGTTCGGCATCAAGCATCAGCGTATCTGCGCCGGGCCTGATGAACCCGCCCTGCTCCAGCTGCCGGAATGCCTCCCCCCCCACCGCAAGCCTGCCATCGTGGTAAAGCCCGCGCACTCCGTTCACTTCCCGGATGCTCAGCGTGTCGATGCTGCCGTCTATTATGCCACTTACGATGTCCGCCGGCGCGCCGCTGAAAAGGCGCGTGAACCTCATGAACGCTTCCTCGTGGTTGCCGCGCAGCGTGTGGACTCTCGAGCCGATATGCGCCGCATCCGCCTGCATCTGCCGGACGAAGTCTATCGCTTCCATGCTCGTGGGGCCGCGGTCTATGTAATCGCCCATGAATACGATCTGAGTCCCTTCGGGCAAATCAGGGTTTATCCGGTATCTTTCATGCGCGGGCACGCTCCGGTCGCTCCTTGCCAGGTCCGGCCTCGTGTCTACGAGCACTCCGTTGCGGAGGTACTGGTCCACGAGCCCGTACACGTCGCCGTGCAGGTCACCCATCGCCATGACCTGCCTCGCGTTATTCACCACGTCCACCATCCCATGCGCGCCCGGAGTCACCACCGCCCTGGTTCCCTGGGCGTTGGCGGCGAGCGTTGAAAACCTCTCGGCAATCGCCATCGCCCCCGTTACGTCCCCTCTTGCGAGGGCCGCAAGGTATGCGGGGTCGCGGGCAAGCTGCTGAGCGACGGCCCGTTCATTAGGATTGCCGAACCCATACCGCCTTCCTTCGGCCTGCATCATATCGCGCGTTATTATGCTCATTCTTCTCGCGCCCTGCGTGCTCTCCGGCGCGGACTGCAAAAGGCCACGCTCCCATACGCCAAGCACGGCATCCATGACAGCGGTCCTTGCGCGGTGCTGAGAGACATACGCCGGCTCGCCCGGCCTCGGTTCGGGCAGGGCGACGCGCAGGGGGTATGACTGGTTCTGGTGCTGGTATGTGAATTCCGCGTACTGTATGCCGGCATCGCTCCTGATGCGGATGGCGCCCCCGGTTTCCACTACGGGGCTGACTCCGAACCTTGCCAGATTGTCGAGTGCGGCCTGGTTGCCAAATAATTCGAGCGGGCGCGGCGCAGGCCTCTGGGCCTGCTGCGCTTCCTCGGCTCTCGCTCCCGGAGGCTGCGATGGCCTCGCCGTCCCCTCGCCCGGTGGAGCCGCTGGCCGCTCGGGCGCGAGCCTGTCGCGGAAATATGTGGTTATGTAGCTCTCCGGAGGCGCCCTCATCTGCGGGCTGTCCCTTCTCGCTTCGCTCATTATTAGCGCGAGCCTGCCCAGTGCGCGCGCCTCGGCTGCGTTCATGGGCGGCGAAATCCTGCTCAGGTCCGTCGCTGTGCCGTCATAAACCATCCTGTCCGCGATGCCCGCAAGGAGCCTGAGCCTATCTGCGGATATCGGCTCTATGATGCCGGCATTCTCCAGCTCGATGCTCCGCCCCATCCTCTCGACGTTCCGGAGGCGAGTCGCGGCATCGGCATTGTGGTATTCGCTGCCGGGCGTTATCATATATATTATTGCTTCCTGCATGGCGGGGGGCAAATCCAGGTATGCTTCCTGGGCTGCGCGGACCCTTGCGGCATTTCCGGAAAGGTACGCCTCTGCGATATCGTGCAGCTCCTTCGATGCGGTCCCCAGTTCCTCCCTCGTGGTTGGCGGCCTCGCCTCTAGCACATCGGTCACCGCCCGCTCGGCGCTTATGCCGCGAGTCCGCATGCGCTGCCTGATTTGAGCAACAAGCCCGGCCGATTCGGGCGCGACCGCCTGGCCTCCTTCGGCCGAACGGAATGCGCCAAGCGCCTGGTGATAGCGAGATGGCGAAACGAAAGAGCCGGCCATCGCGACCGTGTCTCCGGGGCGGATTCCCCCTGTTTCCAGCGGCCTGCCGATTGCCGGCATGAGATCGGCGCCTCCTCCTCCTGCGGCTGCCGCTGCCTGCGCTTGCGCCTCTGGCTCCGCAGTCGCCTGGATGCGCTGGATGCGCGCATCGATTTCCTGCCGGTGCGCCTGGCGGTATCTCCTGAAATTGAAGTCCCCTGCGGTTCCTGCCTGCCTGCGCGAAGCCTGTGCGAATTCCGATTGGGGGTTCATCGCCCCGAGGTCGCGCACCTCTCCCTGGACGCGCGGGTCCATGCGGTCGAGCAGTTCGCGCGCATTCACCCTCGTTCGTCCGACTGTGACCGTCTCGTCGTTGGCAACCCTTCTCGCAAAATCAAGGAGCGAGTCCGAATCCCCAAGCGTCTCCTGCATTGATTGCGCCTGCCTGGACCTTTCGGCTTCCTCCCTTGCCGCCCTCCGCTCCGACAAAGTCCTGGGTGCTCTTCCTGGCGCTTCCCTTGCAGGCTGAGGCGCGCCTGCATTCATCATGCCCTGCGTTCCCGGCGCATCCTGCACCTGCGGCCTCTGCTCTGCCCGCGTGGTTGTGGCCCTTCCCCGCGCCTCCGTGCCCCCGCCGCGGGTTTCCCCTTCCCTTCCTCCGGGCAAGACTCGGAGCCTCGGCCCTCCTCCCGGGCCTCCGGTCGGTGCTGGTGCCGGGCCCTGGGGTTCCGGCCCGCCGCGTACGATTTCCCTCGCTACTGAGATAATCGCTTCCGCTTCCGTCATCCCCCGCCGCATCCTTGCGTCCAGGAGCACAAAATGTGATATGTCTACTCTTCCCATCTCCTCGAAACTCATCTGCTGGCCGTACTTCGCGCGCAGCAAAGTCCTTGCGGTCTGCACTACCGGGTCCGCTGTCTGCGAGCCGGGCGCCCGGTCGCGCGTCGCTTCATCCGGATAAAGGATTTTCAGAGCGGCCTCAAGCGGAGCCTCGCTCCTGCGGAAAATTATCTGGCCCGCCTCCTCGCGCAGAACGAGCGGCCTTTCCTCGGGCCGGGCAGTGTACATCTGCACTATCGCGCTTTCATATTCCGGATACCGCTCAATCAGCCTGCGGATTTCCGGATTTGCCCTAACCTGCGCCTCTGTCAGGACCGCATCCCCCCGCACCATGGAATCGATGGCCCTGCCGACGCGGAGAACCTCCGGCAGCGCACCGGAGAGCATAGCGTCAGCGCGTGCGCTTGGTATGGCGCCCACTTCCGCCTCCATCCTCCGTGCCTCAGGCATCCTGGGCGCGGCCCCGGGCCTTGCCGGCGCGGCTTCGCCTTCGCGCGCGCCGGGCGCGCGCGTTTCCTGCGCAGCTGCGCCTTCGCGGGGCACGAGCGCCAGTCTCGGCGTCCCTCTTGCAGGCGGCCGGCCCTGCGGACGCAGAGCCGGCGCGCCCATGCCTGCGGCAAGGCGCATCTCCACCACGCTGGCCTCCTCCCCGGCCCTGCGCCTAATGCTCGGCGCGGCCGGAACGGCTTCTGCAAGCCTGGTCCGGAATTCGGCGCCATGCTCGACAACGAAGCTCCTGAAGGCCCCTTCAAGGATGCGGCCTTGAGCGCCGCCGATTCTGGAGTCGCGGAGTGCGAACACCAAATCCTCGAAGTTGCGTATTGCGTCGCTACCTATTATCTCGCTTCTTGCCCTCACAATCGCGATTATCGGCCGCAGGGCCTCGTACTGGTCGCCGAGAAGCTGGCGGAGGAACGGCTCCGTCGCCATCCTTGAATTGAACGCGCTGATGATTGCATTCGCTGTTGCATACCTCCGCGTCTCCCCGTCCCAGTCCGTTGTTTTTGCCTGGGCTTCTGTCCAGCCTTCCGGCAGCCGCCGCTGGGGCCCTCTCCGCTCAACGACCATGTGGCCGTTGGAAACATGCGTGCGTGCGCTCTCTCCCGTAGTTCCCGGTTCCAGCCGCACAACTGGCGAGCGGTCGCTCACTTCGAAACCGAAGCGCGAGGCTTGCGGCTGCGCCCGGATTTGCTCGTTGATGAACCTGTAGAGGCCCTGGACCTGCTCGGGCGTCCCGCCATCAATGATGAATTTCATGGTCCCCAGTTCGCGGATTGGCAGGTTATGCTCGTTGGCATACCTGAGCACGAGGCCGTCGATGAAATTAATGGCCGCGTTTGCGCCGTCATGCCCGAGGAACGTGTTGACCGCGCGGATGCCGAAAATGTTGTTGAATACCTCAGCGACGCCCTTGCCTGTTTCAGGCAGGCGGCTTCCTATCTGGGCAAGCACCGCCGGGTCAGTCACGCTGAGGCGAATCTCGAACGCGGTGCTTGGAACCCGGACCGTTTCGGTATCCGACATCACCGCCCTCTCGTTTGCCACGGTCCGGACGGCGTCCTGCAATTGGCGCGCGGTCGGATTGGCGGCATCAGCGCCATTCGCCCTGAGCACCTCGGTTGTCCTGGCAACGATTGCCCTTTCCGAATCAGTGCGCGGCGCGCTTCTCCTGCCCCAGGCCTCCTGCACCAGGCCAGTCTCGCGGCCGAGAATTGCCGGGCTCCTGTTGGGCGCTTCCTCCACATGGAGCGCCTTGCGGAGCGGACCTGCGAATGCCGGGTCGTCGGCCGCTGTCGCGGCGTGCGTAAGGAATTCGCGCCTTCCGCCCTCCCGTTGTATGTATGCGTTCTCGCCGCCTGGGTATGTCGCGGTCACCCTGCCGCTTTCGTCCCTGCGGACGCGTATCGTCCTGCTGGTGTTAAGGCTGGCAGATACGAGCCGCGCCGGGTCTGCCACCCGCCCCCGTATCTGGCCCAGCGCCTCGGCGTAGGGGGAGTCCGCCCCGTTAAGCACGCGCTCCGTGGCCCTCCTAAGGGCCCCGTCAATCCTGGAGCGGACCTGCTCCCCGCGGTTGGGCCGGAGCACTACCACGGTTATGGTCTCGTCGCCCTTGGGCGAGGGCCTCATGAAATACGACGCCTCGCCCGGGCGCGTCAATTCGGCAAGCGCGAGCCGGACTATCTCCCTGTATGCGGAGAGCCCTATGTCTCCCCACGCTTCTCCGAAGAGGTTGTTGATTGCGTTCAGCAGGCTCTTGTCGCCGCTGAATATCAGGAGGTCGCTCTCGCGCCCGCCCTGCGCCATCGTTATGACCGAATCCTCTATCGTGCGAAGCAGGGTTCCCATGTCGGCCTCCCTTCCGCCGACCGTCCAGACGTCCTCGCCGCTCCGTGCCGCCCTCTGGCGCATCACGGCAAGGAGCTCTTCGCCGGTTACTCTCTGCCCGGGCTCTACCCGGCGCGCCACATCTTCCGCGCGCGTTGCAGGCGCCCTGGCCTGCCTCGCCTGCGCTTCTGCATCGAGCGCAGCAGCCTGCCTGCGGAGCGTCGCGGCCCGCGGAGCATCCGTGGCCTCGGCCTCGCCCGCCATCGCCCTCCTGCGCGCCGCCATGTCCCGCAGCATGCGGGGCGGAAGCGCGTCGAAATGCTCCAGATGCCTCGCCTCGCCTTCAAGCGCGGTTATCCTTTCCCCGCCGAGCTCCCTCGTGCGTGCGGCCCTCGGCTCTGGCGCGGCCTGCGCCGGCCTCTCGCGCATCGCAAGGTCTGCAATCTCTCCTGCCACGCGTTCGCGTGCCATCGACCGCCACTGCGAGAACGACTGGATGGCGCTGTCGCTGAGATTGTACGTGGCTTTCAGCGCGCTTACCTGCGCTTCGGTCGGTGTTCCCCGCATCGAAAGCTCCCGGTATGCGTTGAACGCCTCTTCGATTGTGAGCGCGCGGACGGTCTGCTCCCCGTTCATCTGCGGCCGCGCAGCAACGGCATCGCCAACCGCATCCGCCATCGCGCTCTCGCCCGCCTCCATCGCGGCCCTCCGGCTTATCGCCTGCGCGAGCGCTTCCGGCGTCCGCTCTCCCATGCGCATCCTCTGGATGAAACGCTGGTCCGCCAAAGGCAGCTGCGTCAGCGCGGCGTCGTTCTCTAACGCCGCAGAAAGCCGTCTCGCCTTCTGCAGCGCGCCGGCTGCCTGCGCTTCGTTCAGCCCCCAAGCGCCGGCATCGGTGCGCATCTGCGGCTCCAGCTGCGGGCCCACGCGCTCGGCGGCCTGCATGCGGCGCACAATCTCGCCTTCAAATGCCTCGGCCTGCGCCGTCAATTCCCGCGCCTCGGTCCTCCTCTGCGCCTGCGCCTCTGCTGTGCGCTGCGCCCTCTGCGCTTCCGGCACGTTCGCATCGAGCCGCACCGGATTGCGCTCGAAATCAAGAAGCCTCTCCGCCCTCGCGCGGCGGCCTTCGGCCATCTCATGCATCCTCGTTATCGTAGTTCCGAGCGTGGTCTCTTCCCTGGCGACCGCCTCGGGCATGCCGGACACGCGCTCCATCGCGAGCCGGAGCTGCGCGCTGCGCCTCTCCCCGCCCTGCTGCCCGCTCGCCTCGATGAACCTCGGGTCCTGGGCCAGCCTGCGGACCGCTTCCTGCATTACCGGATTGTCCGGGAAAATCCTCGCCGCATCGACGCCCTCGCTCCTCACCCTCTCCGCGCCAATCACCACATCCCGCGCGGTCTCCATCGAGAACCTTGAATAGCTCAGCTCGACGCCCCCGTGGGCTATCGTGAATCTACCGCTCCCTTCGTTGAAGGAGACTCCAGGCGCGCTAAGCATCTCCTGGCCCATGCGTATGCGGCGCTCGCGCATATTCATCTGCTCGCGAGTGTTCTCCCAGGTCCGGACCGCATCCGATGTGGCAGTCAGCACCCTGCGCGCATCCTCGCCGCGGGCAATCCTCGCCATGCCTTCCGTGACCAGCGAATGGAACTGCGGAGGAACGGGCTCCTGCCCGCCCATCCATCTCTGCACCCGCTGAGCGTTCGATACGAGCGATTCCCTCTGGGTTCCGGTTAGCGGAGGCTGCCTCTCGCTTGTGGAAAATGCGACTGATTGCGCGGCATCGAGCGGCGCGACCTGCTCGCGCACCCTCCCGCGCAGGACCGTCTCGCGCGCAATCGCCTGGACCGATTGCTCCCTTGCCGTCGTCCTGGCATCCTCCGCGCTCATGCCCCTGCCTGCCAGCTCGCGAGCCATCGGCTCGCTTATCGCCGCTACGTATCTTCCAGCCGGGCTCGCCGGGTTCGCTGCCTCTGCGCGCAGCCTTGTCACCGCGAGGGAAATCTGCGCCACGTCCTGCACGGCGGCCTGGTAATCCCTTGCGGTCGCTGCTGCCGGAGCGCCTCCGGCCCTCCTCTGCGCGCTCGAGCGCGCAAGTTCCTGGACGAGGGCGAGCGGTCCTCTCAGTGCTGCTGGGATTTGCGCTTCGGGCGCGCCAATCAGGCCCAGGTTGGACGTCAGCCGTTCCGCTTCCGCGCTCACGAAGCGCTGCTGGGTTATCGGGTTTTCTACGAATGCGAGGGCTGCGGCATCCTCGGCAGAAAGCCGCTCTCCAGAAGCCTGGCGCTCCCTTGCCCGCACAACCAGCGCTTCAAGCGGATGCGTTGCGTCCCCAGGCCGGTAAGCATCCAGGTCTACGCGCGGCGCCCCCCTCCCGCGCGCGCCAGGGGCCGCCCCGGCCCCGAGGCTGGTTTCAAGCGTCCTCCTTGCGCCCGAAAGGGAATCCGCGAGCTGTATCCTCTCCGTCGCCGGCATCGCCTGCCCGCGGGACATCTCGAGGCGCGACATCGCAATCTGCTCAGGTTCCCGCAGGCGCGTAAACGATGCATGCGCCGCATCCTGCATCGCGGCGTAATCGTCGCCGTGCTGGCCCATTAGCCAGCCTCCGACTGCCCGCCCGAACGAAGGCCTCATCAGCCGCGACGCCGCCGCATAGTCGCCGCGATTTATCGCCGCGTCTATCCTGGCCTGCGAATCGTGCGGGCTGAACCTTCCGGCAAGCGCCCGGGCGCCGAGTATCTGCGCAGGGCCCATGACCACGTTCCCCAGTCCGGCGAACAGGCTCGCGCCTGCGCGCACCCTCACCTGCCCGCTCGCAAGCCCGCTCCACATGCTTGCGCCGGGGTTTGCCCGGGCATACGCATCCCAGTCGAAAGTCTGCCCGAGCCCTACGATTCCCTGGACCGTGCCGGCCCCGAGCATCGCAACTCCATACGCCTTCTGGGCGCCTGTTCCCAGCCTGCTGAAGACGCCTGCCTCTCCCGCAACCGGCAGGACGCTAAGCGCGATAGTCGCCCAGAACATGCCCTTGGACGCGGTTTCGGCGCCGCCCTCGCTCATTCCGAGAGCCGACCTGAAGAATGAGGTCTCGTCCCTTCCCGTCCCTATGTACTGGTAGCCCCAGGACTGGTGGACCTGGTCCATCGCGCCCCCCAGGCCCATCATCCCCCAGTACGCGAACCCGTAAGGCCCCATCGCGAGGCCGATAAGAGTGTCCTCGACGAAATCAACTCCTGCGAGCGTCGAGCGCTGGTGGAGGCCTATTTCAGCCCTTCCTGCCAGGGTGAGCCGCTCTCCCACGCGCGATCCCTGGTACTCCTGGGCCATCCGCCCGAGGTGCGAATATCCGCCCTGCAGGCCCAGGTCCCCGGTGCTGACATCGCGCATCGTCGTCGCCAGCACGCTCAGCTGGCCCGCGATGCCTTCCCTTCCGAACATCGCCTCGGTGGTTATCTCCGGGCGCTCGCGCGTCTCGCGCACATACCTCTGGCCGTACGCGACGACGCCGGTCCCCGGCGCTGGCTCTCCGGCGAGCCCGAATCCCATGGAAACCGCGCTTCCGAGCCCTGGTCCGTAATCAACTGCGTATCCGACGCCTTGCGCAATGTAGCCCCACGCGTAATCGGCGACTCTGGCCGTCCCTGAGCGGCGGAAGCTTGCGACATCGAGCATCTGCGACCTGAGCAATCCCGTTCCCTGCTCGAGCTGTGCTGCCCCCGCGCGGGCGAGCGCCAGCTGCTGGGAGCTCCTTTCGAAACTGAGGCCGTACGGCATTGCCCTGCGGTACGAGTCCTGCATGTTCTCTATCGTGCTGGGGTCGGCATTCGCAAACCATGCCGGGTTGCGCTCCATCGCTTCACGCATCAGCTGGTCCGCAGCCTCGCGCCTATCCTCCACGCTCACAGGCCGGACTCCGAGTATGTTGTATGCAGTTTCGAGCGTGGCCCTCGTGCGCTGGAAATATGCGCGCTCCTCCGCGCTCCACGAGTCGTAGGGGCGCGGGCTTCCATCGTAATTGTATTCCGTGAACATGTACCTGCGCCCGACCGGGCTGAAATCCAGGAGCGACGTCCCGCCAATTGTCAGCGCCGCCTCGCGTATCGTCGCCATGCGGACGAGCGACTGCAATGTCGGGAGGAAATCGACCCTGTTGCCCGAGGTCCCATATCTCCCGATTGTGCGCCGCTCCGCCGTCCCATAGTTGACCACTACTGGTGAAAGGTGTATCTGCCTGCGGAATCCGTTATTCATCCTGCCTTCGACCATGTCCCTGAAATCCTCTGGACTGTCGAGGAATCCTGCAACGGAGTCCGCAAGGGAGTAGAACTGCGCGCCGATGGCCTTGGTTTCCATCAGGTCGATGCCCGCTCCGGTTCGCCTCCATTTGCCGAGCTGGTCCTCCATCGAGTCATGCGCTTCGAACTGCTGCCTTCCCAGCGCAAGCAGGTATTCCGTTGTGCTCCAGACGGGGTCGTTGCGCTCCCTGCGCGCCGTGCCGCTCCTGGTTTCCGCTTCCGCAGCGAGTCCGGCCACCAACGCGTCGGCCCCGCCCCCTACTGCACCGCCCGAGCGGTACGCCCTCATCGCTTCGGCGAGCATCTCCGGGTGGTGCTGGTATAAATAGTTGTACAGCCCCCTGCCTGTGAGGAGCTGGCCCTCCGGAGGTGAGGACAGGGCCGAATCTAACGCAGCACTGCGCTTTCTCCTCTCCCCTTCCGGGGCTTCGGTGGAACTGAGGAAATCGTGCAGCCCGGTCAAAAGGGCCATGTCCGCGCTCTCGCTGCGCGCGGAAGCCGCGTACTCGCGGTGCCCGCGGTAAAGGTGGAACGCCGAGGTGGACGCGTCCGCGGCCCGCTCGAAGCTCTGCGCGACGCGTTCCATGTCCGCGGCAACATTCCGCGCGCCAGAGCGCTCCGCAGACGATGCCGAGAGCATCCTGCCCCGCTCGGCGATGGCCTGGCCCCTGCCGATTCCTCGCGTCCGCATTATATCCTCTACGGTCGGAACGTATGTGAGGGGCCGGATTCTCTCCCTGATTCTCTGCGCCTCGAGCCTGCCCGCGCCCATATTGATGTAGAACCCTTCCCGCTCGGCATCGCTGGTGTAATTCTCTTCGACGCTGGCCAGCCGGAGCATCGAGCCGCGGACGTCCCTTCCGGCAGCAAGTCCGTCCTGCACTGCGAAGATGCTTGAAAATGTGCTGCCGGCATTCGATATCCTCCGGTTCGGGTCATAGATTTCGCTGTTCTCGTCGAAACTGAGCGGCGCGCCCGCGGCTTCTCCTGCGCCGGCGGAGGGAGTGAACCCGTAGCGCGGGATGCTGAAAAGCGGGAATGAAGTCAAATCAACCTGGTTGGTTGTGGTGTCGGCGCCGAGCCTCGCCACGCGGAGCTCGCGCAATCGCGCCTCCTCGCGGGCCACCCCAAGAATAGCCTGTCCGGTGCCCATCATGCCTCTGGCCCTGCCGGCTTCGCCCTGCGCTGCCGCGAAATCGCAGCGGGATGCTGAATTGAGGGCGCGGTCGTACCGGCCGAGCGTCCCCTGCCGGTCGAACGCCCACCTTCTTGTCGTCGTGGCCGTGCCGTCTTCCGCAGTGCCGGTCGGTACGTCCACTTCGATGTTGCTCGGCTGCGCATCAGACGGGCCGCCTGCCCGGATCTCTTCCGCGGTTGCGCCCAGCTGGCGAATCTGCCGGGCCTGCGTCCGGTATGTTTCCGCCTGGTCGCGGTAATTCTGCGCCGCGTCCGCAGTTCCTGCCGTATCGGCCTCGGTTGCCATCCTGTCGGCATCTTCGGCCAGCCGGTCAAGCGCGGCCGCCCTCTCTTCAGCCGGGCGCGTGATGATGTCGGCCCTCTGCCTCTGCGAGCGGATGCTTGCCACCGCACTGTCCCTCTGCCTCTGGATGCCCAGCTGCCGCTCAACTTCCTGCCTTCCGGCCCCGATGCTGCCCAGCGCCCCGCGCCGGAGAGCCGCGGCCCTCTCTTCGTTCGGCGCGCCTTCCCTCGCCTCACCGGTCATCTCGTCGACATCATGCCCGGACCAGACTGCAGTGAGCACGCTCAAGCCGAGGCGGAGTTCCTCCCTGCCCCGCTCCCGCCATGGGGTGTTGACTCGCACGATGCTCGTGTTGAACTGCTCCAGGCCTGCAACGGCCCCTTCGATTTCCTGCCTGATTGCCGTCGACTCCTGCGCCACCCTGCGGGCGCCGGCCAAATCCCCGGCCGCTTCGAGCTCCGCCGCCCGCGCCTCGAGCCGGCCGATATGCGCATACGCTTCCCTCGAGCGCAGCCTGACAGTCTCAATCGCGCCCGGCGCCGCAGGGGTTTCCCCGGTTGCCGGAACGCCGAACATCCATCCCCTGTCCACAACGCGCGCCTGGTTGCGGTACTGCCCTGCGCGGCGTGTGCGCTCGGCCGCCTGCGCCCTAAGCGTGCCCGCGCGCTCTGTCCTGCCGGCGGATTCTGCCTGGTCCGCCTGCCTTGTCAGCCTCGCGGCGGTCCGCTCTTCCGCAGCTGCAAGCCCTTCAAGCCGCCTGCCTTCGCGCTCCCAGCCTCTTGCCGGCACGCGCGCAAGCCGGTCCAGCCTGCCTTCGGCATTGGCGAGCCCTACGCTCACCCGATAAGTGTCCATCTCTGTACGAAGCGTCCGGCTCCGCCCGGCCGCGGCCTCTTCGGTGTCCTGCCCTCCGAGGACGACCTGGGTGAGCGAACCCGGAAGCCCTGATACGTCCGGCCTCCACCCTCCGCGCGTTGCCCACCTCTCCCCCATCCCGCCGACAACCTCGGTGCTGCGCACGCCTATCTCGCAGAACCTCCTTCCCCTGCGCGCGATATCCGCAACCGTGTTCATGTCGCCGAGCTGTCCGTGCACCCACGCAATCGTCTGAGTCGTCGCGGGCGTCTCCCCTCCGCTGGCCCGCGCCCGGACAGCCTCAAGGTACACGCCGGCCATCCTCAAAATCGTTTCAGCATTCGTCCTCTGGCCGTTTTCGTATGCGTAGGCTGCGAGGTCGTAGTAGGATGAGATGTTCAGCGCTGCGCGCTGGCGTTCCCTAGCACCCAGGCCAGCTATTCCGCGCAGGGAGCCGGCCGCCTGGAGCTTCGCATTATATATGCCCATGCGCTCCTGGAACTGCGACATGGTGATTGAGCCATCGCGGATGAGGTATGTGAGGCGCATGATTGCTGTGCGGTCCGCATCATCGGAAGTCCTGCTGATTAAGTCCGCCGCGCTGAGAACTGCAAGCCCCTTCTGCCTGTTGCCTTCGGGCGTGCACAGTTCGTAAAACGCATCGCCATACGTGCTTTGCGCATCGCTTCTCTGCCTTCCCCGGAGAGCGCCGATGCGGGCCTGCATGTCCGGAACCTGCCGTTCCCGATCGCCGAAAATCGTGCGCCGCAGCGCATCCAGGGTCTGCATGTCGCCGTCGCTGACATACGCGCCTTCGCTTCCTGCTATCCTCGCGCGATAAGCCGATATGAACTCGGCCGGGCGTGCAAGGAGCGTCTCGTCCACCCGCCTCCGGCCCGTCTGCATGCGGCCAATCAAATCGAGGTCGTTTCCGAGCGTGAAATACGTGGCAGTGAGGCCCGCCACGCGCGAGCACGAAAGGTTCATGCCCTCGGAAAGCAGCTGGTACTCGTATACGAAAAGCCGGCCGACGGTTTCTGCGTCCGCCCCCCCGACTTCCCGCACGATGGCCTGGATTGCGCGCATCCTCTCCTCGCGGCCTGCCGGCAGCTGGCCGCCCTGCTCGAGCGCGCGCACCCTCTCGTGCACCTGGTCCGCCTTCGCTATGATTGCCGGCCTCTGCGCTTCCGGAACCCCCAGGTCTGCCAGCGCCTCTCCCCGCGCGCCTGCGTTGGCCAGGTCGCGCAGCACGCCCTGCCTGTTGGCGAAATACGCCGAGAGCAGCGCCTGCCCCGCTTCCTCCCCTCCTGCAATCGCCACTGCGGCATCATGCATGTTCTGGGGTTCCGTGCCCGGTGCGGGTGTCAGCCTACGCTGGAGCTCAGTCACCTGCATCGAGCGCCGCAGGTTCGCGGACAAATTCGTTATCGCGTCGCGCTGGGCGGGCTGCTGGACAAACTGTCCCGCAAGCTGGAGCTGGACTGTCGCGGCATCCTCGTACCCGAGCCCGAGGGCCTCGAACGCGCGGCCTGCGATGCCCATCGCCGTCCGGCGGATGTCCGGATGCCTCTCGGTCCCGGCCTGTATGACATTGACCGCGGCATTCGCAATCGCGATTGCCGCCCTTGCGCGCAGGATGTCCTGGGCAGAAGCCTGCTCGGGGTGTTCGCGTATGCGGTCCAGGAATGCCCTTGCGGCCTGGGCTGTCGGAGGGTCTGTTATCCTCGCGACAACCGCATCGCCGTCCCTTATGGCGGCGCCGGCCACTTCCCTCCTTGCGGCTTCAAGCGTCATCGAGCCGTCGCGTATCCCGTTGCTTATCTCAACGAAACGGGCTTGCGCCGCGGCATCGCCGCTTTGCGAATACAGCTGGAAAAGCATTGCGTGGAACTGCGAAATGTCGGAACTGCCGGTGCTCATCATCGGTTCGATTGCGTTGGCGATTATAGTGGCGGCTCCGTTCCTTGCAGTGCCCTGCGCATCGGTCCCCGAGGGCATGCGCAAAACCTGCTCGTATGAGCGCTGCAGATAAATCATGGCCGCCTGCATGTTGTTGAACTGCTCCTGCGTGACCAGGCCCGCCTGGGCCGGGTCCGCAAGCCGTGTGCGCATCTGCCGGATGGCCTCCTGCATCCTTGAAGCGGCATCGCGCAGGGGCTGGCATTTGCCCTCCTCGTTGGTGACAATCTGGCTGACAAGCGTGTCGCCGCGCCGCAGGACCGTCCCCATGCGCTCGGCCTGCTGCCTTGTCTCCTCGCGCGCCCCCTCCGCCCCGGTCCTGATGTCCCTTATGTATGCTGCGACCTCGCCCCTGACCTGCGCAGTATATTCCGCGTTGCTCATTGTCGCGAGCCTGCGGGCGTACATCCCCATCTGGGCGGCCTGCGACATGCCCGGCCGGACTTCCGGAGCATCATCCAGAACCTGCTTGTTCTGCAGATACAGGAAAACCAGGTCAAGGACCTGCCCGCCGCGGTTTGTCAAAGTCGGCGAGATCAGGCCCATCGCGCTCTCGGCCGCGGTTATCAGGTCCTGCGGGGCCCCGGCAGACCGGAGAGCCGCCGGCGCGTTCCTCGCCTCGGCAGTCCGCACCAGGCGGGCCGCCTCGCCAATCTCCTCGTCGGTTACGGAGCCCGCCCTGCGCTCATCCCTCAGGCGGCCCAGAATCGCGTCTGTCTGCGTACGAGCCCTTTCATACTCCCTCCGCGTAGCGTCGCTCATCGAAATCGAAGCGAACTGCGCGAGCTGGTTCCGGTACGTGTCGAACTGGTGGATGCGGTACTGCCGGTAGTTCGCCCGGACAGTCGCGAATTGCGCCTGCACCGTTCCGAGTTCCGTTTCCACGCTTTCCCGGGTGAGCACTGTGGACGGGATCTGGGCGTCGGAAAACCTTCCCGCCGCAGCCACCGCGTTCCGGAGCAGTTCCCGGTTCTGGGGTATGAAATACGGGGTGATATTGTCCAGGACAAGGCCCACCACAGTGACCGTCGCTTCCGCCCGGTATGTGAATTCCGTGCCCAGGAACTGCTGGGCAGCGCCATGGAGCGCCCTGCCCATGCTCGAAAATTCCGGGCCGCTGTGCGTGGCCAGGCGCTGGTGCGCAGCCATGATTTCAGTAAGGCCATCCATCATCTGCTGTGCGCGCAGCCGCTCCTGCCGCGACTTTTCGGGGTCCCTGTCTTTCTCCGCGTGGCTCAGGTCGAGCGTCCGCCTCACCCTTGAAAGGACCGGGGCATAATCGCTGCCGTTGATGACTGTGACTCCCCCCTGGAGCCGGTGGAGGCGCGCATTCAGCTCCTCTTCCGATGCCGCAGTCGTGGCCAGTATCCATCTCGCGCGCCGCATCATTGGGGCCGCAGAAGCATCGGTCCTGGTCGCAACCGCGTCCAGCGGGCGCTCCCTTCTCTGTTCGCCCCCCGGCGGAGCTTGCGCTGGGGGGGCCAAAGCGATGCGTGCCCGGGCAGCCTCCAGGTCCCTGAGGTCGACTCCCTGCGGGGGTGCCGCAGCGCGCCGCTCTTCATCCATCGGCCGTTCCCGTTGGGCTTGAGTCATAATCATCACTGGTACATGTCGCAGATCCTGGCGAACTCCCGCAGGCGGTCCACCCTCAAATAGAAATCGAGCTGTCGGTCCATCGAGCGGAGCATCTTCGTTTCCCATACCACGAGCGCGTCATGAAGCTTCCGGTACCTGAGGAATCTCGGCTCCAAATCGTCCGGCTTGTCCGGGCTGGCGTCCCATTGCGCAAGCGCGCTCTCCAGTGCGCCGAGGGCTTTATTCACCTTGTCGAGCGTATCCTTTTCGACAATCTCGATGTTGGCTTCCGTTATGCCAGGCTGGCTCTCGATGCCGTTCGCATCCGGCGTTTCCTTTGCTCCGCCTGCGTCGCTACGTTTCACCATTCGAATACACCCCATAATCCCGATAATATACTTAGCAATCTTCCCTTTATTTATATATTAGTGCGTTTCATGCCGGCAAGCCGGGGCGGCCTGGGGGCCTGGCCCGGGCCGGATTGTTCCTGATGTTGTAATAAATGTATTTTCATATATTCACACGGGCCGCGCTCGCCGTTATTTAATCCTTTCCGTGCATAATCTTGCTATGGCAGGCCGGGTGCTGAGCAAGCAGGAAAGGCGAATAATCGCAACGCACGAGGCCAACCTGAGATCCGTTGCCGAAGGCTTCAAGGACGCAATCGAACGCGACACGATGCGGGCGCCGCAGGGGATGAAGGAGGACGCGTTTTCGGGCATGTGGAACCTTTCGGGAATCCGGAAGCAGATTCCGGAAGAGGTGCGCTCGCTCGAGCAATACATCTATGACTTCGCCCCCGGCCGGAATGACCCGGAGCTGAACGACCGCCTGATGCGCATCGCACTCGCGCTATATTACCTGGACAAGATGGACGAATTCTCGGACGCTGTCCGGAAAAAAGGCGGCCTGCAGCTGACCTCCCTCTTCACGGTAACGCGCGTGCGCGTCGAGGGCCTGCTGGACGAACGATTTTTCTCCAAGACGCCCCGCCAGATACTGAACGATTACCTCGATGCCGAAACGGCCCTGAGGTCCCTCTCCGCGGCGTGCTCCATTGCGGTGCACACGCCGTATGACGCGGTCGTCATGTACCACGAGAGGGTATGCGTGATGATCGGCCAGGCCACGGCCGCCCGCGAAGCGCTGGCCGGCTGAATAGCGCGGCCCAGTTGCGGAAGATTTTTATTCCAGCTACGCATAAGGCTATCCATGGCAGATGCGGGGGAAGAGGAGGACATCTTCAGGAAAAGGGCGGACGAATTCGCAATCTCCACCTACGCGTCCAACCGGGAGGGCCTGATACGGTTCTACCAGGACCTCGCGCGCATGGGCAAGGAGAAGATTCCCGCGCAGATGAAATCAGAAGACGAGGCGCCGGCGGCCCTTGCGGATGCCGGGAAGTGCCTCGACGATTCAGTGAAGCTTTTCGCAGAAACGGCCACCGGGCTTTCCGAGGAAGGCGCATCCACCGCCGTCGCGCGCCTGTGCCTCGCCATGTTCCTCATCGAGCGCGTCAAGAAGCTCCGCGAAATCTCCATCCGCCTTGACGACCTGGGCGTCTTCTCGCTTTATGTCACGCTCAGGAACCGCGTCACCCAGACGCTTTCGCCCTCGTTCTTCGCGGGCCCCTCGCGCGACATGCTGGACAAATGGCTCGACCTTGAGCCGCTTCTCACCGCATGCTCTGGCCTCTGCGGCCTGGCGGTGCCTGAACTCGGGGAAATCATGGACGAGTACCAGCCGCGCGTCGTGGATGCGGTTGCCAAAATACAGAAATAACCCGCTTACCGCCCGCTCCCGCTAACCCGATTTCTGCATTGCCTCATTCGCCTCATTCTGGGCCCTAAGGTGCGCCCCGGCGCGGACAAGGAACGCGTTCAGCGAACCTGCCGGGACGCTTGCGCCCGCGGCGATGCGGTGCCCGCCCCCGATTCCGCCTGCATCCGCGCACGCATCCTTCATCAGGGCGCCGAGGTTCAGGCCCCTGGAGACGAGCGCCTTCGGCGCCCGGGCGGACACCTTTATCGTGCCCCGCCCGCCAAGCGCGATTCCGACAATCGGCTTCTTCCACGACTGCCGCAGTTCCATCCCGCAAACGACGCCGATGATTCCTTCGTCGATGGCGCCCCTTGCGTCAAGGAAAAAGAACGCTCCGAAATCCTGCGTGCCTTTCGATGCGAACGCAATCCCCTCGCGCAGCATGCGCCTGTGCAGCGCGAGCAGCTGCCGCGCCTCGTCCCGCGCCGAATCGTCGCCCAGGCATACCCGCACGCCTATGTCCGGCTTGTCATGCCTGCCGCACGCGTTCAGCAGCGTGCTGAACTCGTTCGCCTCGTAGGTCTCGTCCCGCGGCCGTTTCGGGAAGACGTAGCTTTCGCCAATCAATCCGTCCGCGCCCCGCGCGCGCTCGGAGTTCGCCATTATTTTGGCAAGCGCGCTCACGAGCTTTTTCTTCTCCTCATCGTCCAGATCGGCATAGGCCCTCATGCGCTTCTGGGCGCCGCCCCCAACCCATTCGAGCGGTATGCGCAGCTCGGCAAGCAGTTCCTGCGCCCGGTCCTCGCGGTACGATATGCCCGGGATGTATGGGTCGTCGCAATAAGCCAAAAACTGCACGAGGGGCCTGCAATACCTTCCGTAGAACGCCAGGTCAACCTCGCTTTTAACTTCCCCGCTTTTTTCGCCCTCGGAAAGCACCCAGCGGTTCATCCCTGCCATGGGATGCATCATGTCGCCCACAGCGCCCACAATCGCGAGGTCGGGCCTTTTGCGGAAGACGCAATAGGCCGCGCCCGCCGCGCTCAGCTCGTTCCCGCCGTCGATGCCGAAAAGGAGCGGGTTCGCCTGCGGCTTGCCGATGCCCTCGGTCTGGTGGTGGTCGATTATGAGGGCGTCCTTAAGCTCGTTCACCCTCCTGTTGCCGCCGCCCAGGTCCACAAAAATGACTTCGGGCTCGCGCAAGCAGCGTTCAATCGCCTCGTCGTCGAGCTTCTTTATGCACTCGCGCCGGAACGGCTTGCCTTCGTCTTGGAACGCGCCCGCGACTATCGCTCCGGCGCTCACGCCGTCCGCGTCGTAATGGTGCACGATAAGCGGCTCTGAAAACGAGAACGCGAGTTTGCGGAGCTCCGCGCACCTCTCCAGGAATCCAGCCTCGTCCCGCTCCACAGCAAAGCCCCCCAAGATTTAAAACCGGTTTCGTTTAATCATGCGATAATGGTCCAGGAACTATTTATAGGATTCCTAATAGCTGCGCTAAGGATTGTGGCGGCAATCGGCTTCTCGGCCGGCGCGCTCTATACCGGCATCGGCCTTTTCGACCGCCTCACGGCGGGAATCGAGGAATGGAAGGAGATTAAGAAAGGCAATGCGGCAATCGGACTGCTTTTCGTCTCGGTGATGGCGGCAATGGCGCTTTTGATGGAACAGCGCATCCTGGACCTCGTCTATGCAATCCAGCCAGAATCCCCGGCAGCCTCGTGGCAGACAGTTCTGCTCGTGCTCGCATTCACGTTCCTCAACTACCTCCTCGGACTGCTCGCATCCGTGGTGGTGATATTCCTCACCTTCAACATCGCGGACCGCATCACGCCGGATTTGGACGAATTCGCCGAACTGAAGAAGGCCAACATGGCCGTCGCCCTGATACTCGCGGCGGCGCTCATACTGGTCGTGCTGGCGGTCCGGCAGCCTTTCGAATCCGGGTTCGACCTCCTAATCAGCGTGGAGTCGGCATTCCTCTGATTCCGCGCACGCCTGCATCCATCGCATGCCTTGCGCAGCCTGAAGCATTTTATAAAAGCTATCCGCATATAGCTCTCCATCCAAGGTCCAGTGGTTTTTATGAAACTGAACAAGTCCGATTTCTCGGAATGGTACAACACGATTACGAAGGAAGCGCAGCTGTGCGACCTCCGCTACGGCATAAAGGGCTTCGTCGTCTTCATGCCCTGGGCTGTAATGACCATGAACCGCATGTATGGCATGTACGAGGAAGCGGTCGAGTCCCGCGGCCACCTGCCCGCGCTTTTCCCCGCGCTGATTCCCGAGAGCTATTTCACGCGCGAGAGCGACCATGTGAAAGGCTTTGTGCCCGAGGTCTTCTGGGTGACGGAGGCCGGCAACAACAAGCTCGAGGAGCGCTACGCCATGCGCCCGACGAGCGAGACCGCGATGTATACGATGTATTCCCTCTGGATACACGGTACGCGCGATTTACCCCTCAAGATGTACCAGCGCTGCCAGGTCTGGAGGCACGAGACGAAAGCGACCAAGCCGTTCATACGCTCGCGCGAATTCCACTGGATTGAGACGCACGACTGCTTCGCGACACGCGAGGAGGCAATGCTTCAGGTGCGCGAGGACATGGAGATGGCCGAGCTGGTGATACATCATCAGTTCTGCGTGCCGTTCCTGTTCTTCCAGCGGCCGCAGTGGGACAAGTTCGCAGGCGCCGAGAATACGTTCGCGGCGGACACGCTGATGCCCGACGGCCGCGCGCTGCAGCTGCCTTCAACGCACATGCTTGGCCAGCATTTTTCGAAGGCCTTCGGGATAAAGTATACTGACGATAAAGGCAAGGACGAATTCGTCTGGCAGACGTGCTACGGCCCGTGCATATCAAGGATTTACGCCGCGGTGATTGCAACGCATGGGGATGACCGGGGCCTCGTGTTCCCGGTGCGGCTCGCCCCCGTGCAAGTCGTCATCGTGCCAATCATCAAGGAGGATACGCGCCAGAAAGTTCTGGAGCGCTGCGCGGAAGTGAAGAAGGCCATCGAGTGCTGTTTCGTCGTGAAAATAGACGACTCCGACCGCACGCCCGGCTTCAAGTTCAACGAGTGGGAGATGAAGGGCGTGCCGCTGCGCATCGAAATCGGCATGCGGGATGTCGAGGCGGACGTCGTCATCGTAGTGCGACGCGATACGGGCGAGAAGTTCAAGGTGCCAACGAAAGAGGTCGATGCGAAACTCGATGAGCTCGCGCAGGCGATTGACAAGAACCTCAAAGAGAAGGCGGACAAGTGGTTCTCGGACAAGGTTTCGAACGCGGATACGATGGACGGGCTTGGCGCGGCGCTTGAGAAAGGCCACGGGTTCGTGCGCGTTCCATTCTGCACCGATGCGATGGAGGGCGAGCCCTGCGCAGACAAGGTCAAGGAGGCCCACCAGGCGAACGTGCGCGGCTCGCTATTCGGCAACGAGGAGAAGCCGGAAGGAAAGAAGTGCATATCGTGCGGCAAGGACGCGGCAATCTATCTCTATGCCGCGAGGCAGTACTGAGATGTCCGGCATCGAATCGGCGCTCGCCTCCACCTTCTGCGGGGGGATAGCCGACACGCTTACAAAGACCACCATATCCCATGGCGGCAGGTACCGCGCCATCGTCTATAATTACCTCGGTGTCATCCTCCTTCTCGCAGCCGGCGCAATCCTCCTTGGGATACCCATCGCATTCCCGCCCGAGCTTCTGCCCGCATATGCCGTCCAGTCCGTAGTGGGAGCGGCGTCCGTCGCGGCGTTCTTCAAGGCTTACGAATCCGGCAAGGCAAGCGTCCTCGCGCCGCTTTCGATGCTTTATGTGCTCGTGGTCCTGTTTTTCGGCTACTTCGTGTTCGGGGAATTGCTCAGCCTTCAGCAGCTCGGCGGCGCATCCCTCGTCCTGCTCTCCGCCTTCGTCCTCGCCTTCGAGGACCTGCGTTCGTTCAGGCTCGAAAAAGGCGTCCTCTACCTCCTCCTCACCGTCGTAGGATGGGGCTATTATTTCAGCTTCATCAAGCTGTTCATCCCGCTGATGGGCGCTTATATGGCGACCCTGGCTCTGGAATCCGGTGTAGCGGCCGTCGTCATCACCTACTATCTCACCAAGAAGAAGGGAATGACACTTCCGAACCGGAAGGAATCCTCAATCATCGCCGTCCGGAGCATCCTGATTTTCGCCGCGACCCTGCTCTACACGTACGCTGTCGCGGGCATCGGTGTTTCGCTGACATCCGTGATTGTCGCGGGGACGCCGCTTGTGAGCGTGCCGAGCGCGCACCTGATACTCGGGGAGAGGATGAGCCCGCACAAGTACGCCGCCGTGCTGCTGATTGTTCTCGGGCTGGCGCTGGTTCTGGTTTGAGGCGGGGGGCCGAAAACGATTTATTGGTGGCGGCCGCATTGCTTTGCGGGATATCCATGGCTGAAGCGGGAATCGGCGAGCAGATAAATAAGGGCGCGGATGATCTGGCGGCGAAAGCCCGGGATTTAGTTGCGGAGAAGACCGTGTCGGAGGAAAGCCGGCTCTGGGCCGCGCTTGGTTACCTGATAGTCATAATCTTCCCGCTCATCGTGCTGCTTACGGACAAGAAGAAGGACGGGTTCCTCGCGTTCCACTCGTACCAGTCGCTGATTCTGTGCGCCGCCGCCATCGTCCTGAACGTGCTGATTGGCGTCGCGGATTTCATCGTGGGGCTAGTCATGCCGAAAGTCATATCCTGGCTCTTCGCCATGCTGATGATGCTGCTGTGGCTTTGCGTGCTCGTGCTGTTTCTGGTGATGGCGTACCAGGCGTACAGCCGCAGGCGCTTCATGCTGCCGGTAATCGGCGCGATGGCCGAGAAAGCCTCACGCTAAGGGAAACCGGTTCATGTTTTCAGTGTCATCCAAAACCCGAGACCGGAAACCACCGCACGATTGGCAGTGATACCTTGGTAAAAAAGGAGAATGGCCCTTGCGGGAACTGCTGTTCCCGGCGGTCTGGGGTTGCGTTTCCGGTTTCGTGTTCCCAGTTTTGTTCAAAACCCGAAACCCAAAACACCAAACCCGCCAGGATAGCCTCGATACCATAAGAAAAACAAATATAGCCCCGGGCAGATTTCCGTATCCGGTTCCGGGTTTTGTGTTCCGGAAATGGCTTCGAACTGCCGTCAAGGGATTTCTTCGGGCCGATTCCGTCAAAGGCCCGCCAAAGTCCCCTATCCTTGACCGCTATCCCGCGCTTTTTAGTAAAAGGCGCACTAGACGACGGGGCTAATCTATTGGATGATGAGAAAGCCTCGCAATAATATAAAAATCCTTTCGAACGAGTAAATGTCGGTCATTTGTTGGGCCCGTAGTCGAATTCCGCCTTTTAGGAAAAGGCGGCCCAAAACTTCTTTGTTATGGGATAACGACAATGGTTAAGACGTCCGCCTCACAGAAACTTTTTAGGAAAAAGTTTCACAAAAACTTCCTGAAAAAGTTTTGAGAGCGCGGGAGATTCGCGGTTCGATCCCGCGCGGGCCCAATTTTCCCTTGGTTCCCAGTTTCCAGTCTTCAGTTTTGCCGGCTGGAAAATTGGGAGGAAGTGAAATTTCATCAGAAATTTCACGACAGCCCAATAATCCATTTGTTCCCAGTTTCCAGTCTCGAGCATCGCCTCATGGATTGTTGGGAAGAAGTGACGGAGCGATGTTCAGAACCAAAGGTTCTGGACAGACGGAAAACGCACTTTTCCGGAAGCGAACGTCACGACAGCCCAATTCTTCTTTTCGGTTTCCAGTTTAGGGTCTCCAATTTTGCCGGCTGGATTTTTGGGCGACGTGGCGGAACGCCACGCAGAGCCCAATTCTCATCTATCTTGACGTGTTCTTATTTCGCCTCGAACTTCAGCATAACCTGCTTGGCGACAACGCCGTCAAAGCTCAGAACATCGCCCTGCGAGCTGTCGATGATGCCGTCTTTTTCCGCGCCGCTAATCCTTATCGACGCCTTGACTGGGACGCCGTCCGGGGATTCCAGCGTCAGCGCGTTTTCGCCCGGTTTTATCGCCGAATTGATGAGCGACAGCACGCCCTGCGCGCCCTCTGGAATTTCATATAGGAATGGCGAGCGCTTCCCGTTGAAAAGCACGCGCAGCCTGCCCCCTTCCGCGCCGTACTGGATGGCGTATGCCTTTTTGAAATCTGCATAGCCGGACCTTTCGTTGAAGAAAAACCACGATCCGCCTTTCCTCCGGAATACCATCGTAACGTCCGAGCCGTCATCCAGCTTCAGGTGCGCGAGGTCGAAATCATCGAAGCTCTCGGCATTTTCAAGCTTCCCCGGCGGAAGCTGCCCGAGCTGCGAAATTATCTGCGGAAGGAGCCGGTCCATGTTCTCCCCGTAGCCGCATTTTTCCGCCCATTCCTGGTAGACGTTCCTTATGAATGCCGCGTCGCCGGATTTGGCGGCTGAAAAAAACTCCCCCACGAATTCCTTGAATGACTTTGCCATGCAGCTTAATCGCGCGGAAAAGGATATTTGCCTTTGCCCGGATGCGCGGAGGGTTCCCCTGGTGCAAAATAAGTCAGGCGAGCATGATGAGCGCGCCTATCAGGACCACGAGGAGCCCCATCGCCCTGTCGAATACGGCCATCGCCTTCCCGTGCTTTTTGATGAATCCCGAAGCCTGCGAGACGAACGCGCCTGCGATGATAAACGGCAGGCCGAGCCCGCATGCATAAGCGAAGAGCAGGAGAGGCGCTTCGGCCGGAGATGATACTGCAAGCGCTATCACGAATGCCAGGAACGCGCCCATCACAGGCGTCCATACGACGCCGAAGAGCATGCCGATGAAGAGCGATGCGAAAAGCGACGCCTTCTGCGGCAGCTGCAGTCCATGCCGGTTGTCAAAGAACCCCACCCTCACGAAGCCGAGGATGTAGAGTCCGAATAGGATAATCGCCGCGCCGCTAATCCTGCTGGCAAGAAGCAGCATGTCGCCGGTCAGGTACTGGAGCAATGCCCCGAGCGCGAAACCCAGCGCGCTTAGCGCAACGGCCAGCCCGAGGACGAACGCGAGCGTGTTGGCGAAAATCCGCATCCTGCCGCCGTCGGAACCACCTGCGCTCACCCCGCCGAGATAGGACAGATATGCGGGGATGAGCGGAAGCACGCACGGTGAGGCGAAGCCTGCAAGCCCGGCAAGGAATGCCGCCGCCAGGGAATACGCTGCCATAATCTTGAATTAGGAGCGCAAGGATTATTGGCCTATCGCGATGCCGTCTCCGTCCTTCTGGGTATAATCTGGCTGGGAGGAACGGGCGGCGCGACAATCCACTCCTGCGTCGCGGGGTCCTGCCTCGCCCCCCCGTTCACCACATGCATGTTCATGGACCTCTGCCCTTGCGGCGATGCGAAGGCGCGGCATAAACGGCATGCGTTAGAACCATTAATCTCCGATTTCCATAGTGCGGTTGGATGAGGCCGAAAAAACCGGGCGCGCAGGTGGGCTGGGCCTTCCGACCGAAGCGCGAGGGACGCCTCTGCGTTCCCCTGCCGCATCTCTTCTCATCAGGTTTATATCCCTTGACTTTCTTTTCTAATCATGGCAAAAGCCGGCAGGAAATCCGCACCCAGGAAAAAAACCAGAACCGCGAATAATGCCCAGCGGAAAGCGGAAAAGAAGCATGATAAAAAATCCCCTGCCGGGCCAAGGCTGAAGGCAAAACCGGGGACAAAGGCGCCTGCGAGGAAACCGCCAATCAGGAAACGGCTTGCCAAGCCGAAAGCGCTTAAACGGAAAGCAGTCCGGCGCAGGGCGAAGCCCGCCCCGGTGCGTGCGAAGACTGCTCCTATACGCGCGAAGCCGAAGCTAAACGCCGGGACGAAGCCAACGGCAAAAGCGGCGATGAAGAGGGCGAAGACTCCGCGGCATGGGCCTGCCCCCAAAGCACCGAAAAAGCCATCAGCAAAAGCCGCCCCTTCCGCGCCGCAGGGGCAGCTTATCGTCATAGAAGGGGAGAATCCGCCCGTGGTCGCCGCCGTTTCTCCGATACAACCCGTCAGGCCCAGGGCCGTCCAGCCCGCGCCGGCAATGCCTGCACCCCGGCCTGCTGCGCCGGCAAATCCGGCTGCAGCCGAAGCGCCGCCGTCCCCGGAGCCTCCTAAGGCCCCGCCGCACATCGACGCCAGCGGGCAAAGCGACGGCCCGCTCGCAATCCCCCTAACGCCGGCGCTGGAAATGCTTCCGGACTGGGAGGACCGCCTTCGCCTGAGGAGGGCCATATTCGAGGAAGGCCTCACGTTCTATTCATTGGGCAGGCACTGCCCGGAATTTCACGAAGCATCGTCGATGCTCGCGCCTTCGAAAAAGGATGCCGCGGATTCGGTGCCCGGCTACTTCATGGTATGCCTCAAGGACCGCTCCGGAAAGATGGCCGGCGCGATGGACGGCCATATGCTGGGGGGCGGGGTGATGGCTATCGGCCGCTCGGCGGCCAGAGGCGATCGGCGCCGGGAGCTGCATATCCTCCTGTATTCGGCCGCGCTTTCCGGCCACCAGCCGTCCTACGTCGTTTTCTCGACTAAAAAGGCCCCAATCACAGAAGACTCAGCGGCGCAATTCATTCTCCTCGGGCGCGGCTTCGGTTTCTCCGGAATCCCCGCCCGGCTTCCCGACGCCCTCCTCCTGTTGCGGCGCGTCAAGCGCGAATTAGACCCGATTTCAAGCGGGCAGGAAATCTCGCAGGCCCTTGGGGCTGCAAGGCCAATCTTCGGAAGCAGGTTCGACGCTGCGATAGGGGAAATCTCGAAAAAAGGCATAATGCCCCTCATCCCGTTGCCGGCATCGCCGGATTCGCGTGAGCACCTCCACGAGCTGCGCGATACGGTCCCGATGCTGGGCCTGAGCGCTGACGGCCTCGAGAGCGTGCTTGAGCGGCTTCTCGCAGATTACGTGCTCGGCCGAAAGGACATCACCCCGGAAATCATTTCCTAAAAAAAGCCGCTGATGGCCGATTAATAAACTCCGAACGCGATACCTTCCATATGGCCCGCGTGCTCCAGCTCTATAAGCGCCTTCTCGCCGAATACGGCCCGCAGGGGTGGTGGCCGGCTGATACTCAGTTCGAAGTCGTCGTCGGCGCCCTCCTCACGCAGAACACCAACTGGAAGAACGTCGAGAAGGCCGTCGACAACCTGAAGATGGCGGGAAAGCTTTCGCCCGAGGCAATACTCAAAACCCAAAACCCGGAACTGGAAACGCTCATCCGCCCGAGCGGCTTCTACCGCCAGAAGGCGGAGCGCCTGCGGCTGCTCACCAGGAAATACTCGGAAATCCTTTCCCGGAACTCACCCCCCACGCGTGAAGAGCTGCTCGAAGTGAATGGCGTGGGGAAGGAGACCGCGGACTCGATACTGCTCTACGCATTCGGCCTCCCGTATTTCGTAATCGACGCTTACACCCGGCGCTTCTGCGCGCACCACCGCCTGTTCACCGGGAAGGATTACGACGACTACCGTGAATATTTCGAGCACTCCCTCCCCCGGAGCGTCCCGCTGTACCAGGAATACCACGCGCTCATCGTGCGATGGGGCAAGGGCGCAGGAAAAATCAGGGGAAAAAAGGCTGAAAATGGAAAACAAGGATTGAGTGATTTGGAAAAATTCAGCCGTGCAAGAGCTCCTTGATGTGGTGGATGATGCCCTTCTTCTTCTGGGGCGTCCTCTCCTCTTTTTTCGGCCCTTGCTTCTTCTGCGCCGTTTTCTTTTCCGCCTTCCTGCCTGCGGCTTTCGGCTTCACGGCCTTCGCTTTCTTTTTCGGCTTTTCCGCCTTATTTCTCTTCGCCTTGGCCGGTTTCTTAGCCGCCTTCTTCACGGCTTTGGCCGCAGTCTTTTTCACCGCTTTCAAAGCGGCTTTGGCCGGCTGCTTCGCCGGCTTCTTTCCAGGCTTCCTGCCTATACCCTTGATATCCTCGAGGAGCTCGTCATAGACCGCTTCGCGGTTGTTCTCGGCGAGCAGTATGACGTCCCCCTTTATTGCGTAACGGGATGCCAAATCCTCGTGCAGTGATGCGATTAGCGGCGTATCCGAATCCAGGATGTCATCGAGGAGCTCCGCGAATCTCTCGCTTTTCAATTCCATCGGGCCGATTTCGTCTATGATGAAGACGTCGCACCCCCCGAAGCCTTCCATCGCAGAGACCGCGACGCTCTCGAACGATTTGATATCGACATGGTATTTGCTGACCTTCGGGCCGTCGCCGTCGACGGCGGCAAGCACCGCTATCCTGCCGGTTCCGATGTCTTTAACATAGAAACCCGTCCGTGTCCCGTGGTGCTTTTCCTCCGGGCTGATTATCCCGCCGACCCGGAGCCCGTGCGCCTTCAGCGCCGAAACAAGCCTCCGCAGCAGCACTGTCTTCCCCGCCTTAGGCAATCCGGTAAGAAAATAGTTCTGTGGCATAAACATGCCGACTCCGGCAATTTATATAAACATGCCGCAGGCGCTCCGGACGTGTAGTTCCTGCTAATTCTGACACCTCGATAGAATTCAAAACTGGAAAATCCGCTGAAAAGGACATGATTTCGCTTAGGAAAGTACGTTTAATCCTAA
>JAKEGJ010000024.1 GCA_022627495.1 Microcaldota archaeon
CTTAGGATTAAACGTACTTTCCTAAGCGAAATCATGTCCTTTTCAGCGGATTTTCCAGTTTTGAATTCTATCGAGGTGTCAGAATTAGCAGGAACTACACCCGGAGGGGAAAATCCCCATATTTATAAAGGGCATCAGAGATAACCCAGCGTGAGCGAAAGATGATAATCCTGGAAGCGTTCCTTGGCCTCGGCGTGCCTGAGATAGTCGTTATAATAATTGCGATAGTCCTAATCCTCGAGCCGAAAAACATCGTCTACCTCAAGCCCATCTTCAAGGCGGTCTACAAGGCATGGCTTGCATACAATCGCGAAGTCGACAATGCCAGAATGGAGATGAACGGGGTGAAGAAAACCATAATGGAGCCCATAGAGGCTGCAAAGAGGGAAGTCGAGTGCGAGACCACCTCGATAAAGGGGAGCGGGATGGGCAATACATTAAAGAGCGGGACCGATACGGCCAGTCAGGCAATCCGGGATGTGAAGGACATGGTGGCCGGGGAGATAAAGGCTGCGGAGAAGGAAGCCCGGGAAGAGCAGGCTGACAGCGTTCCGGCAAGGAAAAAGCGGGGGAAGGTGTCCGGATGACAGAAAAACGGATGACATTCTTCGGCCATGTCGACGAGTTCAGGCAGAGGCTGCGGACATCTCTGATAGTCTTCGTAATCGCCTTTTTCGCCGCATTCTTCGCCTCCGGAGCTTTGCTGAACATGCTCTGGGACTGGTTCCTTGGCGCTTACCCGCCCGAGGAGTACCACATAGTAATCCTTGCTGACTCGGTCATGAGCGGATTCGTCATCCAGCTCAACCTCGCGTTCATCATCGCGGCCGCGTTTTCCATGCCGGTCTTCCTTTACGAGATATTCATGTTCATCGAGCCCGCCCTCAGCAAGAAGCACAAGATAACCGCGGCCAAGATGCTGCTTTCGGCAGGCTTCCTGTTCCTGACCGGGGCTTCGTTCATGTATTTCATCATGGTGCCCATGGTCCTGGGTTTCTTCCTCGAAGTGAACACAGCCCTGGGGGTGTCAAATTTCTTCACGGTGGAGAGCTTCTTCGAGTTCATCACCCTCAACCTCTTCATAGGCGGGCTGATTTTCCAGACGCCCCTAGTCATTGTGACTGCGAACAGGATAGGGATTCTCCCCAAGGACTGGCTCGTGAAATCCAGGAGAATCGTCTATGTCGTCATACTGATAATCGCAGCCATCGTCACACCGGACAGCTCGGTCATTTCCCAGCTGGTGCTTGGTGGGGTGATGGTTGTGCTCTTCGAGCTGAGCCTGTTCCTGGCGAAATGAGAGTCGCCGGCAGGGGGGACTTTCGAGGGCAATCCATCCGGCTAAAACAGAGATGCAGTACCGGGCCATTCTATTGCCCCGTCGGCAGGTCGGGCTATTCTTCTGCCTTAGCTCGCGAACTCGGGTTTCTGGAGGAGAATGGAGCGGCTGGGAGTTGGAAGTGGTGCGTGGAAAGATTAGCCGGGTTTTTTCCGATAAAAAAATAGGGTTGGCGGCTGTGCGCCGCACGATGCCGCCCGTAATTTAATGAACCCGCCGATCCGGCGGCGTTCATTCCTCTTTTTCCTCTTCCTTGGGGGCGGCCGCTTTCTTCTTCTTGGACTTGGCTTTTGCCTTGGAATCCTCTTCTTCTGATTCGCGCGCGCCCTTCTTGAACTCGCCTACGGACTGGCCGAGGGCCTTGAATAGCGCGGGAATCTTCTGCGGCCCGAGTATCAGGAGCACTACGACAAGTATTATGATAACCATCTCACTGGGTCCAAGCCCTAAAATCTGCAAAATCATCCTATCACCATTTTCGTATTTTTGGCATTGCCCCGGATGGGACGGCCGGCGCTTCATCGCACTGCTTTTCATCGGGCTTCAAGGAAAGAACGGGAGGCTCATCCTGGCCCGGCGCGATGTCGCCGAAGACCATCTGCAGGAACTCTGCCCTTGTGATTTCTAACGTTGCCGGAAGCGCCATTTCGGATTTCTTGCGTTTCACCATCGAAATCACCTGATATTATTACGTCGCGGGGGTTTTTAAATGAATTTTTTCATCATCCGCAGGCTTTACGGGGTAAGGAACAAAAAGAGCGGCGGTTTTCTGGACGAAACCAATAAACTACAAAAACACAAAAATAATAACATTTATTAGCACTTCTAAACATTAAAAGTAACTTATGCAAATTGCAAGCCAGCAGGCCCGCCCCACGACCAGGCATCGCAGGAGAACCGCCTCTTCGCTTTTCTGCGCAGTCGGAAAGGTTCCGGTCCTTGGCGAGCCGGTCTGCAGGGGCCTGGCAGTGCTTTCAGGGCGCCGGGCGGCGGGCAGGGCGGCGTGCGGAGAGGAAAATAAACCCGGCCTTGATGCGTTCTCGCGGATGGCCGCGGAAACTATGACCGGCCGGCCCGGATTCCCCAGCCTCCCCGAGGTGCTCATGCGCTCGCGCCTTGCGGGGCATTACGCGGAGAAAGTCGCCAGGCAGTGCATCCGGCTCAGGCTGGCGGATTCGTCGCTCTTGCGCCTGGCGATGAAGGTTTCGCCGTACACAAAGGCAGGGCTGTACTGCGTTCCATACGCGATTTCCGACCACGAGCGCGTGACAAGGCATTCAATGCCCGCGCATTTCCTCAGGATAATGAGGGACGTCTACCCGGAACTTTCCTGGAAGCTCCTCAAGGCGTTCGATGACGGTTCGGATGAGTTCGTCAGGGCGGGGCTCATGGTGAGGTACCAGCAGGTCGCCTATGACGGCGTGGGTTCGCACCGCTCGCCGAGCTACCCGCTTTTCGATGACGCCGGAATCCGCATCAGGGGGAGCAGCCTCCCCCTGGAAGCCAGGTTCACGAAGCTGATAGAGGCGTTTTCCTCGGTATTGTTCAGGCGCTTTGGGCCGGACCTCTCGGACTGCGAAGAGCCGGGGCATCTGGATTTTGCCGCCGCGATGATGGTCGCCGTCTCGGGAAAGGACGTGGACCCGGAACTCTCCGCGGTATTGCTCGCCGCCCTTTTCCCCCCGGTGCCGATGCCATATGCACGGATGGTGGTGGAGCGCCTCGCATCAAAGGACCATAAAGCGCTGGAGGACTGCCCCGGATTCGACATGCAGTGCGCCGAAAAAATCGCGGGGAGCGAGATTTTCCGCATGATGCGGGAGATACACCGCGAGGCGAAAGCGGAAAAAAAGGAAGCAAAGGAAGCGCGGGAGAAGGCCTTGCCGCAGAGGATGTTCTCCGAAACCCAGACCCTTCCGGCATGGGCCGCCCCCGGCCTGGCGGAGGGATTCGACGAGGACACCCTGCTAGACGCATACCCGGCTAAAAAGAACGGATAGGCGGCTGGCGGCCCGGGAAAGCGCCGAGATTTAAAATACCAATCAGCCCGGAGGGGTATTGTGAAAGTTCCGGTGACCATAATAACGGGATATCTCGGCGCGGGCAAGACTACGCTGCTTCAAAGGATTGCAGGGGAATCAGGCATGAGGCTCGCCATCATCATAAACGAGTTCGGCGAGATTGCCATAGACAGCAGGATAGTCAAGGGGAAGAACATCGTGATGGCCGAGCTTGCCGGCGGATGCGTCTGCTGCTCGCTTTGCGGCGAATTCAGCCTTGCCGTTGCAGAGCTGCTTGAGGCCGCGGAGCCGGAATGGATAGTAGTCGAGACCACCGGGGCGGCGGAGCCTGCCGCGCTTGTCCATGACATCCGGGAAAACATCCCCCGGGTCCGCCTGGACTCCGTGGTGACGGTCGTTGACGCGGATGCAATGGCGAGGTTCCCCAGCCTGGGGGCGACAGGCAGGGAGCAGATTGAGCTTGCAGACATCATAATAATCAACAAGGCTGACCTCATCGACGAAGAGGCGCTTGCGCGCGTGAGGCGGGCGGTGGCAGGACTTAACGGCCGGGCCGTTGTGATGGAGGCCGAACGGTGCGGGATCTGGACAGGCGCGCTTTTCGGCATCGGGCGCAATGCGCCCGCGCCGGAACGCAAGGCGCATCATGTGGAATTCAGGCACTTCGGATTTGCCGCAAAGGATGTGCTGGAGCACGGTCCGCTGATGCGGGTGCTTGAAACGCTTCCGTCAGGCATTTACCGGGCCAAGGGGTTCGCCCGCACCGACAGGGGCTGCTTCCTGGCGAATTATGTCGCCGGCAGGCTTGAACTCGAGGAGCGCGAATGCTCCATGACAGAGCTGGTTTTCATCGGCATAGATGCGGAAAAGTGCCAAGACGGCGTGATAAGGTCGCTGGAAGCGGTCCCGGCCGCCAAGACGGTTCGGGCGGGAAATGATTTAATACCGGCCCGCCAAGAGGAATGCCAGGACAAGTGATCACGTATGCCTTATCGTTTCATTGAAGGCCTGACGATGGCCGATGTCGCCTTCGAAGCGTCCGGCAGGACGCTCGAGGAGATGTTCGTCAGCGCCGCGAACGCAATGACAGTCACCCAGATACAGGACATCGGGCAGCTGGGAATCGGGGAGAAGAAGGAATTCGCAATCAATGCCGACAAGCCGGACAGGCTGCTCCACGATTTCCTGCAGGAGCTGATTTTCCTCAAAGACGCGGAACTGCTTCTCTTTAGGGAATACGACCTGAAAATCACCCAGTCCGGGCAGGGGCTTTCGCTTTCTGCCAGGCTAAGCGGCGAGCAAATCGACCCGAGAAAGCACACCCTGCTTGTGGATGTGAAGGCGGTGAGCTGGCACAAGTTCAGCGTGGAAAAGTCGGATGGCGGCTGGAAGGCAATCGTCATCATCGACGTGTGAGCTCTCTGGCGCATCAGCGCTCAGGCGTATTGGCGGGCCCATGAGCAACCCGCGCGCTGCCGCGCCGTCAGTCCACGCATATCGCGCCGTCCAGATGGCGAGTGTAGGCGACCTTGCGGCCAAGCTCACGGATTTCCCCGCCGGCCGATACGGAGTAGCGGACTTCCTCGTAGTCTATCCTGTCATAGCATCCGAACATGTTGAATCGGTAGGCGGTGACAAGAAAGCCGGATTCGTCTTTCTGCGCACGGGCCAGGAGGGGAGGGAGTGCGTCGCGCTCGACTTCGCCTATCACATCCTCGGAAAGCATCACGAATGCGAGGGCCTCCTTTTCGCCTGATATGGGGCCGGCATAGCGCGCGAGCGCTTCCGGGTTCTTTATCTGGACGAATTCAGTGCCGTCGTAGGCCACGTAGCTCGTGCACGTGCGGAGCAGTCCGCCGCCGCAATAGAAAAAGCCTTCCATTTCCGCCTGGCTCAGGTTGTTGCCGTATACCTCGACCGGGCACCAGGCAAGGACCATGGATGGCTCGAGCGAGAGGCCTTCGTCCATGATTTGCAGCGATTGGGAGAAGCATCCGAACCGGGACATGAATGAAGCATTTGCGCAGTCGATGAATCCGCTGGAATCATTCCGGCATCCGGCCGCCAGAAATGGCGCCAAATCCTCGGATGTGAGGTTGCGGGGATGGTTTGGGCCTCCGCCATCCTGCGTGCAGCCATACAGCGCCATTACTGCGGCGAATAGGATTCCAAGAATGATAAGCATGCGGCGCGGCCCGCGCGGCTGGATTTGTGCCATGAAGGGAATGGGCAACGGGGGATTATTAAGCATCGGATTGGCCCTTGCCGGTGCGCGCGCCCGGATTTTTTTACGGGGTTATTGTCGTTCCCGCATTTCCTGAAAGCGCAGCCTCAATCTCTTCAATGGCGCAGATGACCACCTTCTTCCCGCCCTTCCGAAGGAACTGGAGGGCGGCCTCCACTTTCGGCTTCATGCTCCCCTCGGCGAAATGATTTCCTGCCATATGATGCGCGGCTTCCTGCGCAGAAAGCTTGCGAAGTGCTTTTTGTGTCTTCTTGCCGAAATCCAGGTATGCCGAGTCCACGGAAGTGACGAAAACCAGGAGGTCTGCACGTATCTCGCCCGCAAGGAGGGAAGTCGCCCTGTCCTTGTCTATCACGGCTTCAAGCCCCTTCCCGTTTTTCGCAATCGGTATGCCGCCCCCGCCTACGGCTATGACGACGAAGCCCGAGTCCAGAAGCGCGCTTATTGCGTCATGCTCGCGTATCTTGACGGGTTCTGGCGATGCGACGAAAAGGCGGTAGCCGCGCCCTGCGTCCATGAAATAGGGTTTCCCGTTTCCGGTTTCCGGTTTCGCCGCATAAAACGGACCGATGGGCTTTGAGGGGTTCTGGAACGCCGCGTCGTCCGGGTCCACCACAACGCGGGTAATCAGGGTGGCTGAATGAAGCCCGGTCATAGAGACGGCGCTTGCGATGAAATAGCCTATCTGCCCCTGCGTCATGGCATCCAGGACATCGAGGGGCATCTTTGCAACCTCTCCCGTCGCCTGCTGCTGTATGAGAAGGTTGCCGACCTGCGGGCCATTGCCATAGGTGAGCACGACTTCGTTCTGCTTGAGGAGGGGCTCGAGCCGGGAGATTGCTGAATTGGCAGCTGCAAGCTGCTCTCCGGAATCCCCTTTGGCCCCTTTGGGGAGAAGTGCGTTTCCGCCCAGTGCTATAACGATGCGCATGCATGGAACAACCCAGGATAGAATAAAAAATTCATAGGATGTATCAATAACCATGAAGAGAACCGTCCTCATTCTGGGTGCTGCAGGTAGGGATTTCCACAACTTCAACATGTTCTTCCGCGACAATCCGGATTACAACGTCGTGGGTTTCACAGCGACGCAGATACCGAACATCGCTAACCGCAGATACCCGCCCGCGCTCTCGGGGAAGCTCTACCCGAAGGGGATTCCGATTTTCGAAGAGAAGGACCTGGAAGCGTTGATTGAGAAGCATTCGGTCGACGAGGTGTATTTCTCGTATTCGGACGTGGCGCACGAGTATGTGATGCACCTGGCATCCCGCGCGCAGGCGAAGGGAGCGAGCTTCGTGCTCCTCGGGCCTAGGGAGACCATGCTGAAAAGCTCAAAGAAAGTAATCGCGGTCACTGCTGTCAGGACCGGCGCGGGGAAAAGCGCCCTGTCCCGGACTCTGACTCGACTGCTCAAAAAGAAGGGGAAGAAGTTCGTGGTGATAAGGCACCCGATGCCATATGGCGATTTGACAAAGCAGAGGGTGCAGAGGTTCGCGACGATGGAAGACCTCGACAAGCAGGAGTGCACCCTGGAGGAAAGGGAGGAGTACCAGCCGCACATCCGCGACGGGGTGGTCGTCTACGCGGGCATCGATTACGGCGAGATACTGAAAGCTGCCGAGAAAGAGGCGGACGTCATACTGTGGGATGGCGGGAACAACGACATGTCGTTCATCAGGCCGGATTTGCTGATTGTCATAGCGGATTCCCTGCGCCCTGGCCATGAGATGTGGTATTACCCGGGAGAAACCAATTTCCGGGCGGCGCAGATAATCGTCATAAACAAGGTCAGCGAGAACCCCATGGACGTCAGGAGGATCCTCAAGAACGTCGAGAAAGCGAACCCGAAGGCGAAAGTGATTGAGACGGACATGGAACTGATACCTTCCGAGAAGCTCGACATATTCGGCAGGAAGGTCATAGTGATTGAGGACGGCCCGACAGTAACGCATGGAGGGATGAAGTTCGGGGCGGGTTTCGAGTACGCCGCCAGGATGGGGGCCGAAGTGATCGACCCGAGGCCATTTGCGGTCGGGAGCATCAAGGAGACGTATGAGAAATTCGAGCACATGGGCAGCGTACTGCCGTCGATGGGGTACTACGAGAAGCAGATGAAGGACCTCGCCGAGACGATAGACCGCAGCGGCGCGGAAATCATCGTCTCCGGCACGCCCATAGACATCACGAAGCTCCTGAAGGTCAAGATTCCGGTCCTGCACGTGGACTTCAGCATAAAAGAGAGGTCCGGAAGCCTTGAATCGGCATTGGACAAGTTCCTGAAGAAATGACCGCGCAAAGACAACTGCGGCAAATGGCTCCCGGTTTTGCCCCCGCCACTACCTGTTCTCGCCCTTGTACTGCCCGGAGTAGAGCGTCTTGGCATCCTCCGCAAGGCGGATGAATATCATCTGGCCGATTTTCGCGTTCCTCTTGAAATTGACCCCGTGCTCGTTCCTGACGATAAGCAGCGCCTCGCTCCGCCCCTCATAGCCCGGGTCCCATACCGCGCATTCGAGCGTCACGCCGCAGCGCAGGAGGGATGAGCGCGGCAGGCAGAGGCCGGCCACGTTCTTGGGGATGCGGACGTACTCGTTGAATATTACCTTGTACGCCCCAGTCGCAAGCGAGACTCGATGCGCCGAAGCGTCGCCTTCGCCAGCGAAGGGGACCGGCTCCACATCGCTTATCTTCCGCTCCTTGTTGTCGAAATCAATCGTGCCGGGGGACTTGAACCTGTAGACCTCCTTCAGCGTTATGTCGATGCCGCAGGGCTGGAATTGGCTGGCGTGGAGCCCTTCGAAAATCTTCGCCTCCTCAAGATGCTGCCTGGGAAGTATCATGAACGTGATTACGCAGGGCAGGTTTATATTTTTGGAGGAAGAAGGGCGGGTATGGCCGCTTATAAGATGTATATCGGGGGGGAATGGACAGGCGGTGATGGCTATTTCGAAACGATTAATCCGGCTACAGAAAAACCGATAGCTAAATTTCCCTCGGGCACCGCCAGGCATGTCGACATGGCCGTCGACGCCGCGAAAGCCGCCCTGCCGAAATGGTCCATGATGCCTCCGCCCAAACGGGGTCTGATTCTCCTCCGGATTGCGGAGATACTGAAGGCGGAGAAGGAGAGGCTCGGCCGCCTGGTCTCGACCGAGATGGGCAAGGTGCTTCCTGAAGCGCTCGGTGACGTTCAGGAGGCCATCGACACTTTCGAGTATTTCGCCGGGGAAGGGCGGCGGCTCTATGGCAGCACGACGACAAGCGAGCTCAAAGACAAGTTCTGCTTGACTTTCCGGCAGCCGGTCGGAGTCGTCGGCCTGATAACCCCGTGGAACTTCCCCACCGCGATTCCGGCCTGGAAGCTTGCGCCTGCGCTGATTTGCGGAAACACGGCGGTCTTCAAGCCGAGTTCGGACACTCCGCTCTGCGCTTATGAGATGGTCAAGGCGCTCGTGAAAGCCGGAGTGCCGCCAGGCGTGGTCAATTTCGTCACCGGACCCGCAGCGTCGGTTGGCGAAGCGATTGTCAGGCATCCGGGAATAGAGGGGATCTCGTTCACTGGCTCGAAAGCAACGGGCGAATGGATAATTAGGAATGCGGGGCTGAAAAAGGTCGGCCTCGAACTTGGCGGCAAGAACCCCATCATCGTAATGGACGATGCAAAACTGGACTTGGCCGTAGACGGCATACTCTGGGGAGCGTTCGGCACAACGGGCCAGCGCTGCACCGCGACGAGCCGGGTGATTGCGCACCGGAAAATCAAGCCCCGCCTGCTTTCCGCTCTCATCACCAGGGCGAGGATGCTGCGCCTCGGGCCCGGGACGGAGAAGACGAGCGATGTCGGCCCGCTGATAAACCGGGCCGCGCAGGAAAAAACAGCGAAATACGTCGGCATCGGCATAGGCGAAGGCGCGAAGCTCCTTTGCGGGGGCATGAAGCCTGCGGGGAAGGGATACTATTTCAAGCCCACGATATTCGACGGTGTCAGCCCCGACATGCGCATCGCCCGCGAGGAGATTTTCGGACCGGTGCTCTCGGTTCTCGAGTTCGAGAAGCTGGATGATGCCATTGACATCGCAAACTCGGTCGAGTACGGCCTCAGCTCGTCCATCTATACGAACGATGTGAACAACGCCTTCAGGGCGATAGGGCGGATAGAGGCCGGCATCACGTACGTGAACTCCAGCACGATAGGCGCGGAAGTGCATCTTCCCTTCGGCGGCGTGAAGGGCACGGGGCACACGCGCGAGGCGGGGATTCTTGGCCTCGATGAATTCTCGAACACGAAGACGGTCTATATCGATTATTCCGGAAAGCTCCAGAAAGCGCAGATAGATGTTGATTGAAGGGAAAAATGGGTGCAGTTATGAAAGAAGCGGCCAGGCTTTATCTGATGCAGCTCCAGTACGGGGGCATACCCGAGGACATATTCCATTTCCTTACCGGGCGCGAGAAGGAGATGCTGATTGAGAGGGAAGGCAGATTCTTCCTGAAAGATGCGGAGAGGAAGCGGATAAAGGTCGTCCTGACAGGCGGCGTGTTCGACATCCTGCACATAGGCCATATAGTGACGCTCAGCGAGGCCAGGAAGCACGGCGACGTCCTGGTCGTGGCAATCGCCCGCAACGAGCACATCCGGAAAAAAGGGAGGGAGCCGATACACGACGTGGAATACCGGAAGATCATGGTCGAATGCCTTAAGCCCGTGGACCTTGCGGTAGAGGGGTTCGACAAGCCGGAGCGCATGCTCGAACTCGTGAAGCCGGATGTCATCGTATACGGCTATGACCAGAAGGAGGCGCCTGCGCCCAAAGGCGTGGCCGTGGTGAAGCTGGAAAAAAAGGTTGACGATGGGAAATTCAAGACCAGCAGGATTCTTGAGGACCTCGGCCTCTGAGAAGCGGGCCTAGGGAAAATTTATAAAGTTGCCATGAGTTCTAATGCCATGATTCTGGGCCAGTTCAGACCCATGGCGATGAAGCAGCCGGGAGAGGAGGAGAAAGAGCCTGAGCAGGCGCAGACAGCGACCCAGGGCCGGTCTTCGACTTCGGACGAGTTCCTCAAGACCCCGGAGGCCAAGGAATTCGTTAACAAGATGCATGGAAAGCTCAAGGAGGGGAACTTCCCCGCGACAAGGCGGGGGATAACCGACATAATGGGGACGCTCCACCGGAATTCGAACCTTACAGACAAGGAGGTCATGAAGGAGACGGACAGGATTCTCCTCCGGCTCGGCGGGCTCGACGGATTCAGCGGGGTCCTCTCGGGCCTTAAAGCCAAATCCGAAGGCCTGGTCAAGGGCCTGAAGTCAATATTCGGCGGCGGCAAATGACTGCCGGAGCATCAAGCTCATGAACGTTGATGAGAGCAGGGCGAGGGAACTCGTCCGGGAAGGCATATGCCCGGTCTGCGGCACCCGGCTCAAGCACATCGAAGGATGCGTGGAATGCATAATGTGCGGCTGGAGCCAGTGCGGCGAAGCCTGAGGCGGCCCGGGTGCGTCCTGTGCCGGATTCCCAGGATGCCCTAATTTGCATGATGCTCCCCATGAACTACTGATTAACGCAAAAGTCCTATTTTGGCAACTATTATAAAATGAAGGCGGCACGTAATCATGCATGCATGCCCGCGGCGAGAAGTACCTGGGACATATGGCCGGCCCGGCTGAGCGCGGAAGGTTCGCCAATGCCATGAAAACCGCGGCTGCGAAGGGAGCCATAATCACAACCCATGACGTACCTGATTGCGACGGCCTTGGCTCCGCCTTCGCCCTTCAGAGAGTACTCCTCAAAAAAGGCGCGCAGGCGGACATTGTGACCGGCCCGCCCATCCACCTTACGGACCCGCTCGTCGAAAAACTCAGCATCCACACGAAACGGTGGGACGAGATACCTGAATTGGACAGCCGGCCGATAATTGTCGTGGACACAAATACCCCCTCGCTCCTAAACGGGATGGGCAGGCGCAAAAACCAGCTCCTTATGGTCATAGACCACCATCTAGGGAGCGGTGCCTGCCTCAAACCGGTTTTCAATGTAGAAAACCAGAAAGCGATATCCGCAAGCGAGATCCTTGCTTCCGTGATAAACAGGAAGGAGATTGACATGATTAGCGCCCTTGCGCTCGCCGTCGGGATTGCTGGCGACAGCGAGAGGCTCAGCGACGCGGAATTGGGGACGCTCCGCATTTTCGAGTCGCTCCTGCGTATATCGGGCGCATCCAAGAGGGAAGTCGACGCGCTCGCCTATCCGGACAATCCCCCTGCGATTGTCGCGGCCATATTGGAGGAGTTGAAGCGCGTGAAAAGCGCGCTTTACCGGAACACGGTCATTGCGGTAGGCGCGAGCGCGCTCGAGAATCCGGCCATCCTCGCCAACGAAATCCGGAACATGGGCGCAGCCGTGGTTGCGGTGCTGGGAGCGCAGGGCAATGGCTATCACAAGGTTTCGTTCCGCGTGAGGTTCATGGACGCGTGGAAGGGCGGCATCCATGCAAATGACATCGCCCGCAGGGCGAGCGAGGCCTGCGGAATGCCGGAACGGATGTGGGGCGGCGGGCATATCGACAAGGCCGGCGCCATGATACGCGGGGAATGCCAGGAGATTACGGACGCGGTATTTGCGGCCGCGAAGGAAGCGATAGACAGGGCGGCCGGGAAGCAGTAGCTTTTTTAAACAAGATGCGCCAATCAAATCCTATCCAATTGTCTCGGTAGCTCAGATTGAACGGCATTCCGTTCAATTCGCTCCCGAGTTATGAATGCCTCGGTAGCTCAGTTGGTAGAGCGGCTGACTGTTAAGGCTTTTTGACTTCTGTCTTTCTCCGGGCAAAAACCCTGGAAAAAGCCCTGAGGATAAAGGAGGTCAATACGCCAAAGCAATCAGCAGGCCAGAAGTTCAAATCTTCTCCGGGGCGTGAATACTTAAGTCGCACATTAGCCACGGGGACAGACGGCCGATAAGGCCGGCATTGTCTCCGGGGCGTATATCATATCCGTAATACGCCACGCCTTTTTTTCAATTCGGAAAATCAGAGGAACTTGCTCATCACTGAAAGGTCCGCTCCTCCAAAATGCCTCTTGAGGCGGGCTTCTTCGACATACCCTCTTTTTTTGTAAAAACCAAATGCTTTTGTTGTCGGGAGGGCAAACAGCCAGATTTTCTCGCACTTGTTTTTCTTGGCGACATTTTCGCATTTATCAAGAAGCTTGGTGCCCACGCCGCTTTGCCTGGACTTTTTTGCCACAACAAACGAACCGAGTCTCGCGACCTTATGGCCGACACTAAGCGATGCCATACCTACGATTTTTTCCCCTTCCCTTGCTGCAAAGAATATTTTTTTTTCCTTGACCGATACCGCCTTGATGTATTCCTTGCTTTTTTCCTTACCAAAAAAATCGATGAGAAATTGTTCAAGCTCTCTGTGAGCAAATCTGAGGTCAGCTGACTTGGAAATCTTACCTATCTTCATACACCGGCTTTCCACCCGGATTTTATATATATTTTTGTATCGCATGTTTCTCAGAATGGCTGGAGACGACATCTCCGTTGATTGTCGGGGAATGGCGACGTGTTGCCGGAGAAAGCGCTGTGGCGAAGTCAGGTTATAAACACAAGCGGGCAATTCAACCACAAACAGCCAAATCATGAGATGAAAAAACCATGATGAGAGAGCTTTCGCTTGAAGAAGCCAAACCGGTCTGGGACAGGTTCGTCCCGGAGAAGGTCGTCTGGACCGACGATTGGGACATTCGGGTGGCCCTCTGCAAACAATACGATTACAAGACGCTCATCCTCTATGACGGGAAAAACTTCTTCCCCCTCCAGCTTGATGCGGACAGGGGGTTCTACGAGATTATCGGCGGGGACAGCGTGGAGAGGAACTACCTTACCTTCGACCCTGAGTTCATGAAAAAAACAGATGGGTTGCCCAAGGACGTCTATTTCGATTTTCTAATCGAACGGTTCGACGGCTGCCTGGAGGGGCTCTGCCCGCAGTTCTTCCTGGACCTGGCGGGCATTGAGGGCATTGACGATTACCTGAAGCGGTTCTCTAAGAAGCACCGGAAGAATTTCAAGAGCGATTACCGGAAGTTCGGCGAGCACGAGTTCCGGAGGGAGGGCTCCCTGGAAGGCATCGCCGCATTCAGCAAAGTGATGTTCGGGGAGAAATCCGATTTCGCCCAAGGCGACCGGGGCTGCTACGACATCCTTGATAAGGATTCCCGGACCGAGTACTGGTCCGTCATCAAGGACGGCCGCCGGGCGCTAACGACGCAGTACTTCTTCTACGGGAAAACCATGTCCGTCTGCATCTGGGGCGTGGATGAACGTTACGGCGACACGATAAAAATCGCTTTGGTCGAGGCGATTAAGCTCGCGAAAAGCAGGGGCTGCACGAGGATAGACTATGCGCCGACATATTCCGGCTGGAAATTCTTCTACCGCCTCGACACCGCGCCGCTCTGGAGATACAAGCGGGGCAATATCCCGGATTCCGTGGATGCGGCCGAATACGGAATACCGGCGGATGAAAGGATAAGGCTCAAAGCGGAAGGCAGAATCTGATTGGGGGCACGGATAGGGCGGCCTTCATACAGTAAAGAATTATCCGAAAAATTAATTACTTCATCTTCCTTAGAGACGGGGGGTTTGGTAAAAACAACTACTTCCCAACGAATATAAACATTAAGTTTTCTATCCACTCATGCGAACAATTGCACTTTTATCAGCGCTTTTCCTGGTTTTCGGCTCCTCATATGCCGCGGATGTGAGCGGATGCCAGCTCATCTCAACGCCTGGCAATTACGTGCTCGTCGCCCCCCTCACCGGCGCGAACATACCGACGCCGGAGCTGGAGGTGTTCGGCTCTTCTTTCAACACGTCCTTCGCATGCATCAAGGTACTGTCGTCCGACGTCACCCTCGACTGCAGCAATTATTCAATATCCAACAACGGGACGCTTAAGGCTGCAGGAATTGCGGTCGCCGGCACCAATGTCACGAACTATACGGGCGTGACGATAAAGAACTGCCCGGACATCAACGGATACCCGAACGGAATCATGCTGGTCAACACCAGCCGAAGCCGCCTGCAGAACATCACGGCCCGAAACAACTGGAACACCGGCATCGCTCTCATTTGGAGCGGCTCCAATAACCTCAGCAACTGCACGGCAAGCGATGCGAATGATGGCATTCTGCTTGATGAATGGGCATCAAACAACCGGCTCATCGGCAACTCGGTTTTCAACAACTCGGAGGGCATCAGCATCATCTGGTGGTCGACGAACAACACGGTGGCCGGCAACAGCGTGCACGACAATATAGACGGCATCCACCAGGCAAGCGGCTCGAACGGCACGAATTTCACCAACAACAGCGTGTATAGCAACGGTGACGGATTCGACCTCATCGCATCTAGCCATCTCTTTTTCGACAACAACTCCATACTCCACAATACGAGAGGGATGCAGCTCCAGGAAGTAACATTCTCCAAGCTTCAACGCAATAGGTTCCACAACAACTCCCTGGCAGGACTATACCTGAACTGGAACTCCAACAACACCACCATCATAAACAATAGCATCGACGGCTCGACCTATTGCCTTACCACGCTTTCGCCGCACAATCTTACGGCCATAAACACACACGTATTCAACTGCTCATATGGCGTGACACTCGAGGACAAGGTGATTTCGGGCGAATCGACGCCCGCTCCCGTCTATATATACAACCTCACCGTGGACAGGGCGCAGGGGGACTTCGTGAACTATACGAGCCTCAATATCACAGACATCATCGAGGTGAACACATCCTACTCGATAACATGGTCCAGCAGGCCCCCGACTCTTCCGCCCAATACGACTTCATTCGCCGGAAAGTTCGTGACCATAAAGAACGAGACGTCCACCGCCATCCCGAAGAATGTCTCCATAGACACCATCGTGTGGCAGTGGCAGAATGGAGAGATTAACGGAAGCGTCAATGAATCCGCCTTCGCGCTCTGGAAATACACTGTGTTTTCAGGCATCTGGAACAACACCAACGCCACCCTTGACACCGGGACGAACACACTGACGCTCACGAACATGAATCCGGCCTCCGTATATGCCATTCTCCAGTCCAACGCCACCACCGGCAACGGAACGCTTGGGAACTGTCCTGTGATAAACGCCCCGGGGGTGGTCATCCAGAACCAGAACTATTCGGGCTCTCCGAATGGGAACCTGGGCATCACTGGGACCGCATGCGTCCGGATAAACAGCTCCGACGTCGTTTTCGACTGCAACGGCTATAACATGAGCCACAACGGGGCCGTCAACACAATCGGCATATTCGCAGGCTCCGGGCTCCACAACATAACAGTGAGGAACTGCCCGCTCATCACGAGATATTACTATGGAGTCTATTTCCGCAGGGTGAACGACAGCAGGGTGGAGAATGTCACCAGCAGCCACCACGCGTATGCTGGATTCTATTTCACGGAGAGCTACAACAACGTCTTCACCAGGAACATTGTGCAAAACGACACCTATGGCGCCTACTTCACCACCAATTCCAAGAACAGCACCATCACCAACAACAATGCGAGCAACAACAGCATTTACGGAATACTCGTGACAAACGGTGCGGATGGATGCACTGTATCGGACAACGTACTGAAATTTAACGGCGCATACGGCCTTAGCGTGGGATCATCCAATTCGGTCGTGAGGGATAATTTGGTGCATAGGAACCAGAATGGGTTGTACCTTTCGGGGACCAACACTACGCTGCAGAACAATACACTGAGCAACAACACCCAGTTCGGCGCATACTTGTCAAACGCTATAGACTGCACTTTCGAGAAGAACCAGGTGAAATATAACGGCGGGAGCGGACTCTATTTCGACAGCACTCCCGGGAACAATTTCTCCGGCAACGAGGTTTCAGGCAACGGCGGGAGCGGATTCTACCTTAAAGGGGCAATGAACAACCGGTTCGAGGCCAACAACGTCACGAACAACGGCGCGTGCGGATTCAACCTGAGCTGGGGGGGTGAGGGCAGCCCGGCATTGAACAACACATTGACAGGTAACAACGTGACAGGAAACGCCATCGACGGAATCCTCCTTGAATCGGCCGCAAACACCAGCGTATCGGGCAACAATATCAGCGGAAGCGGGCGGAATGGGATAACCATATCGACAGGGACCGATGCGTTCAGCGCAGGAAACAATTCCGTGCTCCTTGGCAACAGGCTCTCGGACAATGCTCTGGATTTGCTCGTCAACGCCTCCTTCGACATGTATTATACGATGTCCGACAACCTGTTCCTCAATCCGGCAGGAACGATGGGGAACTTCACCAACCTCAGCATCAACGACACAGTACTGGCCAGTTCGGCCTATTCGATAAACTGGAGCCGGGCCCCTTCCGTGCCAATCCCGGGGGGATACCGGTCATTTTATGAAAAATATGTGAATATTACCCGGATTTCCGGGAACGTCTCCATAGACGGCATAGCATGGCGCTGGCTGGATTCCGAGCTTGCCGGAACGCCGCCATACGATGAGAACATGCTTCGGGTATGGAAGTACAATGCCAGCGGATGGAACAACACCCTGGCCCCAAACAATCCGTTCACGAACACCATGCACCTCTCTGGCATGAATCCGGAATCCATATACGCGGTCCTCGAGAAAAACGAATTCGCGCCTTCCATCCCCATCGACGAATGCACGGTGATAAACGAAAGCGGGAGTTATGTTTTGAGCGCCAACCTCACAGGCAACTTAAGCAACGGCGCCTGCCTGAAAATCGAGGCTTCGGACGTGTTCCTTGACTGCGATCGGCATCCGCTGACGGACTCTTCCGAAGCTGTCGGAATCTGGATATCCTCCGCGAATAACGTTACGGTTGTCAACTGCACCGTCATAGATTATGACGGCGGCTTCCTCATCGATAACGTCACCAACTCGCTTTTCCTCCACGACAGGGTGGTGGACAGCGAATACGGATTCTGGTTCAACCGCAGCAGCGACAACAATCTGACCTCCTGCAGGACGAGGGGCGGGGGCAGGGGCGTGGTCAAGACCATGTCGAGGCGCATACATATCGACCCCTCCGAATTCTGCGGCAGCATAGTGGGCATCGAGCTGAACATGACCAACGATTCCGTGATAGAGGATTCTACGGTCTGCAACAACACGCTGTACGGAATCCACCTTATAGATTCCGGCAACATCACAATAAGGAATTCGAGGACTCATAACAACGGCCTGGACCTGATTGATGAGAACAATCTCGGGAGTCCGCTGGACATCCATGTCGATTCCCTCATTATCGACAGGCCTGCAGGCGACCTCGAAGCCTACACAAACCTTAGCCTAGAGGACAGCCTCAGCCCGTCCTCGGCGTTCTCAATAAACTGGAGCGCGAATCCCGGCTCGCTTCCCGAAAACTTCACGAGCTTCAACGAAAAGTTCGTGGATATCGCTGCCCTAAGCGGCACGGTTTCCATAGATAGCGTCACATACCGGTGGAAGAACTCCGAAGCCATGGGTTACGACGAGAGCACACTGGAGCTGATGAAGTACAACGGCTCCTGGGAAGGCACGGGCGCTGCGCTGGATGCCGAAGCCAACACGCTCACGCTCGCTCCGCTCGTTCCGGCCAGCACTTACGGAATACTCAGCAACCTGACTCCGAAGAACTGGAGCGACGTAACGCTATACGGAGCGAACCTGTCGGATGTGACCGAGTTCCCCCGCTACAACGGGACGGCTGCGGGCAACGAAACCACGGAAGGCGGCAACATAACTGCTGCAAACACCAACACGACGCAGCTCACCGAAAGGTGGGCGGCATATTTCGGGAACGTCACCGGGGACATTTCCCTTGGCCAAGGGCCCGGCGCGCAGAACGTGTTCACATGGGCATGGAACCCCGCGGCGGGCGGAGTCGTATGTGCATCCACCAATTCAACACTGGGCATGTTCACGGCATACCCGGCATACGGATTCGACATAGATTCGGCATGGGGTTTCATCCCTGCGACCACGGATTCAGGCACGAACACGTTCAATTTGACAGACTGCACGCTCGATATCGGCGGCGGGACGATAAGCAACGCATCCTCCGCGGACACCGGGCAGCCGGGGGGGTTCCGCACCTGCGCGCTGAAAGCGGACGCGCTCCCGGCCAAGGGCCAGATGGTCTTCTGCTCTGAGATAATAGGCGGGGGCACCGCCTGGAACAGCCAGAGCGCGGATTTCGAAATAATCGTGCCGACTCCGGAGAGTTTCGGCTCGACGGAAACATATTATTTCTATGCGAACCTTAACTGATGGGCCGGCTAATCCGGCCCAATCGGCCGGCGATGGCGCTTACGAAGATGATTTTATGGGAATGAGCAAGAAGGATTTGTCACGGAAGAAAGCAAACATCAAGGCCAGAATAGAGGATTTGGAGAAGAAGGCGAAGATGGACCCCCTGAAAAAGAACCGGGCGCTCCATGACGAATTGGACGACCTCCGGAAGAAGCTGGCCGAAGCGGACTGAAGCCATGCCCCGAGAGGGGGGGGGGCGCCGGATGCTGGGAACCGGCGGCAGGATGCCGAGAATCCGGCAGGGCTATAAGATTTGCCGTTCCATGAGCTTCACATGGGGGATTGCTTCCTCTGCCGCGGGCAACGCGACACGAGAAAGGTTTACATGGGAAGCGCGAGGGGCTTTGCCGACCTCTGCATAGACTGCGTCATCAAATTCTACAAGATAAAGAGCGAGCAGTGAGCATGCGGAAATGGGGGTGCGGAGAGCCTGATATCCAGCCCGGCTTGCGCTCTGGCCATAAGGAATAATAACGTTCATGGGGGAGAGATAGCCACACATGGCCGGCCTTTTCGAAGCGTTCATCCTGCTACTGGGCATAATCGACCCCATAGCCAGCCTCGCCGCGTTCCTGTCGCTGACATCAAAGATGGATGACCGGGAAAGGCTGAGGATTGCGCACAAGGCGGTCCTGGTGGCGGCCCTGGTCTTCTTCATATTCGCAATCGGCGGGCAGTCCATACTCTCGCTCCTGGGCGTCGATATCGAAGCGTTCAGGGCTGCGGGGGGCATCATTCTTATTCTGCTGGGCATCCAGATGGGGCTTGGCATATCGTTCCCGAAGGAGAAGGAGGAAGTCAGCGAGGTGGCGGTCGTCATAGGCACGCCGATGATTTGCGGCCCGGCGACAATCACCACTACGATAATACTCACCGGGGACGTCGGAATCCCCACAACGGCGCTGGCCGGCGGAACAGTGCTCATCATCACACTGGGGGTGCTCGCCCTCTCCAGATTCCTCACAAAAATCGTCGGACGCGGCGGGCTCCAGATTCTGTCGACGATGATGGGGATAATCACGATGGCATGGGGCATCCAGTACCTGCTCACGGGCCTGAACGCTTTCAATAACTGAATAATTTAACCTGACTTCGCCACAGCGCTTTCTCCGGCAACACGTCGCCATTCCCCGACAATCAACGGAGATGTCGTCCCCGGCCATTCTGATGCTCCATCGGCAGGTCGGGCAATCCTTCTGCTCTAACTGGCGAACCCGGATTTTAAAAAAAAGTAATTTGCGGGAAAAAAGCCGCCCGCCCGGCCAATGACCTACTTGCCCATCACCCCCGGGTCTTCCCCGACGCAGCTCACGCGAGGCGGGATAGGCGCCTTAATGCCCTGCGGCTGCGCCTGCGGCCCCGTATCGCCCTCACCCTAAATGCCATTATCTCGTCCAGGAGCGCCAAATCGTCATAGCTCATTCCTATCATGCTACCACCGGATTGAGAATCCGGGGCCGGTTATAGAGCGTTTCGCAGCGGAGCTGATTTCCGCGGAATCCGCAGGGCGGTGGGAAGCGCGGTTATATTGTTTCTCTGCAAGAACCGGGCATGGACGCAGACATCCCCGGAATACTGAGGAACGCAAAAACAAGAGCTGTGGTCGGCATTTCGGAAAAGCCGGACCGGCCGAGCTACGGCGTCGCCAGCTACCTGATGGAAAAGGGATACCGGATAGTCCCGGTGAACCCGAACCTGCGCGAGTGGCGCGGGATAAAGGCATATCCCGACCTGCGCGCCATACCAAAGGACGTCCGGGTGGATGCCGTGGACATCTTCCGAAAGAGCGGGGATGTGCCGCCGGTCGTGGACGGGGCGATTGCGATAGGGGCTAAAACAGTATGGATGCAGCTTGGCATAGTCAATGAGGCGGCGGCAGATAAGGCGAGGAAGACCGGCATCCAGGTCGTCATGGACAGGTGCATGAAGATTGAGCGCATGAAAATGAAGGATTAAAACCTCCGGTGCGGACATTACCTCATGGAACCGGGGGATTACGCGCCTGCGCTGAAAAAAATCAAGGTCGGTGCGCTGGAACCAGAACTCCAGCGCGAGATATGCGAGCTTGCGGCGGAGCTTGGGTATGAAGCCACCATCACCGCGTCTAGCAGCCTGCATTTCCTTATCAGGCTATACCGGGCCGAGAAAGCGAAGGACCGGGCAGGCGCGGACCGGCTGAAGAAAGCCGAGGACATGATACTCCGGCTCTCGTCGCTGCATTTCGCAATCACCCAGCGCGAGGAGCAGAGGAGGAAGGAGGAGCGGAAGAAGAAGATGCCGCTTACTCTGATTGAAGGCGGGCTCCGCGTTAGCGACAGGACAAGGAAGCTCCTGAATTCCATAGGCATCGAAAGCGAGGGCGTGATAATCCGCGCTGAAGAGCTTTTCGGGGAGAGGAAGGTCGGGGAAAGGGTGGTTTTGACCTTGAGCACCACACTCGGCGAGGAGGTTGTCAGGAAAGTCTTCGCGGCGTATCCCGAAACGATACTCATACCCAAGGAAGATGCTTTCCTCTCAGAACTCGACGCGATGGAGAACAAGAAGGCTATGCTGGACGGCTGGGCGCAGTCGAATGGCAGGCCCCTCCCCGCGTGGGCCGATTACAACCAGACCCCGGGCATCCTGCTGGACACGTATGCGGATATCGCCCGCCAGCTCGATATTGAATTGCCTCCGGAAGTCCGGCCCACCCAGCCGGAGAAGGAGGTAAAATACAGGGGCAAACCGATGCATCCGGACGATTTCATGAAGGTGGTCAAGACGCTGGGATTTGCAGAAGTCAGGCACGCGACCCACGGCACGCTTCTTCGGGATGACCGCGGGAACGTGATGTCCGTGGCTAAGAGCCACAGGAGCCAGGCGGAGCTGAATTCGCCCACGATTAAGAAGAAGCTGGTGGAAGCGGGGGTGGACCTCGACCAGTTCGAGGAGAAACGGAGGCAGCTCAAGCTTTGAGCCCATGGGGGTTTTGACATGAAGGAAATAATGGTCGAGGGATTCAAGGTCATAATCGAAAAAGAGGAGGGGAAGTTCATCGCATCTGTCCCGAAGCTGCCCGGCTGCATAGCGCAGGCGGACCATGAGGAGGATGTCCCGCGCCAGATGCGCAAATTGATCGGCCTTTACCTGGCGGAACTCGCTTCCAGGAAACCCGGTATCAGGGGCAGGAATGCAGAGCCCGGAGCCGGGAAGCGCAGTGACGGAGAGCCCCCCGGGAAAATCAAGAAATAGCATCAGGCCGGGCCTGCCCTTTGCCGGCGGCCCAATCCCCTACCCGTCTATCAGGTTCCAGAACACCCAGTCGAAGAGTTTCCGCCTCACCTTGCCGTTGGGATTTTTGAGCACCCACTCAAGCATCCAGCAGAAGGGAAGGCGCGGGTTCGTGAAGAGGCGGAAGAGGCGGACCTGCCAGATGTGCGCGTCAGCCATCCGCTTCATGATTCTCCTGCCCTCCGGGTCCCCACGGATGTGCCTGGCCACGCCCTCGCCGCTTTTCATGGCGAAAGCGATGCCTTCCGTGGTGAGCGGATTGAGGAAGCCGCCGGCGTCGCCGACAAGGTAGATGTTGCCGAAGTCCCAGCCGCGGTAATCCGCGTTGCCGCGCATGGCCTCGGTCTTCAGCTTCGATGCGTCTATGCCGAAGGTCCTCCCGACCCATACCTTTGCCCTGGCCGCAAGGGCGTGGTCGAACTCACCCCGCCATGCCATGCCGACCATGGTCTTGTCCCTGTTCTTGGACATCATATACCCATACGAGCCAGGAAGCGTCTTAGGGAGCCAGTACATATGGAATTCCGTGCAAGGACGTTCGAGCACGCAATGGAACGCCCAGCCCGAGATGTTCTCGGACGGGAGGCCCAGGTGCTTCCGGACGACGGAGAACGAACCGTCCGCACCAACAAGGTGGCGGTATGCGTAGCGGCCTTTCGCAGTCTCGACGTATCCCGGGGCGATGCCGATAACCGGCTCGGAGAATCGGACGGCCGCGCCGCAGTGGGATTCCAGGTGGCTCTCGATTTCGAACCGGCCCACCGTGTGGAGGTATGGCCGCGGCAGCTTCACGACCGTTTTGGTCTCATCCGTGCCCACGTGGATTTCGGTCCATGCATGGCCGCGGTCGAACCCGGCAGGCGTCTTGACTTTCGAGGAGATTTCGCCCGAGCATATCTTCTTCCCCAGGCGGTCGTTCTTCTCGAGGACCAGGACCCGCAACCCGGAACCGGCCAGATGGCTTGCGCAGGATAAGCCGCCGGGGCCGGCGCCCACAATCACCACGTCGAAAGGCTGGGGGTCCATGGGGTATGGTTATGCGGAAGTGATTTTAATGCATCTTTACACTATTGATTATGTTGATGCCCCAGCCCTGAAAATGGGCCCGGGGGGCGAAAGGAAAGTGTGCATATGCCAAAGGAAGCCTTCGGCGGAGATGACGGCGGCTCACCGGCCCCGGAAAAGAGGAAGCTCGGGCTCGGCAAGTTCGGCCTGTCCCCGGATACCAATATACGCGACATCTTCTGGCGGGTGCTTGGCGGCTATGCGGCCGCGAAGAAGCCCGGCGTCGATTTGTCCACGCTCGAAAACGACAGGTTCGCCCTGGTCCGCGTGGCGATAGCCGTTCTTTCAACCCAGCAGGGCGAGCGGTACGGCCTTGCGCCAAAATTCATCGCCATCTACTCGCTGATGATGATTATCGACGGCGGCTGGAACGACGCGCTCGTGGAGTTCCTCGAAATGGCATGTGAAAAGAAATTGGGCATCCGGAAGGAGGCCTCGCACGCCATGAAGAAGCTCCTTGCGCACGAGAAATACGGCAAGGCCCTTTCCGAGAGCCTCGCCGCGATGGTGAGGGGGAGGGACACCGGGCCCGTGGCCCTCGAGTACCTTGCCGACATGGACAGCCCGCAGCTGGCATCGGCGATGAAGAAGGAATTGATGATTATAGCAAGGGGAGACATCGGGCAGAACCAGCTGAACGCTATTAAAGCGATATCGCAGATAAGGGATGACCCGGAAATCCGGAAATCGCTGGTGATCCTGCTGTCGCACTGGGATGCCCAGGCGCGGCTTGCCGCCGCCGAAGTTCTCCTGGAGATTGCAGATGACGGCGAAGTCCGCCAAGCCGCTGAAAAAAGGCTGGCAGCGGAGACCGATGAGGAGATAAGGAAGCTGCTGCAGAGGATTGCCGGGAAATAGGGCATCGAAAGATTAAGCCGGCAATAGCATGCGCGGGGGTTTTCATATGACTGATTTCGTAAGGATTCCGGCAGAGCGAGTGGGAGTGCTTCTGGGCAAGGACGACGCCACGAAGAAGAAAATCGAGAAGAGATGCAACGTCGAGCTTGTCGTCGACCATGAAGGCGAGGTCGAAATCATCGGCGACCCGGCGGACGTCTTTTTCGTGCATGAAATCGTGAAGGCCATAGGGAGGGGCTTCTCCGCAGAGACGGCGCTGAAGCTGCTTGGAAGCGATTACGGCCTCTACATCATACCGCTCAAGGAGCTGATCAGCTCCGAGAACGCCATCACCCGCCTGAAGGGGAGGGTGATAGGCGAGAAGGGCAAGATAAAGGCCGCGATAGAGGACGCGACCGACTCCTATGTCAGCATCTACGGGAACACGATTGCCATAATCGCGAGGATAGACACGATGGAATACGCCAAGGAGGCGATAGGGATGCTGATTGACGGCGCGCGCCACACGAGCGTCCTTGCCTACCTCGCCAAGTCGAAGCGGGGGATACTGGAGTCCAGGCTGAAAGGTGGATAAGAAAACGGCGATTCATAGGAAGCGCGCATCCCAGGTTGCGCCTGCTTGAGTTCCCAATACAACGCCGGATAAGGGGGTATGGAGCCGTAGAGAAAGCGCTTCTGCCGCTAATATCTAGGATTTTGCTATTATGGGGGCTGAAGTGTCGCCTGGATTCTTGAAGTTGGAGAAACCGGGTTTGCATCATTTTCATACTTTTATAAACACTTCGCTTCACGATTATTCCGATGCGCCTGAAAAGAAGCCATGTGCATTCCGTTGGAGATGTCAGTCCGGCGAAAGCCAAGCCGCTAAGCCTCATCGGAGGCGCGCTCGTCTGCGCAGCTCTTTCCGGCGGGGTGACCTCAGGTTATGTCAGCGGCTTATCGCCCTGGACCGAGCAGATAATAGATCGGCTGGCGGACACGCTGACATACCGCTCGGCACGGAGGAGGGGGGAGGAGGAGCTGCGCACATTCGCCAATGCGCTATCCATTGCCATGGAGACGAAAGCGAACATGCTGGAAGCTGAAGCGGCATACCTTTCGGCTGAAAAGGAAATGACTGACCTCCGCAACGATGAGGAGCATTATTCCAATCTGCGGGGATTATATAGAAGCGGATGGATCGACCCAAAAAACCGCGCCCTGGACAGGCAGGCAAGCCGCTTGGCGATATGGCAGAAAATCCTTTTTGGGGAAAACGGATATAGAGCTTCAACTCTTGGCTTGGCTTTCGGGTACATCAGAACGCTGGACCCGTCCTGCGAAAATCATCAGGGAAGGAGCGTAAATGGGATTATCAGCTCCGGCAGGGCCAGCAGCGAGGAGAAGGCCCGGGTGCTTGCCAGTTTCATCCTTGCAGCCGGCGGAGAGGCGTATCTTTCTGCGGACTGCTCATTCCTTTATGCGCTTGCGAAGAAAAGAGCCACTTTGGACGACATACGGGAGATTGACGGGCATTTTCGCAAGCTGGCAGCGGCTTATGGAATCCGTGATGGGGACATCCACGGCAGGCTTTTCGGGGAGGATTACTACATCTATTGCGACCCTGCCCGCCAGATATCGCCCGGCCTCGGCACGCCTCCGGAAGGCCCGCTGCCCCTGCAGCATCTCGAGACGCTGGATTATTGAGTGATTCCATGAAGCTTGTCCATGGGAAATTGGCTGATGGTGCCGCGAAGGCCTGGGAGCGGGGCGGTTTCAGGGGCAGGTGCGGGCTGCTTGCCGGTGCGTTCATGGCCTCGCAACTTGCGGGCATTGCATGCGGCGGCATTTTCGGGCTGGCCGGAACCAGCGCGTTCTCAGTCGCAAGCGCTGTTGAGGAGGCGCGTTTCGAGGCGGTTGGCAGGGAGCTGAAGGCTGCGGACAGCATATCCCATTCATTGCTGGGCAGCTTGAAGGATATTAAGGCGAGGTCAAGCGAGGTGACACTTAAGGCCGAAGCCCTGAGTGAGGAGATTGACGCGAGGAGGCGGGAGAAGGCAGGGAAGGGCGCGGGAAAGCGCTTCCTGCTGGAAGGCATCAGGAAAGCAGTCTCTCCTCTTGAGCCGGTCATCCTGAGGAACGTAGAGATTCAGAGGGCTGACCTGACCAGAAGGCATGGCCCCGGATTCGCGGCATACCGCCTCATTTTCTTCCTCCATTATGCGATATCAGACTACATCACGTACAGGAATACCGCCGGAAACAGCATCCCGCGCAGCATTGCAGATATATCAGACAGCGCCAGCGGCGACTGCAAGGACCAGAGCGCCCTTCTCGCCAGCCTCGCCCTTGCTGGCGGCCTTCGGGTGAAATACGTCTCATGGAGCGGCGGCGAGATGGGCAGGGACGGGCATGCCTACCTTTTCGTGAGAATTTTCGAGCAGGCTTCTGATGAGGACATAAATCAGGTTTCAGAACATTTCACCAAATTCGGGAAGAACGCCGGTGCATTCATGATGGGAAGGGAACGGCCAGCCCTCAGGCGGTTCGATGATGGGCTTTATATCGCCTGCGACCCGACGAACCACCTGGTTCCGGGCCTGATAATGGATGAATACCTGGGACCAGAAGACAGGATAAGGAGGATAGATTTCCGGCCTGAGGATTATGGAATTGCACCGTGTAAAAGATGAATGGGGCCGTGCTTTGGCAATGGCCCGGACAGCATCAACCTGTTTTATAGCCTTTTCGCGATAGATAAGCCCAGACCACACCGCACATCGTGATTGCCATGCCAGACGACGACGTTTTCAAGCAGTTCAAGGAGCATTCAATCGCCGAGTTCTTCAAGAAGAACCGGCAGATGCTCGGGTTCACGGGCAAGGTCCGCTCGATGACCATCATAGTTCACGAGATTGTCACTAACTCGCTGGATGCGTGCGAGGAAGCGGGCGTCCTCCCGGACATCTTCGTCCAGGTTGACGAATTGGACAAGGAGAAGGAGCACTACCGGCTCACGATAAAGGACAACGGCCCTGGAATCCCCAGGTCGCACCTCGGAAAGGCGCTCGGCCAGATGCTCGCGGGGACGAAGTTCCACCGCTACCTCCAGCAGAGGGGCCAGCAGGGCATAGGGGCGGCTGCCTGCACCATGTTCTCATACCTCACGACAGGCCAGCCGACAAAGGCGGTCTCGGTTTACAAGGGGAAGAAGCTGACGGCCAGCATCGGAATAGACTTCAAGCAGAACAAGCCCGTCGTGGAAGTGATCGAGGAGGTCGACGCATCGGAAGGCGAAAGCGGCCTTACTTTCATATCCGAATTCAAGGACGTCCGGTATGAGCGGAGCAACTACGGGGTTTACGAATACCTCCGCCGGACAGCGCTCGCAAACCCCCACTGCGCCATAACGCTCATAGAGCCGGAGGGCAGGAGCACAGCGTTCCCGCGCTCCGTAATCGTCAATCCCTCAAAACCGACAGAAATAAAGCCGCACCCGCTGGGCATAGGCACGCACGACCTCCTGGAATTCGCAAGGCAGAACCGGGAGAAGCGCAGGCTCTCGTCTTTCCTGCAGGAGACGTTCTCAAGGGTGAGCGCCGGGAAGATTGACGAATTGAGGGCGCTCCTGCCGAATGTGGATTTGAACAAGAATCCGCAGGATTTGTCCTGGGAGGAAGCGGAAGCCCTGGTAAAGGCGTTCTCCCAGGTGAAATGGATTGCGCCAGCAACCGATTCCCTGGTTCCGATAGGGAAGGACCAGGTCGAAGTGTCATTCCGCAACATATTCAATCCTGAAGTGCTTGTCGTCACCGAGCGGAGCCCCAAGGTCTACCGCGGGGGCATCCCGTTCATGGTGGAAGTGGGCATCGCGTATGGCGGCGGCGTGGCCGAGGCGGGCAAGAAGGGCGAGGTGATGCGCTTCGCCAACAGGGTGCCGCTCCTTTTCGATTCCGGGGGCTGCGCAATCACAGAGACAATCAAGACGATGGACTGGAAGCGCTACGACGTCAAGGACTTCGAGGAGGAGCCGATAGCCGTGCTCGTGAACCTCATCAGCGTCCATGTCCCGTATACGAGCGCGGGCAAGCAGGCAGTATCCCCGGAAGAGGACGTGATGGACGAAATCAAGTTCGCGATTATGGAAGCGTCGCGCGGCGTGCAGAAATACCTTTCCGGCAAAAGGAAGGCGCACGAGATAGCCACCAAGAAGAAGGTCGTGAGCAGGTACATCCAGCAGCTTTCAGGAGACCTTTCGTCCCTCACCGGGGAGAAGAAAGCGGACATAGAGAAGGCGCTCACGAAGATTGTCGAGGAAAAGTACGCGCGGGAGGACATGGAGGTCGAGGAGACCGCCGAAACCGGCCCCGAAACCGGAAACGGGAAACCGGATGCAGATAATGAGGGTGAAGAGTGATGAGCGACGCTGCGAATACGAAGCTGCAGGCCCTTGGGACGCAGATGGTTAAAGAAGTGCAGAAGGGCGAGGGGCCGACTTTCGAGACCGTTTTGCGCACGAAAAGCAACACCATTTTCGACGAGGGGATGGGGTGCCTCCGCACAGGCGAGAAGAAGGAGGTCAGGAAGTTCCTGAGCGTAGCGCAGGCGCGCACGTTCATGCAGACCGTCGCCATTGCCGCAAAAAGCAGGCAGTTCCTCAAAGAGAACCTGCACACGTCAATCAGGGGCTTGTTCTACCAGCTCAAATTCACACTAGGCGAGGACATAGACGAGGACCTCTTCACCGAGCAGTCCGAGTCCAACGCCCTCATAGAGGACCTTGAGGTCGCGCTGAAGATCAAGCGCGAGGACCTGAACCTCACGACGGACAGGAAAGGGTTCGTTGCCGGGCCAATGACAATCCTGGACAAGTTCGGGGGGGAGGATACGCTAATCGACCTTTCCAAGCAGGGCCGCAGCGGCTGGAGCATCCCGTCCGACGTTGACAACGGCATGGAAATCAAGCAATTGGACGCGGATTATGTCCTTGTAGTTGAAAAAGACGCCCTGTGGCAGAGGCTGAATGAGGACAAGTTCTGGAAGAAGGAGAACTGCCTTCTTGTGACGCCGAAAGGCCAGTCCACAAGGGGTACGCGGCGGCTTCTGAGGAAGCTTGCCGACCGGAAGCTCCCGATTTACTGCCTGATGGACTGTGACGCCTGGGGATGGTACATCTACTGGACCATCAAGACCGGGAGCATGAACCTCGCCTATCTTGGAAAGGACTTTGCCGTGCCCGAGTCCAAGTTCCTCGGCGTGACGATGAGCGACATAAAGGAATTCGAATTCCTCGACAAGCTGACAATCAAAGCCAAGGACGTCGACGTGAAGCGCGCAGAGGAGATGCTCGGATACCCATGGATAAACAGGTATCCGGACTGGGTCCGCGAGCTCAAGATGGTCCTCAAGACGAAGAAGAAGATTGAGCAGGACGCCCTGCAGGGGCAGAGGCTGACGTTCGTCGGCGAGTACATCAACAAGAAAATCAATAACAAGGAATGGCTGTCCTAGGGTTACTGCTGTTTTCTCATTCCCTTGTTATTCGTGGCCATTCCCCGGTGTTCAAAGGGGACGCGGACGCCAGTACTTCTTAAGCCGCGTCGGCCGGAACTAGGGTTACTGCTGTTTTCTCATTCCCTTGTTATTCGTGGCCATTCCCCGGTGTTCAAAGGGGACGCGGACGCCAGTATAGATAATGCCGCGTCGTCAGACAGACGCCCAAGCTTATCAAGGATGCTGGAAACGGGGAACCGGAAACCCGGAACCCCCCGAATCAGCCGCCCAGGCTCAGGCCCCCGCCGCCAGTAGTTGACGTGGTAGCGCACTGCGGAAGGTCGGGGATATAGGGCGTGCCGCTAAGGGGCAAAGTCCGGTCCATCAGCTGGAAAAGCCGCTTTCCGTCTGGGCAGAAGTTGTTCGGGCATCCGTTGCTCAGGTATATGAACGCCTCGACCTTGTTCTTGCCCGGGTCCGCCCTGCGCGGGAGGAACGGCACCTCGCACTCCTGCACGTACTGTATGAAATCCGTGTAGCCGTAGCACTCGTACGGCGGGTTCTTTTTTGGGTGTCCCCCTTCGCAGTGCGGGTCATCCTGGCCTTCGCTCGATGAGCAGTATGTGTCGTTCACGGCCCAGCTGAGCGAGAAGCCGTAGGCCCAGCAGTCGCCGTTCGAGACGCCGCTCGAGCACCGGGGGTGGTCCGCCGCCCTGGCTGTGCTTCCCCAGAAGCCGGCATACATGTTGCCGGCGATGTATGCCGCAAAGAGGCTGTCCTTGTCAATGTCTCCGGCGCCCCAGTTCAGCTTGCCGCGGTTGCTGCTTATCCACGCTCGCGCGTCTCGGAGGGCCCCTTCCATCTTGAGCGTCCCCATGCAGATTGAATCCGCAGGGACGAACGGGTTGAAGCGGGGGTTGCATCCTTTGGCCCCGACAAGGCTGATGGTGTGGAAGCCGGAGCGGTTGAAGACGTCGAAATACGGGCCGTCCGCGCCGTCCGGGTTCATGGCCGCGGGCCAGAAGGTATAAGGAGGCTCGAGGCTCTGCATCAGCCCCACTGCGCAATAGCGCCAGTCCGGGGCGGAGCTCCCTGAATTTGGGGCGATGTCGAATGTGCAGTTGCCGTTGGGGAGGTCGTACATCTCGTCGTATGCCTTGTCGTAGCACTCGTCCTTGCCCGGGCCGGGCTCGAAGCAGCGGCCGTCGTCATAGCCCTGCCTGCAGACGCGCGCGGCGGAGCAGGGGTCGAAGCCGCTCTCTGTGAGCACGAACGCGCGCACGAGCATCGGGTCGAGGTTGCGGGCGCTCGCCCACTGGTTGATTTCCGGGAATGCTGTGCAGTAGCGTTCAGGCGGCACTCCGCTTGAAGGGCGAAGGCTCGGGAAAATGTCGCTCACCGGGCGGCTGGCATTCGCCAGAAGGCATGCGTCGCAGGTGAATAGCAGGGGCGCGGCCGCCCGGAGCTCGACGGTCTGCTGCTGCATGATGTCGCGGCCTGCGAAGCTGAACCCGCGCATGTAATCCATATTCAGGTTGGAGTTGCATGCGGTCCCGGATTCGTTGCCAAAGACAATCTGCTGCGGCGACGGGTTGCTTGCCCCGGGCCTGGAGTTGTTCGTGAATGCCTGGCAGCCGCCGTACCAGGCCCGCAGGCGCGATGTGGTCCTTCCCACGCCGCAGTCGGTGCAGTTGAGGGGATTGGTGACTCCGATTCCCCCTGAAGTGTTGAAGGAATATGCGGCAATGCCTATCACGCCCCGCTGCTTTAGCGTCGTGACGCCGAATGGGAAGAAGGCGCCGTAGGCCGAGACGACGTCGCTCTCGGTCCAGTTGCACGAGTTGTCGACGTCGCTTGTCCCGGGGTCGAACAGGACGTAAGGTATTATCGTCGGCTTGCTCCAGTTGTAAAGGGCGTACATGGAGAAGTTCTTGGCCTGGAGCCTGACATTCCCCGCGTCGCAGGTATGCATGTATCTTCCGTTGATGCCGTATGCGACCAGGTCCACCTTGTCCCTGTCGGCGCTGAGCGCGTTCATGACGGCGTCGAGAGCCTCGAAATCGTTGATTTTGGGCGCAACGGCGATGAAGCAGTTTATCTTGTTGTTGGCGCGGTCGTTCCGGCATCCGCTGTCTATCGCCCGCACCTGGGCGGCGACTTCCCCGGCCCTGCTCTTGTCGAAATCCATCTCGGTGACCGCTATGACCGGCCCGACAGGGCCGCTGGAAAGCCTTCCGAGGAAGAGGTCGTCGCCCTCCGTTCCCCAGATTTCGCTGATGCTGGCGGTGCGGCTGATGTTGATGTTCGTTCCGTTGCTGTAGAATATGTATACGGGGATGATGTCCTTGCTCAGGAAGCACATGGCGCGCATGGCATCAGGGCGCAGGTACGGCGTCACGTTGTCGCCGACAAGCCACATGACGGCCATGTTCAGGCGGTCCGAGCACTGGGTGTTGGCGGCGCCGAAATCGCCGAATGTCGGGCCCTGGCCTATCATGAAAGGCCGCACGGAGAGGCTCGGGTCTCCCGTGTTGTTGTAGTTGTCATACTTCGCCAGCTGCTCGGGGGTGCAGTTCTTGTCATAGTAGCAGTAGCCGCCTATCAGGTTTGTGAGGGGGCCGAAGATGTTGGTGCCGTTCTTGCAGACCATGCACCAGCAGCTTCCGGGCTTGCAGAACTCTGCCATGGACGAATTGAATATCGCCACCCGGCTGAGGTTGTTGCGGTAATCCTGCTCGAAGAGAGAGGAGCCGCCGTTAAGCTTCTGCAGGCAGCCCGGAAGGATTAATGACACGCAAAGGAGCGCCAGAAGCGCCGGTATGAAGACTGCTGGTCTCATGGACACCGATGGGAATTAGCCCGTTCGATAATTTAAACATTTGTTCTTGCCGGATTGCGCTCATTCCGGAGGCTGGTTCCCTGCCCTCGCCACCTTGAGCTGGAACGCCTTCCTTGCCTGTTGGCCCACGGCCGGCTTTATTGCCGGGGATTGCCCAGGAATACGGGGAGCGCGTCGGGGTGCCTCGGCCTGGCCCGGATTCGCCAGTATTGGGGGCTCGGCATTGGCATTGGGATTGTGAATGGATTTGCGCGCATGGGGGGCGAGACGGCCGGCTGCGCGGAGAAGGCAGTCTGAAAAAGCCGCTGCTGTGCAGGCGGCCCGCAGAAGCAGGCCGGAGAATGGAATGGGAAACGAAAACCGGCTGGGGCCAGGCTGGGGCATCGGAGTATCCCCTTGCCCGGAAGGGACTGCATTTATGGATTGGGCAGAAGGAAGGCTGGCGGATATGCCGAGCTGGTGACCGTCCCGGCGGGCACGGGAGCCGGATGGGACGAGTTCTGAGGAATTCCATTCTTGATGCCCGGGGCGCGGACCGGCATCCGGCACGCGGGAGGCATGAGGATGGTGCCCGGAAAGCCCAGTTGGCAGGCCGGGAATGATGCTGGGGGCATCCGCAAACGTCTGGGGTTCCGGCTTCGCGCCCATCATTTGCCCGTATGGATTGCGCCAATCCGCTGGCCGGCCCTCGGCTATGGCCGCCAAATTGCCTAAGAACCCGGGATTTTCCCGGATATGCGAATCCCTGATGCGTGCTGGGAAGGGGAATGCCATGTCTCCATAGCTGTGCGGATGGCCAAGGCCAAATGCCATGAAACCGGACCCGGTTCCGCGGCCAGGGGCCACGTAGCCAGGGGGTTCGTCGAATGCATGCCCATGCAGATGTGAGCCGGAGCATCTGAGCGCCAGGTTCCGGATTTCGCCGCTAAGGATTGGGTTGGAGCAGTGCTCGAGAGGAGACGAGTGTGAGACCGAAGGGGCCCGCTGGTGCATGGTGTTCCGGTTCAAGCCGCCGGTCACCTGGTCCGCCCGCAAGCCGCGCCTCCCGCTCTTGTTGTATGCGTACTTGTGAAGCAGGGGATTCTTGAATGAGAGATGGGGCTTGTATTCTGGGAGGATCTCCCGGCGTTCGGAGAGCATGGGCTTCGCTGCCGCCATCCCCCGCCACGTTCTTTCCTCCCGCCTTAGAGAGGTAGTCCTATGATTGAGGATTCTCATCGTAAGGGAAAACAAAGCCATGTTTTTAAATTTAATGCAGCGGCTTACGCTTCAAGACGTAGGATTTTCACGACAGGAAACGTAATGGGCGTCATGGGCAGGAACCCCGGGGGATATTCTGGGAAGAAAAGAGGTAAAATATAGAAAAATATGAAAGAAAAAGGGAAAATCAGACCATGTTCTTGCCGCAGGAGGGGCATTTCTGGTACCTGCTCCCCCTCGCGCCGCAGTGCGCGCAGCGGACGTCCCATGCCATCTGGCCGGGCTTCATCAGCCTGGACATGCCATCCGACATGTTTTTCACGCTGCGCTTCATGCCCGCCCCGACGCTCACGCTCTGCCCGTGCTTGGCTGCGGCCACGCGCTCGGATATCATCTTGGGTATGCCGAGCGTTATCGCCGCGAAGTGGATTGGCGTCATGAACCTGCCCTGGGGCGTCTGGAGGCTGCTGAAGTTCATCATCTCCTGCAGCCTCTTTATGGCAAGCGACTCCGCCGACACGGTCCTCCGGACTGTGAGGTTGCTGGCCGCATCGTTGATGTCCTTCTGGTACCTGAACGCCGCGTCCTTCATCAGCTCGTGGGCCATGGGCGCGTCGAGGTGCTGGACGTTGCGGACGTCGTAGAACTTCTCGCGGGGGTTGGCATCGCCATACCTGCCCACGACAGCGACACCCTTGCGGACACGCATCGTATCCATGGTGTCGGCTGAGAGGCCGAGCATGACCTCTTCTCCTGCCACCTGGGAGTGGCGCGCCTTGCCGCTGAAGCCGCTGAGCTTCTGCGCCCATTTCGAGCTGCTAAGCGAGAACGGGTTCGTCATCGCCTGCAGGGCTGATTGCACGCGCGGCTCGGTGTGGTAGAGCGTCCTGAACGGGTCCGTTGTGGTGTCCCACCGGCCTGCACGGCCGGACATCTCCTTCTGCGCGGCGCTGACAGGCGTTGCGAACCAGCTCATCACCTTGCGCGAGAGGTCCATCGGGAAGCCGTAGAGGGCGTTGAAGTTCCACATCGTGGTCTTGTCCATGTACGCCCCGATGTAATCCTTCTTCTTGAAGGTAAGGCCCGGGCCGTGCGAGAATAGGCCGGCATCGGCAGCCTGCGTGCTGTGCGAGGTGGAGTAGCCGAACGGCGAACGGTCGACAGTCCACTGGCGCGCCTGTATGAACGCGCCGTGCATCGCCGCGTAGTCGCGGTAGGCCGCAGCCTCCTTGGGCGAAAGCTTGTCCATGTCCTGGCCCGAGAGTATCCTCCGCGTCAGCTCGTTCGAGTGGATGCTGTACGCGCCGCCGACCGCGGCTATGCCGTACGAGGTGTCCAGTACCGGGCCTGCGGACTTGATGGCCACTTTCGAGACCATGTCCATGCTGGAAAGGCCGAGGTTGCGGAAAGGAGTCGCGGCCCTCATCAGCTCCGGCGCCTCCACACCGAACATGCGGAACACGGACGGCGCAACCGGGGTGACCTGGCGCTTCGCCTCCACGGTCACCGAGCTGTGCTTCCAGAAGCTGTCGTAGTCGTGCGTCCTGGTGCCGTATTCCCAGAGGACTGCGCCGAGAACCTTCTCCTTCTCGTAGTTGTGGACGCCGCCCTCCTTGGCCCATTTCACGACAGACTCCATGAACGACTTCCATTCGCCCGGGTCCTTGGTCTGGCGGAGCTTGTTGAACTGGGAGGAGAGGTCGTCCCTGCTCCCGAATGTGATGGCAACGTCTTCAGGCACGAATGGCCGGAGCTGTCCCTTGTCGTCGCGGAGGGCCGCCTGGCCCGCCATGACGCGGTCCATGTCGCTCAGTATCATGCCCTTCTTGTAGTAGGCGTATCCGCCTTCCTGCAGGAGGACCATTGCCCGGTTCGACTTCGCTATGTCGTCATAGGTCACAGGCTTGCTGATAACGGCCTTGTATTCCTTGTCGTACTTCAGGAGCAGGTCCTTGAAGTGCGAGAGGTCCTTCGAGCTTGTGAGGTCCATGCCGCGGACAAACTTCAAATCGTCGTGGCTGGCCGGAAGCTTCTTGTCTTCCATCGCTTTTTCCAGGAAGCCGGCCATTATGTTGCCGTAGAACTTCACGGATTCCCTGGTCGTGCCGTAGGCGTTGTGGCCGAACTGGGAGTTGAACCTCACTTCCAGGTCCTCTACGAGCGCCTTGGTGACCGCGAGCTTCTTTATCGCCTGGGCCTCCTGCTCGCCGCTCATGCTGGCATAGCCGGGCAGGCGCTTGACCTGCGCCTCCACCACCGGGTCGGCGTAGGTTATGTTGCCCCTTGTGACGCGGGCTTCGAGCCATGCGCCTATCGAGGCTATCTCCCTTATGTCCACGTTTGTCGTGTAGCGCCCTTTCAGGTCGACCTTGGTGGCGTTCTTGGGGAGCCCCAGCTCCACATCCGCGTTCCACCACGTCATCCTTCCGGTCTTCTTGTCCATCTCGCCGCTGCGCGGCAGGTTGCCGCCGTACATGAATTCGACGAGCTGGGATATGGAAGCGTTCTCGATGCTGGTGGAGAGCTTCCGGTTGCTGGCGTATTTGGCGAACTCCGCCCGCCCTTCGGAAGTGAAGAGGGAAACCAGGTCCTGCCGGTTCCTCTCCGAGACCTTCTTGAGTTCAGCGGCGTTCCTCATGTGCTCGGGAAGGAGCTCCATGGTCCCTGCCGCCGCAGGGTCGAGGCCTGCAAGGCGGTTGGCTATCTTGAGCCGGGCTCCCAGCAGCTCTTCGGCGATGCCGCCGTTGAGGTAGCCGTTCGCGCCGTCATAGACCATCGTGCGGAAAACCATGGTCTCCAGTATCTGGTTGCCCCGGAGCGTTTCGCCGCCGACGTGGCAGACGTAGGCATTGTCCTTTGCCATCCCGCCGGTCGAAACGGCCAGCTTCACGCGGTTCTGCTCCTCGAGCGCCTGCTGGAGGAGTATCATCTTCACGTGCTCCGGCTGCGCCGAGGCCTCTATCGTATCGAGGCGCCTCGTGAAGTTGACCATCTGGTGGTCTATGTCCGCGTGGAACTTGCCTGCGACGCCCATGAGCGCGGTCAGCTTCTCCTGCGCGCTAAGGGCGGGGTTGGAGAGGTGGCGTTTTATTTCCGCCTCGGCCTGCAGGAGCGACTCGCGCTGCGCCTGGCTCATCGCAGAGTAGCCGGTCACCTTGAGGATGTCCACGTCCTTGTGCCCGAGTTGGGCGAGCTCCTCTTCGCTCATCCGGACGTTGATGCCCATCTTCTTGTATATCTGGCGGAGGACGTAGCGCATTTCGTCGTTGAGCGCTTCGTTCCGGAGCGTCTTGTAGAGGTGGGCCATCCGATCGTTCACCGGGAACATTGTGCCCACGACCACTTCGGACGGGTGCTTCTGGAGCCAGTTGGCGGCCCATGCGGCCGTCTGCGAGGTCTTGCCCCTCGCCTCGAGCTCCTCCATCGCGTGCTTGCCGCCAAGCATCTCCATCGTGGTCCTCGCGGTCGCGCGCGCAAGGTGCGGCGTTTCGGTGGCTATCGACTTGGTCATCCTGCCCATTATGCGGCCGGTCCTGACCATGGAGTCGGTGCCCGCCATGACGACGCCGCTCAGTATCGCGTAGCGGTTCGCGCCGTAGAACTTGCCGAGGGTGCTTGTCAGGCGGTAGTGCGCCGCGCTCCGCTTCCCGTATTCGGGGTGGGCTGTGAGCACCTCGAGCTGCTTGAACGTCGCTGCGCCGTAGAAGTAATCGCGGATTGTCATGGCCATGAGGGCCTGCCTGCCTCCTGCGGCTTCAAGGCCCGCGAGTATCTGGGCCACGAGCTTGTGCTCCGCGTCGCCGTAGTGGTACGGGAGCGTCCGGGCAAGGGACGCAAGCTCGCTTCCGCGCATGCCAAGTGACATGCCCGCAGTCACGAGCGAGCTGGCTATGCGCTGGTTCTCGGCCACGTCGCCGGCCGCGCGGTCGGCTGCCGTTCCGCGCTGGGCGCGTATATCGCTCTGGAGCCGGTCGTGCTCGGAGTTGCCGGCGAACTTGCCCTGCATCACCGCCCTGCTCGCTTCCACTGCCGCGGCCGCGGTCCTCATCTTGTCCTTGGCCGATTTCTTCATCTCCGTGTAGCCGAACGGCGCGAGTATCTGGCCGCTTGCGGTCACGCCCTTGGGCGTCGGGAGCCTCGGCGTGGTGATGTCAAGGAGCGTTATGGGCGATTTGCCCGAGAAGTAAAGCGATGCCAGCAGGAGCCCCATTATCATGAAGATGCCCACGCATGGCAGGGCGCCTCCCTGGAGATTGCTGCCCGCGCCGCCCGCATCGGCGACGCCGTTTATGAAGTTCCGCAGGTCCTGCGCGAACTGGGTCGCAGGAGTGACATTGGCGTTCGTGTATTCGTATTCGGCCGAGCTCTCGCTTACCGGCTGGTCCGGAAGCGGGACGAATGTGGCGCGTATGTAGGCCTTGTTGGACAGGCCGACATCAGGGCCGATGTCGCACTGGGCGTAATAATAGTTGGTCGCTATCATGTCTCCGGTAGTCGGGTCCGGGCGGTATGCCACGCCCACCTGGTTCGCCACTATGTCGCTGCAGCCGGGAAGGACGGTCCACTGGCCGCGGTACGAGTTCCCCATGGGGTTGAAGGATTCAACGACGAAATGCGCATTCTGCAGGGACGTCAGGTTCATCGTATAGTCCCTGGAGGCTGCGGTCCGCTCGAGCGACTTCTGCTCTATGCAGCTCATGCGGTTGGCCGCGCCTGCGCACTCCTGGACTATCTGTTCCATTACAGTGCGTATGTCCGTGCCGCCGGTGCTTGTCGCCGGCTCGAAGACCAGGACGCTGATGTTGAGGAGAGTGCCCGCGTCGTTGGCGGGGGTTATTATGACCTGGCTCTCCTTCAGGCTTTCCTGAGGGAAAAGCTCGTCTGCGAAAGCTGCGCCGCCAAGCAGCACGAGCACCAAAGCGCCCAAAACGAATTTCAATCCTGTCATACCGAACACCTAATCACAACTGCTAATATCGCGCTTTTCCCGCTTTATAAAGGTTTAGGTTCATAGTATCCATGAAAAATACAAAAACTACAAGATTTGTAGTTTATTGTTATAAAAACATGTTCAAGGTGGTATGAATGAAGGGCCCGAACCCGTTTGCGCCATGGAATGCGGACCCCGCGGGGATTTGCGGGAGGAAGGAAGAGGCGAAGGCTTTTTCCTCTTTCGCGAACGCAACGGCTTCGAAACAGGGCGGTGTTTTGCTTGTCGTGGGGGGGCCGGGGTCTGGAAAAAGCGCTTTGCTCTGGTATTTCCGGGCCGAGGCCGAGAAGGCGGGCCTGCTTGCGCCTTTCGTGAAAGCAGACCGGAACGAGGGCATGGACTCCCTCGCGGGCAAGGTCAGGGGGGAGCTTGCCTCCGTCGCAGAAACGGGGGGGGCGCCAGTCAGGGCCCTGGCCAAGGCGTCTCCCCGCCAGGCCTCTCCTGAAGTCGGCATGGAAGGCATTGCAGAGGAAGGCGTGAGGGCGGCGAGAAAGCACTTCGGCGCGATAATATTCATAGACGATTTGGACTGCATGAGGAAGCCAGATGAGGCGCTCAAAACAATATTGAAATCCGCCGAAGCGGGCTGGGGGAAGCGCAACCTTTCCTTCGTCGTGAGCTCCACGCGGGGGTTCGGCGCCGATTCCCAAATCCTAAGGAGAATGGAGCTGAATCCGTTCGGGGAGCACGACGCGCGCGAACTCGTGGAGAAGGCGCTCAAGAAAGGGCCGCCGAAGATGGGGGAGGAGTGCCTGCAGTCGATTCTGCAGGACAGCGGTGGCAACCCCCGCCTGATAAAGACGGTCTGCTACGGCATTTACGACAAGCTCCGGGACAGCGAGAAGGTGATAACGAAGGGGCATTATCTTGCCTACCTGCCCCAGATTATGGGCACCATCTCCCGCGAATGGTTCGGAGGGATGTACCAGGAGACTCCGCCTGCAGAGCGGGACATCCTGCACGCCCTCGCGAAGGAGGAGGATGGCGCGCATGTGTCGGATATTGCGAGGATGGCCGGGAAGAAAATGGGGCCGACGACCGCACTCATCGGACGGCTGCTCGGGCGGGGGCAGATTATAAAGGTCGCCAGGGGCAAGTACCGGGTATTTTCCAGGCTCTATGGCAGGTATGTCGCGCAGAGGGCCTGATTGCAGCAACCGCTTACGAAGCAAGTGCCCAGTCCGTGGCGAACACGTCCATGAACTCTCCTACGGCTTTTGCATCGCGGATTATGACCGACGCCTCGCGGTTTTTGTAGAGGGCGGAATTGCTCAGGTTGTGCGAGCCGACCAGGACGGCCTTCCCGTCCACAATGATGAACTTGGCGTGCGTGAGCTTGTAGGCGCTGCTTGCGTAGCGGATTCGAAAGCCCTTCGAGGCAAGTTCCTGGAAAATGGCGTCGTTGTCGTCGCTTATCACGTTCCGCTCGATTATTATACGGACCATAACGCCGCGCGCTTTGGCCCGCTCCAGCGCCTCGACCACATCGCGCGATGTGAAGACGTAGATTTCGATGTCGATGCTCGATTTGGCGCCATCCAGGAGGAGCGGGATTTCCTCCCCATCCTCCGGGGAGAAGACGGCCTGGATTTCCGGCGCGAAAAGGGCGGGCTGGAGGATGAAGAAGAGCAGCGCGCCGGCCGCCATGCCCGCCCCGAATACGGTTATCTTGCCCATGGGCGATGCGCTGCGGAGGGGGTATAAATCGGTTGGCATTCCGGAACGTTACGCATCCACATTATCGAGGGGCTGCGTTTTCCTTTTCCGGCCTTGCGCCTTCGTCGTATATGCACTGAAAAAACAAACAATTATAAACATCAGATGAACCGTAGTTTTGAAGGCCGGGTCCTTGGAGTGGAAATATGGGGAACAACAGAAGAACCGGGAGTTTTGGATTCATGGGAAATTCGGCAGCGGCTGCCAGGAACGCTGCCATGAGCAGGGCAGGCTTCCTGAAGACCGTTGGAACAGGCGCTGCCGCAATGGGCGCAATTGCCGCCGGATTCGGCGGGGTTGCGATGGCCGGGAAGGCTCCGCCACCAGCTTATGACCGCATCGTAATCGGCACGGGCATTCCGTCAGTTGATGTTCAGGCAGTCCAGGCTGCAGTGGACCTTGGCGGCACGGTGCTCCTGAAAGGGACATTCGATTTCGGGACAGACCGGGGCAGCCAGATTATCGTGCCCGGAAGGCCCGCTCAGCCTGCAGTGCCCGGCGGGGACTACCAGGACCGGAAGGGGGAAAGCACGGTTTTCATATATAACCGCGATGTTAAAATATTAGGCGAATCCGATGCGGATGGGAATCCCCTCACCGTAATAAAAAATGGGGCGCCGACGTTCTGGATCGGGTGGGACGGCATCACGCACAGGGCTCCGCCATCCGCGGTTTTTGGCGTCGAGCTATTTCCAGTGGACCAGTATGGAAATATATATGGGGGCACACAGCTGCGGTTTTACCAACCATATTGGCCGGAGGTTTCAATCGAGGGGATTTCCTTCGAACACCCCATATTCCGTGCTTTTGGCGTGGGCGCTTGCAAGGGCTTCACATGCAGGGGTAACCAGGTCACTGATGCCGCATATGAACTGATGAACATCAACGGGCTTGCAGACTCCCCGATACAGTATAGTGCCGGTGCAGGAGGCTGCGTCAGCGTCTTCGTAGCGCCATTTGTTTTCCCTCCCCAGATACACCCATTCCTGCCGCCAGGATTTGAGTGGATTCCCCCGGTTGAAGGCATTGTCGGTAATATCGTGATTGAGGATAATGTTTTCGAGAATATGGGAGTCGTGAATACGATACCCGCTGCCACTATTCCCAATGAGTTCGTAGGGACGGGAGTGCTGTTCTCTAACGCAGCCAGCATAAACATTTCCAAGAACCGGATGAAAAACCTCGGCCTGGGAAGACCTATGGAGCACGGTTTCGGCATACTGTGCAATGATAACTTTCCGACAAGCAACAACGATGCCGCCATCATCAATATCAGTAAAAACAGCGTAGAGAACAGTGCGGGTTTTGGTGTGCAGGACTACCAGGTTTATGCCGAGATTCCGGGCGCTGTGATTTCCGGCAACGATTTCACCAACTGTTTTGTTGGCGTCCAGGTGCTGGATAAATCCGGAACGGTGATAAAAAACAACAGGATAACGAACGTGGCCTTCACAGGCATATGGCTGTCGAGCTATTACGGCCTCCCCGGCGCGAGAAACTGCTATATTGGTCAGAATAAGATTGCCGGGACTTCGATGTTCGGGGCAATAATCGGGGGGCCGTCCATTATGGGTGGGCAGGAGAGCAATGGCAGCGGGAATGTCTTCGTAGGAAACGAAGTGGCGTATTTAGCCACGCCTCCGTTCCCATACGGCGCTACTTACTACCTATCCGTCAATACGGCCAGTAATGTCATCAACGGGGATGCGGGAAGCGTAATCAATCTGGGAACAGACAACTTCATAACCGGAGTGACCCCGATGTCCGGAGCGCCGCAGCTCGGAACGCAGATGGCCGAGGCAGCGAAGAAGGTCAGGGATTACCGGCTGGCTTTCCCGAAACAACAATAATTCTTTTCACTTTTTTATCCGTTTTTTGCCCGAACGCACCCGGCTATAATCTGAGGAAATAGTCGGACAGCTTCACGAAATGGGTAGTCGATGTGCGGTCGATTTCAATGATTTTCCGCTTCTCCAGGCGGTTTAACGCCATCGCGAGGCTCGACTTCGATACACCTGTTTTCCTCTCAAGCTCGTTGCGCCGTGATTTGCCCCCGCAGCTAAGCAGATGATTGACGATTGTCAGGTCGTTCGCATTGAATGTTTCCATCATCTCCTTTTTCCCGGGGCCGACATCAAGGCTGGGTGGCCTTTCCAAAGAAGCTGGCGACGCATCCGAAGCGGATGGCGGATTGGTCCGGGTCAGCGCCGGAGCCCGGCCACGGGAATATACGGCCGCTGCGACAATGAGCACGGCCAGCACAACGAGTGCATATGGAAGGTAATCCCAGGTCTCATTGGGCCGGGGCACCTCGCCGAGGCGGTAATACATGCTGACATGCTCGGATGGGGCGATTTCGATGACCAGCCGCGAATCATCCGATGTGACGCTTTCCGGCTGCGGATAAGAGTTCTCGATGGCAGAGTACGGCGGAGCGTATATCCTGACCCCTGCACCTTCGGGAGGCGCGAATGCGAGCTTCCAGCCCGATTCGGTCTTGGTCGTGAACAGGGACGTGGAGAACGAGAAGGCAGCCAGGCCGCTCGGGCCGGCGCTCACCGTGGAGGTGTTGCCCATTACGGAGTAAGAGCCCCCCACCATCCGGATGTTGGAAGCGTCCTGGGGCATGCTCACGTTGACGGCGTCCCCCCCTTCCAGGGAAAGCGTCACCGAAGCGCTGCCGGAGCGGTCCACGTCTACTGTGTAAGTGTAGGAGGCGAAGCTGGCAGAGAGCACAAGAAAGGCGAATAATTGCACCTTGTTCATGTCCGTTCACTTCTGTTCGCGCATATTCCAGGAATCATATTTATGCTGTTCAGGTATTTATTGGTTCGGCCTCCGGCTGCTTGCCGGGGGACGGAGGAATGCCGTATGAATAAATTCGTCATACTGCTGCTCGCAATCGGGCTCTTATCAGTGCCCGCTTTCGCGCAGGAAGCAAATGATACGCAAGGGAATGATACCTCGGTGCAGGAAGCCGCGGACGAACCAACCAACGAGACCGAAATCGCTGTGAATGAAACCGAAGTGGGCGCATTGCCCGGCGACTGGAATTACGGGTTCAAGAGGTTCTTCGAGAACGTGGACAAGTTCTTCACGTGGGACAAGAGCGAGAGCGCGAAGAAGCACGCCGAATACGGGTTGATGAGGGCGAAGGAGGCCCACATCCTTTCAGGAAAGGCCCGGAGGCTATTAGCCGAAGGAAATGAAGCGGGGGCCAATGCAACCCGTGCTGAGGTTGAGAAGCTGGCAGAGGAGCAGGGCGAGGAGCTCGAAGATGCTGAGGAAGCCCTTGAAGCCGCGGTAGAAGACGGCAGCGCAAACGAAACAGAGGTTGAGCAGGTGCAAAACCGCACCCGAAACAGCATAAGGGTGCTCCAGAGGGTATACGAAGCTGCGCCTGAGGCGGCCAAGGACGGCCTTTCCCGCGCCCTGAACAACTCCATAAACAACTACGAGAGGCACGTGGAGAAGATGGAGACGAAGCAGCAGGAGAAGGAGCAGAAACGGAACCAGACCATGGCCGGAAACGAAACCGAAGACGAGAGCGACGATGAAAACGAGACTGAAAACGAAACCGGAACTGGTCAAGGCCAGGGCCAGGTGAACAAGACCAAGGAAACCGGCAAACCGGATGATGCCGGAAAGAACGCCACCGGCAAAGGCAAGGGCAACGGCGGCCAGGATGAAGAAGAGGATGACGGCGAAAACGAAACGGAAGCGAATGAAACAGAGGATTGAGCCGTCTTTTCCTTTTTTTTATTTTTTAGTGCGTCCTCCGCTGGAAGGGCAGGCTTACAAAACAGTTTTAAGAGCAAAACCCGTATTCTTCGCATGGGCGGTGAAGGACAGTCGGGGATTGTTATCCTAGTTTTTGCGGTTTTCGTTCTTTTTTCGGGTTGCGTCGGCGACATTTTCGAATCCGATGACGAATTGGATAAGATTGTTAAGGCGGGGGATGCTTCCAAGTGCGCGGGCCTCAAGGAGGACAATAGCGGCTTCCGCAGGGATTCCTGCTACCTTCAAATTGCCACCCGGAAGAACGACTCTTCCATATGCGCGGACATCAGATACGACGACACCGCAGACCAGTGCTATAATCACGTTGCCAAGGCGCTGGGCGACCCTACCATCTGCTATGACATGTCCAGCCCATCCTTCAAGTCGCAGTGCATCAGCGCCGCGGCTAAGGCGGGCGGCGACGTTTCCGCCTGCGACGATGTCGGCGACGAGATAGACAGGACGAACTGCCTGCAAGCTGTCGCAGTGGGCACTCTGGACGCGAACATCTGCCTAGAGATATCCAGCGATGCCGGGCAGGAGAACTGCCTGCGGGCAATCGCAGAAGTGGCGGGGAATCCGGACATCTGCGCAGAGCTCGAGGATGCCGAAGACTGTTATATGAGCGTCGCGGAAGCCACAAAAAACGCCAGCATATGCGGCGAGATGGAGAACAAGACGCTCGCGGACAGATGCTATTCCAGGCTCGCGGGCATGAGGGAGGAAGCGACGCTGTGCAACGAAGTGCTGGTGAACAAGGACAGGGATGACTGCTACGCCTCCGTCGCAGTCAAGAAAAGGGACGTTGGAATCTGCGAGAGGGTATACAATAACACGGTGCATTACAATTGCGTCGAGGACATCGCGATGCTTGGCAAAGACGCTTCCGTCTGCTCCGGCCTGCCGACGCCGGGAGCCGTGGACAAGTGCATGGCAGCTGTTGTGGACTATTACCCCAATCCCGCGGTCTGCGCCAACATCACGGAAGCGGCAGAGCTCGAAAACTGCAACGAATATGTGAGGATAAAATCCGGGGGGTGAGTTTCCCGCCCGGGCGCACGCGCAGGTTCAGAACTCAAGATTCGATGGCTGCTGCCATCTCCTCTCAAGTTCTGATTATCGGTCGATATCAGAACTCAAGATCGCGGTCATCGCCCTTGCGGGCTCTCAGGTATTGCATTCTCATCATTGGGTTTTCTATTGTCCAACGTAGGTTATAATCCTATCAAACATCCAAAAAGCAGCCATACCGGGGGTTTGACCGGACAGGGTGTTTAATGAACTTCACGAGCGACCGGCGTCCCGGTCGCGTGTGTGCAGGGAACGAAGTTCCCTGACATTGACCGGTGTCAACCCGGAGAAAAAGTTCGGTCAGAGTGATATTCTACTTCATAGGGTTGCCCCTCAGCCTGTCAAACTCTCATCATCCCGAACGTTCCTATGATGCGCTCAGGTTAAAAGAATGACCAAAATACCGGAAGGGAAGAGAAAAATAGGAAAATGATAAGAAGAAAGAATTAGAGATTGACCTTCAGGCCCAGCTCCTTCTTGAGCTCGCGGTAGCGGTTCCGTATCGTGACTTCCGTCACGCCTGCGACGTCCGCGACCTCCTTCTGGGTCTTCTTCTCTCCGTGCATCGCGCTCGCGATATAAAGCGCCGCTGCGGCCACGCCCGTCGGGCCCCTGCCTGAAATCAGGCCCTTCCTAAGCGCCTTGCGGATGAGCTTCACTGCCTCCTCCTGCACCTCTCCGCCCAGCTTGAGGGCGGTGGCGAACTTCGGCACGTACTGCGCCGGGTCTGTCAGAGGCACGTCGACCTTCAGTTCGGTCTTGAGGAAGCGGTACGCGCGGCCTATCTCCTTCTTCTCGATGCCTGATGCGCGTGAAATCTCATCCAATGTGCGAGGAATGCCCTGTAGCCTGCAGATGGCGTAGATGACCGCCGCTACGACGCTCTCGATCAGCCTTCCGCGGATGAGCTCTTCCTTGACGGCCCGCCGATAAAGCAGCGCCGCGCTCTCCTTGATGTTCTCCGGAAGGCCGAGGGACGATGCCACGCGGTCAAGTTCGGCAAGGGCTATCACCAGGTTCCGTTCCATCGACGTGGCTATGGAAACCCGCTTGTGCCATTTCCTCATGCGGTACAGCTGGGCCTGCTTCTTTGGGCTTATCTTGCCGCCGCGGATATCCCGGTTGTACTGGTCTATTTCGGTGACAAGGCCCTTGTTGGGCCTCATGTACTTAATCGGCGCACCGCCGCGGGCCTTCTTCTCCTTCTGCTCCGCGTCGAAAGCGCGCCACTCCGGCCCCATGTCGTGGATGTTCTCCGCGATGATAAGGCCGCAGCTGGAGCATAGAAGCTCCCCCCGTTCATAATCGCGCACGACGCGCTTGCTCTTGCATTCTGGACATTTCGTTGCCGTAGCTCCCATCGAAAGCCTCCGAAACCTTTAATAAGGTTTTTAAGAATTTGCAGAATTTTATTGAACGTGGGTATTTATATATTTTTCGGTCGTCCTTCAGGGAGCGGTTATGGCAAGGGAACCGCGGCCTGCCGCGGGATACGCCCCGAGCCGCCTTCCACGGATGCTTCCGTGAGGCGTTTGCCCCGGGGAAGGGATTAAAGCGTTGCAGACATAAGCATTTCCGGGTGATGGTTTGGTTCTCGGCCTTGTCCCTCCGGAAGAAGAGAGAAGGATATACGCGAAGCTGATCGGGTATTACCAGCAGCTCTATCCCGGAGTCAGGTTCGCGAAGCAGGAAAAGGCGCTGACACACCGCGAGGTGGGGGAGATTTTCTACACTTATTGCGGCGAGGAGACCGAAGCGACGGCATTGGAGAAGATGCGCAGGATAAATTCGGCAATCGGGGAAGGGTATTCCACCCCGCTAATCGTCCTGGTCAAGAAAAAGAAGATGATTCTCCTGGACGGGCACAGGCGGGCGCGCGTGGCATTCGCAGAGGGCATGGGCTGGCCCGCGCTCCTGATAGTCCCCGCCAAGGACGTAAAATACGGGATTGAGGGCATGATACTCGGGAGGATAAAGGACCTCTACGGGAAATAGCCCAAAAAATCACTCGGCTTTCTTTGGAAGCAGGCCCATCCTCAATACCCAAAGGTATGAGCCCACGGTCGCAACTATGGTCGAGCCGAGGAGCAGGGCCAGGTACCAGCCCTGGTCCGCCGGGGTGAGCGCGAAGGCCGAGCTGCCAAGGGCGGTCGCTATGGTGTTCGGGACGAGGAACGCCGTTCCGAGAACGGTAAGGTAGGCGACCAGGAGAGCGAGCTTGTTGTTCAGTATCTGCAGCTGGTTGTTGTAGATGCTTTGCATGACTTCAAGGCCGCTTGCCAGCACCTCGCTCATGTGCTCGGCCAGGCCGATCTGGTTGTTGACCTCTACGACAAGGCCGTGAAGGCGCGTGAGGAGCTTGGGGTCGTCAGTAAGTATTTCCGGGTCACCGTACCGGAGAGTGTTCAGCACGTCGACAGTCTCCCACAGGGCGTTGAGGTATGTAATCAGCGCGTGCTTCATCAGGTGGATGTCTTTCCCTATCTCTTCCCTGGGCGTTTTCACGTCTGAAAGCTTTGCGCTCAGCTTGTCCGAGTTCTCCTCGATTTCACGGAGATGGTCGAAGTTCCGCGCATTGTTCTCGTCGATTATGCGCACGAGTATGTGGGTCAGCTTGTCCTTGCTGGGAAGGGTCGGCTTTATCTTTCGCATGAAAATCTTCGCGTAGCGCCTGAGCCTGAAAAAGCGCTTCACTTCCGTGGTGTGTATGGTGGCGACGAGGCCGTTGCGCAGAAGGAGGAGCAGGTACTCGACTTTGACGTCGAATCCGTTCACGATGATGGCCGGGATGAGGACGCCCATCTCGTCGTCCAAATCCTCGTAGCCGGAGCGCTTGTTTTTGAGGAGGGTGGATACGAGCGAGTCGCTGAAGCCGAGCGCGGAGGCTATCGCAGGGCTCTCGCCGGCCAAATCCTCCACGATGTAGTCGACCCATGCGACGGAGCAGGATTCCGCGCGGGAGAGGAAATCCCTGACGTCCCGGGACTCCATCTCTTCGGTGCGCCCGTCTTTCTGCTGGGCTACGCAGAAGCCTTTTTCTTCGAGTGATAGGATTATTCTTTCGTCACCATGCTTCCGCCGCATCTTGTGGAGCAGGTCTTTGTTAAGGGGCATCGGATGCACCTCGGCGGCCCGTCTGGAATCTGGCTGCCGCCAATACTCCGCATTCGGATATTTAAAAATGTGCCGGTCGGAGGCGGCGCTATCCCCGCGGTTTCGTTTTAGGATGCTTGTGCTTCGTATGCTCAGCCCGGCCCGGCGGCATGGGGAATCGCTTTTCGTTGTCTTCGAGGGCCGCTATCCCGGGAAGCGTCTGGCCGCACATATATTCTATAAGCGCCTTACCGGAAAGGCTCACATAGCTGAAGTTCTTCTTGTCGATGTTGAACCGCTCGATTGCTGACACCGTATGGCCCCCGCCCAGTAGCGAGAACGAATCGGATTTTGCGACCGACTCGAGAAGGGCGCGGGTGCCGTGGGAAAAGTCATCGAGCTCGTAGACGCCAGCCGGCCCGTTCATGACTACGTAATGCGAGTTGCTGATCGCTTCCCTGTAGCGCTCAATCGTCTTGGAGCCGATGTCCCAGATCTGCCCTTTGAGTATGCTTTTGGAGTCGACCTCGTGCCGCTTCATGTCGATGGAAAGCCCCACATCGACCGGAAGGACAATCTTGCCGTCGAACTGCTCCAGGAGCGACTTCGCCTCGGGCACCTTCCCCATCAGGCCCGAATCCTCAAGGTACGCCATCGAATCGCCCACGCGGTGCCCGCTGGCATACAGGAAAAGGACGGAGAGCGCGCCGCCGACTAAGACCTCCCGGGCCCTTCCGTCTGCGAGCCACTTCTTCATGACCGCAAACGAGTCTTCGACCTTCGAGCCGCCGAAAATGAATGTCACGTCATTCCCATGGCGGACCTTGTCCACCGCTTCGATTTCCGCGGCAAGGACATCTCCGGCAAAGCACGGGATGTGGCGTGAGAACCCGACGATGCTCGAATGCCTCCGGTGTGCCACGGACAGCGCATCCAGGACGTAATAGTCGGCTATGGGGGCGATATGGAACACCAGCTCCCCTTCGCCGACAGGGTGCTCGGTCTCGCATTTGAGGTGGCGGACGTTGTCGAGGACAAGTATCTGCCCGTCTTTGAGGGATTCGATGGCCCGGTGTGCGCGCTCTCCGATGACGTCGTCTACGTAAATCACGTCGCGCTTGAGAAGCCCGTGCAGTATCCGGGTGTGCTCTTCAAGGCTTGTGAAATCCTCGCGGCCCCGGCGGCCCTGGTGCGAAAGCACAATGACGCGGGCGCCCCGGTCGCTCAGTTCGCCTATTGTGGAAGAATGCGCCCGGATGCGCGTGTCTCCGATCAGCTTGCCATCCTTCACCGGGCAGTTGAAATCCGCCCGGACCAGGACTTTCTTCCCTTTGACTTCGTAATCAGCTATCTTCCTCATCGGCATCACCTTTGGCTTTTGGCGCCTTGGTGGCCTTCGCCTCGCTTTCCTCTGCCGCGGCGCCGCGCTTCTTCCAGCTCGCTTTAGACGGGCAATTCGGGTCTATGCACATCGTATATCGTGTCCTAGCCTTTTTAACATTTATAGTGGGCTTGCCGCAGGACGGGCAGGCCTTCGCCCCGGGGGAAACGCTTGATTTCGGCGGAAGCGGGTATGCGTTCCTGCAATTAGGATACCCTGAGCAGCCGATGAACTGCCGGCCGTCCCTCATCCTGATGATGCGCAGCTGCGAGCCGCACTTTTCGCATGGCCCAAGGAGGTTCTCGCGCGCCTGCGTGAGCTTCAGCGCGTCCGCCAGCTCGGCGCCGATTTTCGCCTCGTTCGACTTCCACTTGTCGAGTATCTGCGTGAGGATTTCCCGGCTTTCCTTGATGACCGCATCCTTGTCCAGCTTGCCGTCTGCTATCTGCTCCATCTCGTCCTCCATCTTCCGAGTCAGGTTCTCGTCGAGGATTTCCGGGGCGTACTTGCGGAGCACGTCCGTTACCTTGATGCCGAAATCGCTCACCTCGATGGACTTGGCGCCGGAGGCGTAGCCCCGTTTCAGCAGCGTGTCGACAATCACGGAGCGCGTGGCCTTGGTCCCGAGGTGGCGCTTCTCCAGCTCGGAGATGATGGATGCCTGGGTGTAGCGTTTCGGGGGTTTCGTCTCCTTCTTCGTCTTCTTCTTGGATTTCGCGTCCACGGACTCGTCCTTCCGGAACGGAGGGAGCTCGACGTCTTCTGGCGTGTAGTATTTCCCGTAGAACTCGGTCCACCCCTTCTCGATAAGCCTGCTTCCGGATGCCGCGTAGGTCTCGCCGCCGCAGTCTGCCTCTATGCGGTTGCGCTGGCGCTTGGCCAGGGGGGCGAATGCCGCGAGGAAGCGCCGGACGATTAGGTCGTAGAGGTTCTTTTCCGGACCGGCCACCGAGCCTTTCTGGCCGGTCGGGTGGATTGCAGGGTGAGCCGGGTCCTCCTTCTTGCCCTGGACGGGCTTGAACCACCCCATCTCCGCGATTTTCTTTGCGAGCGGGGCGTAGTCCGGATTCGCAGCGAGTGCGGATATGATGGGGGGCAGCTTGATTGTCGGCGGAAGCTGCTGGGACGACGTCCTCGGGTATGTAATCAGCGATGCCTCGTAGAGATTCTGCGCCAGCTCTAGCGTGCGCGAGGGGGGGTAGCCGAAAAGCCGGAACGCCTCCACCTGCAGGCTGGTCAAATCGAAATTCGGCTGGGCTGGGACTTCCTGCTCCTTCACTTCGACAAGAGAGACGAACCCCTTATCTTTGGTCTTCTCGAGGGCGGCCGATGCCTTCTGCTCATCAAGGAACCTGCCCGACTTGTGCAGGAACTCGACGTCCTTTATGTGGACGGAGAGCTCCCAGTATGGCGTTGGGACGAAAGCGCGGATGTCCTTCTCCAGATCGGACAACAGCATGAGGCCGGGACCCTGGACGCGGCCGATTGAGAGCACGCGGTATCCGTGCGCCTTGTGCAGCGCCCCCATCAGGGCGCGGCTGAGGTTTATTCCGTAGAACCAGTCCACGATGTGGCGCGTTTCGCCGGCAAAGCAGTTGTTGTAGTCGAACTCGCTGCGCCCGTCGTACGCGGTGGAGAGGTCCTCCTTGGTAAGGGCGGAGAACTTCATCCTCTTCCCCTCGCGGATGGTTGTGGCGAACCGGAACACGTTGTACGCGATGGTGCTGCCCTCTATGTCGTAGTCGCACGCCGAGACGAACACGTCCGCCTTCTTGCCCAGCTTCTGGAGCAGCTCCACGTATCCCTTGGTGTATGCCGCGCCCTTGGATGCCGTGTATGAGGGCACCCATTCGATGTCGAAGACCGGGTATGTGCGCGTGCGCTCCCGCTCGACCAGCGTATACACATGGCCTACGGCGGGGGCGACGGTGATTTCCCGACCGTCCCGGGTGGTTTCGTAATATGACACGCCATTGTGGCCTTTCTTCTCCACCTTATCGCCAATGGCCATGGCGATTTTCTCAGCTACCCGTGGTTTTTCTGCAACAATGAGCTCCATAGAAATCTGATTTCTCACTTGAAATCGCAAGGAATATATATGTAACTGGGACGTTGTCGCAGAAAGCGTCCAATCGTAACTGGGCGCATCTATCAGGCCAATGTTGTATACATGCCATCCCAAATCTCCGGATGTGTGGAAAAAGAAATGAAGCGCCCAAAATGGGCGTACGAAAAAGAAAAAACTACTTGCAGTACCATTCCCCGGTCACGGGGTCCTGGACCCACTGGTTCCCGGTCTCCTCGCACGTCTGCTGGTTCAACACAGGGACGAAGCCAGTCGTGCCTTCATATATGTTGTCGTTCGTGACCGACCTGTCCTCGCCAATCCCGACAATCGAGCTCAACCCGAAATTCTTCGTTATATCATTGTTGTTCGGAAACTCGAGGCTAGTGAAATTCAGCACGAGGCTCGGGCCGCAGGGGTACTTGTAGGGCAGTGGGCTGATGGGAGAGTACGAGAGCGCATTGGTGCTTCCCCGGAAGTCGTTGAAGCCGACAGAGTTGTCCGCATACCCTGGCTGAGAGGTTGTTCCACGCCACCCCATCGTTTGGTAATAGGTGCTGGGTGCGTTAATTCCGTCCTGGAAATGGCATGCGCTGACAACGTTGTAGCATGGAACCGCGTTGCCGGTCGGGCAGAGATTCGGCGGGGTCGGCATATACGCCGCGGGTATAGAAACCTCGACCTGGTTGTGCACGATTTTGCTGTTCTTCACCGGCAGGAAGAATAGGTAGTACGGTCCGGGGGGTACGGGACATGCGGTGCCGGCGGCAACAACGCCGTTCCCATAATATATACCCACGCGCTCCCTTGCCCATGTGCCGGCCAGCACATCGGTCGCATATATCTTGTTGAAGCCTATGAAATTGCCTTCGCATTCGCCGTTATTGTTGCTGCCGACATATATTCCCCTTTCCGTCGGAAAGTTCGAGATTGGCGCGAACAAGCCTTGGATGGTGTTGTGCGTGGCGGCGCAGAAGCTGCATCCTGAGAAAGAAATGGCCTGCTGTGCCCGGTAGATTGTCAGATGGCTGACGGTGAGGTTCTTCGCCCCCTGCGCGAACACGCCCAGCGCGAATGGCTTGAGGCCCTGCCAGTTGTTTCCGTCGATTACGAAGTTGCTTATCGTCGTCCCGTCGGCCTTGTTCCTCGGCGGTTGGATAAGGGTTGGAGGTTGCCCGGGGACCTGTTGCGTCGTGAAATTGCCGCTCGGCGCTATGAAAAATGCTGCTTCATTCGCCGTCGATGTCGCCATGACGCCGCGGTTGATGACCGTACCTTCGCTTCCGATTATGTTGAGGCTTTTCTTTCCGCCCGGCATCTTCACCGAGTCTGCAGGCCAGCGGTTCCCGCCCAATACCGCGCCCTGGTAATAGCCAGGCAGCACCATTATAGTATCTCCGTCGCTGGCATAATCGACCGCATACTGTATAGTCGCGAACGGCTGTTCATAAGTGCCAGGATTCGCATCGCTGCCATACGGGGGCATGTTCACATAATATGTTTTCGGCTCGAATGACTGCGCCCTTGCGACGCCGCCCAATCCAAGACCCGTGATTGCAGCTGCCCCGCCGATCATTCCGGCCGTGCGCAGGAACTGCCCGCGTGACATGGACGAATTAATCTCTGACATTCCGTTTCCATTACTTCTGTTCGACACAGTCATAATTTCACCTTCTAGGATGGGGTGGCTATCGCCCCGGATTGGATTATATCTCCTGCGCGGTTTATAAATAGGGATGGTGCGGACAGGCGGCAGATAATGAAGGGAGATAGAATGCACGACGGAGGGGATATCATGAAGCGCACGGATATCATCAAAGAATGGATAGGATTATGGATTCAATCGTAGCTCAGAGCCTCGACAGGGTCCATCTTGGCCGCGCGCCAGGAAGGGATGATGCCCGCAAGCACCCCGGTGCCTATCGAGAAGATGAAGACGAATGCGATTATCCGGAGGCGCAAAAACACGGGTATCGCGAAGAGGTACACAAGCAGCTCGAGCGTCAGGTAGCCCAGCGCCAGGCCGATTATGCCGCCTGCAAGCCCGATTATCGCGCTTTCGATTAGGAAAAGCATCAGGATGTCGTTCCTTGTCGCACCGACAGACTTGAGGATGCCGATTTCCCGGATTCGCTCAAGGACGTTCATGAACATCGTGTTCGCGATGCCTATCGCCCCCACGACCGACGCAATCAGCGTGACGGCTCCGAGGACCAGCTGGATGCTCACGAGTATGGTCCCGACGATTTCGGATATCTGGGCGGATGTGATGACCGTGAAGTCCTTGTCGTCCACCCTGACGCGGTGGTTCGCGGCGAGCTTGTGCTCGATTGTGTCCTTTATATCCTCCGGATTGTAGCCCGAGTCCGCCTGTATCATGATGGTCCCGACCTCGTCTTCCAGGAACTGGCCGCGGAAGAGGTCCCTTGCGTCATCGAACGTCACGTATATCTGGGCATCGTCGGCGGATGAAAGTGACGTGCCAATTAGCTTCTGCACCCCCACGACACGGAAGTTCCTGCCGTTCATCTGCACGATGCTTCCGGGCTCGATTTTGTCTTTTCCGAAGAGCTTGTTCGCCGCGTCGTTGCCGAAAAAGGCCACGTTGCGTTCCCCGTTCCGGAACACGCGGCCGGATTCCACCTCTATGTACGTGGGGTACATGTCGAACATCTCGTCGTCCACGCCTATTATGAACCCGGTGATGTTCTTCCCCTTGAAAGACAGGCTCGCACGCCCGAATATCCCGCGGGTGACGGCCTTGACGCCGGGGATGCCCTGGATGTCGTCCACGTCGGCCTGCCTGAGCTTCCCGCTGGTCGTCATAAGCCCCCCGCTCCCTCCCGAGAAGGCGGATTCGAGGCTCGATATCGGATATACGAACATCATGTCTGCGCCGAAGGACGACATCTGGGTATTGATGTCCCGGTTGAAGCCCTCGCTCACTGAGAGGATGACCACGATTGCTATCACGCCTACGACCATGCCCAGGATGGTGAGCCAGCTGCGCAGGCTGCGCCGAATCAGGTTGTTGAACGAGTATTTCGTCGCTTCCGGCAGGTTCATCTACTCATACCTCAGCGCTTCTATCGGGTCAATCCGGGCAGCGTCGATTGCCGGCTTTGTTCCGGAAATCAATCCCAGGGTTATTGAGAACGCTATCGAACCCCCGATCACAAGTGGGTCGAACACGAATGTCAGGTTGAAAAATATGATAAGAGCGTAGGCTATCCCCACGGCCGCCAGAAGCCCGAGTATGCCCCCTGCGAACCCGAGCATGGCGGATTCGACGATGAAAAGGTTTCGGATTTGCTCGGTCGATGCGCCGATGGCTTTCATCGTGCCGATTTCCCTTCGGCGCTCCAGGACGCTCATGAACATGGTGTTCATGATGCCGATGCCGCCTACGATGAGCGAGATGGAGGCGATTGCGCTAAGGAAAAGCGTGAGCAGGTCGAACACAGTGTTGAAGCGGTCGTTGATGAACTTGGGGGTTATCACCGTGAAGTCCTTCGTATCGTTCGTCACCCGGTGCGACGCCATCATCTGGTCGGTTATCCATTCCGCATCCGCCTCCACGTCGCTCCCCTCCTTGAGGGTCAGCCGGATGGCGGAAATCTCGCCCGGAAGCAGGCTGTTGTTGAAAAGCTCGCGCGCGTCGTCAACTGGTATGAAAACGACGCTGTCCATAGGGGCGAAAGAGTTGCCGGTCTCCTTGAGGAGGCCCAGGACCTTGAATTTTTTTCCGGATATGAACAGGCTGGATTGCGTCTGCACGTCATCCTCGAAGCCGGTTGCGATGTCATGGCCAAGGCCGGCGACAGCGCGGTCGGAAGATTCCAGGAACCTGCCCGATTCCATCTCGACTGGAACCGTGTCGTCGAACACGCCTGCCTCGATTCCGTAGACGGTCCCGCTTATTGACTCGTTCTTGAATGTCAGCGTGGCCTGCGAAGCGATGACCTTCGTTATACTCGCAATGTTCGGGAGGCGCTTGATTCGCTCATAGTCCTTTTCGAAGAGCTTGCCTTTCGTGGGCATGAACTGGGAGGAGCCCGGCCCCCCGCCCCCGCTGGCGCTTGCAGGCGAGATGATTATCGTCCGTGGCCCGAAATCCTCAAGCTGCTTGAGTATGTCGGCTTTGAGCCCCTGAACCAGGCCCACAAGCAGGATGACCGATGAGATTCCGACGACTATCCCCAGGACGGTCAGGACTGTCCGGAGCTTGTGGTGCCCGAGGTAGTCCATGCTGTAATTGACCATCTCTCCCAGGTTCATTGCGCACCCCGCCGCCGGCTGGCCCGGGGGGGCTTACGGGCCCCGACGGATGCCGGCAAAATCCAGAAGGCTACCTCGCATCACCCGCCATTGGTATTCTTCTTCCTGAGGAAGAGGAACCATACCGCGATTGCGAGCACGACGATTCCGCCCACTATCGGAAGCGGGCTGCCATCGGCCGCAGGCGGGCTGTAGACATTCACGTTCTGTGTCACGGTCTTGCTTTTCCACTCTCCGGACTGGTCGCGGTAGTTGATTGTGACCTTGACAGGCGCGGAGCCTTCAGAGGTTGCATTCACAGCCATAAGGAACTGCACGGTCGAGAAATCATCGTTCTGCAGGCTCCCGATGTACTGCTTCTCGGAAATGTCCATTGAGCGGAAGGCCGGCGATTGGAGGGAAACGTCCACATTGTCTATGCGGTAGGAACCGAGGTTTGAGACCAGCACGGAGATTGTGTGCTCCGAGCCCAGCGTCAGGGGCAGCGGCTTCGCTTCCAGGTAGACGCCCACATCGGCGTCTGAGGTTATTGTTATCGGAAGCTGCCTCGCCTCAAGCTTCTGCACGTCCCTCTCTATATAGCTGATTTCGGCGTTCACGGGGTTGACTCCGGGGGGAAGCTCAGCAAATGCCACAACGGAGGCCGAGGCGCTCTGGCCGGGGGCGAGGTTGCCGAATTTCATCTCTCCCGAGTCCTTTAAGCGGAGCGCGTCATCCGGGAATGACAGGCGGACGTCCTTGAGGGGCTCTGCCCCTTCGTTGCGCACCGTGAAGGTGAGGTTGCTCTCCATTTTCGTGATGATGGCGCTGGTCTGGTCGAATTTCAGGTCCAGCTTCTCGTTACGGACGGTCATGCGCAGGGTGGAGTTGTCGAGGCCGCCCATGCCAAGCTCGTCCTGGTATTCGAAAATGAATGCCACGTCAGTCGGGCCGTCTGCCGCGCCACGCGAATCAAGGGTTATTTCGAGGGATTTGCTGCTGTTGCCGGCAAGCTCCCCGATGTATAACACATCCGAACCGGATATGGACACCGGGCCGGATGCGCTGAGCTTGAGGTTCTTGGCCGGGCCGCCGTTGTTGCTCACAGTCAGCACGACATCATCTATGCCCGAGAGGACGCTGTCGTCCACCGAGATGGAGAGGTCCGGCTCTTTGACCACGGTAATGGGGACAGACACTGTGTTGACGGTCGCCAGGGACGTGCCGCCGGACTGCTTGTAGCCGCTGAAGACCACGTTCAGCAGGTATATGCCCGGCCGCGCGTCGTCCCTTACCCGGAACGGGATGGAGACGATGGCCGTGCCACCCGCGTCGATATCGGACATCTTCGGGGCGCTTGTGACCGCGATTTCGGGCGGGTTCTCGATGGACATTGTTATCGAGGTCACCCTCTCGGAGCCGATGGGGTTCGAGACAGTAACAGTGACGATACCGGGCTCGTTGGGCTCGTATTGCGTTTTTGACACGGTATATGCGTCCACGGAAAGCCCGGCGAAAGCGACGCCGAACGCCAATAGCATTGCAAATATCATCTTCGAGTTCATGTTCACACCTTCTCAATCATTCCATCCTTGATTCTCACGACCCGGTCCGTAACGTTCGTGATATACTGGTCGTGCGTAATGATTACGACTGTCCTTCCCTGCCCGTGCAGGCTTTTAAGGAGCATGAGGATTTCGTGCCCGGTCTTTGAGTCCAGGTTCCCCGTGGGCTCGTCCGCGAGGATGAGCTCGGGCTCGTTCACAAGGGCGCGGGCGATTGCCACCCTCTGCCGCTGGCCCCCCGAAAGCTCGTTCGGATGGTGGTCCAGCCGCTCGCCCAGGCCGACCTGCCGCAGAAGCTCGGCCGCCCTCTCCCGCCTGCCCGCGCATGCGCCGCGGCAGAGCATCAGGGGCAGCTCGACATTCTCCAGCGCCGTCAGGCTCGGTATCAGGTTGAATGTCTGGAATATGAAGCCGATTTTCAGGCCGCGGACGCGCGCCTGCTCGTCTTCGCCCATCCTGCTGGTGTCTATCCCGTCGATATACCGCTTTCCCGAGGTCGGGCTGTCGAGGATGCCTATCATGTGCAGGAGCGTGGATTTGCCGGAGCCGCTGGGCCCCAGGATGGAGACGAATTCTCCCTTCTTTATCGTGAGGTCGACGCCCCGCAGCGCTTCGACAGTGACGCCCTTCCCCATAGGGTATATTTTCCGGATTTTCTCAAGGCGTATGATATCGTTCCCCGCGCTCATGCGACCATCTCCCGCAGGAATTCCAGCTTCAGGGGGTTTTTGCGCATGCATTTCTTCACGTCCTGCAGCAGCACCCTCCCTTTCGCGGTTATCCTGTATACCTTCCTCGCCCGCTTCCCACGCATCTCCCTCTCCTGCGAAACGAAGCCCTGCTTCATCAGGGATTTCAGCATCGGGTAGAGCTGGCTCGGGGTCGTCACCCGGAAACCCTCTTCTTTCTCAAGCCTTTTAATCAGTTCATATCCGTGGACCCTGCCCTTCGAGATGTACCAGAGGAGGAATGCCGAGAACATGTGGCGCATGGCCATCCTCTCGAAGGCCTTCCGGTTTTTTTGGGCTGGGGGCAAAATATTCATATTAAACGATATATCTGGATGCAGATATATATTTAAATGGACATGCAGGGGCGGATGGCGCGGCCCGAGCCCCGAATCATATTTTAAATCCTTGAGGGAGAATCTCCATCCATGGCTGATTACGAAGTGAAGGACGTGGCCCAGGCTGGCCAGGGGAAGCTCAATATCGAATATGCCGAGCGGAACATGCCCATCATGCTCATGATAAGGAAGCGCTTTTCCATGGAGCGGCCCTTTGCGGGGCTATGCATCGGGATGGCCCTCCATGTCACCAAGGAGACCGCGGTGCTCGTCCGGACGCTATGCGCCGGCGGTGCGAAGGTGGCGATAGCCGGCTGCAACCCGCTTTCCACGCAGGATGACGTGGCGGCGGCGCTTGCCGAAGAGGGCGTCGCGGTCTTCGCGAAAAAAGGCGAGACCAAGGAGGAGTATTACAGGTACATAGACGAGGTCGTCAAAAGAGAGCCCGACGTCACCATCGACGACGGATGCGACCTGGTGAGCGCGCTCCACACGCGCCACAAGGACAAATTGGGCAGGGTGATTGGCGCGTGCGAGGAGACCACTACAGGAGTCATCCGGCTCCGCGCGATGGAAGCGGACGGGGCGCTCAAGTGCCCGGTCGTGGCGGTCAACGACAACAAGACCAAGCACCTGCTGGACAACTATTACGGTACCGGGCAGTCCACGATAGACGGCATCCTCCGCGCCACGAACACGCTGATAGCGGGCAAGGTTTTCGTCGTATGCGGCTACGGGGACTGCGGAAAGGGGGTGGCCCTTCGTGCGAAAGGAATGGGCGCCCAGGTCGTAGTGACGGAAGTCGACGCCTTCAGGGCGCTGGCTGCTACGCTGGACGGATACCGCGTCATGCCGATAGCCGAGGCTGCGGCCATAGGAGACATATTCCTCACCGTGACAGGAGACAAGGACGTGATACGCCTCGAGCATGTGAAAAAGATGAAGGACGGGGCGATACTCGCGAATTCGGGGCACTTCGACTGCGAGGTGGATGTGGCGTCGCTCAATAAAAGCTTCAAGAAGCGCAGGATACGGCCTTTCCTAGAGGAATACGACGTCAATGGGAAGAAGGTCTTCCTCTGCGGCGAAGGCAGGCTGATAAACCTGGCCGCGGCCGAGGGCCACCCCAGCGAGGTGATGGCCACGTCGTTCGCGGGCCAGTCGCTTGCGTGCGAGTACCTGGTGAAGAACAAGGGGAAGCTTAAGCCGGGCGTCCTGACGCTTCCATCCGCAATAGACGATAGGATTGCCGAGCTCCAGCTTGAGGCGATGGGCGTGCGGAAGGACGTCCTGACGAAGGAGCAGGAGAAATACCTCCACAGCTGGGAGGAAGGGACATGATGCAGAAGCAATTCGCCAGTCTCGAAATGCCGGGAACCCTGTGCCAGTCATTCTTTCAGATGGCTGTTTTCTGCTAATCCCTGGGAAACCATGTAATTTTTTCCATACTGGCTGATTCTATAGTGGCTGCAAGGCCCCGCAACTCAGTTGCTACGCGATGATTGCCCGCAGTTGTCTCATAATCAGCGATATCCCCAAGCACTACTAAAATTTTAGGGAACGCAATAAATCCGTGTGCGAATGTCATACAGACGAGGGAGTCCAGTATTTCCGCCCTAAGCGCAATAGCCTCGCTCGGTGAAAGATCTACGCTCGGGCCAATCCCTTCCAGATGCGACGCAATTATCCTGACGGCCTCAGTTGGGAGGCATTCGACAAGTTTTTCAGACGCCTTTTCATTTCCGCATGATGTTAGTGGCGGGGATGCCAATAGTATGCGTCTTATATTTTCCTGTGCCCCCGTATTCTGCGTTTTTCGGGCCGCGAGTCTTGCATTCATAGTGTCAATTAATGGTAAGAAGTATTTTTAAATGGTTTGGGGAGGCGGCTTCACCTGGAATCTGCCCTGCCGACATGAGCTTAAAAATCATTATGTAGTTAATCTCTCCATGAGTTCTGAGAAAGATTACGAACAGCTACTTGACGACATCTACAAGAAGCTGCCCGAGCGCACCAAGGGCACCGGCGAGCGCTTCGAGATGCCACGCTTCGACTACTTCACAGAGGGCAACAAGACCATAATCAAGAACTTCAAGGCTGTCTGCGACAAGATACGGCGCGACCCGGTATTGGTGTCGAAGCACCTCTCCAAGGAGATGGCGGTGCCTGTCGAAATCGTGGGGGAGCGGCTCGTGCTCCAGAGGAAGCTCACCGGCGACATGGTGAACCGGAAGCTCGATGAGTTCGTGAGCAAGTACGTCATATGCAAGGAGTGCAACAGGCCGGACACCCATCTGGAGGATCTCGGCCACCGCGTGCGCAACCTCGTCTGCGAGGCGTGCGGCGCCAGGAAGGCAGTAAGGTAGCAAGCATTAAACGCCTTGGAACAAGGCGCAGGGTGATACGTTGGCATTTGGATACCGTGGCGGCGCAAAGAAGAAACCAGGCGGAGGCGCCCCGCCCCTGAGCAGGGATGAGGAAAGGAGGCGGCTGAGGTTCCCCCGCGAGGGAGAGGTCCTCGGCGTAGTGCTCGGCCTGATGGGCGGCTCAAGGATGAAGGTCGCCTGCAAGGACGGCAAGGAAAGGATGTGCCGCATCCCGGGCAAGCTGAAGAACAAGATATGGGTGAAGGAGGGCGACGTCGTAATAGTGAAGCCCTTCGAAATCCAGGGCGACTCAAAAGGCGATGTCATCTGGCGCTACTTCCCGCTCCAGGCGAGAATCCTCAAGGAAGAGGGCCACATCTGATTTTTTCATTCTTCTTTCTCTTTTTGCCGCAAGGGACGGGGGAGCGGTGAATTTATATAAAATTGCGCCCCAGTGCTATCGATGACGAAAAAGCCACTCAAGGAAGACTACCAGCTCAAAGAGCGGTTCAAGACCGAGAGCGAGGTCTTCGACCGCGAAGCGCTCCTCGATTTGTCCAAGCTCCTGAAAAAACAGATCCTCCAGACCGTGGACTACCCGGTCTCGACCGGCAAGGAGGCGAACGTCTTCCGCGCGTCGACGCCGGACGGGAAGTATGTGGCGGTGAAGATTTACAAGAACGAGACCGCGCCGTTTTTTAGGAAGATGGACTACCTTGAGGGCGACCCGCGCTTCGAGAGGATTAAGCACAACGACCGGGATATCGTGCGGGCTTTTGCGAGAAAGGAATTCAAGAACCTGGAGATTTGCGAGAGGGCCGGCATCCATTCCCCGAAGCCGTATTTCCTGATAAACCGCGTCCTTGTGATGAGCTTTCTGGGCGAGGGCGACCTGCCTTACCCAACCATGAACATGGTGGGGCCCCTGCACGGGGAGAAGGATTTGGACTCGATACTCGATGATGTGCGGAAGATGTACCGGAAAGGGCTCGTTCATGCTGATTTAAGCGAATACAACATAATGATGGGGGACGTGCCTTACCTGATAGATTTCGGGCAGGGCGTCGTCACGCGCCACCCCCATGCCATGAGGTTCCTGGAGCGCGATGTCGGAATAATCCTGAAGTTTTTCGCGCGCCATGGGATTAAGCGCGATTTGGCAAAGACGCTCGGATGCATCAAGGATTAGCCTTCAGATATCAAAACCGAGATTCTCTTTTATCAACTGTTTGATCTCCTGCGCCATCTGGGGATTTAGAGAAACCTGCAGACCGTAATGCGTCGGTTTCTTTATTATGAATCCTTCGCGCACAAGCTCTTCTGCCAGGCTTTTCGCGTACTTCATCCCTTCCTTTCCGAATGCCTCGGATTTGAAAGATTTGAAGATATTTTCGTATGCGGTATGGCTCTCGCCCCATTTCCGCTTTCTCGCGAGTGAGAATAATAGCCGCGCTTTGATGGCGCTTTCATTATCCATATATTTACATTCATGTAAAGAATTAAATAATATTCGTATAGTCAGTATAAACTATGACATATGAAAAATCCATGCTGCTCGAAGTGATAGGCGATACCCCGGAGAATAGGGTGATTGATTTTCTTATCGAAGGCAGGGGGATAGATTATTCCAAAACAGACATCGCAGAAGGATGCGGGCTTTCGAGGCCCACGATATACAAGCTCTTGCCCGGGCTGATAAAAAATGGCATTGTCAGGATAAAACGGAAAGTGGGGCGAATCACATTATACCAGCTTGATGAAAAAAACAACCGGGTAAAGGCCCTCGTCAAACTGGAAGAGATATTGCTCAAAGAGTCATTCGAAGAAGCCGGAGCCAAGGAAGCTATACCAGCTTCGCATTAGGTTTTGCACTTCAAGAACACGGCTCCGCCCAATATGGAGAGAAGAATCAGCCCGACCTTGCAGGAATACGTGTGCTCAGGGTCGGCTGGGCCAGGCCCCTGGGGACGGGCCGCCCATACGGCGGCTTCGCAGTCGGACACGCACCCGTCGAATCCGGTGGCGGCGCGCTTGCAGTCGTCGAAGTCCTCGTTCCAGGAGCCGTTGAAGGTGCTGCAGCATGAGTGCTCACAGTCGCTTGCTGCGAATGCGATGGGCATGAATGAAAAAAGGATTAGGATTACGGGCAATGGTTTCATCATTCCGCCTTCCGCCCCATGCCTAGGAACGCCACGCCGCCAACGGCAGCAAGTATGAAGCCGCTCCCGCAGCAGGAAACGTTGCTCGAACTGCCCGTTCCCGTCTCGTACGAGGACGTCGAGCAGTAATCGTCCATGCAGGTGTAGTAGTTGCTGTCAGCCCCGCTGCAGTATTCGTAATCCGAATCCCACGAGCCGCCGTTTTCCTCGCAGCACGATTGCTCGCACCACGTCTGCGCAAAGGCAGCAGGGGCGAGCGCAAAAAGCGCCAGTATCCCAAAGATTGTCGTTTTCATCATATCACCTTCATTGCCTCGCATTTGATGTGCAAAAGATGGCAGCGCCCGCCAAGCCGAACATCATGAGCGCGGCGAGGGGGCAGGAATTGCCTTTCTCCTCCCTGCATGCGTCCGCGCATTCGAACATGTCCGCCTGCGGGCTCTCGCAGCCGTTGTGCTCCCATTCGTAGGTTCCGCCAACCGCCTCGCAGCATCCTTTGATGCACTGCTTTTCAGTATCGGTCAGGGACCCGCCCGAAGCCGCAAACACCGCGCCTGAAGCTGCCTGCAGCGCAAAAAGACAGATAATCAAATGCACAAATCCTTTGCCAGCCATGCGGGTTCACATCCTTTTTGGGCAGTCGATTCCGAGGAGGCCCAGGGCGCTCTTCAGCGCTATGCCGGTCGCCTCGGTGATTGCGAGCCTGGTCCTGCGGACCTTGGAGTCTTCGGCCACGAGGACCGGGCAGTTGGTGTAGAAGGAGCTGAAATCCGCCGCCACATCAAGCGCATATTGGGTGATGTGGTGCGGGGCGCGCTCCTTGGCGCTCCGTGCCACGATGTCGCGCAGCATTGCCAGGCGCTTGATGAGCGCCCGCTCCTCTTTGCCAAATGCCACGGATTCGACGGAAGGCGTATCCTGCGCCTTGCCGAGGATTCCCCTGGTCCGTACGTATGCATACTGGAGATACGGGCCTGAATCCCCTTCCATGTTCAGGGCGTCCTCCCATCGAAACGTTATGCGCTTGTCGGAACTGGTGCGCAAAAACGAGTATTTTATCGCGCCCGCCCCCACAATCTTCGCTATCTCCGCCTTCTCGTCCGCGCCGGCATCCACCTTGATTTTCTCCATGACGCGAGATTTCGCCTCGGCAAGGAGCTCGTCCGCTGTGTAGCCGACCCATGTCCCTTTCCGTCCAGAGAACTTTTCGTCCGGAAGGCCCACGTGCTCGTATGAGAGGTGGTGCAGGTTCGCAGCCTCATCCTCGTATTTGAGCCGCCGCAGGACCTCCACAATCACGCGCTGGGGGTATTTCTGCTCCACGCCAATCACGTTGATGGCCGAGTCCGCCGCGCCGAATGGCATGTCTTTGCCGCCCGGAACGGTCATGAAGGCGGTTTTGCCGTTTGGCTGCCCGATGAACGGTGCGTAGCCGAAGCGGTTTTTCAGCTTGCCGAACTTCCAGAGGTGGAATATCACGTCTTTTCCGGTGTAGACCGCGGTGCCGTCGCTGCGTATCAGCACCTTGTCCGGGTTCTCCATCTTCCCGAACTCTTTTTCGAATTCCTCGCCCAGCTTCACGACCCAGCAGCCGGCGTTCTTGCCTTCGGCCTCCAGGACGACCGCCCGGTTCTCCTTTATTTGGGCCACTCCTTCATTGAATATGGTGCGGAGGATGTCGCTCTCGAAAATCAGGACGTCATGGAAGATGCCGAACTCAAAAGACGTCTGGTACTGGGCTGCGACGCATTTTTCGGCAAGGTCCCGCCCCGCCCGGGCAATCTCGTTGTCGCCCTCTTCCATCAGCTTCACGGTTTCGCGCACGCCCTCCACGACCGCCTTGTCCTCCTCGAAGCGCTTCGCGACGCCCACGTACTGGTGGCCGAGCCACGAGTCGAACTTCCCCTGCGGGTTCGAGTCGTAGTTCAGGAAGCCCCAGAGGCTCTGCGCCACCTGCAGGCCCAAATCGTCGATGTAATCCATGCGCTCCACTTCATGGCCGTCGAATTCGAGAATGCGCGCCACGGAATCGCCGAGAAGCGCGTTCCGCAGGTGGCCGATGTGCCAGGGCTTGTTCGGGTTCACGGAGGGGAACTCCATAATCACCTTCCCCGCCTTCTTTTTCCCGGCCCCGTACCGGCCCTTCTTTCCAAGCATGTCGGATAGAATATTCGAATACGCCTTGTCGCTGAGGTAGAAATTGACATACGGCCCCGCTGCCTCGATTTTATCGAAGCTGGATGACGGCTTCAGCCCCTTGGCGATGTCGGCCGCGAGCTTTGCGGGGTTCTCTTTCCGCTCTTTGGCCAGGACGAAAGCAAGCCTGCTTGAGAGGTCGCCGACTTTCCCGGGCTCGAGTGTTTCGAGCGCTACTTCCTTTGACGCTCCCGAAGCGCCGGCCAGCATCGATGCAATCTCTTCCTTCAGTCCGTCAAGCAAGTTCCACACCTTTGAAGTATGATTTCCGGATGTTCTCTATCGACTCGTTGATGAGCGGGCTGTCGCCGCGCTTTATCAAAAAGCGCTTGTCGCCGCGCACGCGACCGGCCTTCCTGCATACCGTCCCCCGCATCCGGTTTTCGAATTTCTCGGCTTTTTCAGGAGTCACGCTCACGACGAAGCGTCCCGGGCTCTCTGAAAAGAGCAGGGCGTCCTCCCGTTCGCATGCCGAAGCCACGCTTGCCAGATCCAGCTCCGCGCCAAAGCCGAAACCGAGCGCGGATTCCGCGAATGCGACGGCCAGGCCCCCGTCCGAGACGTCGTGGGCTGACGCCACGAGCCCGTCTTCCATCGCGTCCGAGAGCGCCTTGTAAATGGGGATGTGCTCGTCCGGGCGCAGCTGCGGGGGGTTGTTCCCGATTGCACCGAAGAGCTTGTGGAATTCGCTGCCGCCCAGTTCATCATGCGTCGTGCCGAGGACATATACGATGTCCCCGGGCTTCTTGAACTCCGAGCTGACGGCATGCTGGATGCGGCTCATCTTGCCCACGACGGTGACGAGAAGGGTGGGGAGTATCGAGTATTTCCTTTCTCCGGAGTAGTAGTCGTTCTTCATGCTGTCCTTTCCCGAAACGATGGGCACGTTGTAGCCCGTCGCGCATTCGTAGAGGGCGATGCAGGCGCGGACCAGGCAGCCCAGCTTCTGCTCCCCGTCCGGGGTGCGCGGGGATTTCACCGGGTCGGGCCAGGAGAAGTTGTCGAGGCAGGCGAGGTATCCGAATTTGGCGCCCACGGCAATCGCGTTGCGGACGGCCTCGTCGAAAGCCAGCGATGCCATCGCATATCCGTCCTGCGAGTAGCGCGGGCAGATGCCGTGCGATATGACCAGGCCTTCGTCCGAATTGAAGAGGGGGCGGAGGACGGCGGCATCGTTCGGCCCGCCCATCAGCGGCTTGATGACGCTCTGCCCCTTGACCTCGTGGTCGAAGCGCCGGATTACTGACTCCTTCACTGAGATGTTCGGCGATGAAAGGAGCCGATGAAGGACATCCTCCGGATAGAACCGGCCGATGCTGGGCTCCGGGTAGATAAGCTTCTTCCATGAGGCTTTGAGCTTGTACTGGGGGACGCCTTCGTGGAGGAATTCCATGTCCAAATAGGCGACAGTCTGGTCCTTGAAGAGCACGTGGAACTTGCCGCTTCCGGTGAACGTCCCAACTACCGTCGCCTCGGCGTTGTGGATTTTGGCGAGGGCCATCAATTCGTCGAGCTTTTCCGGGCGGACCGCCAGGCTCATCCTCTCCTGGGATTCCGAGACCAGTATTTCCCATGGGTCGAGGCCGGAATATTTGAGCGGGCACTTGTCCAGATGGATTTCAATACCGTTCGAGAACTGGGCCAGTTCGCCGAGGCTGGATGACAAGCCGCCCGCGCCGTTGTCCGTGATGGCTTCGTAGAGCATCTTCCCGCGCGCCTCGATTATGAAATCCAGCGTCTTCTTCTGCGTTATCGGGTCGCCTATCTGGACCACGCTCTGCGGCACGGATGAGTCAATCTGCATGGACGAGAACGTGGCGCCGTGTATGCCGTCCTTGCCTATCCTGCCGCCCACCATGACCGCGAGGTATCCGGGCTTGATTTCCTTCTCGCAGGTCCTCCGGCCGCCAATCTGCGAGGGCATGATGCCGACTGTTCCGCAGTATACGAGCGGGCGGCAGGTGTATTCCTTTTCGAAAGTGATTGAGCCATTGACGGTCGGGATGCCCATCTTGTTCCCGCCGTGCTCTATGCCGCGCACGACGCCGTCGTATATGACGCGGGGCGGCAGGACGCCTTTGGGGTAGTCCTCTTTCTTGGCGTCCAGGGGCCCGAAGCAGAGGACGTCGATGTTTGCGATGGGGTTGGCTCCGAGGCCGGTTCCGAGCACGTCCCGCTGGACGCCCAAAACCCCGGTCAATGCGCCGCCGTAGGGGTCGAGTGCAGACGGGGCGTTGTGCGTCTCCACCTTGATTGCGATGTCGTATTCGTGGTTGAACTTGATGATTCCGCCGTTGTCCTTGAACACGCTGACGACGTACGGCTTCTTGATTTGCTCGGTCGCGCCGCGTATGAATGTCTTGAAGAGCGAATTGATGGCGTGCTTCTCGCCATCCTCGTCGTATTGAATCATTGCGTTGAAAATCTTGTGCTTGCAGTGCTCGCTCCAGGTCTGGGCGAACGCCTCCAATTCGACGTCGGTTATCTTGTTGTCCAGGCCGGCTTTTTTCCTCGCCTCGAGGAATTTCTCGTCCTTGAAATACGCCTTGATGGCCGTGAATTCGTCGTAGGAGAGGGAGAGCAGGCGCTCCTTTACGAGCGCTTCGAAGCGCTCCTTGCCCATGTGCAGGCTGATGCGCTGCACGGACGGCTCGCGGGGGATGTGCACCCTCGGGAGGTATGCGGGCACGTCCGAGCCGGGGGCGTGCACCATGAACCGCTCTACAAGCGGGTTGTGGAGCATCATCGCGATGCGCTCGCAGAGCATCTCGTCCGCATCTTGGGAAAGGGAGTACACCCTCGAATAGAACACGCCCATATCCTTGCCAAGGCGGTCCTTGATTGCCTCCGATGCGGTATGCCCCACGTTGTCGGTGACGCCTGGGAGCATTCCGATTTCGATGCGCCAGGTGTCCTTGAAGAGAGGCTCCTTGAATGAGAAGTCCTGCGTGACGCTGTCCGCGAATACGTCCTCGGCGAGCGCGAGCATGTCCGCATCTGAAAGCTTTTCGGCCATGTTGTACGCGTCCATGAAGCGGCAGCGGATGTCCAGCCCGAGTTCCTTCTTCAGGCGCCCGGCAAGCTGGTCACCCTGCACGTCTTTAATATGGCCCTTCGTGGCGAGCTCGAGTCTCTGCTCCATTGTAGTTACCCCTTAATGAGATGAACCGATATCGGAATGAAGGATTTTATACCTAACCGAGAGCGGGCCCGTCGGCTTCATCATTACTAAAAGGCTTCGGCACCATATGGCTGCGCCGGCTCACTGGAGCTCGACGTAGACAGATACGATGTCGTTGCCGCCTTCATAGGTCGATAGCGTTGAAGGAATCTGGACGAGGTAGTCGTATGTGCCATAGACGTCCGTCGTAGAGGAGTTTACGGCCACTGTCCACACCGTCGACTCCTTGTCAACGGCATCGTATTCGCCGCCTCCGGTGTCGTCCGACATGTCCCAGAGTATCCCGGTGTCGAAGGTCGTATTGGATGCTGTGGAGTTTGCTATTGGGACATCGGCCACAAGCCTGCCGAAGACTGTGAAGTTCCGGCTCTCCAGCGGGGCCGAGCCGTCGCTTGAATATGTCCTGTTGATATTGTCGCCGAACGATGCGGTGCTGAATGCCGCGTCCAATTCGGTGAAGTCGCTTGCCGAACTGGCGTTCGCGCTGTTTTTGCCTATCGCCTGCAGGTCATGCCAGCTGACGTCCGAGTCGTAATCCGCGAAATAGACCGCGAATCCGGTGGAGTTCCAGCTGAAGAAGGCGCCCGCGCTGGAGTTGTCCTTCAGTATTATCGTGCTGTTCACGTTTCCGAAGAAGCGGTGCCACATCGTGCTGCACGAGAATTCGCATCCGAAGTGGCCGCCCTCGGTCCAGCTGAGGAACGAGTCGCAGCGGTCTGCAGCGCCTGCGTTTGACGCGCCCTGGTTGTTCACGTCCAGGCCGTTGAAGCAGACGTAGTTGGAGCCAAGCGAGTTGAAGGCGCTTGCGTTGTCCATCCGCAGGCCGTCGTTGGTGTTGTTGGTCAGGTTGCTTGCCGTGAAATTGGCGTAGTTGGCGCCTTCCAGGTAAGCGCCGTACCCGTTTCCGTAGGAGAGCGAGAGGTATACGAGCGTGTTATTCGAGCCGCTAAGGCGTATGCCGTAGAGGGTGTTGCCGTACGCGGTGCCGTTTACCAGGCTGTTGTTCTGGCTGTAAGAGAGGGCGAAGCCGCTTTCGTTGTTGGAATATGCGCTGTTGTTCGCGAACATGTTGCCGATAGCGTTTATGGCATAGAAGCCGGCATAGGTGTTGTTGTGGGCGCTGTTGTTCGCGAAGGTGCTGTTTGCGGTTGCGCCAGCCTCCAAGCCGTTGACGGAGTTGTTGAAGGCGACGTTGTCCCTCACTGTGAGGTTTTTGGAGCTGTAGTCGTAGATGCCGGTTATTGTGTTATTGTAGGCCGAGTTGCCGAGGTAGCTATCGAGCATCTCGTGATACGAGTATACTCCGTAGTCGTTGCCATAGGCGCTGTTGTTGTATGCGGAGTTGTTCTCCAGCGTGGAGTTGTCCGAGCCGCCGAAGATGCCGAAACCGGCATCGGTGTTGTTGTAGGCGAGGTTGCCGCCCAGGTGGTTGTAGGCGCCGGTTGTGATGTCGAAGCCGGATGCGTTGTTGCTGTAGGCAGTATTGTTGATGAATACGTTGTAGGGGTTGTCGGAGAAGCTGAAACCGGAGTACAGGTTGTTGCGGGCCATGTTGTTCGTGAACGTGTTGTTGGACGCGGTATCACCGTAGAACCCGTCGGCGTTGTCGTAGGCGGTGTTGTTCGTGAAGCTGTTGTTGTCGGCGTAAATCTCGAAGCCCTCCCAGGTGTTGTTGTAGGCCAGGTTGCCGATGAAGCTGTTGTTGCTGCCCGTATCCACGTAGAATCCGCTGTTTGTGTTGTTGAACGCGCTGATGTTCGTGAAAAGGCTGCTGTTTGACTGGTAGATGTGGATGCCGTTGGTGTAGTTGCTGACCGCCGGGCAGTTCCTGACCGTGACGTTGCTCAATGAACCGTTGAGCAGGATGCCGTACTGCGCGGAGCCGGGCGAGCCGGTGCCGGTTATGCTGTATCCCGCGCAGTCGAATGTAACGTTCGACGCCGCTATCTTCACGCATGCGTAGGCGTTCGCAGCTATCTCCGATGCGTTGTTAGGTGCGCCGGTGAAGTTCGAAGACATGGAGTAAGTCCCGTTTTCAACAATCACCGGGCAGTTGCTGGCGTTGTATTGCAGTATCCCGTATATGCTGGCAGGGTCCATGTTCGCCAGGCTTAGCGTGTGCGTGGAGTTGTCCGCCGTGCCATTGAGCATCGCCCAGCCGCTTGAATTGTA
>JAKEGJ010000025.1 GCA_022627495.1 Microcaldota archaeon
AGCTCCACCACAATGCCAAGGTTGTGATGGAATGCTCCGAGGTGGGCTGATATGAAATCTGATGCGAACCTTCGAGGTGTCACATTTATAAGGAATCACAAGTGAAGTCAGTACGGTGTCCACAATGCCTGAAAAAACGGGAAGGCACGGGGAGTCCATTCGGGGCAGGCGACACCGGGCTTCCCCGGAAAATTTGCTGATTATGAATCATCGGAGATTACACGGGGGAGTGCAAACCAGGTGAGATGACATGGCAAAGAAAAAAACGATCAAGGCAAGGGCTCCGAGGAAGGAGCTTGCGGAGAAGAAGGTGCCGGTGCGGACGGATTCGGCGTCCGTCGAGGATGAGACCATCCGGCGCGTGAACAAGACGCTCACATCGATAGAGGACTTCCTCGCGCGCTGGGACGCCGCCAAGACGAAGCCGGACGACATGTTCCCGGGCGTGGTGAAGATGCGCCAGTTCCGTGACGCATTGTCGCTGTGGCAGCGCGAGGCCGTCAAGGCGAAGGGAAGGAAAGACGAGGAAAGCAGGATAAAGAGGCTCAAGGATTTCGTGCTGATTTGCAGGATGTACTCTTAGGTGAACTCATATGGGTGGCGGAAGACTCGGAAGGCAGGAAGGCGGGGAAGAGCAGAGGGAGCAGGCGCCGATTGCAATAGTGCCGACAAGGCGGCCCGTGGAAGAGAGCCAGGCAGTGGCGCTGCGCTCGCGGCAGCAGTCGGTGGAGGCTGAAATCAGCTCGCTCGTGTCATATTCGCGCGGCATCCGCGTACCGGCGACAGGGCGGACGCTTGCGGATATCGAAACCGAATGCACCAGGTTCACCCAGACGCTTGAGCGTCTGCAATTGAGCGACGTCCCGATACTGGGCAACAGGTACCGCGATGAAATACAGCTCGTGCGCGACAGCGTTGAGCGGGCGAGAAGCGAGGCCCAGGCGGGGAATCTCGGCAGCGCAATCACGCTTCTCGGGCAGGCGCGCGAGCAGCTGAGCGCTGTTGGCGAGGTATTCAGCGCGCAGGTCGCATGGCGCATCGGAGGGGTTCCGCAGACCATCAGGATTGAGGGCATCGAGCCGGCGGAAGCTTTCGATTTGGCGATGGGCGCCATGGAGCTCCTTATCCGCGACGTCGGGACGGAACGGGAGGGAAGGTACCGCGCGGGCTATCGCGCCATACGCCTGTATTCCGACCAGGCCAACCAGCTCGCTTACAACGCGGACAACCCGCTGATCCAGCGCGAGAGGGACAGCCTGCTCGGCTTCATCATCCGCAAAGGCGAAGCGGCAAGGCGGGGAGACGCATACACCCGGGCCGAGGCCGCAGAGGACGAAAGGATGCTGCGCTCCTTCGAGGCGAACATACGGAGCATCCGCACGCAGGTCATCAGCAGCAACACGACCGCGCTGACGCAATGGCGCGACGTTTTGGCCGGGTTGTCTGCCCAGGAAGCGGATGCGCAGGCCCGCGCGAGGCTTGATGTGCTGCGAGCGGATCTGGAGACCGCGCTAACGAAGCTGCGTGCCGGACAGATGCTTTCGGCCGAGGATTTGCGCGCCCTCTCCAACAGGTACTACCTGCTCACCGGGCGCTCGCCGCCTCTTAGCGAAGACGAAAGGAGCGACATGCTGCGCGATGCGGCAAGGGATTTGCGCGGCACCGCACGCACAGCGCGCGACGGGACCGCGGAATGGTTCGGCGAGCAGGCGGTCGCGGCGCTCCGCGAAGGCAACAGGGAGCTTGCGGCGCTTGCGGTAGCCATGGGCATTCTCGAGCGCGCGGCGCGGGGCTCGAACCAGGGAGCGAGGGAGTACATCTCCTCATACTGGCAGATACATGATACGATTGCAGAGAGGAGGCCGGCGACGCCCGGGATGATGAGCGCGTACACGGGCCAGATAGAGCTTGCGACAGTCCTCGCAAACTCCGACCGGCTTGCCCGCGACTTCGCGCGGGGCGGCACCCGGGAGAAGCGCGAGCGCGTGACGAACGCTGCGGCGCAGGCGCGGGAGCGGCTAAGAGGCGGAGATGCGGAGGGCGCAAAGAGAATACTCAACATGGCCAGGGCGTACGGGGACCTGCTCGCCGCCAATCAGTACGGGACATGGACCGGCTCATCCGAAATGGAGGCGGCCATAGACCTTGAACTGCAGGGCCAGAACGCCGAGACCAGATTCGGCAATGCAGTCATCCACAACCAGTTCAGCGCGGAGTGCGCCAGGTTCGTTCCGGCGATAGCGGACTGGGGACGCGGGATATCGGCGCAAAAGGCGGCAGTCGACGCGGCTCTTGAGAAGGTGAATGAACTGGCCAGGCAGGGGAACGCGCGGGAAGCCCAGCGCGTCCTCACGCTCATCGTGATGTACACCGACGCAGTGGAACGGCTGGGCGTCCGGCGCGGAGGGCAGATTGTCTCGCTAAGCGAGGGGGATTTGCGCACCGTCCGCGGCATGGAGAGGTCGCTTGGCGCCCTTGTGCGCGGGGAGCAGATGGTCGATGCCAGGGAAATCGAAACCGCGTTCATGGAGAGCTTCAACTCTGCCCAGCAGGGATTTGTCGAGCGCGAGGCCGTGCGCCTTGAAGGGCTCATGCGCACGCGGCCAATCGGGAACGACGTGGTCACGGAGGCCCTCCGGACGGCGAGGAGCAGGGCCCGGGCCAGCGACTACCGCGGCGCGATAACGCTCCTGGAATTCGTGAGGTACTACTACGGGGAGCCGGCAGCCGCAGTCGCAGCCACCGGCGGAAGGCCCGCATCATCTGCAAGAAGCGAGGGGTGGAGGTACGTCCTTTTTGCCGGGCGGGGCAGCGAAAGGGTTTCAGGCTACGCTCGGGGGAAGCAGGACCTGCTCGACGCTATTCGGATGGAAATCAACGCGGACTCCCAGCAGGCGCACCTTGCCGCAGCCCAGCTTATGGACCGCGGCTCGCAGCGCATCGCGCAGGTGGAGGCGCTGCAGAACGACCGCATGCCGATTTACCGCAGGTACATGGGCCTCGACAATTTCGTAGAGGGCCAGGCGGACACGCGGGGAAGGATTCCGCTCGGCGAGCGTTCCGGCAACAGGTATCCGGATTATTTGGACCTTGCTGCGGTGCGCGCCTTTGAGGCGGCGAATCCGGCGGATTCGGTCACATCCAGGGGCCCGACGCTCGCCCAGCTGCTCGACCAGCTGACAGACGCCGCGAACCGCGGCGACACCGCTTCATACCAGAGGGCCAGGGAGGCGTTCAACGCGAGGTTCGCGATAGTCGCATCCAGGGCGACAAGGGCGCGCGGCATCGACAGCGCAACCGCCCAGCTCCGCGACCTGGACGCCTCGATACGCGAACTCCGCACGCTTTATGGCGCTACCCCGCCCGCTGCCGTCACGACCAGGCTCGACACGCTTGAGCGCGCAAGGGCGGATTTGTCCCGCAGGTTCACGGAGGCGCGCAGGACGAGCGGCGAACTGCCTACCGGCGAGTATTCCCGCCTCCTTGTCAGCTACGACCGCGAGAGGCGCCTTGCCGTCAGCTACTCGTTCCTTTCTAGCCAGATAGAATTGAACGACCAGTACCGCAGGATGGTCAGCCTGCAGAGCGCAGGCCAGCTGATGACGTTCGCGAAGACGTTCCTTGAAGCAGCCAGGCCGCACCTGGTCACTGCACGCGAGGCGATTGTCGCAGGGGACATGGCCCTGGCCGAAACAGAGTTTCGGGCCGGAATGTACGAGAGGAGGTGCGCCCTCGGCGTGTACAACGCCGATAACGCGCTCACGCTCACGCGCTCGGATTCGTGGACCAGGGGCCTCTCAGAGATGTGGACGTTCATAACGGACAACGACGCATACTGGAGCAGCTCCGCGCCCCGGGGAGGGAGCTATCCCGCTTACGAGGGATACCAGAACATGATGACAGACGGGTTCCACGATATCCTTTTCGGCACGGGATCGAGGGAGGAGAGGTCGCGCATAGACCGCCTCTTCAATTCCGGGAGGGTGGTGGAGCTGTCCGTGCTCACGATACCGGCGGACAACATGAGCCAGGTCCTTTCCGACTTCGTGCCCGACCAGCGCAGGATTGCCCAGCAGGCCCGCGATGCAGTAGCCGCATCCAGGGCTGGAAACCAGGCCGAGGCGGACCGCCTGCTCGCCCAGGCAGAGAGCACGTGGAGGGCGATGTCCGCAAGAGCCGAGGACAACCAGTGGTGGGGCAACGCCATCGCCGTAGTCGCGGCGCTGGGCATCAGCCTGGTCCCGGGAGGAGGGTGGATTGTAGGCGGCTCCATCTTCACCACGATGGCCTTCGACAGGGTGGCATCGGAGTATAATGCATACGGCGAGGCATCGACCGAGGCATGGGCCATGCTCGCGCTTACCGTCGTCACGATGGGACTCGGAGGGGCGGCTGCGCTTACCCGCTCTGCGGCCCTCACGGCGGAAGCCGCAGGCGCGACCAATGCCGCAAGGCTGCTGACCGCATCAAGGGCGCTGACTTATACGACGCTCGGGATAGGGGTCGGCTTCTCGGCATACGCAGGCTATGAGGCGGTCCAGGCATTCCGGGCAGGCCGCACCAGGGACGGCGTCCTCATGACGGGCATGGCGCTGTTCCCGTTCGCCCACATGACGGGCGCAAGGGGATGGCGGGCTTTGCGAAGCAGGGCCGGAAGGGGCGCGTTGGAAGTTGAGACCGCCCTTGAGGAGTTGGAACCTTCGGTCCAGAGGCCGGCGGTCGAAATCGAGGTCACCGAAACGACGCAGGCACGCAGGGCGCAGGAGCTCCGCAGCCCCAACCGCCTCTGGGAATTCCTGAGGGACTTTGCAGGGCGCGATTCGGCAGGCAGGGCCGCGCTTCTCGAAACGCTGCCGGAAAGCGTCCGGCCGTCGATTGCGCGCCTGGCTGATTTGCCGGTCATACGGACTGCGCTGGAAAGCGGCGCGCTGAACGAAGTGGCGATGTCCGCCCTCAGGAGGACAATCGCGACATTCGAAGGCCCGAGGCCCGGGCCCGGAGGCCCGCAGGGAACGAGGCCGCAATGGGAATCGTCCGGCTGGCTGTCCGGTTTCCGCGGCATAGAGAACTTCAGATCTTTCCTCGCAGACCTTCTTGTCCCGGAAGGGGCTCCGGCCGCGAGGCTTAACGCGCGAGACGTCGCACAGGGAAGGCTCGCGCAGCTGCGCGCGGCAAACCCCGATGCGGGAAGGATAGTGGACGGGCTGCTGAGGAACCCGTCAGTTGCCGATTCAATCCAAAGCGGCACCGACTCGCCCCTGTCGAACCGGATGATTGACCTTGCCCTAAACGGCAGGGCGGCTGAGCGCGGAAGGCCCGCGGTGCAGGGAATCAGGCAGATGATACCCCAGGAGATTGCCGCCGCGGAGCAGGAAGCGGTTGCCGTGTACGAGCAGGAAGTGCAGATGGCTGTGGGCTACCGCGGACCGTTCGAGGTCGGAACCCGCCCATCCGGAGAGCCGGCGGCGGGCGCAGGGCGCATGCAGCCGCCGCGCGCAATGGCAGGCGAAGGCCCGGGCGCAGGCGGAGGCCGCGGGATTGGCGGAGGTGCGCCGGTGCCGGGAACGGCCGGGCCTGCTGAAGGCGGAACCACGGCAGGCGGGGGCAGGGCACCGGGTGCCGGAGGCGGAAGGGGCGGCGGCGGGAGGCAGGCCGCGCCAAGAGGGCCGCAGGAAGCGGCGCCGGCGGCTCCAAGCGAGGATGCGGCGGCAGCGGCTGCAGCCGAACGGGGCGCGTCCAGGGTGATTGTTGAAAGGCACGGCATACTTGAGCGCATGGGCGGCGCGATAGCCGGACGCTACCGCGCGTTCCGGGCGAACCGCGCGGCAAGGCGGGCGGCTCCGGCAACGCCGGAAGAGTTCGTCGCAAATGCAAGGCGCGCCCTTGACGACACGCTAGCATCTGCGGCCAGGCCGGATGAGATTCCCCGGGTGATAGAATCCGCGGTGCAGGGGCTTGATGCGGCCGCGCAGGCGGAGATTGCCGGCGCGGTGAGGACAGCGCCGCAACGCATAGCGGAAATGATGAAATCGCTCTGGCGCAGGGCGAACGAAAGGGGGATGCCGAAACCCCAGCGCAGGCAGGCATGGAGGACCATGACAAGGCTCTATGCGCCGGACAATGTGCGCGCAGCGCTCGAGGTCATGGCAAGGACCGACCCGGAGCTTGCGACGATACTGAGGCAGACGGATGCGGTGATTGTGACGGCTGCGAGGACGGCCCGTTTGCCCCTGGGAAATTTCCGCTCCAGGCTTGCAGTCGCCGGAATGGGCGATGACGCGCTCTTCATGGTGGAGACCTTGGAGAGGGCGGCCCAGCGGCCCCTGCTGGATGCGAGGGCACGGGCGCGAGAATTGGAAACCGCGACCATACCGCGGCTCGAGGACCAGCTTGCGAGCGCAAGAAGGACGGCCGAGGTGGCGCATGGAAGGGCGAGGACGCGCGCGGATGCCCGCGTTGCAGCGCTTGAGAATCAACTGGGACGGGCGCAGGGCGAATTGTCGCAGGTGCAGGGCCTGCTCCAGGACCCGTCGCGCGCGCCGCTTGCGGCGACCGAGCGCCTGCTGGGCATGAGGCTTGTGCCATCCGAGCGCGGCCCGGTGATTGCGAGACTGCAGGATGCGGGCATCATCACGCCGGACACGGTCCTGCAGGAAGTCATTTCCGCCGGAAGGCGGGCTGAGGTTGCGCTAAGCGCGATAGATACGGCGGGCGACCCGGTGGCAACCGCATTCAAGGCGGGCGTGGAACGCTCGCTTACGAGGAGCACGGACAATCTGTCTACGAGCCTGGACGACGTCCTGCTCACCACTCTGCGCAGCGACGAAATGGCAAGGGCGGTCGGGCGGCGTTTCAACCCGAGGGTGGAGGAGATGTACCGGGGAGCGGTCCGCGACGGCACCCTGAACGAGGTGCTTGGCCGGATGGATACGCTGCCATCGGAAGTCGGCGATGGAATCGGCGGTTTTGCCAGGAACGCGCGCGCCACGATGGCCGAGGATTTCGCGCTCATGATGTCCCTGGGGGAGCGCGCGACGAGCGCTGTCGGAACCGGCACGGGCGTCATTGGCAATTCGGGCGCGGAGTTCCAGACCATGGGCCAGAGATTCGGGAACTGGTGGGCCCAGAGCTGGGCGAGGGGCACCGTCAGATGGCTCTTCAGGAGCCCGGTCGGTGAGCCTGGGACTGCCGGCTATGGCGAGTATTCGAGGTTCACCCAATATTATCTTAGGGCAGGGCGCGAGATACTCCGGACGACTCCGGAAGGCATGACGATGGCCCGACTCGGGGGCTGGGCGAGAATCGGCGTGCAGGTCGCCATCTGGGGAACCGAAAGCTATTTCCTCGGACGCAAGGCGTATGGCATATACCGGACAATCACCGGCGCAGCGACTGTGCAGGAAGGGATTGAAAGATGCAGGCGCGAATTCGGATTCAACTGCAGCGAAGACAGCGCCCGGTTCATCATGAGCCGCGGCGGCGCCGATTTCTTCGCATACCTGCCCAACATCTTCCCGCGCGGAACCGAGCGCAGGCCGGAAAACGCGGCTGATTTGCAAAGGGCGATGGAGCGGCAGGAAATCATGATAGACCCGAACCGGCTGGATGAAGCCATCAGGGACGGGGACCGGATGTACGGTCAGCTTTCGGGAATAAACAGCCTGCTGGATTTGCGCACGCGGGGAAGCGCTGAAGAGAGGCAGAGCGCCGAGCGCGACCTTGCGGCAATCCTGACGCCGTGGGGAATCACCGTTGCGAATGCCGACGCGCTTCTCGCCCGCGAGGGCAAGAGGGCCCTGGACATCACCGACATGGTGGATTTGCGCAGGGACGACTGGGTGAGGCGCGGCGTGGCCGTGCGCTTCCGCGATGTCGTAGTGGAGACGTTCCTGCTGGATACGGGCATCGGATTCCGCAGGGGTGAAGGGACCGCAAGGTTCCTTGTCGATAATCCGGATGTTTTTGCCAGGCTCTGGAACATGGTGCAGGCCGGCAACGTGCCGCTGGCTTATGTGGATGACGCGCTTGCCTCGCTGATGCGCGAAGGCGTGCTCGCAGGCATCCGGGGGCAGATTCCATCGGGCAGGACGCTTGAAGCGCTGATTATGGAAAACCTGACAGCGGCGAATGTGTATTTCGAGACTGGGATACCGCGCAATTCGTTTATCGGCAGGCTTGATGACCGGGCTGCGCAGGACCCGGCTCTGAGGACCGTCCTCGAAACCATTCTTTCGCAGTACCGCGGCAATGCTGCGGCCATGGGCGCGTTCAGGGGGTTCGCCATGCTGGATACCGAGGAGATTTACGGCAACCCGGCCGAGCTTGCGACGCTGATTGTGGAGAACCCGCAGAACGCGATTGAAGTCGCGAGGCAGCGCGGATTCGTGGGAGTCGGCCTGCTCCTGGCCATCGACCCGACGATACGCAACCTTCCGCCGGCAAGGCAGACTGAAATAGTGCGCTTCGTGCGCGACCACTCGGATGCCGGCCACGGGGTGCTGCGTTGGATAGACGCCCACAGGATAAACATCGGGGGCAACCTGGGGAACATCCTGAACGATTTGGCTTCGACCGATGCGGCAGCTTCGATGACTGCGGCACAGCTTTACACGCCGGACCAGATGGGATACCTCGACCGCCAGGCCGAGCGCTTCAAGGGGAGGGGCTGGTGGAGGGGCCAGACGCCGTCCGAAATCCGGGCAGAGCGCGAGCGGGCTGCGCAGAGGGGTCCCCCTGCACCAGGACAGGGAGCGCCGGCAGCCCAGCAGCGCGCGCAGACACGTGAAGAGCAGATACGCGATGAAGCGAGGCCGAGGGCCGCAAGGCGGCCCGGCTTCGAGACTGCGACGCCGACACGGAGGGAGGACCAGCCGATAGTGGTCGCGTTGACGCCGCAGATGCGCCAGCAGGCAGGCGCGTTCTTTTCCAGCGAACGCGGAGCGCAGCTCGGGCTCGCGCTGGACGGCCTTCTTGCAGGGATGTACAGGGACACAAGAGGGGACGGCGTATACCTGCGCGAACTTTACGGCGAATCGGCTCGGGACGCGGACAACAATCCTGTCGCGCCCGAAGCGGCAAGGACCGCAATCCGCGAGGAGATTTTCCGCATCCTCATGAGCACGAGCCCGCCGGAAGTGACGATGCGCGGTACATGGGGCATAACGATAACCGGCAGCGGGGACTCGATGCGTGTGACGATTGACATGGGCCGCGCACGCGACCCGCTGCGCAACCGCATCCGTCAATACGTGATGGAGCAGAGGAGGGGAAGGCAGCCGCCGGCAGGCGAAGGCGCATCCAGGTAGGCATAGGAGAAATGCACAAAACAATAATCAAGAGGTAAGAGCATGGCTTCAGTAGAGCTTTCAGGAAACCAGCTGGTCGTCGTATGCAGGGGAACGAGGCGCTCGACGGGCGTCATGATCGACCCGAACCAGCCAGACTCGATAGAGGCGGCCGTCCAGAGGGCGATTAGTTCGGCAGCGCTTTATTTCTACGGCATTAGCGAGGAGCAGGGGCGCGAGGTCGAACGGATAAACGCGTCATCCGCCGCCGCGGCGATTAGGCGCCGCGTGGCGCCGGCCCAGCCTGCGGCTTCAGCGCAGCCGGCAGCCCCGGCCCGGCCATCGGCCACCGGGCGCCCCGCAGCCGCGCCGGCAAGGCCCGCACGGCCTTCGGGAAGAACGGAACAGCCCGCGCAACCAGCGCAGCAGCCGGCCCGGCCTGCAGTGCCGGCAGAGCCCTCAAGGACTGAAACCCGCCCGGCCGAACCGGCGAGGAGGGGAAGGACAGCGGAGGCGACGCCGCGCCCAACAATCACGCAGGACTGGATTGACACGCAGCTGCGCGAAGCGAGGCGCGACGACCGGAAGGCGCAGGCCGCGGCCAGCGCGCTCCACTCCAACAGCAGGTTCGTGGAGCGATTCCTGGAGCCGGGCGCCCAGCGGGGCGTCGAGCGCACCGAAGCGCAGAAAAGCGCTACCATCTCGCTCTTCAACACGCTCTACCAGATACCGGGCTTCAGGCTCTACCTTTCCTCCATCGCGGCGCAGCAGCAGGCGCTGCCGGAGCGGGAGAGGGTTTTCGGCGAGTTCATCACGCTCCAGGCTTTCCTCACCGAGCCGGGGCGGAACGAGCAGCTCAGCGCGCAGGCCGAGGCGAGGATAATCTCCGCCGCGGACATCTACACCAGGTACTTCCTCCTCAATTTCGTGTGCGGCAACACGGATTATTCCAGATACCGCGACGAGGTGCTCCAGCTCCCGGCTGCGGCCTGGAGGCTTAGGAATATCGAGGGTGCGCGCACATTCGCGCCCGTATCGGGCCGCGCGCCGTCGGACCTGGACCGGGCGGCCCTCATGCGGCTCTACATATCCAGCCCAATGGACGCGGATACGCTTACGGCAGCATCGCTTTATCTTAGGAGATGGCACCTGGAGCATCCCGAAAGGGGCAACGGGAGGGGCCAGTCCAGGATATCGGCCTGGCATGCGCCGGAAATAATCCAGCCCGAGCCTGCGGCAGCCGCTCAGCCTGCCGCAGCACAGCCCGCGGGAGCAGCCCCCGCCGTAACGGAGACGCCGCGCGTCGTGATAATAGGAGACTCGATTATTGCAGGAGGGCGCACGGGCTCCACCCTGCAGGCCACGCTCAGGACGACCTGGCCCCAGGCAACGGTCGCCTCGCGGGGCGTCGTAGGCGAATCCATTTCAAGGATACGCAGCCGCTTCCAGCGGGACGTGCTTGATGCGAACCCCAACACGGTGGTGATAGAGGGCGGAATCAACGGCATAATGAGCGGCACGGTCGCGGATGCGCAAGCGCAATTCAGCAGGATGATATCGCAGGCGCGTGCGCGCAGCATGCGCGTGGTGCTTATAGGGCTGGCGCCATGGGCAGGCTACGCGGGCTCAAGCGATGCCGCTCAGCAGAGGACTACTGAATTGAACACGTGGCTCCGCAACCAGGCTACTACGGACGGCAATATCGTTTTCGTAGACATCGCATCCCAGCTTGGCGAGGGGAGCCCGCCCAGGCTGCGCGCGGCTTATGAGGCCGAGACCGACCCGGATCATTTGCACCCGAATGCCGCCGGCCGCGACCTGATAGCCGCGATGGTTGCGCAGGCCGCATTCGGCCGGGCGCCGACGCGGACGGAAACGAGGACCGCGCTGCAGGATTTCGCTGAGCGGAACTGGCGCAACCTCCCGAGCGAGCTGTACCAGGGCGCACAGGGAGGCAATCCCGCGGGCATCATCACGATTTCGCGGAACCTGCCTGCCGGCGAGACCTCGTTCGAGGGCGCGCTCCGGACTCTTAACCGCGACGACATCCCGCGCGCCCTGGACCGGGCCTTCAACGATTACATCCACCGCGACCGGGACTTCCTGCAGTTCTGCAGGGACAACAGGGATTACCAGGGCGTGGCGCTCGAATCCGTGACGCTTAGCGCGGCCAGCACGCCCACGGACCGCAGGCTCATCATGCGTGCGGTGCAGGCGTACCTCAATCACGCAGCCGGGCGGACAGGCGATGAATGGTACGGACGGCTGCGCGACGATTTGCGCATGATGTACCGGGATGTCCTGGGCACCGGGCGCGACACGCTTGATGTCAACGGCCTCGACGATTTGCGCATGCTCGCTGCAATCGGGGTATACAGCTGGAGGAAGGGGCACCGGAGCGAAGCGGTCGGCGCATGGGCGACGACGCTCAACATACGCCCGAGCGCACAGCCCGCCCAGCCCGCAGTCCCGACCGCGCCGCCAACTACTGAAGGCCAGCGCAGAAGGGTGATACACCCTTAGCGTTCCTCCGGCTTCAGCCCTGATTTTTTTCCCTGTTTTCAAGATTTTCAATTTTTTCCGGCGAGCGGCGTTCAATGCGGTGGTGATGTCCGGGGCGCAGCCGCTGCATCACCTGCAGTTTCCCAAATTTTCTGGCATATTTCCCAATTTTCCGGGCTTTTTTCCCCCGCGATGACGCGCCCCGCAGCCAGGGCAGGGTGTTTTTACCAGAATTTCACATACACGAAAATCCTTTTTGAGTGACAACTCTTTATATGCTTTTCTGGCTAATATACAAACAGAGAACCAGCGGGCGGCAGTCAGCGCCGTATGGCCGGGACGGAGCCGGACATCCGGGGCAGGCTGCAGTACGATGCGCAACTTCCAATCCGCTTAGCCGGATTTGGGTTGGTTTGGGGAGGATGCATTTATGGCCGGTTCGAGACTTCGGCATGAGGATGGGCAGGGTGAGCCAGAACGCGCGCCCTCCGAACGCAGGCGCAGGGCTGTTTTCGGGAACAGGTTCATCGCGAGGTGGGCAACCGCCGCCCTGGCCGGTGCTATGACGTTGGGCGGCGTAAGCAATTTAAATAACCTCGGACCAAATGCTGCTATGGCACAACCGCAGGGAAGCAGGCGCAAAGGCACGGAATCCGAGGAAGTCACCAGGCTCCAGCAGCAGGCGGTGGCTGCCGCCAATGCTTTTCGTGATTATATCGTCGGCGGGGACCCTGCGAGGAGGCAGGCATTCTGGACCATATACAACACGTCGTTCGGCGGCGCGACTTACCATGACAATTCCGTATTCATGAATAAGCTGTTCCAGGAACTCGACCGCGTCGGCCAGGATGCGCAGGTAAGGCCGGTTTTCGACGCATTCGTGGCTTCCCGGGGGCGGCTGTTCGGTTTCCTCTGGAGCAACCCGGTCCATTTCACTGATTTCATTGACACGGTCTACAACATCAGGACGCTTCTCGGGCGGGCACCGCCGCCGGAACGCGTCCGGGCGCTCGTTACGCAGGTCCAGGGCTCGGAAGGCAGGCCGGCAAGGGCGGACAGCCAAATCGGCAGGATACGGGCGGCGATGCAGGCAACATCGGGGCTGACCGTGGAGGATGCCGTCCGCGCGGATTTCGAGCGCGGAAACCGCGAGGAGGCGCTCCAAAGATACGACCAGGGGCTGGTCGACATCGTCTGGGCGAACATGCCAAGGCAGCTCGCGGCCAGGGCGGCCACTGCGCTGCGCCAGTTCATACTCACCGGGGACGACGCCAACGGCAGGCTCTTCAGGAGCATCTGGGACGCAAACACCGGCCAGGCGTTCACCGACGCTTTCACAAGCGAGTTCCGGGCAAGGATATACCAGGACAGCAGATCCGGCCTTGCCCCGATAGCCCAGGCTTACAACACCGCGCACAGCGGAATCGACCCGAACGAATTCGCGAACATGATAACGAGGCTCTACCGGGCGGCGGCGACCGGGACTGTCCAGGATGTGGAGACCCTGCGCCAGGCCGAAGGCGCCAACGTCATCGACCCGCTCCTGCGCATAGTAGCGCAGGGCATGGCCGGGCGCGCCATCACGCTCCTGCGCGACGTGCTCGAGACCGGGAACGTGCTTTCGAAGGACGCGTTCGTTGCGATACTGAACGGAAGGCTCGCGGTTGTCGCCAACAACGCAGTGCAGATGGTGACCGTCGAGAACAACGAGGTCTTCTGGGCCGAGTTCACGAGGATGTACGGCGCGGAGATAAGCCAGAACAGCAGGCTTGCCACCCTTGTGCGGAGCTTCCAGAGAAACATCCTCCCTATTGCAGTCCGGGACATTTACACCGAGCTTGCCCGGGCGAGTCCGGATACGGCACGCCTGAATTCCGATTACGGGCCTGACCTTGTCGGGCTGGTCGCGGGCAATGCGGGGAGCATTTCGTGGATGATGCGCCCGGATTCCGACCTGAGCGCCGAGATAACGCGGAGGGCGAGGGCCGAGGACCCGGCCGCAGTACGGATAAACGGGCTGCGCGTCACGTTCAGCGGTTCCCGGGCGGCGGCGCTCCGGGACGTTTATGGCGCCCTTGTAGCGGAAAGGATTGCGGCAAGGACGCGCGAGGCGCCGGATGTGGTGGCGGTCATCGAGCAGAATTTCGATTCGCTTTCCTACCTTTCCGGCTCCCCGGCGGATGTGCAGAGGGAGCTGGACCGCAGGGCGAGGGCCCGGCCGCCGGATGCAGTCGCTGCGCAGCTCAAGGCCAGGTTCCCGGCGAATGCCGGGGAGGCGCTTTCGCGCGCATACGCCGCCATCCGCGACGCACGCGGGAGGAGGGCTCAGCTCGTGCAGAGGTACGGCCAGGAATTCGTCGACGCGGTATCAGCGAACCTCGACAACTTCCAATGGGTGATGAGGCCGGTCGAGGACATTGACAGGGAGATGCGCTCGCGGAGGGACGATGCGTTCGTCCGGAGCGCCAATGCAACGGTCGGCTATTCAGTGGGCAACCTGGCGCACGGCCTGCGCGACATATACGCGGTTCTCGGGAGAAGCTCCCCGGACCGCGCGGCGCTCGTCACGCGCTATGGCGAAAACCTCGTGGCATTCGTCGAGACGAACCGCACGAATCTCGCATGGCTCGGGGGAGACCTGGCTTCGGTTGAACGGACGCTCCAGGACCCGAGCACGAACGCGCTCATCCGGCAGGCGCAGGGATACCTTTACAGCTACACCCCAGTCCAGCTCGTTTCCGCGATAGCGCGGGCCAGGAGCGCAATCAGCAGGCGAGGGCTGGCACTTGCGGATGCCACGGACGCTTATGGCACAGTCTTCGTCGGGCCGGTGGTCTCGCGCCAGGCAGTGTCAACGCCATCCATATCGGCCACCAGCCAACAGCAGGTGATTGAATCGAGATGCGTGAGCATAATACGCGATTTCGAGGCGATAGACTCGCAGCTGCGCTGGAACGTTTTGGAGCCTGCGCGCATACTAGTCCAGGAACGCATCAGGCTCTGGCGCGCAGAAAACGACGCGATACGGCTCGAAGCCAGGTCGACGCAGGACCCTGCGGCCCTTGCCGCGCTTGAGCGAAGGCTGCAGATTCTCATCAACTCCATGATGACGCCCGCGGACATGCGCAAGGCCGTCGAGATGTCGTTCGCGATGATTCACCTCGCCGAGACCGGCGGGGACATGAGCAGGGCGCCTGCCCTGGATGTGTCCACCACTGACATAGATATAGGGACTCTTCGGAGGCTTATGGAATGGTACCGCGGCCTCGGCACGGGCGGCAAGGCGCCAGTGGTAGGTGAAATCGTCTCGGCAGTCCTATTCAGGGCGGACCCGAACCTGTACCGCTTCATAACAGGAGTAGAGGAACCCGGGATGGCAAGCGCCATATCCAGGACCTACGCCCTCACCCAGCGCAGGGGCGCCGACACCCGGCAGACGCTCGTCGGCATATACGGAGAGCCGTTCGTGGCGCTGGTCGAATCGCAGGCAGGCAACCTCCGCGTCCTGGAGAGCCCCGCGGTGATGTCGAGCCCCACCGCGACGATGCAGGCGCTCCGCATGGCGCAGAACGAGCTTTACGCAAGCATAGTCATCCGCGTCTACCGCGCGATACAGGATCCCAGGGCAGGCGAAGACCGCGCCGCGATGATTACACTGTTCGGGGAGCCGTTCGTCTTGGCGGTCGAAGCGCAGAGGGCGCAACTTACAACGCTCGGCTCCGGGACTGCTGGGCTTGAGCAGATACGCGCGCTTCCGCAGCCCGTACGGCAAGCGCTGTTCGCAGCCTACCCGGCGGCGTATGCGCAGAGCGTGGGAAGAATAGGCAGGATGTTCCGCAGCCAGGACGATTACATGTTCAGGAGCATGTCCGCCGTGTATTCGGTTCTCCGCGAGCGGCCTGCGCGCGGCGCGGCGGCCGAGGCGACTCGCGCATTCGAAGCGAGGGTGCAGCAGCTTTATGCCGCATACGGCGAGCAGTTCGTGCGCACCGTGGAAGCGAACAGGGCGCAGCTTGCATTCCTCGAGAGCCCCACATCATCCCCGGCCGACCTTGCCCGCCTGCAGCCCGAAGCGCGCGAGGGGCTCAATGTCGCATTCGAAACCGGCCCGGCAGCAGGTCGGGCCAATTTCATGACGAACTTCATGAGAGTTGCAGACCAGCTTCCGAGGGTATACACCCAGCTGCGCGGCGCGCTCGCATTCTCGAACCCGACGGACACGCTGCCAACCACGTTCGCGAACGCCATCCAGTACTACCGCGACCAGTTCGGGAGCAACGACTACCTCTTCACGCAGTACATCAACCTGGACTTTCTTAGCAGGAACTTCCAGAGGCTTGCACGGCAGTACCACATGGAGAACCGCATACCCGCATACATCCTCGACGGCATCGACACGCCCGAGGAGCTTTCCAGGTTCCTCAGTTCGGACGTGGGACGGGATTTGATTGTCGCTGGCAGGAACCGCTATGGCGAAATCGAGACGCAGTACCTTGCGCAGAGGCAGGACCAGAACTTCCACCCCACAACCGGCGAGTACACGGATGACAACGTCACGAACCTGCGCAACCGGATTTCCATACTCGACGCACTGTATCTCGGAATGGCCCTGCCGGATATCGGGGCGACAAGCTCGGCTTTCAGCCGCGCCGCGGCCACCGCCACATTCAACGCGATGATAGTGATATCGAACCGGGACCCGTACCTTGTCGGTCCGTTCCTCCTGCAGGTCCTCCCGGCCATCATCTCGGTCGCGCAGGATGAGCGCACCATCGTCGCGGCGGTCGAGGCGTTCACCCAGATATTCGTACAGCGCTACGAGTCAGGGACGCGGGAAATAGCATACAGCACGGCCTTGAACCGCAGGTACTTCCTCGAGGTGTTCGCACGCATCGGAGCGAGGCTCCCGGAAGTCGCGAGCAACTTCGACCACACGCGCCTCGAGGACGAGCTGCGCCTTACGCCGGAGCCCAGGACGGACGAAGGATACCTGAGCCCGCTCCTCTACCGCTACAGGCCGGGCTTCTGGAATGGCGACGGGCTCGAGCCCCTGCCGACGCTGTACGGCCAGCAGAACATGCCGATACGCCTGCTCCCCCAGCCGTTCATGCCGACCAATCCGTTCCTTCCGGTTCCGGGAGGATTCAGGATTGATTCCGGGGCGAGCGGGCTTTTCAGCAGCATGTACGACCAGCTGCGGCCGCCTGCGGACCGGATGTTCCGTCAGCGCGTCCCCCAGCGCTTCAGGATCGGGGCGATAGGCTCCTCGACGGTCATAAGGAGGATAAACCAGCTCTTCGGGCCGATGCCGGTCGACTACAATGACTACTGGCTAAGCGGCTTCGGCGAGACCGGCGGATTCTACGCCCATGAGCAAAGGGGCCCGGCTGCGCGGGACCGCGGAGGAGCAGCGGCAACAGGAGGCGGCCGGACCATAAGCGGCGGAACGCGGGGCACGGCAAGATGGACGCGGGAGCAGCTCGAAACTGCGCCCCCCGCAACCGAAGGCCAGCCGTCCACCACGACGGGCACGACGACGGATATAGTCGACGTAACCGCATCGTCGGTGAGGCTGCCGCCGCCCATGTCAGGCCCGGTGCCACTGCCGCTTTTCGGGATTGTGCCTTACGACATGTTCGGGATGGGCGGACAGCCCGGCTCGGCATATGTCGCGAAATCAGAATCGGAAATAAGCGCAGAGCTTGAACGGAGGCGGACGGCGGATGACGGGGTGGTCCGGGACATATACCGCCTGAGGCCGAACGGGACCGCCGCGGCATTCCGGGACACGTATCTGGAACTGATGAACGCCACGCCAAATCGGGCGAGGCTGGAGAGGAGCTACGGAAGGGAATTTGTCGAACTGATAGCCTCGAACCGGCAATACCTCAACTGGGCCCTTGCGCAGTCTCCGGAGTTCGGCGCCGGCATCCACCGCGCGAGGCAGGAATTCCATTACGAGACCGCGTCCGCAGAGACAAGGGTGACGACGCCGGGAGCGGGGAGCCAGCCGGGCGTTACCACCGTGACGGACCAGCAGACGCGGGGCAGGACCAGGGGCCTCCTCGAAACCTACCAGAGGATAGCCCGCCAATCGCAGACGGACATGCTCTTCTTCGTAGCCGGCGAGCACGTGCCGGAGATTACCGGCACTGGCGGCGCAACGACGCAGGCGCCGGAGGACAGGCTCAAGACGAGGCTGTATTTCGTCACCAGGGAGGGCGACGTCTACCAGCTCGCCTACGGCCTGGACACCAGGGCGCAGCTGCTCAACTACCTTTACGCAGGCGCGAACACACAGCAGGCGCTCGCGTCGGCAAGGGCCATAGGCAGGCAGATGCTGACCAGCGACTCCGCGGCAGGAGGCTTCGACGGCGCGGCGGTCGGATTCACGATTCCGCGCACAGGCGGGGACTCGTTCTCGGCACTGGCCATAGGCCAGCTTGTCCGCAGCCTGAGCACGATGGACCCGGTGCATGCCGAGCAGGCAGTCGGCATGGCGGTGACCAACATGCTCTCGGACCGGAGGCAGCGCGACGTCTATGCGGCGTTCTACCGCGGCGCCGAGATGGTGACCGTGGACCCGCAGAACCGCGCCCACATCAGCGATTCGCGTTTCGCAGAAGGCACGGGCGAAGTCATGTGGAGGCGCATGCGCGTAGACCCGATGGCATACCAGGCCGAGGTCCGCGTCGTGGGCGGGATGCCCCTCACCGTAGGCGCGAGGGGGCGCTTCGAATGGCGCCCGAGCAGGTACCAGACGAACGCGTTCGGAATCACCGCGGCGTACAGCGGCATCGACCTCCTGCGCGAGACCCGCGCCGCCGGCGTGGATTCAGACGAGATTTACGGGCGGATGAACACCATTCTGACAAGCCTCTACGGCTGGTCCGAGGACGAGGCGCGGGACACCGGATGGCTCGCTGCGGGCAGCTACATGTATGCCCGCATGGAGGACTGGACCGTGCGCAATCCCGACGGATCTTACACGACTACCCGGGCCGGGCCGGAAGGCACGCCGGAGAACCACTTCGCGAGCGCGATGTTCATGTACTGGGCCCAGCGCCACGGGATACTGATGGGCGCGCAGAGGGTGCCCGGGTGGAGCAGGATATACGACAGGATAGACCAGGCCATGAGGCAGGTCCAGCAGAACCCTAGCAACGAAGCGCAGATATTATCGAACCTGTCGAATGCCCTGCGGCAGGACCTCCAGCGGGACATATGGAGGATAGCCCTCGCATACGGATACGACGGCGAGAGGGTCAGGGTCTACACAATCGGCGGCGGCCAGTACGTGAACGACGAGACGGCCTACGGCAACCTGTACGCCCTCGCGCTCTTCGGAAGGCCGACAGCGGCATTCGTCGACATACTCGGCCATGCCTACGGCTACTCGCCGCTGGTCATCAGCGAGGACACGTCGGCTGCGGGATTCACCGTGAAACGGGACCGCTATACGCCGTTTTTGGACCTGTATGCGGGCGTCGGGGTGGTGGACTGGCCGAACGTCAGCCTGAGCAGGTACCAGACCGAAGTGGCAATCAGGGGCAGTGCGGACATATCCGGCGCGCTGCGGGACGTCTATCGCGAGATGGGCGGCACGCGCAACCGCTCGCGCCTTATCCGCAATTACGGCGAAGGGCTTGTCGGCATCGCAGAGGAGGGAAGGGCCTCGCTGGCCTGGATGATAAGGCCGGAGGCGCAGGTTAGGACCGAGATGCAGACGCGGTTCTCAGCGGATGACGTGATTGTCACTTCGTTCCTGAACCTCCGGAGGGGGAGGGAAAGCGGAAGGCAGGCGGTCAGGGCGGAGGATGCGGCCGCTCTTATAGACATTTACCGGGAGCTTAGGGCCTCGGAGCCGGACCGCTCCAGGCTCGAAACAGCGTATTCCCGCGAGCTTGTGGATTTGGTCGAGCGCAATGCGACGGACCTGGACTGGGTGATGCTGCCCCCGGAGCGGACTAGGGCTGAATTGGCACGCAGGGCGCAGACAGCGGGTTCGGTCGAAGCGAGGTTATCCGAATCGCAGATACCGGCGCTTCCCGCGCAGGCCGACCTGACAGGGCCCGAAGTGAAGAGGCTCATGGAGCAGAACATGCTCGATGTCCTCGTAGGTGCCACAGGCGCGCAGTCGCGCGTGGGCCTGAGCCCGGAGCGCTACGACGTGCTCCTTGGGAGCCATCTCGGAAGCCCGCAAGGCAGGCGCGCAAGGGGCAGGACATTCTACGTCCTGCACACTCCCGTCGCTGAGAGGGCCGAAGCCAGGGGCTCGCTGGTCATAGGGGATGAGACCGACCTCGACGAGTGGATGAGGCACGGCCATGAGATAGGGCGCGGGATAACCAGGCTTGAAATCGCCCAGCCCGGAAGCGACTACACGTTCACGTTCTCCGGCGACCGCAGGCTGCGCGCATTGACGGCAGCGAGGCTGGTCGGCGGCATAACTATCCCGGTCCGGCCCGACGATTACAGCAACTTCCAGGTCGGGAGCAGCTGGACCGTGGGCGGGCTCGTGCAGCTGCTGCAGGACCACCGCTTCGACCTCCTTTCGGGGGCGATGTATGGCCGGCGCGAGTACGGGAACGAGCGCTGGGACCAGTGGACCGTGACGGTTTCCGGGCGCCTCCAGGGCGCCAGCACGGCCACCTTCAGCGACCAGTGGTACGGTTACGTGTTCTTCAACCGGGCCACCAAAAGCGTGGTGTTCGCAAGCGACAGCGTGTTCGAGAATGCGGACGAGATGCGCTCGGTCTGCCAGACGCTCGGCGGCTCGCAGTGCACCAGCCTTACCGAGCTCTCGCGGACGACTGGCGGGGTTGGCCTTGAATGGGCGCGGACGGACGTGCTTACCGGCGACCGGTTCAGCTTCCACTTCTTCTTCGAAGGAGGGGCTGAGAGCTACGAGCGCTTCGGCGGGGCAGGGACTACGGGCGCGGACGGGACGTACACCATGACGCCGAACCGCGACAACGAGTTCATCTTCCGCAGCGGCGCGGCGTTCTCGTACACCCAGCAGAGCCCCAACAGCACCATCCCGAACATATATTCGGTAGGCCTGACAGGCCAGAGCGGCACGTGGCCGCTGCTTCCGGGTGAGATAACGAGGCCGGAATTCCTGCAGTCATACGAGTCCACAGTCGGCGCGGGCATACCGGGCTGGTCGTTCATGCTGCATGGAAGAGTGCAGTGGTGACGCTCGCTTTTTTTTAATATTTCCCATCCGCCAGCGGCAGCGCGAGGTGAAGGGATTGGCTGGGCCAGATGGAATAAGTGATAGAAGATGAAGAGGATAAGGGGAAAGGATAACGAAAAGGAAGGGGCTATTTCTTCCTGGCAACAGGCTTGTCCTTCGCCGCAAGCTTCGCCTCGGTGGCAATCAGGGGCGGCATGAAGGGAGGGAGCAGGTTGAAGGGCCGGAGCAGGAAGATGCTGTTCATGCCGGCATTCGCGTTTATCATGTTGATTGCGGTCGCGCCGAATTCCATTGGTACGACCTTGGCCTTCTTGTACTCGGCGAGCATTTTCTTCAGGTTTTCGGGAGTGTCCTTGCAGTATGCCTCCCCGTGGATTCTCAGCGCGCCTACGTCGGGCTTGTAGTCGACGGCATATGTGAATTCGAGAATGACGCCGTCGGGCGTCTTCTGGGTGATTTTGTCTATATTGATGTTGATGTCGATGTTCGCAGGCACGCCGTCCTTCGCCTTTTTCACTTCCCCGCCCTTAAAAGCAAGACCCATGACTTCAAGCATATTCATCCCGGTGGATAGAAACAGGCATCAAATAAAAAGCTATCCTTGGCCCGGTCCTGCATTAGCGTCGGCAAACCGCTTCCCCCGGGCGGATGGCACGATGCGCGCCTTCCCCTTAAAATCGAAGCCCGAATCGTTGTTTCCCGCTCCCAGTTCCCGCCCTCCCATCAGCCGGTCGAGGACTATGGCGAGCGCGGCCACCTCGCTGTGCGGCTGGGCCGTGACGGAGACGTTGTGGTCCGCAAGGGCGTAAATCTCGCCGGGGACGTGCTCGCTGCCGACTATTATAAGGAGCTTTTCGATGCCGTTTACCGCAGGAAGGACATCCGGCAATGGAAGGCCGTACATGGTCAGGTGGACGATGGTGAATCCGGCCCTTTTGCGGGCTTTTATGAATGAGACTGCGCTTTTCTCGTACGAAACCGAGAACACCGAGCCGGAAACCGTCCTGCCGCCCCACTTTTCGCAAATCCTCGAAACGCTCAACTCGAAACCCGCATCATGCTGGCCGGTGTATGCGATTGCGCTGGCGCCGAAGGCGCGCGCCACCAGGGCGACATGGGTGGAGATGCGCTCGTCACGCGGGAGGCGGTGCGAAAGGCGGAGGACTTCTATTTGCATGGCGGCCATGGGTTGATTGCGCCGCAAGAGGATTTAAATCCAAGCACGCGGCACCTTTTTCGGATGCCCGTAACCGGACCCGGCGCATGCGTGATTTGGGTTCGGCGGCATATGCCGGGAAAAAACGAAAAGGATGAGCGCCCGAAAAAAAGGGGCGGAAAAAAAGAAGAAATCATCCGTAGAGCAAGCTTGCGCCTGCGATGTCGCCGGGGCCAAGGTCCTGCTTCTTGGTCTCGCCGAAACCGGCATAGCCGTACATCGTCTCCTCGGCGCAGCCGGATGTGTAAAGGTCGCCCATGCCTATTGTGTGCCCAAGCTCGTGCGTCGCGATATTCTCGAAGTCCATCATGCCGGGCTCTCCGGCAATAGACCACGGGTAATCGGCCTGGTCATAGACCTGGTCCCATTCCACGAGCTCCCGTCCTGATGCAGGACCCTTGAAAGTCCCCCAGACGATTGTGATGGCTATGGCATTCGCGCTGTCGATTGAGCCGAAATACACCTCGTTCCTGCCATCTGGCGCAGCCATGTCGGCTTCCAGCGGGCCGGTTGCGGCAGTGCCTGCACCGAGAATGTCAGCGGATGCCGCATCTTCCCATTTGGAGATTCCGCCATCGACAATCCGGAGTATCGCGGACTCGTTCATAGCCTCGGTGTTCTGAGGATTGACTTCGTATGGCTCGACAGTCTTCCACCTGGCCCCTTTTCCAAGGAAGCCGTAGCATGTCGCCTGGACCGCACCGCAGTCGTCGCATGAGGGGTTCTCGCCTTTCTGGCAGACGCCGTCATGGTTGCATGCGGACGGCTTCGCCGGCTTTTCCTTATAATCGACGATGGCAAAGCCTTCGACAAGCTTGCCGTTGTGGATAGCCGTGCCGAGGCTGTATACGCCGGGCGCCACTTCGACCGCGTATCCAGGCAGTTTCACATTGCCGCTTTTATTGCCCAAAATGTCAGGTTTGAAGGAGATTGCCACGGCCGAGAGGGCGAGCAGGCCGAGGAGGATGACTCCGTATTTCATATAATTTTCCATAGAACCACTGCACAACCGCCGTTTTTGATATTAATAATGTTATCATCCAAAGACGATTGGATAAAAATGGCGAGATATTTCGGCACGAACGGCGTCAGGGGCAGGATAGACGAGCTGACCCCGGAACTCGCCCGCAGGCTCTCGCAGGCAACCGGCGCGTATTTCAAGGGCGGGAAGATGCTTCTTGCAAGGGACTGCAGGCTTACCGGTGAAGTCCTGCATGATGCGGCGGTTGCAGGCCTCGCTTCAGCAGGCTGCGACGTGATGGATATCGGCATCGCCTCCTCGCCGACCGCGGAATTCATGGTTAAGAAGCTCAAGGCTGATGGCTGCGTCATCATAACAGCATCCCACAACCCGCCGGAATGGAACGGCCTCAAGGTCGTTGATGCGAGCGGAGTTGCGGTATCCAAGGAGCGGGGCGAGGATATCGAGGCGCTTCTTGACAAGCCGGCAGGGGGAGGCAAGGCGGGAAAGGTTACGCGGCATGAGAGCGCCACTGACGAGCACATAGGCGAAATCGTAAGGCATGTCCGCACCGGGCGGATAAAAAAGAAAAAGCCGAAAATCGTCATCGACTGCGGGAATGGCACCGCGGCGCTGATTGCGCCCAAGCTCCTCAAATGCCTGGGATGCGTTATCCTGAGCCTGAATTCGCACATGGACGGACGATTCCCCGGAAGGCCGTCTGAACCGAGCGAGGCGAACGTAAAGGACCTGATTGCGCTTGTGAAATCATCCAATGCTGATGCCGGAATCGCCTGGGACGGGGACGGCGACCGGGTGATATTCGTCGATGAAAGGGGAGGGTATGTCATAGGGGACAAGGTTTACGCATTATCGATTCTGTGGAAAGCGGCAAGGCTCAAAACCCAGAACTCCAAACCCGCCGGAGATGTCGTGACTACTGTGGCCACAAGCAAGGCTGTCGAGGATGTTGCCAAAACCCTGAACCTCAAAACCCGCTACACCGCGATTGGTGCGCCATACCTCTCGGAAGAGGTGGCCAGGGGAGGCGCGTTCATGGGCGGGGAGGAGGTCGGCGGGGTGATATGGCCGGAATCCTCGCTGGCTAAAGACGGCTTTTTGACAGCGGCGAAACTCGCCGAAGCCCTTTGCGAAAAGCCCCTTTCGGAATGGCTGAAAGAAGTGCCGGTTTACTTCAATGTCAAAATCAAGCTCGAAGCTGACGCGAAGGCGAAGGAGGAGATGGTTGCACGCGTGAAAGCCGAAACCCGCAAGCGGAAACTCAAAACCATCGAGGTGGACGGCGTCCGCGTCAATTTCAAGGACTCCTGGGTGATTGTCCGGGCTTCAGGCACGGAGAACTACGTCCGCATATTCGCCGAGGCGAAATCGGAGGCGGAAGCGAAGCGCCTTGTCCAGGAATACGGTGGGATTGCCCGCGGCTGAGAAATGGTCGGCGATTGTCAGCGCGTTGCCCCTGCCGCAATCAGCTCCCGCTCGATTTCCGCAAAACCGCCCTTGCGTGCATATGACAGCGCGGTCGGGAACGGGCATGAACCGGTATTGTAGTCCAGGTTCACGTCGGCTTTGAATTGGATTAGAAGCTTCACCATGTCGAGGCACCCCCTTCTGGATGCAATCATGATGGGCGTGTCGCCATAGGAGCGGGAATAGGTCGCACCCGCGATAATCGTCACGCTTGCGCCTTCCGAGTTGCGGATGTCGGGATTCGCGCCGTTTTCCAGCGCTTCCAGTGCTGATGGCAGGTCTTTATGGACAGCGGCCTCAATCAGCTGCCTGTCGTAGCAGCTAAGAGGGGTGTAGTTCGGGGGAAACGCGCCGTTTAGTTCTCCGATGATTTCGGAGTGGCCGGTTGCCAGGGGCAGCGGCGTAGGTGCCGGTTTCCGCGCCTGGAAGCGGCCTAGCGCTACAGCCTGCCGGATTTCCTGCCTCCGGTATTCATCGAAAAATGAGCGTAAGGCCATAAGATTCACTCTCGGGCCCCGTTCTTCTTCAGGTATTGGATGATATCAGAAACGCAGAGGGCAAGCGCAAGCGTGAGGGGTTTCCTGCACGGATTCCCGGAATTGTCGTTGATGCCGCAGGGGGCGATGTCGGAATTCAGGTCGGCACCATTCTCGTGGGCGATCTTCACACGCTCGAGCTTCCCGCTGAGGATGGCGGTTGCCAGGAGCTGCGCTTGCATGGATGCGGCCTGCCGGATGAGGCCGGATTTTATTCTGCGGGCCTGCCTCAGCGAGTCTTCGGACTCCTCTTCCGGGGGGGCGTTTGGCTGCAGTGCGGAATCCACTTCCAGGCTCAGTTTCGCCATCTTCCTGCGGACCTCCTCGTCGCTCATCGAAGGTGCTGCCGGGACATGCATGGAATGGCTTGCTCCGCCTTCCGATTCAGCGGAAAGGGGCGGCGGCTCTGCCATTGGCGGCTCCAATCTGCGCGGCCGCAGGTCGATTTGGCCGCTCCTGATTCCGGCGCGGATGTCGCGCCGCCTGCCTTCGTCGAATATGGATTTCAGCTTCATAAGCATCACTTTCCACCCTTCCCTTTCCGAGGCCCGGTTGAGGTCCCCGTTGCAGGAAGGGTTTCAGCCTTAATCACATCGTGGGTATGCATCAGCATTTTGCCCTGCATGTAATCACGGACGGTTCGGGCGAGTATGTTATCGGAAAAAGGTGCTTCTGGCGGCGTCTCCGCCTTCCTGCGCAGTATCGATTCGAGGTTCCCCCGGGCCAGGGCTGCCCGCACTTCCGTACGCCTCTTTCCATCGAATAATGCCTGCAACGCCATAATCACACCAAGTCCCGGTATTTCCTGGCCTCGCCAGCCGCCCCGGACGCGATGGCCGCCCGGTATCTCTGCACCGTCAGGTCTATTGCGAGCTTCACGATTTCCCGATGCGTCTTGACGTTGTGCACCGCCAGGCCCGCGGCCTCCATGTCCATGCTCGCCCGGCTTTTTGCGCCAATCTGTATCATGAAGAACTGGTTTCTTTTCGCAAGCGCGATGAACTCGTCTTTAATGGCATCCCAGTTCGCAATCTCGCCGTCGGATATCATCGAGAAGAGGGCGTTCTCCCTGCCGCGCAGGCTTTCCATCACCTTCTGGACATCAAGCGTGGTTCCGCCGGATTTCGGATTCAGTATCAGCTTTTTCACTTCTTCAAGGCCTGAAGCGTTAAGCGTCTCATCCGCGAATATGGCCGCCGACACGCCCATCTTGTGGAGGATGCGCTCGGAATCGAAGAAACGGAGCAGGCCGTAGAAGGTGAGCAGAGCGTAGTGGTAGTAGCTCTGGTCGCCCCAGGGAAGAATCGTGCGGTCCCCCCCGCCCGACATCATGCTGCCCGAGGAATCTATGAGAGCCATCACGAAATCCGGGAGGTTGCGCTTTTCTTTCTTGATTGGGATGTCCACCGGAAGCCGCGTCCTTGCCACTGAAGGGGTTATCACGCGGCGTGCGCGGTCGATGCTGAGCCTGCATATGGAAATATCGCGCGTGTCGTGGACTTCCGGGTCGTACGGCTCGTAAAGAAGGGGCACAAGCGGCATCTGCGCCGCAGGAAGCTTGCCTGCGGCCTTGATTGGGATGCGCTTGGACATGCCGGAGTAATATGCGTCAAGGCCCCCGGTAGTCTCGATATAGAATGGAATCCCCTGGCCGGCCTTGCGGCCCATCATGATTTTCTCCAAATCGCCTTTTTTCAAATCATCCCCGGGTTTCTGCCCTTCGCCCGGGCCTCTCCCGCCTTCGTCCCGCTTGTCCTTGCCGTCCTTTCCCCCGCCCTGGCCCGGGCGCTTGTCCTTTCCTTTTTCTTCCCCTCCGCCTTCGCCATGAGCCTGCCCGCCCGCCTGCTGCTGGCCGGACGTCCCGGAACCCGCAGAGTACTGGAACCGCTGCTGCATATCGTCCTTGTCGATGAATTTTATCGCCTCGCGGGCATAAGCCCGGGCGAGCCGCTCCCAATGGGACCGCGAGTGCATGGGGCTTGCGGCGCCCTCGGATGCCGGGGAGAATGCGCGCACCAGGCTCTTGACAGACTGCCCGATTTCTGCAGACGGGTCGATGAACCCCCGCAGGAGCGCCAAGTCATGCGCGTTCCCGAAAAGCGCCAGATTGAGCTTGACGAAAAGCGAATATTCCCTGGAATATGAGCCCATCTCCTGGCCCTGGAGGTGCCAGAACAGCATCTGGCCCGGGTAGGTCTGCTTCCGCGCCGCCCGGGCATTTGCGATGTTGTAGTTGTCTATGACATCCGTAACCGCGTTCGCGATGCGCATGCTGAGCGACTCGCATTCGTTGCCGTCGAACTTGCCGGAACGCACGAGCTCTCCGTGTATGGGCTCTACGAACGATGCATAGTGCAATGGCTTGTCGAAGGGGCATCCGAACCCGCTCATTTTCGGGTATTCCCAGTGCCCCACCTCGTGGAACGCAACGTCTCGGAGCGTCTCGCCTATCGGGTCCGATATCCCCATCGTGTCCAGATACCTGCGCAATGGAGCGCTGTCAGCGAATGAAAGCCCCTGCCTGAGGATGAAGCTGACGTCCCATGTGTCCGGGTCGATTGCGGCCGAGAGCGGCTGGTGAAAGTCCTCCTCGGCCGTGACCCTCACCTTGGATTTGCTGGGGCCCTCGCGCCTGAAGACGCCCTCCACCATGGTTCGGTAGGCGAAGAGGCGCGCGGGGTCGAGGCTGGCGAGAGGGGGGCGCAACGCCGCTTTTTTGCCATCCTTAATCCTCGGAACCATGAGCATCAATCCTTCGCCCCGTGCCTCTCGAGCGCGTCGATGATTGCCTGGTTCCCTTTCTCTTTAGCATACTGGAGCGGAGTCATGCGGGCCGTAAAAATCGTATCCATGACCTTGTGGGCCGGGACATGCGTGTATTCTGCATTCACATCGGCCCCCTGGGAAATGGCATCAAGCAATTTCTGGAGGTTTCCGGCCTTTATGGCGTCGAAAAGGTCCTGGTCTACCTTCCGGACATGATTATCGCGGCCGACCGCGAATACCTGCGACTGATGCATTTTGTGCCGGATAGATGCGAGAGATGCGGGCGACTGATCCGCAGACTTATCGTCCCCGCGCGACGCCCCGCCAAAAACGCGGGTGGCCGCAACGTCCAAATCCGGCTCGGGCAGGCGCTGCTTCAGCTCATCCCCGAGCTTGCCCGTTCGCATGGCATCGCGGAGCTTCGCGCGCCTTCCCTTGTCGAATAGTGAATCCGGGGCCATACAGTTCACTTTGCCGCACCGTGCTTCCTTAGGAGGTCAGCCATGTCCTCGCGCCCGATTTTCCGGGCAAGGCGCAGCGGCGTAAGCATGTCGAATACCTGCGTGTCGTCCGAATCGACGTTGCCGTTGTAACCGTCCCCGGGCAAGAGCGCGTTCACGTTCGCGCCAAGCCCAATCGCATCCTTTGCCGCATCAAGGTCGCCAAAGCGGATAGCCTTGAAGAGGGCGGCATCGGCGCTCAGCTGTGCCTGCACGGCGCCATCCGGCGCGTAGCTGCCCTTTGGGGGCGATTTGGCAGGGAGCGGCGGCGACTGGATGCCGGCAGGCACCGGCTGCATGGATCGCGGAAACTGAGGGACCTGGCCTGCCTCATCCGGGCTGCGGGCGGAGCGGGAAAAAATTGCCGTGGGCGCTTCATCGCCGGCATTGCGGCCTGCGAATTTGCGGCGCTTGAGGTCGAGCCTGCCGTTCTGCAGCCCCTCCCGTATCTCCTTCTTCCTTTTCAAGTCGAATAGCGAGTGGACTGCCATATGAATCACATCACAGCTCCGTGCTGCCTCAGGCATTCCGCCACCGCACTGAAGCCCAGCCGCTCGGCATATGCGAGCGCGGTCGGGGTGGGGTGCACACCGTAATTCACGCGGGCGTTGACATCGGCTTTCCTGTGGATGAGCAGCTCGACCATCCCCAGGTCATTGTTCTGCACGGCAATCATGAGCGCCGTATCGCCCTGCGTCTGCGTGACCATGCGCTCGTGCTCGGTCCCGTCACCCCCGATAGCCCCCAGGAAGGTCCCTTCGAACGGAAACCTCCGCGCATCGACGCGGGCCCCCCGCGCAAGGGCTGCCTCCACGGCCAGCTGGTTCCCTTTCATTACGGCCCTGATAAGTTCCAGGTCCAGGCGGTATCGGGCGATGTCCGCCTCTTCTTTCGAATCCCGGCCTTCAAGGATGCCGGAGAGGCCTTCGGCCAGCTCCTTTGCCCTATATAACGCAGGGCTGTCGGTGGCCCGGGGGCGAGGCACGGGCTCGCCCTTCGAAAGCGCGCGGCGTATCTCGCCCCGCCTTTTTTCATCGAAAAGAGCTTTCACGGCCATCGCGTCCACCAATCCGAATCAGCGTGAGCCTGATAGCGCCGCCCTTAGGAGGGCGTCCTTTTCAGCTTCGCCCTTCTTGCGCATCTCGGCCTCCATGATTCCGTAGGCTGACTCAAGGGCGGGGTTCTCCCCGACCGCCTTCGAAACAGCCCCCGCCACTTTCTGCGCGAGCGCATCGTCGCCCCCGCGGAGCGCTGTGAAGAACTCGGTCAGGAGTATGCCTGCGTCCTGGAAGCTGTCGAAGTCCATGGCGTTGGAAAGGTCCGTGAATACGCTGGTAAGCACCTCAGCATGGGTCTTGTCGAGCTGTTTAGGAAGCTCGGCGGGAATGAAGCGCCGGTCGTATGTGAGCGCAAGGCGGAGCGAATCGAAGAAGGACCCCAAAAAGTTTTTGTAGCCTACCGGTTCGACAGAGACGCCCTGGCTCCTCATCAGCTCGGCCTCGGCGGATGCGACCTTGAATATCGCGAAACCAAGCCGCGCCGCGTGCTTGAGGGTCCGGACTGAAACGTCGGAGACATACGAGATGGCCTTGCCGCCGTCATGTTCGCCTATCAGGTGGTCGCGCCATCCGTCGTCCTGGGCCTTGTCCAGCCTTTTTTGCGATACGGTGACGTATCGGAACTGGCTGTATGCGAATTCCGAGAGCAAAGCGACTGATGCAAGCACGTCCGGATCCTCGAGCCGCTTCTGCGAGAGGTAGCGGTGCGCGCCGATGACGTCTGCGGTAAGGTCGCCTAGGGGCAGACGGCTTTTTTCCACGTCTGCCGCCATAATCGAGGCGATGTCGCCAAGGCAATGCTCGACCTCGTCCACGTTGATTATCAGCGGGATGCGGTCCAGGAGCGCGATGTCCTCCTCGAAGACGCCCGGGTGCTCGCCGTTAATCGGCGGATTGCCCGTCGCCACCGCGAGCATGTATTCGTCGCTTCCGAGGTAATATTTCTGCCCGCGGATTTCCACATAGCCATCAAGAAGGTTGAGGAACTGGTTCTGCAGGACTCCGGGGACGCGGTTCAATTCGTCTATGAGCGCGAAATGGTATTTTAGCGTCTCCGCGACCTGGTAAATCTCCGCATCGGTCTTCCCCTGGAGGTTGATCCTCATGAACAGGTCCTTGAGGTTCAGGTTCACGTCGCCGCGCAGGTACAGTCCGCGGTCGCCGAACACCGAACGCCGCATGGTCTCTGCAAGGAGCGTCTTTCCGCTCCCCCGCGAGCCTATCAGGTACATGTTCGTTCCGCTCATGATTGCCACGGAGACGATGTCGTTTATGGTGAACTGCTTGTCACCGCAGACGAAGAGGGGGGTCTGGTTGACGAACGAGCGCCCCAGCCGCTCCCTTATGTTTAGGAAAGTGGCGTATAGGCGCCGGTCGTCCATCTGGTTACCGGGCTGGAATAATTCGCCCGGGACGCAGGCAATCACCGGAGTCTCTGGCCGCGAATCAGCCGGCACGGGTGCTGCCGCATTATGGGGCTCCGCAATCGGTTCCGTGCTGCCGGGCAAGCCTGCCCGGGGGGATGAACGAGGTGCGGCTGAATCCGGACCGGTGATGGCGGGGGCACCGGCCTTCCCGCCTCTGATGAATCGGTTAAGGTTGCTCATAAAGCCACATGTATATACGTATGGCAACAGTTTAAAAAGAGTGATTGTTTATGACTTTTCAGGCATTACGGCCCTTAGGAGCGGGTTGATGTCCACCTCTGCGGCCTCGTTCGGTATGGAATTCGTGGTGAAGACGCCATCAGCCACCTTCTTCAGCTTGGTTAGCGACTCGTTCAGGAAGAAGCCGTGCGTCGCAGCGCAAATCACTTTCTTCGCCCCGCCCTTTTTCACATTCTCGACCGCCTTAAGCATGGTTCCGCCGGTGGATATCATGTCGTCCAGGATGAGTATGTTTTTGCCTTCTACTTCGAATTCCCTCTCGACCTTCTGGACCGAGCGGTACGCCTCGGTGCCGTTTCCCGCATCATACGCCCCGCGCACCTTGTTCATGCTTTTCCCGCCAAACTCGGAGACCAGGTAGTTCGCCCCCTGGTCGGGCGATATTACTTCCAGGTGCTCGAGGCCGAGCTTCATGCGGGCATGCTCGACAAGCAGGCGGCCTGCGCTAATGTTGTGGATTTTCAAATTCGAGTATTCGGATTCCCCCTCCTTCTTGAGGAAGTGGCAGTCCACCGTCACCAGTTTGACAGTCCCGAAATCCGCAAGGAGCTTGCAGAGCACCTGCGCGGAAAGCGACTCGCCCATCAGGAATGTCTTGTCCTGGCGGGCGTAGGGAAGGTATGGCGCGACCAGGGTGACGCGGGCTCCGACGCGCTTTAGCGTGTGGAGCATCTGGGCGACGTTGAATATGGCCGAGTTCTGCTTCGGGTATAGCCGGTGGAACAGCACGACATCCTCGCCCTGGCATTTGTCCATGTCGTTAATCCGCACATAGCTGTCGCCGTCCGGAAACAGCTTGATTTCAATGTTCGGCGCCATTAAATCCGGGAAAGTGGGGGAAATGAGGTACATGAGCATTATTACTATCGATGGAATTAAAGTCTTTGGCGAAGCGGCGCGACAGTGGCGCCCGCCTCCGATAGGTAAAAAAATGTTCGATGCTAGCGGTAATGCATGTCAAAAATCCTCATGATTGTGGCCCAGAGCGGGTTCCGCGACGAAGAGCTTTTTGTGCCAAGGGAAGTTTTGCAAAATGCCGGGCATGATGTCAAGGTGGCGAGCATCACGAGGGGAAAGGCCACCGGGTCCAGAGGGGCCACCGTCACCCCGGACATGGCGGTATACGAAGCCAACCCCGAATTCTTCGACTGCGTGGTGGTGGTCGGCGGGCCAGGCTCCCCGGCCCTTGCCGACAATGGCGATGTCACCAAGTTGCTGATTGCCGCGGCAGCAAAGGGAAAGCTTATAGGCGGCATCTGCCTCGGGCCGATGGCGCTTGCGAAATCCGGCGTGCTCGCGGGCAAGAATGCAACAATCTTCCCAGACCGGAAGGCGATAGCCCTGCTAAGGGAAACCGCATCCCACTATAAGGCTGAGCCGGTCGTAACCGACGGAAAAGTCGTGACCGCGGACGGCCCGCAGAGCGCGGGGGCGTTCGGGGCCGCACTTGCGGAGCTGCTTAAGGGAAGGCAGTAGCATTCCGGGTGTTTCCAGATGATTACAATCAAGCATGACGGGTGCATCTTCTGCGTGGGGTGCTCTTCGGTATGCCCTGCAAACGCCATCGAAGCGGCAGGGACCAGGATGAAGACATATCCCGAGAGGTGCATAGACTGCGGGCTTTGCGTGAAGGTCTGCCCGGCGAACGTAATCCGGATGTACAAGGGCGCAAAGAGCGAAAAGGACTTGCCACCGGAAGCGGAATGAGGTGCTCGGAATGACTGCAAAATACGACCACGATGCCATAGTTATCGGGGGCGGACCTGCGGGCTCGTCCTTTGCGAGGGTTGCCGCGGGGGCAGGCATGGACGTCCTTGTCGTGGACAAGCGCAAGGAAATCGGCGTCCCCGTGCGCTGCGGCGAAGGACTTGGCAGCATGGACATGCTAAAGCAGGGCCTCGGATTGCCCCGTGCGTGCTATTCGACGGAAATCGAAGGTGCGAAGGTCTACGCCCCTAACGGCAAGTCGATAACCTGGAAGGGCAAGGACACGGGGGGTTGGGTTCTCGAGCGCAAGTTTTTCGACAAGTGGCTCTGCGAGCTGGCGGTCGAAAAAGGCGCGAAGGTGCACACGTACACGCGGGCCGCAGGCGTAATCAAGGATGCGAAAGGCAGGCCGCAGGGCGTTAGGCTGTCGCACGGGGGGAAGGAGCCCTACGACGTCAGCGCGCCGTTAATCGTCTCGGCCGAAGGCATGGAATCGATGATTGCGCGCGAGCTGGGATTCAAGACGGTCCACTCTCTTTACGACGTGGACACCTGCTACGAGTACGAGATGAAGCCATACGACCACGAGAACCTGATTGAAATCTTTTTCGGAAACAAGGCCGCGCCGAGGGGCTATGTGTGGATATTCCCGAAAGCGGACAAGAAGGCGAATGTGGGCATCGGAATCGGAGGCATGGTGCAGAACGGGAAGAAACAGGGCGGGTTGATGGGCGCTGACCCGAAACCCCTGCTCGATGATTTTGTGAAGAAGAACGCCCGGCTCAAGGACGCCAGCACGCTCCTGGATTTCGGCGGCGTGATATCGGTCGGGGCGCCCATCGATGAGTTCGTGAAGGACGGTTGCATGGTGGTAGGCACCGCGGCAAAGCAGGTCGACCCCATCCACGGCGGGGGCATCGGCCTGGCCATAGACGGCGGGGTGATGGCCGCCGGAACCGCAATCAAGGCGCACGAGAAGAAGGACTACTCTAAAGCCGTGCTGATGGAATACGACTCAATCTGGCGCAAGGAAAAGGGCCCCGCTCTTTCGAACCACCTGAAGCTGCGCAAGGTCCTCGAGAAGGTCTCGGACGACGACCTGAACCATGTAATCGGCGCGCTGGCTAAGGAGGACCTCGATAAGGTGATGGCAGGCGACTTCGCCAAGGTAGCCGCCAAGGTCCTTGCCGGAAGGCCGCAGATGATTGGTGTTTTGAGGGGGCTTGCGCCCTAGCCCGCGTTTCATGGGGAAGGTTTCAGTTTGCGGGCCGCACTGGCCGGCAGGTTGGCCAGGCGCCATGGGTGCAGGCGGCATCATCGTCGAAGCGCATGCGCAGGGGAAGAATGCAAACAGTGCCGCCGCGGCCCTGGGGGAAAACACTTCACAAGGGGCAGACCAATGGCATAAAAAAACCTATCGGCGAGATAGGTGCCATGGAGACTTTCACGGAGGAGGAGAGGCGGCTCCTCGAGCCGTTCGTCAGCAACATGGAGAGGCCCGTTTTCGTCCTCCGCAACCTGCCGGAAGTGGTGAAGGGCGCGCTTTTCTCAAGGTACAGCAGGAGCGCAAAGAGCCTGCGCCGGACACTTCTGGACGAATTCATCAGGAACAAGGAAATCGGGTTCGATGCGCCGTCAGCCGCAGGCAAAGCGGGAAGCGGCGCGGCAAAAAGCGGCTTTGAAGACATCGTAGCCACGGAGAAAGCCGAGCAGTTCTACGACAGGGTCCTTCTCGGGTACGGGGACGATTCGGTCGCCGAGCTTGCCGGGGCGCACATTGCTCTGGAGGACATTTCCATCATCGCGACGAAAGTCGTGGAGGATGCGAGAATCGGGCTTTCACCGCTTGAGAAATCCACCCGCTACGTGTATTTCGACCAGAAGGACGAGCAAGGCAGATGGCGCTATCATATAGAGCCGGATTTGGCAGAGTCCGAATACGCGGGGCTGTACCGGGAGACATGCGACAGGCTTTTCACGACATATGCGTCGCTGATTCCGAAGGTATCGGGATACGTTTCCGAAAGGGTGCCCAGGGATGAGAAACTGAGCGACCGCGCATACGAGGCGGTTGTGCGGTCCAAGACCTGCGACATAATCAGGGGCCTTTTGCCCGCATCCGCCAAGACCAACATGGGCTTTTTCGGCAACGGCCGGGCGTACGAATACCTGATAACCAAGCTCTACGCTGACCCGCTGGCTGAAATGCGCGCCCTTGCCGCGTCGATGCAGGCGGAACTCCGGACCGCGATTCCGTCTTTCGTGAAAAGGCCGGATACCGCCCACGGGAAGGAGACGCAGGAATACATCCGCAGGACGCGCCTTGATGCGCTCGGCGCCGCCATCCCGCCCGAAGCAGGGAACGAAGGCGCCGTGCTTGTCGATTACGATGGGGATGCTGAGGAGAGGATTGCCGCAGCAGCCCTTTACCCGTACTCCGGGCAGTCCATGTCGGGCCTGCTTGAGCACGTAAAAAAGATGCCGGAAGCCGAGCGGGAAGGGATTATCGCCGCGTATGTGGGCGAAAGGGCGAACCGGCGCCACAAGCCCGGCCGCGCCTTCGAATGCGCCCGGTACACGTTCGACGTCTGCGCGAATTACGGATGCTACCGCGACATCCACCGCCACAGGGTGCTCACGCAGCAGAGGCAGCCCCTGGGATGCCTGCACGGATACACGCTTCCGAAAGAGATTGCCGATGCCGGTTGCGAAGCTGAATTCAAGGATGCGATGGACGCAGCGAAGGAGGCCTGGGGGCAGATTGCCGCAAAGCGCCCGCTCCAGGCGCAATACGTCGTCCCGCTGGCCTACCGCATCCGCTGGCAGATGACGATGAACCTCCGGGAAGCCATCCATTTCTGCGAGCTTCGCTCCCAGATGCAGGGCCATATAGATTACCGGAGGATTGCCCAGGGGATGTTCAGGGAAATCGAGCGCGTCCAGCCCTCGCTTGCCAGGCACATGAAATTCATGGACATGAAGGAGTATGCGTTCGAGAGGCTTGAGGCGGAGAAGAAGCTGGATAGGAAAATCGCGGAGAGCATGAAGAAGCATGGCAACTGAAGGGGCAGCGCAGGCTGGCAGGGGTAAGGCATACATCACAGGAGCAAGCGGTAAAATCGGCCGCACGGTTTTCGAGTGTATCGACGCCATCCCGCTCGTACGGAAGCCCTCCGGCCTCCGGGGGGAAATCGTCACTGATTTCTCGGAAGCGCAGCTGCAAAGGATACTCGCCAACGCCAGGGCAATCATCCATATCGCCGGCATCGTGGAAGCCTTCGACAAAAAGAAGCTGCGCGAGGCGAACGTTGAGCTTACCCGGCGGATAGCGGCCTCCGCGCCCCCGGGATGCCGGATAATATTCGCAAGCTCGATATCCGTCTATGGGAAAAGGCCGGTCTCGCTGCCGGCGAACGAGAGCACCCCGCCCGCCCCGGACTCCGAATATTCCCGCTCAAAGAGGGAAGCCGAAATCATCGTGGCGGCGCGCCCCAACCACGTCATTCTCAGAATCGGGACCGTCTACGGCCCCGGATTTTCGGATTATTTCTCGATTCTCCGCAAAATCGAGAAGGGAAGCATGAGGATAATAGGCAGGGGGGACAACCGGATACCTTTCGTGCACGTGGATGACATCGCGCCGGTTTTCAGGCTCGCGATATCGAGGGGGCATGGCACATACGTCCTTGCCGGAGAGGGGCTGGCCCAGGAAAGGATATTCTCGATAGCCGCCGACGAATTGGGCGTGCCTGCACCGAAAGGCAGGATAGGGCTTGGCCTTGCGATGCTGATTGCCGGCGCCGGGGAGCTGTGGTGCCGCATAAGCGGGAAACCGCCTGCGCTTTCGCGGGAGCATGTGGCCGTCCTGGCTTACGACCGCGCATTCGACTGCAAGAAGGCGAGGCGGGAGCTTGGCTTCTCGCCGAGGCCGCTCGAGCAGGGCATACGCGACATGGCGAGAATGCACAGGATGCGCAAGACCGCGCCAAATGGCGCTTCCGGGCAAGAATAACGTCTGCTTTTTATTATTTCACCCCCCTATCCAATCCATGAGACGGGAGATATTTGCGCTGTTGCTGTTGTCAGTAATCGGGGGAGCCGCCCTGGACCAGAGCTATATGCAGGCGGTTTCCAGGAACGGGGCGTCCGTAATCGAGAAGACCATGGAGGTCACGCTGTTCTCGAACCAGCTTTCCCAAGAAGGCCTTGCGAGGATGGGCGAGGTGTGCAGGACAAGCGACACGCTGAACTGCAGCGTCGATGTGGAGAACAAGAAAATCACGATGGCTGAGAGCTTCTCCTCAGGCGGGTATTACACGCTGACCAGCGACTACGGCATACCGTTCATAACATACACGCTCACGCTCGGCAAGGTGCCGACCGACGAATTCAGCAATTCGCTGGAAAGGCTGCTTGTCGCGGCTAATGCGACCGAGTATTCCGGCGGAAGCGGAGCGGTGAAGCCGATTGACCTGGCAGACAGGGAAGCCAACGCCGAATCCGCAGGCGTCCTGAAAATGCTCAAGGCAAACCTGACATACACTATCACCATGCCATCTCAGGTGAGCGAGGCGAGGGCGGGAAACATAAGCGGCATGGTCTCCGGGCCATCCGCCAGGTTCGACCTCGTTTCGGTGATGGAGGAATCCGCCCCGATAGTGGTGAGAAGCCAGGAGCCCAACTACGGCTACATAATCGCCATTGCAGGAGTCGTAGTGCTTGCGGCGCTCGCGTTCTCGTTCCTCGGGACAAGGCCCGACAAAGCCGCAAAAAGGAAGAGGTAGCAGATTTTTAAAACAAAAACGACAACAAGCCATCCAGCAAGGCTAGGCAACGGAGGTAATATTCATGGCAGGAATCGTCAGTTACGGCGCCTATATCCCGATTTACCGGATAAAGACGGCGGAGATTGCACGCGTCTGGGGCGAGGAGACGGACCGCATCGAGAAGGGCCTCGGCATCCTCGAGAAGGCAGTAGGCGGCGTGGACGAGGATACGGCCACGATTGCCGTCGAAGCCGCGCGGAACGCGATTGCCAGGGGCGGAATAGACCCGAAAAAACTCGGCGCCCTGTATGTCGGAAGCGAATCCCACCCGTACGCGGTCAAGCCCACGGGCACCATCGTGGCCGAGGCCATAGGGGCTACGCCGAACCTGACCAGCGCGGATTTGGAGTTCGCCTGCAAGGCGGGCACGGCAGGCCTCCAGATAGTGCTCGCCATGGTGGGTTCCAAGATGATTGAGTACGGCATGGCGATAGGGGCGGATACGGCGCAGGGAAGGCCGGGCGACGCCCTCGAATACTCGGCCGCATCAGGCGGCGCGGCATACATCGCCGGCCCGGATAGCGAATCGCTGGCATTGGTCGAAGGCACATTCTCGTTCACGACGGATACGCCGGACTTCTGGCGCAGGCAGCTTGCGGATTATCCCTCGCACGGCGGCAGGTTCACAGGCAAGCCGGCGTATTTCAAGCATGTCATAAGCGCCACTCAGGGGCTGCTTGCGAAACTGGGGACGAAGCTTGCGGATTACGATTACGTGGTGTTCCACCAGCCCAACGGCAAGTTCCCCCTGGAGGCGGCCAAGAAGCTCGGCATTCCGCCGGAGAAGCTCAAGGCCGGCCTGCTGACGCCTATTGTCGGCAACACTTATTCCGGCGCATCCCCTCTGGGCCTGACAGCGGTGCTGGATGAGGCGAAGCCCGGTGCGAGGATTCTTTTGACGTCTTTCGGCTCCGGGGCCGGAAGCGACTCGTTCTCCATGACTGTTACCGACCGCATCGAAGCGGCGAGGGACAGGGCGCCCACCACGAAGAGCTACATCGAGAAGAAACGGTACATCGACTACGCCACTTACATCAAGTACCGGAGAAAGATAAAGGTCTGAAAAACAAAAACGGCCAGTTGTGAAAGCATGCGCTTTCACTTCCCGCCCGAATCCCCTGAGCACGGCTAAGGCCGATGATGATAAAAGAAGGGGATTCGAGCCCGGTGAGAATGTAGACGGCTAACCGTCCACAAACACCAGGCCCTAATGCTTTTCTTGCGTGTTCACCACGAACCCGGAGGGCGAGTACAGCAATCGGGAACAAAAGTTCCCGGTGCGCAGGGAAGCGGACTTCCCTGCCGTGAACAAAAACGGGCCCGGTGAGATTTGAACTCACGACCTTCGCCTTCCGCCTTGAAGGGGAAAAGGCGGCCCAAAAACCGCCTACATACCCATCAATTAGGAGAGCGTCGCTAAAGACCTGGAAAAGCGATTGCCGTTCCAGTCTATCCAAGCTGAGCTACGAGCCCATCAGCGAGTTGGATATGCGCGCATGATTTTATAAACCGTTTTCAGCATCTTCCCCCCATGATTCTGCAACTGTCCGAGCTCATCAGCCGTGCTGTCGAGCAGGCGCTCGAGGACAGGGTCGCAATCGCATTCTCCGGCGGGCTGGACTCCACAGTCATCGCCACGATAGCCAAAAAACACGCCAATGTCGAACTGTTTGCCGCCGGGGTTGAAGGGAGCGAGGATATCTCGTACGCGCAAAAGGCCGCGGACGCGCTGGGCCTCCCCCTGACAGTCGTTAAAATCGACGAGGCGAAGGCGATGGCCGTTTATGCCAGGTGCCATTCCATGCTAGCCCTTGACTTCTTGAAACTCGAAATCCTTGTGCCTGCCTACTGCGCAACGGAAGCCGCTGCGGCGAAGGGCCACAAGGTCATGCTTTTCGGGTCTGCGGCAGAAGAGCTGTTCGCCGGCTATGACAGGTATTATATCTGCCGCGAGGAGGGCAAGGACGTGGACGCGCTCCTCCGGGAAGAATACAAGACGCTCCCTCAGCGCGACATGGCATACATCAAGAGGGCGTGCAGGTGCCTCGGAATAGAGGCTCGTTTTCCGTTTTACGAGAAGGGGCTTGCGGATGCGGTGTTCTCCGTGCCGGTAGAGGAGCGCCTGGACGACCGCGAGATGAAGAAGGGGATGCTCCGCGAAGCGGCCAAGGTCCTGGGGGCCCCGGACATCGTTCTCAAGCGGAAGAAGAGGGCGATGCAGTACGGTTCCGGAGTCCACAAGATGCTCTTTAAGAGGGTGGACGAGATAAACCGGAACTTCCCCCCGGCATCTTCAAGGTCGGCGTGACGCCGCCTCGATTACGTTGCTTATCAGGATAGCCACGGTCAGTGGGCCCACGCCGCCCGGAACGGGAGAGCAATTCGCTTTTTTTATCACGGCCGGAAAATCCACATCGCCCTGCGTCTTGCCCCCGACACGGGTCGTCCCGACGTCGATGACAAACGCGCCGGATTTCACCATGTCGGCTTTCACAAGATTCGGCACGCCTGCCGCTGCAATCAGGATGTCTGCGCTCTTGGTATGCTGTGCGAGATTCTGCGTCTTTGAATGGCATATGGTGACCGTCGCATCCTTTGCCAGAAGGAGCAGGGCGAGCGGCTTTCCGACGACGTTGCTGCGCCCTATAACGACCGCATGCTTCCCCCGAAGCTCGGCGCCGTGGAATTCGAGCATCTTCATGACGCCAAGCGGTGTCGCCGGCAGCAAAGCGTCCGCCATCCCGGCCGCAAGCTTTCCGAGGTTGGCAGACGTCCACCCGTCCACGTCCTTCCCGGGCTCTATCGCCTCAAGAACTCGGATGGGGTCGATTTGCTTCGGAAGCGGCGCCTGGACGATGAAGCCGTCGATGCTCGTGTCCCTGTTTAGCGATTTGACCAGGCGCAGGACTTCTGATTCGGTGGCCGTTTCCGGCAGCTTCTCGAGCCGGGCATTCACGCCTGCCGATGCCGCCTTCTCCAGCTTCTTTTTCACATACAGTTCGGATGCAGGGTCGCTCCCCACAAGGACGATGGCAAGGCCAGCGCTCCGCCCCAGGGCCTGCGCACGGCGTTTGGCGTCCGAGAGGATGGCTTCCGCAGGCTCGCGGCCCGTGAGCGTCTTGTACATAGAGACATCTTGGCCGCCTAAGGATTAAAAACAACGCGTTCCTGTGGGCGATTTTATAATATTATGCCCCCAAACTACCCATCATGAGACAACTTTTCCATCCAGCCCAGCCCGACGACCGCAACGGGCGAAGCCGGATCAGGGCCCGCCTGTCCGAGCATTTCAAGAGGTGGGACGGCCCCTGGAAGGGTGAGGCCCTCCTGGCCTTCAGGGCGTTCCACCGCGAAAACGGGGACAGGATTTTTCCGCCGGACCCGGCCAGCGTGAAATACGCGCAGCGCCTGCTGTCAAAAATCGAGGAGGCCGCAGGGCACGTGAACTGCAGGCTGGGGGGATTCTGGAGGTCGGGCGTCCATTTCATCCCTGGCAACGAGCAAATCCATTCGATGCTTTACGAGGGATTCGTCCTTATGGACGGCAAGGGCGGATTCAGCCCGGTGGTCGTCGGGCCGAAGGAAATCCTCCTCCAGCGGGGGGAGCAGCCTTACGCTTTCAGCTACGACATCCACACAGACCTGAGGCCCCATTTTGAAAGCGCCATCGTCCCGGCGAGTTTTTTCTGATTGCTTTATAATAGTTATTCGGCTTATGCTGGATGAACACGCCCCGCCGCAAAGCTTCGGCGTTGTCGCGTGTTTTGGGCCTGTAGCTCAGCTCGGTTAGAGCGACGGTCTTATATGACACGTTCTAGCACAGTTGTCTATACGACTGAGTGCCTATGAAAGCCGTAGGTCCGGAGTCGCACCTTTTAGGAAAAGGTGCGTCCAAAACTGGCTGTTGCAAAACCCTCTCGGGTTTTGGGTGGAACCATCTTGCCTGCGAGGGCAAGATTAGCAAGCCCGTTTTTGGGCGCTTTTTTCTAAAAAGCGCGACGGAATTCAAAAGAGTCGAAGGTTTCGACCTGCGATTCTGCGGCTCTCCGCAGGCCCATTTTTCCTCTTTTTTTTGGTTGCTAGCACGAGCAATGGGCTCAAGAAAAATGGGCATAAAGTGAAGGAGTGCAGCGACTTCACTACAGGCCCAATTTCCCTTTTTTTATAGTCTGCCAGCCCATGCCATGTCTCGCGGAAATTGGGCAAGAAGTGAACGAGCTATGCGAGTTCACGACCGACCCAATTTTATTTTCCGAAATTCCCCGTTTTGCCTGCCCGGGCTAATATTTAATATTCTGGATGCAGGGAAACGCATAAGGAAATCCGCGGGTCATCCCAATGGCACATGCCGCTTCGGACATCTGGAAGAAAGTCGCTGCATTTTACGTAATCGCGCTTATCGTGACGGCGATTGCGCTGTTCGTCCCTGCCGGCACAACGGATTACTACCAGGCCTGGGCGTACATGGCCATTCTTTTCATCCCGGTCCTTTTCGTCTTCGTCTATGCCCTGAAAACCGACCCCGAATTCCTGGAAAGGAGGATGATGTTCAGGGAGAAGGTCGGGGCGCAGAAAAAAATCATATTCGCCGCGGACATGCTCTTCATCGTCGGATTTCTCGTGCCGGGCCTGGACCGCAGGTTCGGGTGGTCGCAGGTGCCATTCGAACTCGTAATCGCGGCGGATGCGGCGGTATTCCTGGGTTATCTGATGGTAATCGTGGTCCTGAATGAGAACAGGTATGCTTCAAGGATAATCCAGGTCGAGAAGGGGCAGAAGGTCGTCAGCAGCGGCCCCTACTCGATAATCCGCCATCCGAAGTACCTTGGAACCCTGGTCATGTACCTCGCCACGCCCATCGCCCTCGGCTCGTACTGGGCGCTAATCCCGTTCCTATCATTGCCCGTCATCGTGGTGTACCGCATCCTGAACGAGGAGGAAGTCCTTCTTCGCGAACTGCCCGGCTACGCGGAATACTGCAAGAAAACCAGGTACCGGCTAATTCCGTTCGTCTGGTGAACGGGCTTTTCCGCCCCCCTTGCGCGCGAATGCGCCCGTATCAAGGGTTAAAACCGCTTTTCCGCATTGGTTTCCCTGTGTGCGGGATAGGAGCGGTCTTCGGCAGGAAGCTGGAAAACGGCGAATCCATAATACGGAAAAGCCTGGAGGCAATAACCCACCGCGGCTACAGCCTCTTTGAAATAATGGCGCTGCCGCATTGCGCCCTTGGCGCGAACCGGCTTGAAATCGTCGACGCGCAGAACGCTAGGCAGCCGCAGACGAACGAGGACGGGACGGTCTTCGTGGTGTTCAACGGTGAAATCTACAATTTTCAAAGCCTCCGCAGCGAGCTTTCGGGAACGGGGCACGCTTTCCGGACCGAATCGGACAGCGAAGTGCTGGCCCACCTCTGGGAGGAATATGGCGCAGGAATGGTGGAAAAGCTGGATTCCGAGATGTTCGCGTTCGTGATATTCGACAAGAGGAAGGAAACGGTGTTTGCCGCCCGGGACCCGTACGGCGTCAAGCCGCTCTATTACGCCGACGACTCTTGCGGCAACAGGCATTTCGCATCCGAAATAAAGCAGCTTGCGCAGTTCCGGGAGATTGAGCGGATTATGGAGTTCCCCCCGGGCCACTACATGATTGATGGGAAGTTTGCAGGATACCACGAAATCCCGAAACCCGGGGACGTGACGCATGAGGATGCCGGGGACATCGTCAGCAACCTTAGGACGCTTTTCGATGCGGCGGTGAAGAAGAGGGTGGACACGGACCTGCCAGTCGGCGTCCTGTTCAGCGGGGGGCTGGACAGCGCGGCGGTGCTCGCCACCGCAAGGAAATACAGCAGGAACGTGATTGCGATAACCGTGGCGCACCGGAAATCCCAGGACCGGATTATCGCTGAGAGATACTGCGACGAGTGCGGCATCGAATTGAAGGTGCGGGATTCGCTTGACGATACGGAGATGGCCCGCCGCACCCCGGATATCATCAGGATTGTGGAAAGCTACGAGCCGGCGGTAATCATGCATGCGGCCGCATATGACGGCATCGCGAAGCTGGCAAGGGACAGCGGATTGCGGGTCGTCCTCTGCGGGGAAGGCGCGGATGAGATATTGGGCGGATACGAGCTGTTCGAGCAGGCGGCTGATGATGCGGAGCTATCGGGGCTGCTCTACTCGTTCGCCGCCAACCTCCCGAGGACCCAGTTCCAGCGCCTTGACCGGATAACCATGTCCCACACGCTTGAGGCGAGGGCGCCTTTCCTGGACACACATTTTGCCGACTACGCAATGCGGATACCGGGCGCGCTCAGGGTCAATCCGGGGCATGGCTATGGTTCGGTGAAATGGGTTTTCAGGGAGGCGATGAAGGACCGCCTGCCGGAATACATCATCGGAAGGGAGAAGCTTCCGCTTCATCGGGGCCCGGATGTCCACACGCGCTCCGGGGGGTATATGAGAGCCGAATTCAGGGGCGCGATAAACGCGGACGAGATTAGGCTGATGGCGGCCAGGCATCCGGGGTGGAAGATTAACGATGAAATCGAGGCATACGCCTTCAGGATATTCGCGGGGCTGCAGTACACCAAAGCCGACTTCAGCAAGGAAAGGCTGTACGCATTCATTCCGCGCCGGACGCTTCTGGAGAGAATCAGGTTCTGGGCTCCAAGGATTATAAGGGGCAGAATCAGCCGGTTCTGGCCTCCCTTCGCATAGGAGGACCGCGGCCGGGCAGGATATCCTTTCCATAATTCCGGTTCATCCCATGATGCCTGATAGCACGCGGTAGGCCCGCTCGGTGTCCGCCTGGCGTATCACCAGGAGGGTGTCGGTATAGCAGGATATGAATTCCACCACGTTTATCCCTTCCGAGGCGAGCGAGCCGAGCATGTGGGATATTACGCCGGGCACCTCCTCCAGCTCCTCAGGGCTCTCTATCGTGATGAGGTTCAGGTTATCCTCCCGCTTCCAGAGGGCTTTGGGCGGAATCCGCTCCAGTTCGCGCTGCTCTACGATGTATGTGGTGTGGCGGCCGGATTTCACCTGGGAGAGGGCGCGGACGCCTTCAAGCTCGCGCCGGGCGATTACCACCGCCACTTTGCTTTTCAGGACCATGGAGCTGCGCTTCAGGACGCTGAGGATGCGCGCTTCCAAATCATCATCCGTCTTCTCCATCCTCCCGCCCAGGCGTATGAGCGCCATCTTGACCGCGTTCTGGCGCTTTGCGGTGCCGAAGGCCTCGGTCGATATCTTCCTTGCCAGGGCGGAATGGTTCACTACGCCCTGCCTCAGGACTTCCTTCAAAAACGGCCTCTGTTTCACATAAAGCCAGACAAGCTCGGATATGCTTCCCATAGTCAGCACCGGTTCTTTCACCTATGGTTGTTACAGTTCTATTTGTGTTACTTTTGTAACGCAGCAGCTATTTTTTGTAACATAGCTTACGCAAGGTTTATATGGCTGATCCGGCCCAAGGGGTTTGGAAACGATTTGTTGCGGCCAGTCGGACTGGCGGGCACAGGCGGATTTGGGATTGGTGAAAACATGGGAAGCAAGGTTATTCTGGCTTATTCGGGAGGTTTGGACACTTCGTGCATACTCAAATGGCTAGTCGACAAGGGCTACGATGTTGTGGCATACATAGCGGACGTCGGGCAGAAGGAGGATTTCGAGGCCGCGAAGGAGAAAGCCCTCGCAGTCGGGGCGTCGAAGGTATACGTCGAGGACCTGAAGAGGGAATTCGTCACGGATTTCATATTCCCGGCAATCAAGGCGAATGCCATCTACGAAAACAGGTATTTGCTTGGAACATCGCTTGCCAGGCCGCTGATTGCGAAGCGCCAGATGGAGATTGCTGCAAAGGAGAACGCGGAATATGTCTCCCACGGTGCCACGGGGAAGGGGAACGACCAGGTCCGCTTCGAGCTCACATATCTCGCACTTAATCCTAAAATCAAGATCATATCTCCGTGGAAGGACACGGAGTTCCTCTCCCGGTTCAAGGGCAGGACGGATTTAATCAATTACGCCAAGGAGAAAGGCATCCCCATCAAGGCGACGCACGAAAAGCCGTACAGCACGGATGCGAACCTGATGCACATCAGCTACGAGTCCGGAGTCCTGGAAGACCCTATGGCCGCACCATCAGATGAAATATTCGAATGGACCAAATCCCCCAAAGACGCGCCGGATAAGGAGACGGAACTGGCGATACATTTCAAGGACGGCCTCCCGGTTAAGGTCGAGAACAAGGGGGACGGGACGGTGAAGACCGACCCCCTGGAATTGTTCATGTACCTGAATTCCGTCGGAGCGGAAAACGCGATTGGAAGGATAGATATAGTCGAGAACCGGTTCGTGGGGATAAAATCGAGAGGCGTGTACGAGACCCCGGGGGCGACCATCCTGCGCGCGGCGCATATAGATATCGAAGCCATTGCCATGGACAGGGAGGTGATGGGGCTGCGCGACATGCTCGAGCCCAAGTTCTCGGAGCTGGTCTACAACGGCTTCTGGTTCAGCCCGGAGATGGACTTCCTTATGGCCGCAATCGACAAGAGCCAGGAGGTCATCGACGGCACTGTGCACCTTACGCTCTACAAGGGGAACATCACCATCAAGGGGAGGGAGTCGCCAAGCTCGCTCTATGACAAGGAGCTTTCCAGCATGAACATCGAGGGCGGCTTCAACCAGGCCGATTCGGTCGGCTTCATCAAGATAAACGCAATCCGCCTGATGGCCCACAATGCGATTATGAACCGGAAGAGGAAATGACCTGCCACCCGCAGGCTTCATAATTTCTCTTTCCGTTAGTGGTGATATGAAAAAAATGCTTTGGGGCGGGCGCTTCGGGGAAGGACCGTCGGCCGATACGATATTGTTCAACAGCTCCGAGAACATCCAGCTTGACGCCGAGCTGATTCCCTACGACATACTCGGCAGCCTTGCGCACGTGCGGATGCTGTATAAGCAGGAGATAATTTCCACGGCGGAATATGAAGGCATCAGCAGCGCGCTGAAGTCGGTGTACTCGCAGTGGGAAGGGGACGCGTTCATCCTCCGGCCTGATTTGGAAGACGTGCATATGAATGTCGAGGCTGCGGTGACCGCAATGACCCCCGCGGGGAAGAAGATGCACACCGCCCGCTCAAGGAACGACCAGGTCCTCCTGGATATGCGCCTGTACATGCGCGACCGGGCTCTGGGACTGATATTGGAAATGGAAGGGCTCCAGAAGGCTTTTGCGGCACTTTCGGAAAAGGACGGGCCCATGGCCGCATACACCCATACAAGGGTGGCCCAGCCCATTACAATCTCTTTCTGGTGCGAAAGCTGGGTGGATTCCCTGGGCCGGGACATAGACAGGCTGAAGGAGGCGTACGGGAGGCTGAACGCCAATCCCCTCGGAGCCTGCGCCATAGCCGGAACGGCATGGAAGATTGACCGGAAGGAGACCGCCCGGCTGCTCGCTTTCAATTCGGTGCAGGAGAACGCCCTGGACGCCATCAGTTCGCGCGGGGAGTGCGAAGCCGAAATGCTCTTCTGCATGTCTCTTGCGATGTGCAAGCTGTCCAGGCTGAGCGAGGAATTGATATGGCTCTCGCAAAAGGGCCTGCTCGGAATAGCCGAGAAGCACACCACCGGAAGCAGCATCATGCCCAACAAGAAGAATCCGGATGTTCTGGAACTGATAAGGGGCAGGTGCGGGCGCGTCTATGGGAGCCTGGCCCATGCGCTAATCGCCCTCAAAGGAACCATGGGCGGGTACAATTCCGACATGCAGGAAACGAAATACGCGCTCATGAGCGGCTCCGACACGACGGCCGCATGCCTTCAGGCCATGGCGGGCGTGGTTTCGGGGCTGACATTCAACAGGGGCGCAATCGAGAGGGAGCTAGAATCCGGGTATGCCCAGGCCACGGAAATCGCGGATTTCCTTGCCCTAAACGGCATGCCATTCCGGGAAGCCCACGAGAAAGCAGGAAAGCTTGTCAGGCATTGCGAGGATAAAGGAGCGGGCATATCGGCATTATCGGCAAAAGAGGCGGGAACGGTCCTGGGCTGTGCGATTAAAGAGAGCGACTGGGCATCGCTGAAAGGGTTCGGGCGCAAGCGCCTCAACCGGCGGGTCACCGTCAAAGCGCCCACGTTCGCCAGGGAAGAGAAGGAAAGGATAGAAGAGGCATATCAGAAACTGGTTTGAATTCGAAAAAGCACGTTCACGAATCGTCATCCGACAGGCTGTTCTTGAACATCATGAACAGCACGCCGACTGCGCCTACCCCCAGGAGGAGCACGACGTATATCATATACCCCAGCGGGGAATCCAGGTTGTTTGTCGTAGCCGCAGGCGCTTCCAGCGTATTGGCCGGGATTGCCGTGGCCCTTTTCCTGGTTTCAGGCGGCTTCTGCTCCGGTTCGTAAGGCTCTGGGGTGCCGTTCGTTGCGTTGTCGCTGGCAGCCTGGCCCGGCACTATGTAAGCGTCCACATCGCCGGTTTGCTCCGGCGTGTCGTTCTGGCCCGGGAATACTTCCGGAGCCGGGGATGCACCGCATTCTGCCTGCGTCGGGCAGTAATTCGGAGCCATCATCTGGAGGCATTCCGCGCCCATCTCGGACGGGGCCACCACCGGGCAGCTCACAACCTTTCCGTTAGGCTTGTAGAAGGTGCTTCCCTCGCCTGGGACGGTCGAAACCACCCTCACGACGTTGCCGAAGCACTTGTAGACGGCCTGGGTGTCGGGTTCGTTGCACATCAATGCCGCAGTCTCATTCAGGAAGGCTGCGCCGTTGTCCCCCGATTCCACTATGATTACAGCGAAGCTGGCCGGGAGCGCGAATAACAGTGATAGTAAGATATACCTAACCCACCCCATATACACACCTATCTAATTTATGAAACAAATAGTATAAAAAGCTACCCTTTGCCACCTCGATGGGGCAAGGGCATGGGAGAGGGGATGGCGGGACGCGGCTACTTCTTAGCCGTGACCACAATCAGGTGGTATCCGAACTCTGTCCGGATTGGCGCCGAAACGACGCCCACTGGAAGCGAGAACACTGCTTCATCAAATTCCTTCACCATCTGGCCTTTTCCGAAGAAGCCCAGATCGCCCCCGGATTGGCCGCTCGGGCATTTCGAGTGCTTTTTCGCCACTTTCGCGAAATCCGCGCCTTTGTCGATTTCCGCTTTCAGCTCGCTTGCCGTCTTCTCGTCTTTCACCAGTATATGGCTTGCCCTTACCTGCATAGATACACCTCAAGGTTGAATCCATTCGACCGTCAAATGCGAGAGCATTTGGCGGGAATGGTTGCTATGGCTGCAACCATTCGATTTCATAGTATTCATATTCGCTTCCGGGAAGGTCGATGGACTTGATGACGTAATATGTGACGCTGCTCTCCCGGTCCGAAATCGCCATCATCATCTCCAGGCCGAAATGCGAGCATTCCGCCAGCGCCTCGGCAAGCCCCTCCCCGCCGATATACTCGTCTTCGGTGAGCGAGTACATCAGGTAGCGGGGCGTGCCATCTTTGGGCGTCTCGATTCCGCCCTTCTTCCGGTGGTAGAGCAGGAAGTCGAGGCGCGGCCTCTTCGTGTCGACCTCTATGGGCGCCTTCTTGCCCGGTATGGCGAGTATGAATGTCTTCTTCACGCTGTGCGCGACGCGTATCGCCCGCGCCCACTCAGAGATTATCAGCTTGTTCTTCCTGGGGAACACGTGGATGACGTGCTTGGAGTGCATCCATTCGTCCTCGCTCCGCACCGGGGAGGCGCCGGGGAAGTAGATGCGGAAGTGCGTCCCGAACTTGAAGCCGGTCTTCACCACGTATCCGCGCTTCCTCCAGTCCTCGTATACCAGGTACATGTCGGAAAAGAACTTGATGCGCTTGTCTGCTGCCTTTTCTACGTCCTTGAGTTTCGCGTTCTTGAGGTGCAGGTCGCCGTGCTTGAGCAGGAAGATTGTCTCATAGACGTCCAGTTTCGAAATCCTTCCGCGGTGCGCCGCCTTGTACGTCCCGAACTGCCCGAGCCAGTAGCGCTCGTAAAGCTCCTTGCCGACCTTCTCGTCATCTACCAGCGTAATCAAATCGTTAGGGAAGAATAGGCCCTGGAACGAGAACGAGTCGAGCGCGAGGCTCCCTTCGGCGTATTTCACGGATATGCTCCGGCCGTAGTTTCCGTCGGCCTCCTGCATCCCGCGCAGGATGAGCCCCTTGTCGCGGTAGTCCTTGTATGTGAGATAGCGCGCGAGCAGCTTCCTGTTTTTCAGGAAAAGTGATGCGACCTCGTTGAATGCGAATTCGTTGCCCGCCGCATCGAAGCACCTGCCGTTCCGTATGTCCATGACGTAGAGCGCTTCCTCCGGTGAGAGGTGGATGACGCCGCGAACCATCTGGCCGTAAAAGCCGTTCTGCAATGAGGAGACGTCGGGGGCCTCCTTCACAGAGAGCGTGCGCTTTTTCCGGTCCAGCTCAAGCCGTATCATATGCAAACATCTTAAGCGGAATGTCCGAAATCAAGAATATATCGCGTCCATGCCATTTAAACCCTCCGACGCTGGCTGGCACCAGGCAAACCCATCTGCGGCATTAGCTTTATAATAACGATTAACCATAAAGTATAACATGCATCCATTCTTACCAGGGGCACCCCCGGATGGCGCAAATGGCCCTGGCGGGCGCCTCATGCACAGGCTCCGCGAGCTCATGCCTCAGCGCCATGTTTTCGAGGATGCCTCCCGCTTCAGGAGCATCGAGAGGATAGGGGGCGGGTGCATGGGCGACGTCTACCGGGCATACGACGTGAAGGTTGACGGGCTCGTGGCTCTCAAGGTGTCAAGGGGCACCGAATCCTCAAGAGTCAGCTTCAACAACGAGAAAAGGGCCCTAACGAGGATAAACCATGCGAACGTGGTGAGGCTACTCGATTCGGGCGTATTCAGCGGCCAGGGCGCATTCGGAACGAGGCAGTTCCTGGTGATGAACCTCGTCGAGGGGATTTGCCTCAAGGACAGGATTTCGATGGAAGGCGCCATAAGGTGGGAAGAGGCCAGGCACACGCTCATGCAGCTGTGCGATGCGCTCTCGGCCGTCCATGACGCGGGTTTCGTCCATAGGGATGTCAAGCCCGACAACGTTATGGCCGGCCAGGGCATTGCGACGCTTCTTGACTTGGGGGTTTCGGAGAGGATATCCCGGAAAAACCCCATGCGCATCATTATGGGAAGCAGGTTCGCCCCCGGCAACCTGGATTACACCGCCCCCGAAGTGATCAACGGCAGATGCGACGGAAGGACGGACATATTCTCCCTCGGGATGCTTATGCGCCACATGCTCAGCGGAAAGGCGCCCCTAAACGACATGTGGCTTTACGGGAGCGTGACGGGCGTCCCGCAGGACCCCATCCTCAGGGATGCGGATATACCTGAGGCCCAGTCGGCAATCATCTCACGGGCCACGGAAGCGCGCATGGACAGTCGGTTCCAGTCTGCAGAAGAGATGAAAGCCGCCATTGAAGGCGTCTAGTCCCCATCGAGCAGCCGCACGAGCGCAGCCAGGTTTTCCCCTGAAAAATCGGAAATTACTATGTCCGCAGCCTGGTTGGGCATTTCAACCGGAGGCCTAAGCCAGGCCAGTTTCATCCCGGCCCTCCGCGCCGCCTCGCATCCGGAATGGGAATCCTCTATTACGAGGCACTCCGAAGGCGGAAAACCGAGCTTCTTTGCGGCATGCAGGAATGGGCCCGGGTCGGGCTTGCGCTCATGCAAATCATCCCCGCTCACGATTAATTCGAAAAAGCCGCCGAGTTCCAGCGTATCCAGGGCCGCCTTCACGTTCGTCCGGTGGCTTCCGGAAACTATAGCAGTGCGGATGCCGCGGCCATTCAGCAGACTGATGAAATCGCGGACGCCGGGCATCTCCCCTAGTTCCCCGGCACGCACACGCGCTTCGTATGCCTTCTTGCGCCGCTCCACCAGCGCACCCACATCAAGGCTGAGGGCGTGCTCCTTCACGAGGACTTCGAATATATGCCTTGAGCCGGTCCCGGCGAACTCCCGGTACCAGCGCTTTTCCGGCACGCTGACGCCGTAGGGCGAAAGGAGATCCAGGAACGTCTGCTTGTGCAGGGGCTCCGACCGGACCACCACTCCGTCGAAGTCAAAAAGGACCGCCCGTATCATGGCAAGAACCCGCATGCAACGATTTAAAATGATTTATAGGCGATAGGTTAAACATGAAAGCGCTCATTTTGGGACTGGTACTGGCGGCATTTGTGATATCCGGCTGCACATTCTTCGAGCAGCCCCAGAACACCACGAACGAGACGCCCCCGCCGCCGCCCCCTCCTCCGGTCGTCAAGAAACCGGTCATAACGATAACGAGCCCCGGTTCAGGCGAACTCATAATGAGCGAGGGGGATGCGATAGACGTCACCCTCACAATCGGTACGCAGAACCTGATAGTGAAGTCGCCCGGCGGGGCGGCAAAGGTGGGCGAGGGCCATTTCAGGGTGACCGTCGACGATGGCGTGCCCCAGACCGTGACCTCGAAGACCTACGTCCTCAGCGCCCTTGGCGCCGGTGAGCACAGGGTAAAAGTCGAGCTGCTCAACAACGACAGGACGCAGTATTCCCCGGCGATATCCAAGGAAACCGCATTCACGGTGGAGAAGCAGAAGCCGCCCGAATACGTCCCGCAGAACCATACGGTGAGCATCTCTGACACCGCGTACAGCCCGTCTTCCCTGACGGTGAAGGTAGGCGACAGCGTGACCTGGACCAACAACGGAGCCAGGCCGCAGACGGCCACGTGCTTCATCGGCGGCAGCAAGGTATTCGACACAGGCTCGGTCGCAGTCGGCAAGAGCGTAACGATAAAGATGACCGAGACGCTGGAATGCGACTATTACTCGATTCTCTTTAGGGCGATAAGCGGCAAGATAAAAGTCGAGAGCAACGGCACTGAAACGCAATAGCCGTTGCGGATATTCCTTTTTTTCAATATTCTATTTCTATTTCCCCCCGCATAACCCAGACCTGGCACGCGAGCCGGTTCCGGGAAGAGTTGGGGAGGCCCGCCCGGTGAAGGGTCTCAATCTCCTTCTGCGTCTTATGGCTTACGTTCTCCTCGCCCCGGATGATGACGCAGGCGCAGATAGGGGTGCTGCCGTCCTCGCACCCCTGGGGGAACGATGTGTGTTCCCAGAGAACGGGCAGGATAAGCGAGCCGTCGGGGACCTCAAGCGCCAGATTATCGTTCCTTATGCGGATTTTGGCCATTTTTCAGCCCGCCCCCTGTTTCCCTTCCGCCTGTCCGCCAACTGCGGGCGTGTCATCTTCAGTATCGAAAAGCTTCATCTGCTTGATGTTCTCGAGCGTCTTCCATTTCTGCCTGATGAAGGGCTCGAGAAGCTTCCTGCTCGCCTTGTCTTTTAGGGCCGCCACCGTTTTCGGGTCTCCCGGATAGCCGCTCCCGAAATCGCACGTGGCCTTTCGTATCTCCTCGATTTTGCGGTCCCGGATTATCTTGGCGCAAATCGATGCCGCAGCCACGATGGGGTAATTCTCGTCGGCCTTGTGCTCGGCCTCGAATTTCGTGACGCCGAACTTCTCCATGCGCTTGCGGAACGTCCACGCATAGCGGTCGGGCATGTCTATCATCGCGTCGCCCTCAGGAAGCTTCTTGATGAGGTCCGCCATGACCTTCGCCTCTATGTCGTTTAGGGACATCGTGTCCATCAGGCGGTTGAGGTCCATCGCGCTGATTTCCACCCAGCGGAATGTCACGAACCCCTTGAGCTTCTCGTATGCCTCTTCCCTCTGCGCGGCGCTTAGCTGCTTTGAGTCCTTGGATGCCAGCTTCTTCAGCTGCTTCTCGTCCTCGCGCCTGCACGACGCGCTGCATACCACGAGCGGGCCTATGACCGGCCCCCTGCCGGCTTCGTCGATGCCGGCTATCATCGATAGCATATGCTAAGGATAGATGGGAAGCTAATATAAAACGGCGTTCACGGGGGAAGAGAATGGGCGCAAACGGCCCCTGGACGGAGTCCGGAGATAAGAAGGGGCAGACAATAAAAGAGAGAGGCTGAAGGGTAATTAGCCGCTTCAGTAGCTCATATTCCTTTTCTCAACGATGATGAAGTCGCCGACAGCGAGCACGCTTTCGTACGGGATGTGCACCATGCCGTCTTCTTTCTTCATCTTCCCGGCGACACCGCTGTCAGGGTTGGGCTCGACAATCATGCTCTCGATCTTGCCGCTGACCTCATTGACCTCAATGTCCACAAGCCTTCCAAAGTCGTCGCCTTCGTTGGTCACTAACTTTTTTCCAGAGAGTTGTCTCGCTATAAGGTACTTGGCCATTACACCACCAATAAACGCTGCTGCTGTTAGCCGATTTGCAGTTCAAGTTTATAAATATTGTTATGACGGCCGGGCAGCCGTTGCACCGTTGCGGGATGCCCGCTAGGGCTTGGAATCGAAGTCCAGCGTGTGGAGGCGGGCGGCCTTGAGTTCGTATACCGGCACGCGCGCGGGCGTTGGGACGTGGCCCTGCTTTATCTGGAAATCGGTCCGGTCCTGGAATGTTCCGGAATTGATGGCCAGCGTTCCGCGGTACTGGGTGTAGCCGTTCCGGTGCACATGGCCGCAGTGGAATATATCCGGAGGGTCCTCGATAACCATGTAGTCCACATTTTCCGGGATGATGAGGTTGCCGCCGTATATCGGGGAGAGGTGCCTCCGCTTCAGGTATTCCACCATGACCTTTTCCGGGTGCATGTACGACGCCCCGGGGATGTTGGCTATCATCGAGTCGATGGACGTCCCGTGGTAGACGAGATGCCTGACGCCTTCGATGGCGAGGCTGCACGGGTTGCCTATGGCGGTTATGTCGCAGGAAACCAGGTCTTTTCCGAGGGCCGGCTGCGGCTCGCCGCGGCGGACGGCATCATGGTTGCCCGGAGCGGCTATGACTTCTATGTAATCCGGCAGGCCGCTCACGAAATCGTCGAACATCCGGTATTGCTGGTAGATGTCCTTCACAATGAGGTCCTTCTCCTGGTTCGGGTAGATTCCGATTCCGTCCACGACGTCGCCGGCTATCAGGACGTATTTGACCTTGCCCGCAAGCTCCCTTGCCTCCCCCCTCCCATGCAGCCAGTCGCTGAAGGACTTGAGGTGCTTGCCCAGGAAATGGCGGCTTCCGAAATGGATGTCCGATAGGTACGCCACAGCCAGGTCGGCCTCGGCGCGCCTCTTCTCGCGCACGACAGGGAGCTCGGGCCATTCTATCTCTTCGGCGATAATATACGGCTCCAGCACCTTCCCCGTGATGGCGACGATGTCGTCGGTGAGCACGGCCCTGGCCTTGTCCAGGATGTTCTCGTTGAAGCGGGACTTGGAGATGACGACCTTGAACGTCCCGGTCATGTCCTCCACTTCGAAAAGGAGGTTGCCTTTCTTGGTTTCCCGCTTTTCCGATATGAATACCGTGACGCGGACCTTCTCGTTCATATGGCGCTTCACGTCCGCAAGGTCCGCCGCCGGCACCGAGCCGCTCCGCCGAAGCATCTTCGAGAGGCGCTCGAACCGGTTCCTAAAATGCGCGATGAAATTGTCAACCTCGCCCTTCGTGCGGGATTTTCCCGTGACATCCAGGGTGTGGTTGATTTTAATGTCAGATGTGTGCTCCCTTGCGATGGGGGCGAATTCGGCCGGCCTCACGACCTCCGCGGCCGATGGCTGCGCCGATGGCGCGGCAAGCATCGCTTCGATATCCTCCCTTGCGATGAAGGGCTTGTTCAGGAGAAGGATTTTCCTCAGAATCTCGTCGGACTGGTTGGCACGGAGCAGGTCCTCGGCCTCCACAGTAAGACGAACGCCTTTCTCGGCGAGCTTGCCGAACATCATATCAGGTCCGCGGCGCAATTGCCGCGATTGCCGTTGTCAACGCTCGTTGAGCGTCTCGAGCGCGCTCATGATCGCCCATATCTGCGTGCGGGCGTGAGCGGGCATGTTGATGTCTTCGGTAATCGATTCGATGACGTAAATGGCGGCGCTTATCTTGACGTTGTTGTCCTCGCCGGAATCAAGGCGGCCTTTCGCCTCGGAAAGGGCCCTGCGGATGTTCTTGGGGATGCTCGTGTCGTTCACGAGGTCGTCCATCATGCTGCTGATCTGCTTGATATCCATAATCATCACTCCCAGCCGGGCGGCTAATTAAGTAGAATGATTGGATTTGAGGGAAAAAGAATTTAAAGATGATGAAGAAAAATCCGGAACCGGGATTTGATGAAAAGAAATCGGGCCCGCCGTGAACTTCGTTAAGTTCACTTCGTTCCCGAATTTTCATGCGGGATGCCAGCTGCCGGAAACTGGAGGCTTGGGAAAATTCGGGCCCGGCGCGTTCAGGAACGACGTTTCGTTCCCGTGCGCCAGGCCCTTGGTTCGGCAATGAAAATCACGGGCCCGGCGCGTTCAGGAACGACGTTTC
>JAKEGJ010000026.1 GCA_022627495.1 Microcaldota archaeon
GAAGGCGAGTCTGCGACCGTTAGCGGCGTGACCGTCAAGGTGCTCGAGATAACCGAGGATGTCGGCGCTTGCAGCGCAGGCACGGGCTCGGTTTCGTGCACCGCTGACATGAGCGGCGTATCGGCTGTCATAATGCCGAACAATGCCCCGTCAGTGACTGTCGCGACCCCGTACACGGGCAGCTACGGCAACCTGGTCGTCCTCGACACCGATGCGGTGGGCGTAAACACCCTCGTATCAGTCGGCGGCGATGTGGTCAACTCCGTAACGGCAGACCTCCTTCAGGGCTCTGCGGTCGACTGGACCGCTGAGACGAAGGTCGTTCGGGAAGTAGTCCAGGGCTCGAAGATAGTGGTGGCCGGCAAAGAAGCGGCTGACACTCTCTCTGCGGCTCAGGACTTCGTGGCCCAGGTCCAGAAGGTCTAAAAACCTTCTTTAATTTTTTATTTTTATTTTCATTTTTTATCCTCTTTTTCTCCCGATCATTTCGCTCTCCCCACTTTTGGAAATCTTTTTCCCTTCGAGTGCTTGCCATCTGCCGCTAATCGCAGATAATCCCGGCCGCTATCGGCCCCGGAACCCGGCCTCCAAAACCCAAAACCCGAAACTCAAAACCCTGAACCCGAAACCCGTAACACGAAACCCGGAACACGAAACTCGGAACCCGGAACCAGATGTGGGACCTCCCTGCCGCCGCTTTTCACGACTGCTGGGCGTGTTTATAAAATCTACTGCGTATTATAGGATATGGATTATTATGAGAAAGCTCACACACAGTGCGGATGATGTCAAAAGGGGCGAGAGACGGCTGTCCAGGATGGTTCCGGTGATAGCCGGCGCGGCCGTATTGGCATTGGCACTCGGAGCGCCTGCGAAAAGCGACGCCGAGGTGCCAAGGCAGGTCTGCTCAGCAACCGTAGAGCGGGGCAGGATGCCATCGCACACCTCCACTAGCCGGGCAGGCAGGCTCATGCGGTCTCCCCTTCTCGAACCGAACCGCTACCTGCAGGTGGCGATGCCCACTGCCTACATGGGCCAGGTCGGCCAGGCCGCATCCGCAAGGCCGGAACCCGAGCGGCCCGCATTCATAGCGAACGTCATGCAGCAGAACGTCTCTGCGGCTATCGCAGCGCTCGGCTCGAAGCAGCGCGCCACGTTCGATTGCGCGCCGCCGTCGTCTGCGCCAGCGCCCGCCGCACCGGCAGTGTCGGCACCGCCCGCACGCATCCAGGACGACGGAGCCGCGCCGGAACAGCCGGCTCCGAGACGCAGGGTCATCCAGCCCGGAGCGCCCGCCCCATCAGGCAAGGCCCAGCCCGCGCCGAAGCAGAACGAATCGACGGTTACTGTTGCGGCGCCGATACCGCCCGTCCGCAAAGGCGGGAAGGGCACCGAAGCGGAGCCGTATGTGATAGAAGTGCCCGTTCCCTCGAAAAGGGCGGCAGGCTCGGAGCTTTACCGCGAAAAATTCTCATACACTTATACGGGTGAAAGCGTTTCCGAGAAAATCTACCTTTCGCTCCGGTTCGTCGCAGCCGCCGGAAGCACGGTCACATCCAGCGTTCGGCTTGCCGGGCAGATCTCGCCCCTCGCATCGATTTTCATGAAGGACGCCCTTAAGGCGAAAAACATAAACGAAACGCCCTCTTCCGGCAGCCTAAACAGCTCCATCGCGATGGTCCTAAGCCATGCCAGAAAGGAGAACCCAGACGTCCGAGCATACGCGGCAGATTCGTGAATGCCGTCGTCGCGCCTGTTTCTCTTTTAACCTTTTCCCTGCAAATTTTCACTTATGACGCAACCGACGGCTTTCCAGGCGGATGTGAATGTAAGGACGCTGCGCGCCCCCCAGGCGCGCGATGCGATGGAGCATCCGGTGGAACTGCGCCGCGGCGAAGTGCGCGGCATAACTCTTACGATACCGCTTCTCACAGACCGCACAAGCTACCTTGTCGTCCGCCTTCCCGACGAGGTCGTCAGGGGCCTTCTCGAGCACGTCCGGACGCTGCCCCCGCCCGAGCGGGCGGATTTCATACGGCAGTGGGTGATGAGGAACCAGCAGGCTGTGATAGAGCAGCATGTGCGCTCGGGGGGGCGGGAGAGGCGGTTCCGCTATGACATCGTCCCTGTGCAAGCCATGCCCAGGGTGACAGAAGCGACTCCGAGGCGCGTCGAGCCCCCGGCCCAGCAGCCGGTCGCCACAGCCGTCCCCCGCAGGGAAGCGGTTGCGCCCCAGCCCGCATCGCCGGGGCAGCCTGCAAGGCGGATAATCCAGCCCGGCCAGCCGGCCCGGTCACCGCAGGTGCGGGTGGAGCCCCAGCCGGGGCCCGTATTCGCCCCAGACCGCCCCGCAGAACGCCCGGTGCCGGCTCCGCCTGCCGCAAGGCGCAGGGAGGAGGAAAGCTGGTGGCTGGGGGGGCGCGGGACGCAGAGGGAGCCCTACCGCATCCGGATGCTTACCGGAAGGGCCCGGGGCAACGGCATCGAAGCCAGCGAGATAGAAATCCCGATATCCATCAGCAGCGTCGGCCGCTTCGCAATCGGCGTTACGCTCAGCCAGATTTCAGCCTCCCGCTTCGAAGCCACCTACCGCGAGATGCTCCAGCTATGCAGGCAGGGCTACGCCCAGACCGAGGAGGGCCGCGGCGGGCGCGTGCAGCTCCTGGGCGTTCCGGGCATGAGGGACATGAGGGAACGCCTCTACGGCCAGCTGCCTCCGGACCTGCGCCGCTATGCCCAGTCGCATTGAATTGCGCCAATCATTCCATCATCCTTTTTAATTCCCCATGAGACTAGTCCCCGATGACTACCGGCACTTGCTCGCGCTGCGGCACATCCGGGATAATGGAATACGGCAGCGACGGCATGACGTACTGCTCGTCTTGCGCTTTCTACGGCATGAACAAGCAGTGCTACCGCTGCAGGATGTACCTCCCCGCCGGCGAGCTCCAGCAGTACCGCGGGCAGTGGATGTGCCCCTATTGCGTCCAGGACATGCGGGACGCTGACCGCAAGGCCGAGGAGCCGAGGATGGAGGAGAAGCGCCCCCACCTGGATATCATAAGCTATCCCGAGCAGTGCGAGCGCTGCGGCAGGGACCTTGAAGGCCGCGTCTACATCCTAAACGACAAGAAGCTGTGCAAGAACTGCGTTGAAGACGAGAAGGACAAATGGGGGACCGTGGGCGGCGGGCCGATGGCAGCGCCCTACCGGATAACGCTCGGCCCGGAAAAAAGAAGGAAAAAGATGTCCTTAATCGAATCCGCAATATCCGGCCTCCTCCACATCACGGGCATCCGGAAGAAAAAAGAGATTGAGATTGTCGTAATCGGCGACCGGATGCCCATCGGGCGCGCGAAGCCGATGGCGGAAAAGCCCATGTCCGGCAGGAAGGCCGATAAGGACGCGCGCAGGCCCCAGGCGGAAGGCATCATACTTGAAAAGCCGGAAGCGCAAAAAAGCCCGTCCCGTCCCTCCGTTGTGCCGCCTGTTTCCGGCGCGCCACCATCCAAAGAAACCGGCACACGAAGCGAGCTTTCCAGGGTGGTGCCTGGAAGGCGCGCGGCCAGGGGGAAGCGCGGAAAAGGGAAAACCGAATCCCGGCCAGTTTCGGGCGATGGGGAAAAGAAAAAACAATAAAAACCCGTCCCTGCCAATCCATTATCTGCAAAGAGAACGCAAGGGCGGGGAGAGGGGCCGGGCGCTCAGGACATCCCGGCAAGGGGGGGTTGCATATGCTTAATTATTCCGAGCTTCGGGACATCCAGAAAAAAGAGATGGAGTCCTCTGCGATAGTGGGCCTCCAGGAGGACTTCTACCGCTCGGTTTCCGAGCTCCTTTCGAAAAAAAGCGGCGATGCGATGAGCTCGAAGTCGCTCCTCGCCATCAAGGAATACGAGAACATCAAGAAAATCGTCACCGCAATCCAGACGAAGCGGGAGGAAAAAATAGTCCTTATGGCCGTCCGCGGCGAGCGCGAGGGCGTCGGGCTGACCGCAGAAGAGAGGGAGCTCTTAAAAGAGCTGTCCTCGACCATCAGGAAATCCAGGGATGCTGTGAAGAGCGTCTGGGGGAGCGAGGAGGCCGCACCGGCCAATTCCCGGAGGATAAAGATACTGAAAGACGTATCCCAGTACCGCGGGCTGGACAATTCGCTTTACGGCCCCTTCCGGCCGGGCGAGGAGCAGATGCTCCCGCGTGCGGAAGCCGAATGGCTGCTGAAGGCCGGCATGGCCGAGATGGCGTGAAGCTGTAAAAAAAGAGGCCTCACTTCACTATAAAAACCTAGCGTTCCAATATCAATTCACTATTCTCAGTCGATTCGCACCAATCAGAATGCGTGTCGGCACAAGGTGAAAGGATGAAATTCCCGAAAGAAATCAACGCCTATTGTCCTTTTTGCAGGAAGCATGAGGTGCACAAGGTGAAGGCCGCAAGCAAGGGCCGCGCCAGTTCGCTTGCAGCGGGCAACCGCAGGCATGAGCGCAGGCTCGCAGGCCATGGCAGCAAGAGGAAGGGCGAGAAGACTGTCAAGAAGCAGGGCAAGCGCAACAAGCTCGTCCTCCAGTGCAACGTGTGCAAGAAGAAGCAGGAGCGCATCGTCGGCGGAAGGACGACGAAGAAAATCGAGTTCAAGGCGTAAGCCTGGCAAGTGGCAGGCATGAGGTGAATTGATGGCAGGCAAATATCTCAAGGTCCAATGCAAGTGCGGGAACGAGCAGGTCGTCTTCAGCCACACGACTTCGATAGTGAAGTGCGGCGGCTGCAAGGAGCCCCTCGCGCACCCCAGCGGCGGAACGGCAGTGGTCCACGGCAAGGTCGTGGCAGAGCTCGGATGATGCGGTCGGTGATTGGATAGTCGAACTTCCTGACGAGGGCGAACTGGTAATCGCGGTAATCAAGAAGATAATGCCCTACGGCGCGTTCTGCGTTCTTCCCGAATACAACAACCTGGAGTCGTTCCTCCACGTGTCGGAAGTCGCTCCGAGGTGGATAAAGAACATCCACGAATTCATATCCGAGGGCCAGCGCTACGTCATGAAAGTCCACCGCGTCGACCGCGAGAAGAACCAGGTCGACATCTCCATAAAGCGCGTCAGCGAGGAGGAGAAGAAGCTGAAGCTGGAGATGGTGCAGAACGAGAAGCGCGGGGCCAAGCTCCTCGAAATCGCGCTCGAGGCCGCGAAAGCCGCCGCCGACGCGCCCGCCATAAAGAAGGAGATAGAGGCCAACTTTGACGACGTCTACTCGTGCTTCAAGGAAGCAAGCCTCAAAGGCGAGGATGCGCTCAAGAAGCTCGACATCCCCAAAGGCGTGAAGGCGAAAATCGTCGAAATCGCCCAGAAAAGCATAAAGAAGCCCGTTGTCGAGGTGTGCTCAATCATAACCCTCGTATGCTACAACCCGCGCGGCGCCGACACCATCAAGAACGCGTTCGACACGGGCGACGGCGCCGAGGTGCATTACCTGGGCGCTCCGCGCTACAAGATATCCCTGACCGCGCCGGATTACAAGAGCGCAGAGAAGCGGCTGGACGGCATCCTCGATAAAATCCGCGCCTACGCCCACAAGAACAACTGCGACTTCAAGTCGGACCGGGAGGCCTGAAAACCCGAATGTTCCGCATAAGGCTCTGCAATGCATGCCAGGGCTATACGCTTTCCGAATCGCACCACGGCACAACGACAGTGTCAGCCCACCCCGCCCGCTTCAATCCGAACGACCCGTATGGCAAATACCGCCGTACTGCGCGCTTCGGAGTATAGGAAAATCAGCTATGGCGCCCGCGCCCGCAGGTTCATGCGCCTGCCAATCTTCCTGACGGCGGCGAAGGTTTATTAATCCCCCAAGGGCAGATAACAATCATACCTGGCTTAGCGCCAAGGCGGAAAGGTTTCGCTATGAAAGACACCCTGATTATCGAGAAGAAGCCGTTCAAGAAGCTACGCAAGGGAATCCTGCTCACAGGCCTGCCGGGAATAGGCCTGATAGGCCAGGTTGTCGGCAGGTACCTGGTGGAAGAGCTCAAGGCCGACAAGGTGGCCAACGTGATATCGCCGCACTTCCCCCACCAGGTATTCATGACGAAAAAAGGCGGCCTGCGCATCATCAAGAACAGCTTCTACCTCTATCGGGGCAAGAACCGCGACATCCTCATCCTGCTGGGCGACATCCAGGCGATGAGCTCGGTCGGGCAGTACGAGGTCGCCGGCGCGGTCCTCGACTATTGCAGGAAGGCCGGCGTCTGCGAGGTGCTTACCGTGGGCGGCTACAGCACGGGCAAAATCAGCGAGGAGCGCAGGATATTCGGCGTCGCGACGACAGACGCGCTCCGCGAGCGCCTCAAGAAGCAGGGCGTCATATTCGGAGAGGCAAAGGGCTCCATAGTCGGCGCGGCAGGGCTTCTCCCGGCCCTGGGCAAGCTTTTCGACCTGGAAGGCTCGTGCGTGATGGGCGAGACGCACGGCAGCTATATCGACACCGCGTCCGCGCGCCAGATAGTCATGCTTCTTTCGAAATACCTCGACCTCAAGGTGGACCTGAAGCGGCTGAATGAAAAAGCCCAGGAGAGCCAGAAGGTGCTCAAGCAGGTCCAGGACGAGGTGCAGAAGACGATGGAGGCGCAATTCGAACAGGCGAGCAAGAACGTGTCGTACATCCGCTGAATGTGGGTCGCCACAGCGCAGGCACGGGCATGTTTATATCGGGCGCCCGCGCCCCATTCCGTCATGGCAAGAAAAGGCCAGGCCAGCCTTGAATATCTCCTCATATCAGCCGTCGCCCTCTCCCTCCTTGCATTCTCCGCATCCGCGCTTGTCGGGATAAGGGACATGGCGCTGGAAGGCGCGGCCGCGGCTTCTTTCCGCTCCGGGGCAATATCGCTTGCCAACGCAATCAGCGAGGCATGCGCCATGGGTGACGGGAACAGGCTGGAGGTGGCGCTTGGCGAGGCGGTCTCGGTGGAATCCCATATGGGGGATGGGGGCTGGATGGCGCGCTTCACGGGCGCCGGGAACGACTCGCTGGTCCGGCCCTGCCGCTGCGAAGTAAAAGAGGCACGGGGCCTTTCCGGCCCGATTTATGTGGAAAACGAGGATGGAAAAATAACAATCAGAGAACGGTGAGCTTCCCGAACTTGCCGAGCGTCAGCTGCGGCGCGCCCTGCCATTCGTTGACATACCCGTTCTCGATTTTTATCTTCGCCCCAGCCTTGACCGTGTCTATCTGGTCGTTCCAGAGGACGAGGGTGATTGAGCCGCTCTCATCCTTGATGGTGGCATTGGCCACGCGGAGCTTCCTGCCGTACTTGTTGATTTCCCTCTCGCTGTCGATGGACACGACTTCCGCCTCGATATTCACGCTGCCGGTGCCGGGCTTCAATTCGCTGATATTCATAGCATTATCACCATTGCGAATAAGATAATCTGCTTATCGGGGGATTGTCCTTTAAAACGATTTCCCCTTCCCGCACCTGCCCAGTGTCTTACATTTTTAAACATTTTTATACATTATATGAATGATGACACGCCTCAGGCATACCGCCGGACGCGGGCACAAGGGCCCGGCGGACGGGAAACACCGGCCGTTCCGGCTATTCGCCGGAATGCGCGAGCGGAGCTACGAGCGGACTGTCCGGAAGATCGAATCGGCAGATGCGCGCCTTGAAGCCCTTTGCGAGAAGCGCAAGGCATTCGAGATGCTTTCAAAAAGCTCGCAGGCCTCGGTTGTCAACGAAGACGAAAGCAACTGGGACGAGGCGATGTCGAATGCCCGGGCATGCGATTCCGGCAGAAAAACCCTGAAGGCCGAGTTGCGGATTGCCGGGTTCGCGCTTTTTTCGCAGACCATGTTCAATGTCGCCCTCTTTGGCGGCGTGCCGCTCATCATGCTGCATTTCGCCGTTCCCGGAATGAGCCCGCTGATGGCCGGAGCCATCGGAGCGCTATTCGCCATCGGCGCGCTCATGCGGACATGGAGCCAGGTGACGACCGGCTCGCAGGAGTTCCTCGACCTGGTCTCGGCCAGCCTCAATGAGCAGAAATCATCGCTCGATGCCGAGCGGTTGCGCCTGATAAGGAAACTGCACGGCTGGAAATCCTCTGGCGAATAAAAAAATCATCCGGCCTCCGGATGGGCATGCCCCTGGTTTCCGGTTACCCGTTTCCAGTATCGTTCTTTTTGTCGAAACCGGGAACCGAAAACCGGAAACCCCCTTGGAAAACCGCGGATATCGGAGAAAAAAAAGATTAGCCTCCGGAGGGGATTGAACCCCCGACCTGCTCCTTTCCTACCTTTTAGGAAAAGGTAGGACCAAAACGGATTTGCTAATTTTTGCCCTCCGGGGCAAAAATGGTTCACACCCAAAACCCGAATGGGTTTTGCAACAACCTGTTTTGATCCAACTTTTCTGAAAAGTTGGTTACAAGAGAGCCGCTCTACCACTGAGCTACAGAGGCGCGTGCCGTCAGTTTGTTTTTGTATTGTTACCAACTTTTAAATAATCCTTTGCGCATGGAAAGAGGCGGGTGAAGACGTGGACATTCAGACAAAAATCGACTTAGTGAAAAGAAAGCCTGCCGAAGAAATCGTCACCGAGGCGGACCTCCAGCGCATCTTCGAGAACTATGCGCACCCCCTCCACTACATCGGGTTCGAGATTTCCGGCATGGTGCACCTGGGCACGGGCCTGTGCACGGCGATAAAGCTCAAGGATTTCCTGCAGGCCGGAATCAAGCCGACCGTCTTCCTTGCGGACTACCATTCCTACATCAACGAGAAGCTGGGGGGCGATCTGGAGAAAATCCGCAAAGTCGCAAAGGGTTACTTCAAGCACGCGTTCGTATCGCTCGGGCTGGAAGACGGGCAGGTGGACTACGTCCTCGCAAGCGACCTCTACGACAACGATTACTGGAAGGAGGTCCTCAAAATCACGAAGGACACGACCATCAACCGCATGCTGCGGTGCATCACCATCATGGGGCGCAAAGAGAGCGACGCGACATCCGCAGCATCCATACTCTATCCTGCGATGCAGGCGGCCGACATCTTCATGCTGGACGTGCAGATTGCGCATGCGGGGATGGACCAGCGCAAGGTGCACATGCTGGCGCGCGAGCTCTCGCACTCGTACAAGAAGGACTTCGTGGCCGTGCACGGGCATCTGCTCCCCGGCCTCCAGGGCGCGCAGAGGATGAATCCCGATGCCAAGGGCGAGGACAAGGAGGCCGCAGCCATCGACGCGAAGATGAGCAAGAGCATTCCGTCAAGCGCGATATTCATCCACGATTCCGTGGACGAAATCAACTCAAAAATAAAAAAAGCGTACTGCCCGGAGAAAACCATCGACGGCAACCCGGTGCTCGAATACGCCGAATACCTCGTGCTCCGCGACAAGGGCATGAAAATCGAGCGGCCGGAGAAATTCGGCGGGGATTTGCTTATCGCGGATGCTGCAGAACTCAAAACGATTTACCAGGACGGAAAGCTCCACCCGATGGACCTGAAAGGCGCGGTGGCAAGGGAGCTCGCGGACATCCTGAAGCCGAGCAGGGAGTATTTCGCGAAGAACCGGGAATACCTGGAGCAGCTGAACGCGAAGGACGTCACCAGATGACGTTCCTGCCCTTCCGGTTCCGCACGCTGTCCACGTAGTCCCAGTATAGCCTTGCAGATGCATCCGCAAGCCAGTCAGTCACTGATGCATGCACCAGGTTCTGCAGAAGCTTGGCGCCTTCCTCGCTCCGCGTGTAGACGAATTTCCCTCCGCCGATGTGCATCTCCCATTCGGAAGCGAATATCTCCATGTTCTTCTTATTGGCCGCGAAAAGCGAGGGCACGGCGAAAAACTGCTTCTTCACCCCGACTCGCTCTGCAAAGTATGAGAATGCGCCGTACAAGCCGAAGAGCAGATGGAGTGGCCGGGCGACATCGTAGAGGATTATATACCTCGGATTTATCGGCCGGGACAGCAGCTCCTCCATCGCCTGGGCGAACTCCCTGCTGCCCTTTCCGTAAAGCGCGGCCTCGACCTTCCCGTCATCGAGGATTGAGAGCTTGAAGGTGGCCGAATCGTCCGTGGCGCCGAGCCTCTTTAGCGTGTTGAATACCGTCTTCGCTATCCCGGCGACGACCTTCTCATCAGGCATGGGATTGCGCAGCAGATATACGTACGATGCGCACGAGACCGATGCGAAGAACGCCAGCCACAGGATTAGCGAGCCGAGGCAACATAAGGCATCGCCTCCGAAAATGCCGTAAAGCCCGAACATTATTAGTGACGAGGTGAGGGTGAGGAAAATCGCCCCGTAGAACCATCCGAGCGTCTGGACTGGGACTATCTTGCGGTTCATCTTCGCACTCACCGCCATCGTTTCCTGGTCATCGTAGATTGTGCCGACGCCCCAGAGCGAGTGGGTTTTTGCACGGTCATTCGCGCGACCAGCCATCCTTTCATTTATCCGCCCGAGCGCCGCATAGAACGGGCGCTCATCCACGCCGCAGAACTCGAGCTCCGTGACATTCTTATCCACATGATGGAGGCCTTTGGTGATGTTGCCCTCGTCGTCTATGCCATACACCAGCCCGTGCTTCCTGCGCAGTTTGGACAGCTGGGTGCCCATGCCCGGATAGACGCAGACGACATCCCAGTTATGCGAAACCTTCGCCTGGTCCTCGGGGTCAAGCCTGAGCGTCCTCCCCTTTATCTGCTGGACGCTTGTGCCGAACGATATCGCGGTCAGGTCGATTAGCGTGTTGAGTTTAAGCGAATCCCATCCTTCGCCGAATATCCCCTTCGTGCCTATCAGGAGGCGCGTCATGCCCGCCGAGAACAGCTCGGTGACGAGGAGCGTGTATGTGGAAGGCTTCCAGTCCTTGCCGCTCCCTTCGATGATGGCGAACCCGTCCATCGGCCTGTGCGATACCCGTACATCAAGCTTCCTGCCTTTTGCCAGGCGCTCTATTTCCGCGCAAAGCCGCTCGGCTATATCATCATCGCAGTACAGCTTGGTGCCGGTCACAAGAACGGGGTTTAATTCGTCAAGCTCGCGTGCCATGCGCATGAATATGTACGTGGCACTGCCCATCTCCTTGCCGGGCCTTAATTTCCTCCCCGGGACGTGCATATCGAAATCCGCCATTACAAGCGCGCGGAGGTTCTCCTTCTCCGATGACGACTCGCGCCTTAGAATATCGAGCGCCCCCTTCACGCGGGCATCTGAGTATGACAGGATATACTTCTCTACGGTGGACGCCATCCTGAGCGCTCGGTTCGAATACGCCATCCCGCACGCGCGCAGCATGTGGAACGCAGCGTTCCGCTCATCCTCTCCCATCAGGGGGTACGCATAGTCGAGAAATCCCTTTATGAGCAGCAGCTTCCCATCGTGGTTCACGTTTTCCAGCCTTCCCCCGAACGAGACCACGGCCTGGTAGAGCGGATAGTCCTCTTTGAACAACTCGCCATCGGTTGCCCATTTGAAGAAATCCGCGAACATGCTATGCGCGGCGATACTGGAGAATGCGGTTTCAACCCTGTCAATCTCCGACTTTATGAACCTGATTTCATCATTAGTCGGGGTGACGAAAAGCGCAAGTTCGCGGTAAGGTGCGAGATACCCCTCCTTGACCACCGCCGGGACCGATACCTCGTAGTCCACATGCTGGCCGAGCAATTCGAAGAAGATGTCCCTCTCCTCGGCAATCGGGTATGTGGCCGTCAGCCCGATGACCTGCGCGCCCAAAACGTCCTTGAGGTATTTTATCACCAATCCCCAGTAATCCAGGAGGTGGTGGCATTCGTCAAGGATTATGACCTTTACCCCGGCATCCTTCATCCGCCCTATGAGGGCAAGCGCGTTCCTGTGCAGGCCCTTCTCAATCACGGAGCGGTCGTATTCGTTCCGGAGCTTTGATATGAATGTTGCCAGCCTTTTTTCATAGAACCGGGCGTTCTTCTTCTCTATCCTGGAAAGCTCCTTCTCCGCATCCTCCGGCGAAAGCGTTTTCTGGAGCTCCTTGGACCACATCTCCCGCGCCATCCTGGCCATCGCATCGGTGGCTTGCGCCCTGGTGGATATTCTCTGGTAGGTGAAGATGCTGATGAATGCCGGGTCTTCGGATTCGAGCGAAGCAGCCTCGTCAGGCCTGTCGCAGAAGAATGAGAGCTTCTCCTTCCACTGCCGGGCGATGACCGTGGTGGGGGAGAACACGATGGCCGGCGCGCCTATCCTGCGCATTATCTCGAGCCCGATTATCGTCTTGCCAGAGCCGGGAGGCGCTACGATGAGCATCTCCATGTCCTGGAGGCTGATTTTCTCCAGGACGTCTTTCTGGTATTTCCGGAATTCGAGCTTGGGCTCCCTTAGCGGGCACTCCATGCACCGGATTTGGAGGGGAGGTGTTTTATTGCTAGTTAGCGCCCGCCCGCTCTGCCGAAGCGCCTTCGCCATCATCCTGCGCGCGACCACGCGCTCTTCCGGCTCCATGTCCGCCTTCGGGCTGACATTTTCCCCTGAGGCGTCCTCGAAAAAGATGCTGAATCGGGAACCCCCCGACCCTCCTGGGCAAGTTCCGGGCTGCAAACGAGCCGGTTCCGGGAAATCCGCCCCGGAAAAATCCCGCTGACCGATTTCTGGTGATGATGAAGTAAATATATATATATTTTCAGTTCCACATCCCCCTGTTGCGGAATGCAACGCTTGGTATGTATGGCTTCAAATGACAGGTCGTCCGGAAGGAATGCTGGCAGGCGGTTCGGTGCAGGGAACTCGGGCATCCGGGGAGCATATGCCGGATCCGCTGGCAGGGGGCCGGGGCCTGTCGCTGGGGCGTGCGTGCCTGACCAGAGCGGCGCACAAAAGAAATGGGCCGAACAGATAGTGAAATGCGTAGCCGCGAACGGAGGGCTCACCAGGGCGGACTTCCTGAGGCTTGCAGGGGTGGCTGCCACCGGTGTTGCTGCCGCGGGGGCCGGGCTGGGCGGAACTGTCCATGCGCAGGTGCCTCCCGGAGGGACATACTGGTACCCGGTCGGAAGGGGAGACATGAATCCTGATTCCAATAATATCATCCAAACGTCTTACGGCTACGACGTGTATCCCGTGGGCGATCCGACGATTCTTGCGCTTCCGAATAAAGTAGGCCTCGGCTCGGCAATGACTGCAGACTCAAGGAACATCCAATGGGCTGTTGACAATGTGAATTCGGTCGAGACCGTTCTGCTCAAATCCGTATCGAAAGGCGGGGTTCCCACAGCGTTCGCATTTCCAAAAGAAGGGGAAGGTTACTTCAACTATAACGTCTTCCATATCCGGGTCGGCTATGGATTCGACAATGCCAATCCGACGGTTGATAAAGCCGCATACTCCCGGGGCTGCAGGATCATCGGCGAAACAAATCCTTCTGACAAGGGCGGGTTTATGCCTGACGGAACCTACCAGTTTCCTAACGGCAAGCCGATAACGCAGATAAACGACGGATTTTTCCTGTTCAGCTTAACTTCTCAAAATTCAGGGCAGACCATAGAACTGAGGAATATCCTATTCGACAAACCGGTTTCGCACGCTGCCGGATGCCAGCTCCCTTCTAGGGGAAACACCATAATCGACAATTGCATAGTAAACAATATGCAGCATTCATCGGTCTATAATTTCAGGTGGACACAGGCATTCTGGTCCTTCCAGCCATCGGGTTCGTTTACCGTTACCAACTGTCTTATTGACATCCCGAACGATGCCCCGCCATACACTTATGACCCGCCATCCAATCCATTCACGACCTATTCGAGCGTGGGCGGCATAACCTTGCCAGGCTCGGCTGCGAAGAACGCAGTGCTGACTCTATCTCATAATACAATAAATATAAACTCTACAAACTACAAATACGCTCGCATGCCAACTGGAGGCTCCGACATAAAAATCGGGATCGGCGCTGCGCAAAACACAGGCACCACCAACATAACCTGGAATGTGCTTAACTGCAGGCCAGTGGGCTTGATGACAACGCACCTGAGGAATGCCAACATCTCCAATAACTTCATATCCCTCCCTTCTGCCGTCAGTGCACCGTTCTACCCGCTTCCGGCGGGCGTGTCCCCTGACTATACCGTGAATTATGCATTCGTGCCAAGAGGAAACTCCGCATCCAACACCTTCAGCGGAAACGACACCTCCGGATTCCACTCGGATGACCCGAGAATCCGGGTGATGGCCCAGGTCATGATGGTAAAACTTGCAAACCTTGCACCATCCTCCAACACCTTCAGCGGAAACATTTTCGGCCCGACGGATGCATACAGCGTGGTCTGCCTGGGCAACGCGAACAACTTCCTCCAGAATTCGTTCGGACAGTCGTTTGATGATACCGTTCCGTGCATGTGGGTCACCGGCAGCGGGAACACATTCACCGGCAATGACTTCACCCAAACCGGCCTGAAGGGATTCCTCTACCAGGTGAGCGCCAACGACTGGATACGCGCGGGCGACATCCTCTTCGACAAGGGGACTGCGGGCAACTCGGCGACCGTGTATTCCGGCAATTTCTCGCCGGGCGACCGGTGCAGCCAGGTAGCCGACCTGACCTTCACATCCGCCAACGGAGGGAGCAACCTGGTGTCTTTCGCGGACGGCACATACTGCACCCCTGAAAAGCAGGAGCACCTCGCTTTCATGCTGTCGCAAAGCCTGAGGTACCTTGAGAACAAGGAACGGATTGCTGCGATGCATGCAGAGCTGCAATCCGACGGCCTGTTCTTCGGGCTGGATTACGAGTGAGCGCCGGCGCTTTCATGCGTTCAAAACGCAGTCATTGGGCTGATGCGGACGAAGGCCCGGACCGCACCGCCCATCTTCTTTCCTCGTTTTTCCTATCCTCCTGGCGAAGCAAATCCGGAGCCGCACAACTCTTTTTATTGATGGCTGGAGAAAGCGCCACCCATGGACGACGAGCGTGCCCGGACTGTTTCGGACGTATTGCAGAAGGCCGACATATCCATTGACAGCTACGAAGACATATTCTCCGATTTCGACCCCTCGCCAATCGAGAAACGGCTTCTTTCGGAGGACTTCATATACGAGCTGCGCAGGCGCCATGCAGCGACGGGCAAGGGCGAGTTCGTTGTCAATTTCACCCTCCCGAAGTCAATGAGGTCGGAAAAGACCGAGGCGCTTATTAGGAAAAGGATAAAGGAGCATTTCAAGAGCCGCGTGCGTGAAATCGAGCGCAAGGCGCGGGAGAAGGCGGACAACGGCTCGCACCGCCTGCTGGCGGGCGTCCTGCTCACGATCGCCCTCTTCCTTTTCCCCCAGCTCGAAATCGTCCCGGTGCTGACGATACTCTCGGTCCTCATATGGTATTCGCTCTGGTCCGGGCTTGAGAATGTCCTTGAAGCGTCGTCATCGCTTCGCAGGAAAAAGGCATTCGCGGAAAAATTCATGAAGGCGGAATACTCGTTCATATCGCAGGAGGATGTCCTGCAGTCGATGCAGAAACTGCAGGGGCAGGACGCTCCGGCAAAACCGGACCCCCAAAAAGCCGTGCAAAAGCAGGAGCAGAAGGCGGCTTAGGAACTCCTATCCGCCGGATTCCGCGGGGCTCTCGAGGAAGTTGCGCAGGATGTCCTCGCCATGCTCTGTGTGCCAGACCTCGGGATGGAACTGGACGCTGAAAATCGGCTTCTCCCTGTGCCTCATGGCCTCGATTGCGCATGATTCGGAGTGCGCCAGCTTCACGAAGCCGTTCGGGAGATCCTTCACCTCGTCGAAATGCGACACCCACGCCCTAATCCTTTTCGGGACGCCCGCAAAAAGCGCATCCTCTTCGTCTATCGCGATTTCGCCAAGCCCGTATTCCGCGCTCGCGCCTTTCGCCACATTTGCCCCGAAGACGTGCGCAATCATCTGGTGGCCGTAGCAGATGCCGAGCATCGGAAGGCGGATGCCGCCGTCCCGGACGTTGCCGCAAATCATCGAGCTCAAGTTCGGCGGGTCGGAATACACTGAGCTTGGCCCTCCGGAAAGTATGATGCGTGCAATCCCGCTCTTCATCAGCTCCTCCACCTGGGGGTACTCCGCCTTGTTGTAGAGCATCTCCGCATCGAAGCCGAGCTCCCTGCAGTTTCTCTTGATTAAGTGCGTATACTGGGAGCCGTTGTCGATTATGAGAATCATGGATGTTAGATGGATGCCAACGCTTATTAATTTTCTTTGTCGGCGACAATGTCCATGGCTCCGCGAAGGTATGCGTCTTCATTCAGCCTGGCGATGGCGCTTGCCACGCGCGATTCCCAGGCCGAAAGCATCCCCGCCCCTTCACTGACGAGGGCGGTTTTCAGGGTGTTGCCTTCGCACTGCCTCGCGTATTCCTGCTGCGCCTTCCTGAGCATGTTCCTGATCTCGAGCGCATCGGCTGCGGTAATAAAGCACTCCTTCCCGGAAAGGGACTCCAGGGCCCCGATGAGCCTCCCCGCAGACGCCTCCAGCGCGCGGAAGTCGTCAAGCATCAGAATGTCCGCTTCGTAGGACCCGTGATGGGACTTTCCAGGCAGCATTTCGATCAGCAGGGAAAGCCGCTTGTCATGCCTGCCGGCGCCCGCAGCCATCATCCATTGCGCGACGCCGCGCTCTTTCGGCTCCATGTCCGCCTTCGGGCTGACCTTTTCCCCTGAGGCGTCCTCGAAAAAGAGGCTGAACCAGGAACCCCCAGTCCTCATGGTGAAGCGGTTCCACAACTGGTGGGGTTCGGCAAGGTGCCTTACCCTGCCGGCCCGTGCAACTTCTATGATGCGTGATTCGTGCTCAAAACCCCTTCCCTTGAGGTCGCTAAACAGCCTCTGCGCCCGCTCTCCGTCAATCACGGTCCTGCTTTTTCCTGGGATGTCTGTGCGGTAAATCATAAGTCATTCAACCCGCTGTTTAATCGTAACAAATGGTTTAAAATGAATTGCTATTCCACATTGCGCCCCAGCGCCCTGCAAAGGGCAGGTTTAAAAGACTTTCTACTTCAAATCCCCACACCGGGAAGGCTAGTGTTATCGCTGGCCTATTCATAAAGCGCTTTAGGTGGTCCTGCTTGAAGAAAAAGAGAGATGTCCCCACGGCAGATGTTCTGTCCCATTTCCTCGTGCCCGAGATGAAGGTCCTCAGCGACTCGGAGAAGGCGAAGCTGTTCGCCAAATTCGGCATAGACGAGCACAAGCTTCCGAGGATGCCGTCAAAGGACCCGGGGGCGATGGCGCTCAAGGCGGCCCCGGGCAATGTCATACGCATAGAGAGAGACGACGGTACCGGCAAATACACGACCTATCGTGTGGTTGTCGAATGAATGGCATCCGAATCTTTCTTGGCAGAGGTTTTATCGGCAGTGGCCGGCGCGGTTTGCCCGGCTTCGTGAGGTGTGGAAATGGTCGAAGGTCTGACTGAGGCTTATTTCAGGGTCAATACGCTGGTCAACCAGCAGCTCGTGTCGTATAACAAGTTTCTGGACAGCGGAATCCAGCAGGTCGTGGACAGGATAGGGAAGATATCGACCAACGTGGAAGGCTTCGAGCTGAAGCTGGGCAAGGTCCGCATCGAGCAGCCCCGTTATTACGAAGTGAAGGGCGGCTACCGGCAGATCCTCCCGAACGAGGCCCGCCTCCGCAACCTGAGCTACTCGGCGCCCATCTTCCTGGAAATCATCCCGGTCTTCAACGGTGTGGAGCGCCCGGTCTATTCGGACGTTTTCATCGGCGAATTGCCTGTCATGCTCAAATCGAAGCTCTGCTACCTCTCCACGATGCGCCGCGACGAACTTGTGGAGAACGGCGAGGACCCCGACGACCCGGGAGGGTATTTCATCATCAACGGCAGCGAGCGCGTGCTCACCTCAATCGAGGACCTCGTGCCGAACAAGCTCATGGTCACGAAAGAACGCAACGGCGTCGTTTCTAAGATATTCTCGACGCATTTCGGCTTCCGCGCCCGCTGCGTCGTCGAGCGCAACCATGACGGCGTATTCACCGCGGAGTTCCCCTCCACGCCCGCAGGCATCCCGCTCCTCCAGCTGTTGCGCGTAATGGGCCTGGAGAAGAACGAAGACATACTCGCTACGTTCTCCCAGGAGAAGCACATCAAGAACGATGTCGTCCTGAACGTGGAGGCCGAGCAGTCGGCCAACCGCGAAGAGGCGGTCGACATGCTGAGCAGGAGGCTTTCCCCGGGCCAGCCGCCCGAGTTCCGCCTGAACCGCATGGAGAACCTGCTCGACAACTACCTGCTCCCGCATATCGGCGTGACGAAGGCGGCGAGAATCGACAAGGCCCGCTACCTTGTCCGGATGGCCGAGCGCGCTACGCGCGTCGCATACCACGAAATCGCGCCTGACGACAAGGACCACTACGCGAACAAGCGCGTGAAGCTCGCGGGCGACATGATGGAGGAGCTCTTCCGCTACGCGTTCCAGTTCCTCATAAAGGACCTTGTTTACCAGGCGTCCCGCGCGGATGCGCGGGGGCGCAGGCTCCAGGTCCACACGCTTATCCGGCAGGATGTCATGGGCGACCGCATAAAGTATGCCATGGCCACGGGCAACTGGATAGCCGGGCAGACCGGCGTTTCCCAGCTTCTCGACCGCGTCAGCTACCTTTCGACGATATCGCACCTGCGCCGCGTCATTTCGCCCCTGTCAAAAAAGCACCCGCACTTCAAGGCCCGTGACCTGCACGGCACGCACATAGGCAAGCTGTGCCCGAACGAGACTCCGGAAGGCCCGAGCTGCTCGCTGGTCAAGAACCTCGCAGTCATGGCCGAGGTCTCGATCGGCGTAGACGAGGAGGAGCTTGAGAGGATACTCAAGGCTTACGACGTAAAGGAGTGAGCCGGATTGTGAAATCCGGCAATGCGCCGGAATCATGCTAACACCAGGTGAAAATGATGGTCAAACGCAGAAAAAGAAAAGCCGCCCCGGAACGGACGAGCATCTTCCTAAACGGCAGGATTGTCGGCACGCATCCTGACGGGAAGAGCCTCGCGCAGAGGCTGCGCGAGAGAAGGCGGACAAACGAGCTGAGCAACCAGGTCAACGTCTACTACAACTCGAAATTGAACGAGCTCCACATACTGACTGACAAGGGCCGCGTCCGCAGGCCTTACATCGTAGTCGAGAACGGGAAGTCCCGCTTCACGCCCGAACTCATGGCGAGGATCAAGAACAACGAGCTGAACTGGAACCACCTGGTCAAGATGGGAATAATCGAGTACCTCGACGCGCAGGAGGAGGAGAACTCGCTCGTCGCGTTCAGCGAGAAGGACCTCACCCCGGACCACACGCACCTTGAAGTCGACGCGTCGAACATATTCGGCGTCGTGGCTGGCGTGCTGCCTTACTCGGAGCACAACTCGTCCCCCAGAATCACGATGGCGTGCGCCATGGCCAAGCAGTCCCTGGGCGTGTATTCCGCGAACTTCAACGCGCGCTACGACACGCGCGGATACGTGATGTACTACCCGCAGCAGCCTATCGTATCGACCAACATCTACCGCGCTCTCAACCTGAAAGACAAGGCGGCCGGGCAGAACGTGGTCGTCGCCCTGGCAAGCTACCACGGCTACAACATGGCGGATGCCATTGTCGTGAACCGCTCATCGATAGACCGCGGCCTGCACCGTGTGGCCATGTTCAAGACGTACGAGACCGAGGAGAGGATGTATCCCGGAGGGCAGAAGGACAAGATAGAGCTGCCGACGCCGGAAGTCGTCGGCTACCGCGGCGAGGAGGCGTACAAGCACCTCGGCGAGGACGGCATCGTCATGCCGGAGAGCGACGTGAACGGCAAGGAAGTGCTAGTCGGAAAGACCTCGCCCCCGAGGTTCCTCGAAGAGATATCCGTCTTCGGCGCAGTTGAGGAGAAGAAGCGCGAAAGCTCCCTGTCCCTCAAAAGCGGGGAGAAGGGCAAGGTCGATTCGGTCATGATCACAGAAGGCCCGAGCGGCAACCGCCTCGTCAAGGTGCGCGTACGCTCGGTCAAGACTCCGGAAATCGGCGACAAGCTCGCCTCCAGGCACGGCCAGAAGGGAGTCATCGGCCTCCTGATTCCGCAGGAGGACATGCCGTTCACGAAATCCGGCATCGTCCCGGACCTGGTGGTGAACCCGCACGCGATACCATCCCGTATGACCGCGGGCCACCTGCTCGAGACTTTGGGCGGCACGGCAGGCTCGATAGGCGGCATGCTCATGGACGGCACCGCGTTCGGAGGCAACACCGAGGAGCAGTTCCAGGAGATTCTCAGGAAGAACGGCTTCCACGAGGACGGAGAGGAAATCCTCTATGACGGCCTGACGGGCAAGCAGATAAAGGCGAAGATTTTCGTAGGCGTGGTGTTCTACCAGAGGCTTCATCATCTCGTTTCCAACAAGATGCACGTCCGCTCGCGCGGCCCGGTGCAGCTCCTTACCCACCAGCCCACCGAAGGGCGCGCCCGCGAGGGAGGCTTGCGGTTCGGAGAGATGGAACGCGACTGCCTGATAGGCTACGGCGCCAGCATGCTCATCAAGGAGAGGCTGCTCGAGGAGAGCGACAAGACCGTACAGCTTGTGTGCTCGGAATGCGGCTCGATAGCCACGCACGATTATGCGCGCAACCGCGACATCTGCCCCATCTGCCAGTCTGAATCGGTGGAGCCGGTCGAGATGAGCTATGCCTTCAAGCTGCTCCTTGACGAGATAAAATCATTGTACATATTCCCGAGGATAATCCTAAAAGACAAGGGCTGAGGCGCAGCGCAATACCGAGGTATCATTATGATGATGGAAGTCCAGAAAGTGTTGGATAAATTGAGATTCTCGCTATTCTCGCCGGAGATGATCCGGAAGATGTCAGCCGCGAAGATAGTGGTGCCGGACACCTACGACGACGACGGCTACCCGATAGACGGCGGCCTGGTCGACACCCGCCTGGGCGTCGTGGACCCGGGCCTGCGCTGCAAGACCTGCGGAGGCACGGTCAAGGAATGCCCCGGCCATTTCGGCCATATCGACCTGGTCCGCCCCATCATGCACGTCGAGTTCGCAAAGCACCTCTTCTACGTGCTCAAATCCACGTGCCCCAAATGCCACAAGGTGCTCGCGAAGAAGCTCGCGTCAAAGGAGTTCTCCGAGCTGGAAAAAGTGGTGGAGTCCGTCGCCGAGGAGGAGAAGCCCGAAGCCGCGAAGCACGAAGCGGTCGCGGCTTCCGAGGTGCCCTCCATCCTGGAAGCGGTCCCTGCGAAAGCGAAGGAGTCGGGCGAAGCGGCAGCGGACGTCGAGACCGTCGCGAAGAAGAAAAAGAAGGAGAAAGGCATGAGGACATGCAACCACTGCGGCGCCGACGTGCCGGAAATCAAGCTCCTCAAACCCACCACGATTTTCAAGGACAAGGACATGATACTGCCGACGGACATCCGGGACTGGCTTGCCGGCATCTCCGACGGAGATTTGCGCGAACTGGGTTTCGACCCGGTGTATTCGAGGCCGGAATGGATGATTATAACCGCGCTTCCTGTCCCGCCGGTGAACGTGCGCCCGTCGATAACCCTCGAGACCGGCGAGAGGAGCGAGGACGACCTCACCCACAAGCTGGTCGACGTTATCAGGATAAACCAGAAGCTGGATGCCAACATCAACGCCGGCGCGCCCCAGCTGATTATCGAGGACCTCTGGGAGCTCCTCCAATACCACGTGACCACCTATTTCGACAATGAGACCGCGAACATCCCCCCGGCGCGCCACCGCTCCGGCCGGCCCCTGAAGACGCTCGCGCAGAGGCTGAAAGGCAAGGAAGGCCGCTTCCGGTACAACCTTTCGGGAAAGCGCGTCAACTTCTCGGCGCGCACCGTAGTGTCCCCGGACCCGCGCCTGGACCTGGACCAGGTCGGAGTCCCGCAACTGATTGCCGAAGAGCTGACCATACCCCTCCATGTCACTGAATGGAACCTGGAATACTGCAAGCAGCTGATCATGTCCGAAGGATACCCCCGCGCCCTGTATATAATCAGGAACGACGCGCGCAGGATAAAAATCGGAGACACGGCCGAAATGCGCAAAGAGCAGGCCGACAACATGAAGGTGGGCTCCACGATAGAGCGCCACATCATGGACGGCGATATCGCGCTTTTCAACCGGCAGCCGTCGCTGCACCGCATATCCATGATGGCGCACGAAATCAAGGTCCTGCCCGGAAAGACGTTCCGACTCAACCCGGTCACGGTCAGCCCGTACAACGCGGACTTCGACGGGGACGAAATGAACCTCCACATCATGCAGACCGAGGAGGCCCAGGCCGAGGCCAGGCACCTGGCCAAGGTGGAGAAGCAGCTCCTTTCCCCGCGCCATGGCCACGCCATCATCAAGCCCCAGGAGGACCATGTGTCCGGCCTGTATTACCTGACAAAGGACGGCAGCTATTTCACCCGCAACGAGGCCGCCGGGATGATGTACCTGATAGGCATCACCTCCCTTCCGGAGCCGGACGGCCCGAAGGGCACATATTCCGGAAAGCTCCTTTTCTCCCAGCTGCTCCCGCCCGACACCGCGCTCAAGGTGCAGTCGAAACTGGGCGAGGAAATCGTGATTAAGAACGGCAAGCTGCTAAAGGGCGCGGTGGAAAGCAAGGCCACCGAAGGCGAGCTGCTCGAGAAGATGTTCGTGAATCACGGTCCCGAAGTGGCAAAGAACTTCATCGACCGCGTGACCCGCCTCGCCCTCGAGGCGATATCCATACACGGCCTGAGCGTGTCGCTCAAGGACTACTCCCTTTCGCCCAAGGGCGAGGAGAAGGTGCTGGAGATAACCTCCAAGATGGACCGCGAGATAGACAACCTGATCATGCAGTACCGGAACCGCTCGCTCGAGCGCGCGCCGGGCATGAGCCTCAAGGAGACCCTCGAGGGCCTCATCATGGAGATAACCTCGCGCACGAGGGAGGATGTGGGCAAGCTCGTCGAAAGCGACCTCGGGTTCGACAACCCGTCCATCATCATGGCGAAAATCGGCGCAAGAGGCAGCCTGCTGAATGCCATCCAGATGTCCGCCCTCGTCGCGCAGCAGACTGTCCGCAGCAAGCGCATCACGAGAGGCTACAAGAAGAGGATACTTCCGTATTTCAAGGAAGGCTCGATAACCGGGAAGGAAAAGGGTTTCGTCTACTCCTCGTTCCACAAGGGCCTGACGCCGTATGAGTTCCTCCACCACGCCATGGGCGGCAGGGAGGCGCTCGTCAACACGGCAATCAGGACGGCGCGCTCGGGCTACATGCAAAGAAGGCTCATCAACGCCCTGCAGGACCTTGTCGTTTTCGATGACATGACTGTCCGCAACGCGGACATGAGCGTCATACAGTTCGTCTACGGCGGCGACGGAAAGGACCCGATGTACTCCTCTACCGCGGAGCTCGGTGACACTGCGAAGCAGGACGACGTCGATACCGCATGAAGGTGGTCATGATGAAAAGCACAAAGAAAACAAGCGTCAAAATCCCGCCGTACGAGGCAGTTGGCGTAGTCTGCGCCCAGAGCATAGGCGAGCCCGGCACGCAGATGACGATGCGTACGTTCCACTATGCAGGTGTCGCCGAGCACGTGCCCACCGGCCTCCCGCGCCTAATCGAGATAGTGGACGCGAAGAAGGAGCCGAAGAAGGCAATAGTCGACATCTACCTCAAATCCTCATACGCAAGGAGCAGGCCAGAGGCCGAGAAGGTGGCCAAGGAGCTTGCCAGCGTCTTCGTGTCAGACGTCGCGGACGTCGAGGACGACCTTGAAGCGCTGACAATCAAGGCCACGTTCAACGAGAAGGACGGGAAGGCGCAGGGCGTGACGTTCAACATGCTGAAAAAAGCGCTCGAGTCCTTCCCCGCGGAGATGAAGGCGGACGATTCGGCCGTGACCCTCAAACCCGTCCGGGAAACCAAGACGCCCGCGAAAGCCTCAGAAAAGGACAAGGACAAGAAGGAGAAGAAGCTGACCGCGAAAGCCGTGCGCAAACTGACGCAGAAGGTGCGCGATTCAATCGTGCGCGGCATCCCCGGCATCTACAAGGCAGTCGTGCTCAAGGGGCAGGATGAATACTTCATCCGCGCCGGGGGCTTCAACGTCATCGGCGCGTGCGAGCACGCGGCGGTGGACCCGAAGCGCATATACACCAACAACATCAAGGAGATTGAGCGCGTCTACGGCATCGAGGCCGCGCGCAACGCCATCGTCCGGGAAATCAAGGACGTCATGGACATGCAGAAGCTTTTCGTCGACATCCGCCACATCATGCTCATCGCCGACGCGACGACATTCGGCGGCAGCGTGAAGTCCATCGGCAGGCACGGGTTATCCGGCGAAAAAGTCGGCGTGCTCGGCAGGGCTGCGTTCGAGGAGACGATAAAGCACCTCATCAACGCGAGCGCTTTCGCCGAGGAGGAGAAGCTGATAGGCGTGACCGAGAACATCATCGTCGGCCAGACCGTCCCGGTCGGCACAGGCAAGATAAAGCTCGTGATGAAGGTTCCGAAGAAGAAATGATACGCTCACAAGAAGGTGAAATGAATGGCAGAAGAAGAAAAAGACACTACTGAAGATATCGAGAACGCCAGGCAGGCCGAAGATGCTGCGGAAGAGCCCTCGGAAGAGGCGGATGAAGGCGAGGGCTCCGGCGAAGGCGAAGAGGCGGCCGAAGAGAAGCCGAAGGAGAAGAAAAAGAAGAAGGTCGTGCGCCGGCGGAAGACCAAGAAGGAGAGGGAGAACGCCCTCACCGCCGCCGTCAGGCTTGCAGTCGAGAGCGGCAAGGTCGATTTCGGCTCAAGGTCCGGCCTCGCCGCAAGCGCGGACGGCAAGGCGAAGCTCTTCGTGGTCGCGAACAACACGCCCCCGGAAACCCGGGCGAAGGTGGAGGGCTCGGCCAAGAAGTCCGATGTGCCTGTCATCGAGTTCGAAGGCTCGTCCGTGGAGCTGGGCTCCGTGTGCGGAAAGCCGTTCCCGGTCTCGGTGCTGTCCGTCTTCGAGGAAGGCACGTCCAACATCATGGACTTCGCCAAGAAGAAATAACCTATCTTTTTCCGTTTTTCATTATTTGTTCCGAATGATGGTGGGGGAAATTCTTTATGGTTGAGCTTACTGGCGACGATTTGAGCATGTTCTCCAATTTCGAGAGAATCACCCACGTGATGCCGTCGGACTATCTGAACACCGAGACGTCCCTGATTTTCCTAGTCAGCTCGGACTCGCTTGGGAAAGCCATCGGCAAGCACGCTTCGAACATCGAGAAGCTTAAGACCCTCTTCCGCAAGCGCGTGATAATCGTGGCCGACAGCAAGGACCTCGAGGTCTTTGTGCGGAACTTCTTCGGCAACATCGCAATCCACAACATCGAGATACGCGATGTGATGGGAGAGCAGGCGATAATGCTGACGATAGAAGAAAAAGACCGCGGGATAGCGATTGGCCGGGACGGCGAGCGAATCAAGGCCGCGAAGGCGTTCCTGAAGAAGAAGTTCAACGCCACTGTGCACCTGCGCACCAGACGGGCGGCATTCTAGTTTCGGGTTCGGTGTTTTACGGGTTCAGAGTTTTGATTTTCCCGGCAATGCCCGCAAAACCAGCGCACAACCGAATCATTGCCGTGGCATTCTGCCCAACCCCCCCCTTTTAATTGTTCTCACGGTAGCTATCCCATGAGCCGAAATCACGCTCTATAGGTGAAAACATGACTGTGCCTGGCAGGGGGTTCGGAAGGGGAAATGCTGGTTCTAATTCGCAGATATCGCGCGGGCAGTTCCTGCGGACGGCGGGGATAGGGGCCGCTGGACTGGCTGCTGCGGGACTAGGGCTGGGGGGTGCGGCGAGGGCGCATGCGCCGGATTCGAATGTCGTCGGAAATCCTGGCGACGGAATTATCACCGTATATCCCTCCGGAACCGGATTGACCGCTTCCGGTTCCAGCACCTCGGTAGCCGCGTCAAAATTAATCGATGCCAATGCGCATTTCCTCTCCAGCGGGGTGCAGCCCGGGATGTACGTCAGCAATTTCAGGAACAACCTCAATGCCATTGTGAACAGCGTCGATTCCGAGACGCAGATAAGCCTGAGGCCGACTCTTCCCGGCGGCAATGCGAACATCTTCACGGCCGCAGGACGGCAATACGGGATATCCGCCCTTGCAATCTCCCATCCCCTCAACCAGTTCGTTGCGGTGACCGAAGACCTCTACCATGTTGCTTGGGCTGTGAACAACGTGGCTCCGAATGGAACCGTTGTGCTGAAGGCGACAGATTCGGCCGGGTCCTTCAAGGCGTTTGAATTCGACGTTAGTTTCACCCAGGGGTCGGGTCCGATATATCTTTCAGGAAAACCCATCACAATAACCGGGGAGAGCGTAAGCTCCCTCACCACGACAATCAACAGGGGCATCGTGGTTTTCTGGATCCAGGGTGCCAGCGGAGAGGCGGTTAGGCTAAGGAACCTCGTTTCCACGAACTGCGTCCAGTTCTTCGTTGCTTCAAACGGCAATGCGGATTTTGAAATAGACAATGTCAAGGTGCTGGATATCCGGCCACTGAGCCCGGGCGGCACCCTCCTTGGCATATACGGGCACAATGAGGGCAGGTTCTCTGTGAAGAACTGCACTTATCGCTCCGCGCCCGGAAGCATCTCGAACTGGGAAGGCGGCATAACCCACTATGTCCTGCCGACTTACCGCAGCACGTCGATTGAATACTTCAATAACGACGTCGTCGTACCGGCAAGATACCGCACCTGGGGGCTTTGCATATTCGCGAACAGCGGCTCGAGCTACCTAATCGAGAACAACCGGGTCGTATCGTCCCAGTGCCTCCTCCTTGGCCATTCGACCTTCGGGGCGAACACCGGCGCCGCCTATGTGAATAACAACGAATTCACCGTGCTCAAGGCGGCTGCGGGGAGCGAGCTTGGGACGTCGTGCGGAATCCAGAGCTGGGACGGCAACGGCCAGTTCCTGAACAACCGCTTCTATGGCGGTGACGGCGACGCGTACGGAATGATGGTCCGCGGCAACGGCAACATCATCCAGAATGCAGACTTCACGGGGATGAATGTCATGCCGTGCCTGGTGCTAAAGGGCGCAAACAACGAAGTCTACGAGAATGCGGCGCTGGGGACGAAATACTTCCCGGCCGGAACCACAATGTGCCAGCAGGTCGTCAACCTGGAGCCGGGCGCGAATCCGCTTGATGCGGGCACATGGACCAACAGCGTCCACCAGTGGGACAAGCTATGCTACGGAGCCAGCCCGTCCTTTGAGAAAATCCAGGAGATACAGCAGAAGCTCGCGGCGCATGACCTCTGGCTCGCGCAGCTGAAATCCGGCGTTCCTCCGTACGGACCGCCTGAAATGTCATGGCCGGAATTCTATTCCGAGTAACTATGCAATGCTGTGGACGGCTTTTGGAATCCAGGTGCTGGGCGGTGGGGGCAGATCCCCTAAGCGCCGTAGAATCGGGGCGCTCCCCAGCATTTTTATTCCCGTTTGCGCTTATCCCTAGCGGTGCATGCGAAATGGCCCCCTGAGCCATCCGAGCAGTGACGGTGCGTTGCGAACCTGCGGGTTCGCTTCGTGGCAATCCTTGCGGATCGCCATGGTTGAACACGCGTGCACCATATTCATACTCGAATTAGCCGCTCTATTCCCGGTCGAACCAGGACAGGCTGACCTCGGTGACTGTAATCTCCTTTCGCTTGATGACATGGTCGGTGTCGGTGCCCTCCTCCACGTCCACCTCGAGGCCGCTTATCCAGTAATATGGCGCGCCCGCCGGGTCCAGCCTTTTTGTGACCATCGCCGTGTATCTTTCGCGCTGGAGGTTGTTGGTATTCACTATCATGGCATCCTTCGGCTCTTCGGGCATGTTCACCGAGAAGAAATTCTCCTTGTTCAGTTTCGGGAGAAGGGCGCGGATAATCTCCGTCGTCCTCGCCATGATGGCTTCGCGGTCGCCCCAGGCTTCCGCATCGTGGTATTCGTGCCCCCTCTTCCTGATTGAAAACGCGATTGCGGGAACGCCTTCGAGGACCGACTGCCAGCATGCCCCGATGGTCCCGGAGCCGAGTATTGAGCCGACGCCCGTGTTGTCCCCCCAGTTGATGCCGGATAGGACCAAGTCCGGCTTCGGGTATTCCCCGGTGTGCAGGTAGAAGATGACGCAGTCCGATGGCGTCCCGTTAATTGAATCCACGTCGCGGCGGTGCTTCCTCTTCCGGATGGGCTTATGGAGCGTGAGCGCCCCCGATACGGCGCTCCTCTGCTTTTCCGGTATGATTGCATGGACGTTCCCGAAGCCTTTTGCGACTTCCAGGAGCATCCGCAGCCCCTCGGTTTCGCCATCGTCGTTCGTGACGAGTATGTTAAGCCTCCTTATGCGGAGCTTGTCGGCAAGCCGCTCATCCTTGATCGCAACCGAATTCGGCATAAAATCAGCCCATTCTCCATTCGCGCCATTGTCGATATGCGATTCGCACCGCATGTTATAAAGCGTTCACACCGCGATGCGGACACTGCGCACCAGGCGCCGGAATTCGTCGCGGTAGGGACTGCTGCCAAATTCGCCGGCATGGTGGGCAACCATCTCCCCTTCGATTGTGAGCATCCTGTTGTTTAGGACCTCGATTAGGCGGCTAAGCGAAGCGGCGACCTCACCCGCGCTCCTTTTCAGTTCGGATGACAATGCTGATACCGAAATCGTATCGCCTGCCTGCGGTTGGCTGGCCTTTGCGAGCACCCTTAGGTCCAGGCCAGCCCTCCGTGCGGTCCGCTTGTCCGGAATGACCGCGTTGATTTCGAAATCCAGCCATGCCGGATCTCCGTAAAATGCGTCTTCCCGCCTTACCCTGGCGCCGTAATCGTATGCCGTCCTCCGGTTCATGGCCTGGTGCGAGGGATACCATCCCTTGTTATCGCGGGCAAACGCCCCTTCCAATTCCCAGGGCGGCTTATCCGGGAAAAATGCAGAATACGGGTTCCGGAATATTTCGACAAACGGCAACCCCCGGCTCATGATGCCCATCATCCCCAGGTATCCCACGAGCGTGTCGCTGACCGGGTATGCCTCGAAAGAGACCACCGCGTCGAACCTACGGTCGGGTACATTTTCGAAACTCCGCTGCTCGGCCGCAAGCCCGATTGCCTGCATATGGCCTACCCAATGCGGGCTCAGATCGCTTGCGAGCACCTCGCAGCCCGCGTCCGCTATTGCTTTTGCGACCCTCCCGCTGTATCCGAGGGGGAAATATACGCTGCATACGTCCTTGCCCAGGATGGCTCCGAGGCGGGAGAGGAAGTCCCTGCCGTTGAATCCGAAGCCGTCCAATACCTGGGTGTCCCGGTCCCCCGGCCCCCAGCCGTCCCGCTCGTGCACAACCGCGAGGTACCCTTTCAAATCCGGAACGACGAGCCTCCTGCCGATGGTGCCGCAAGGCTCAGTTTTGTCGTAAGCAAGAAGCTTTTTCCTGGGCAGATGGGGTGCCATAATACATCTGTGGCGGCAAGTATTTATAAATGTGGTTTTTTCGTGTATTTTATGGCAATAACCTGTTCCTGTCCCTCGGGAACAGCATGCATTCGCGGATGTTCTCCTGGCTGCACATCTTCATGACGAGCCTCTCAAGGCCTATGGACCATCCAGCATGCGGCGGGGCGCCCATCCGGAACGCGTTAAGGTAGAACTCGAAATTGTACGGGTCGAGCCCGCGCTTCTTCAATTGCTCCTCAAGGAGGGCCGGAAGGTGGATGCGCTTTGCGCCGCTGGAAATCTCAAGCCCCCGGTACATAAGGTCGAACGCGTGGCATAGGGAGGGGTTGTCGTCCTTGGGCATCGAATAGAACGCCCGCACCTCGGTCGGCCAGTCGTAGATGAAATAAAGCTCGTCGCCCAGTATCTCGTGGAGCTTCTTCTCAGCCTCCTTGGTGAAGTCCCAGCCGTGCTTCATCTCAAAGCTGTTCGCGTTCAGCCTGTCCACCAGTTCGGTATAAGTGTAGCGGGGGACCTTTTCGGGCACGACTATTTCGCCCCATTTGAGCGCGCTAATTTCAGCGCCCACCTCCGCCTTCACCCTTTTGAGGATGTGGATGGTCACCTGCTCAAGGACGTCCATCGCGTCGTTGTGGTCGGCAAATCCCATCTCGATATCCATCTGGGTTATCTCATTGAGATGCGTCGTGGTGTTGTGCTTTTCGGCACGGAAGACCGGGACTGCCATCATCACGCGGTCGAACCCGCCTATAACGGCCAGCTGCTTGTAGAGCTGGGGCGACTGGACCAGGTAGGCCTTGTTCTCGAAGTACTGAAGCTCGAACACGTCCGCCCCGCCCTCTGTCGCCGCGCCCGTTATCGCTGAGGGGTGTATCTCGAGGAAGCCCAGTTCCCGGAGCTTCTCGCGGAATGCGTGCGCCGCTATGGCCTTGGCCCTGAAAATGACGGATGTCTCCTTCCTGCGCAGGTCGATGAACCTGAAATCCAGGCGCGTGTCAATCTCCGATGGCACGACGCCCGTCGGGTCGACCGGGAGCTTGCGCTCCACCTTGTTCAGGATTTCAAACGAAACCGGCATGAGCTCTGCCCCGTTAGGCGCGATCTTGTTCTCCTTCACCGTGCCCTCGAACGAGACCACGTCCTCCTTGTTGAGCTTGACCGCGGCAAGGAGCGCGTCATCCACGACGCCTTTTTTCATGGTCACCTGCATGATGCCGGTTATGTCGCGCACCTGGACGAATTTCAGCTTGCCCAGGTCCCGGAAGTCATGGACCCATCCCGCTATCCTGACCTTGCCCTCCTTCACGCCCAAGGCGTCCCGGATATAATGCGTCCTGTGCATACAACCAAACCTGCCCGAAACAGCTGTCAAATTAGTGTGTTTTTTCGGCGCTAATCATAACGACAATAGCTATTAAAAAGCAGACAGGGATAGTTAATGATGGAGGTCCTCCTGCCCTTACTCCTCACACTCCCTGCGGCAGCCGTGTCCATGATTGCGCTCGCCCTGGGCGCCTCCGTCCTCGTCGTAGCCTGCATGTTCATGATGGCCTACGCGCTTTCCAACCCGCAGATGGTGGCGATGGCGCGAGAGGAGCTGGCCGCCCTGATATTCAGCGTATTCATAATCGTCTTCTGGGTGGGCTCGGACTCGCTTTTGAACAGCATATCTAACGGCATCCTCGTTTCCAGCCTGCCCCCCAGCCTCCAGGGATTTGCCGGTTCGAGCACGATGGGGGGGATGACGAACAGCCACCTCCAGCTCGCACTGGCCACCCTCACGCTCCTTGAGCAGAAGCTGAAATCCCAGTATATCGACCTCTACCTCTTCGAGGCGCTTATCGGCTTCCTGTCCACAATCAGCTTCCCGCTGGGCTCCCCGCTTCCGGCGGTCAATGTCATATCCTTCTCCCTCTCCCCGTTTGCGGGCCTCAACCTGCTCTCGAACGCGCACACGGTGATAGTCGAAGCCATAGGCTACCTCATATCGGTCGTGTGGGCCAAGGAGTTCATACTGATATTCGCCCGCGACACGATTCCCATCCTCCTTTTCCCGATTGGGCTCGTCCTTCGCGCAATCCCGTTCTTCAGGAGGACCGGCTCCAGCGTCATAGCCATCTGCTTCGCCATGTACTTTGTGCTGCCGTTTTCCATGATACTCTCCAACTACCTCATATTCGACATGTTCGACCCGCCCGACTTCGCCTACACCCCCTCTTCCGCGAGCTATTTCGGCACCGATAGGACCGCCGCCGAGACGCAATCGTCCGTGGAGCAGGGGCGCGGAGGGAGCGAGTCCAACGAGATACTCGGGCAGTTCATGGCCCCGAGCGTTGTCGATGCGTCTTCCAGCCATGCGACGGACGCGTGCGCCGGAAACGCAATAGTCCGGCTCCTTTGCAGCGTGAAGAACATCGTGACCGGCGCCATCAACGTAGTCGGCGGGTTCCTGAAGACGGTATGGAACATCTGGCGGTTCATGGTCGGCATGACCGGGGATTTCTTCTTCACCGGGTTCAACAACCCCCTCATGCCCTCGAGCGCATCCGCGGGGCTGTACTTCTTCATCATCAAGGAGGTCTCGATAATCAGCCCGTTCATCATCCTTGTGATGCTGACTACTGTGATAGAGATAATCATCACCGTAACCGGCTACCGGAGCCTGTCGCTCCTAATCGGCGGCGAAGCCGAAATAACCGGCCTCACCAAGGTCATCTGACATGGCTCCACACACCCGCATCATCCTGCCGGCTCTCGTCATGCTCCTGCTCGCAGGCGCATCTGCTGCGGCCACGTCGGCGTTCTTCAACGAACAGCCGCAGGAGCCTGCGTCCGCGATGGTGACTCAGGTCGGCATAGCGATGCAGATACTGATCCCCCTAATGGTCGTCCTGGTGATGGTCGCGGCCGCTGCATATGCCGCGGGGCAGTTCTTCGGGGCCGATACGCGCGCCCGCGCAACCGTCTGGGCCCAGGGCATGCTTGTCGCCGTGGGCGTCTCGGCGCTCATCATCATCTCCTTCTACGCCGTCCTGCCCTGGTTTTTCGCAGGCAACGTCCCGACAGACCTGGATATCGTGCTGATTATCGCCAAGCTCCGGACCTCCGTGGCGTCCCTGCTTGTGGCGATGACCGCCGTCCTCGTAATCCTGGCCGCCGCCGTCTATGTCGCGGGCATGCTGGCAGGCGCCGAGACGCGCGCCCGCGCCAATGTGTGGGCGTCCGGCCTCATCGCAGGCGCCATCTTCGTCGCCATCGTTTACGTGCTGCTTGTGGAGATTCTCCCGGTACTGGAGGGGACGCTGGTCGGCACTTCCCTCGGCCTCTACGGCGCGGTCATCGTCAATATCGCATTCTTCGTCGCATGCTTCATCCTCATCACGTACCTCGTCTCGAAAGTCTTCAAGGTTCCGGAGTGGGAGGCGTACCTCAATATCGAGCTTTCCAGCCTCCTCAACTCATTCGTGCTCGTCGTATTCATCCTCGGGATGTTCGGCGCGGGCACCGCCCTTGCGCTGGTCGTAAGCGGGGGCACGGCATCGAGCCCGCCGCAGGCCGCGATTTCCTACATGCAGGCGACCGTCGTCGACAGCATCCTCACCGCCACGATAGACGTGTACAAGATACAGGCGTGCACATCCATCCTCTCCACTTTCTCCAGGCGCATCGGCGAGTTCGTCCTCACCCAGACCTACAAGGTCTTCCCCGGCCTCGACACCTTCGTATCGGTGACGAACGTCCTCACGTTCACCCTGCTCTCCCTCTACAACTCGGCCAAGGTCCAGGTCATACTGCTTTACGTCTCGGACGCGCTGATGGTCCCCTTCTTCCTGCCGGCCGGCCTCATACTGCGCTTCTTCCCCCCCACGCGCGATGCGGGCGCTTTCCTGATATCCCTCGCATTCGGCTTCCAGGTCGTCTTCCCGATGACCTATATGATGAACAAGTCGATTCTCGAGGACATCCACTACCGGCCCTACAACGCCCCCGGCGAGAGGCCCGCGCTCCTGATACAGTCGCTCTGCGGCCCCTTCAAGTACGGTGTTGCCGGATTCCTGTTCAACCCCGCCGCCAACCCCATTTACAGCATGGTCCCGGGCGGCCAGGCCATCGGCACTGCGCTTTCGCGAATAGTCTCGGAAGGCCTGCTGAATTCGGTGTCGATGATGGAGTTCATACCGATACTCAAGCACATCGGCGCGCTCTCCCTGCTCTCCATATTCATGCCCGCGCTTTCCCTGATGCTGACTATAGCGTTCATAAACGCAATGGCGAAATTCATAGTTTCAAAGGTGTGACATGGACATACTGGGGCTCTGGCAAAGCTGGCTTTGGTTCGCGGGCGCTGCGCTCGGCCTAGCCACGATGCTCGCCGCAGTAGTCTACGCCCTTTCGGAGCTCCTCCAGAACGACAAGATGAAGGGGTGGGCGAAGATGGAGCTCACCGAGATTGTCTATTCCGCCATAATCATATCGATGGCCCTGGTCACCCTCCCCCTAATCGACGCGGTAGTCCAGGGCGGCCTGGGCGTCTCCAATGCCGGAGGCACGGGGGGCGGCACGCCCGGCTGCCTGGGGAGCACGACCAGCGCGTTCATCAAGGTGGCGGACTACGGGGCGTTCACCGTGAGCGCAACGCCCCCGCAATGCCTCGACATCTGCGGCGAGCCCATAGCATTCCACAACCAGTCGGTCTATCACGGCGTCGAGTCATGCCACCTGCGCCTTGGCATCTGGTACCTGCGCGAGGTTTTCGACGAGGCCAAGGCATTCGCGTTCGACATCTACCTCAGCTACATCAAGACCTCTATGCTGGCCGAATTCACGATAAACATCGAATTCCTCTTCGAGAAGGCCGGTTTCTTCACCTTCACCCCCTGGAAGGGCTTCTTCACCATGGGCAATCGCATAAAGGAGATGTGCTTCGACTGGGCGATTAAGATAATGATGCTGACGCGTTTCCAGGAGGTCATGCTCCGCTTCATCGCGACCGCCCTGTTCCCGGCCCTTTTCGTAAGCGGCGCACTCCTGCGCACCTTCACATTCACCCGCAAGCTCGGCGGCCTCCTCCTCGCGATGGCCATCGCGCTGTATTTCATCTTCCCTTCGTTCTACGCTTTCGGGGCCCTCATCATGCTTGATTTGAAGAACGACCCCGCCATCCAGTACGCATGGATACACAACACGGACGCGAACCCCGAAGGCGCCAACAACCCCAACCCGCCGATTGCCAACACGATGTATATCCGCGGCGACATCCCGATGCCGGGCGGAGGCCAGACCAACTACAGCACTGACGAAGTCCGCGCGCGGCTGCGGGCCTACGAGGGCATGGATTCGGCCACGTATTTCGATTATATGGAGCAGGGGCGGAGCGCAAGCGGGGAGGCGCTCACGCCGCTGACAGACCCATCTACCGGCAGGATGACCGACCTCTCGAGCCGGCAGCATTCATCGGCAACCGCGGCCGAAGTCAACGCCAGCCTGGCCCGCTCAAAGCAGGAAGTCGACACCTGGTACGGCAGCGTGTCGAAGCAGAACATGCTTGACAAGTTCATCGGCTTCGCCTGGATGCCGAACGGCCCCATCGACACGCTGGCCCGCCTGACGTTCTGGTCCGTGTTCTTCGCGCTTTTCAGCATCATAGGGACTATTGCGGCGATTCGCTCGCTCTCAAGCACTTTCGGTGGCGACATAGAGATCGCCGGTCTGACGAGGCTGATATAGATGAGGGGAGTTGCGCCGCTGGCACTCGTTTTGCTTTTCTTCGCAGCTGCGGCCTACGCCACCGACGGCGGCTCGCTCTCGAGCTTCTTCAACAACACAACGCAGACGTTCAATGGGCAGGGGCGGGATTTCGTGGAAGCTGCCGGCGCGGGCGGGCAGCTCGCCCCGACCACGTTCAATTCAGTCTATGACGCATTCGGCCCCGGCAACTGCGGCGACAGCTGGATTAGCGCGGTGGGCGGGGTGTCCACAATCGTGGGCATGTGGTATGCCCCGGCCATACTGGTCGTCATGATGGTCCTCCTGGGGCTTGCGATAATCTACATGTACGGCCAGGTCTTCAACTCGCCCCAGATGATAGCCCTCGCCAAAGACGAACTGTTCCAGACCTCGCTCACAGTCGGGCGCGTGATGTTCCTGGTGGCCATGCTAAGCGCCGGCGAAATGTGGTATGCGCTGCGCGCAGTCGACACCGGGGACCGGAGCATATACAACAACCCGAACGTGAAAAGCACGATGGACGCCTCCATGGCGTTCGCGAGGCTGATGGTGAGCGACATGGTCAGCCATTACGGCATGCTGGTCATGTACAACATGGTCATACACACCCTGTATTCGTCCACGATGTGGGTGGGCGTCACCTGGCGCGCCATGTACCAGTTCAACCTGGGCCCGGTGCTGAAGCCCCTGATAGACCTGGTCGGGAGCGCCCTCCAGTTCCTGTCGCTTGGCATAAGCGAATGGATGCTGCACATCGTGACGCTCTGCCTCATCAAGAAATGGACCTGGGGCCTCTTCATCCCGCTCAGCATGCTGCTGCGGGCCTTCCCATACACGCGCAGCGCGGGCGAGGCGCTCTTCGCCCTGGTGTTCGCCCTTGCCCTTTTCTACCCCTTCATGTTCCTCTTCGACTACGAGGTCCACAAGCTGATGAAATACAACCTCGTGGACGCGCAGAAGGCGATGGGGGCGTTCCTGCACAAAAGCGGCATAATGAGCCTGTTCGGCTCGGTGCTCGTCATGATGTTTTTGATGGCGGGCGTCTTCATGCCGTTCTTCCTGGGCGGGGCGCTGAACCTGGCATTCGAGCTGATACGCGGCTCGGTCTACTACATAGTGATAATCGGCATATTCCTGCCGTTCATAAACATATTCGTGACGCTTACGGCGGCTAAGGAGATCGCGAACTTTTTCAGGGTGGACGTGAATTTCATGTCGTTCCTGAAAATCATATGAGGTACTGAGGATGAACCTGATAACCCCCGGGGAAATCGTGGCCGGAAGCTCCGGCCTTGCGGCAGGCAACCTCTACTTCTGGTCATACGCGGGCATGGCCGCTGCCGCCCTCGGCATATCCGCAGTCATCCTGGCATTCATCTACGTGTGGGGCTCGCTATTCCGCAACGCCCAGCTCCACGCCTATGTGAAGTCCGAGCTCTACGAGCTCGTCGTGACTGCGATTATGATTCCGATGATTTACGGCGCGGTCGCCGCGATGGGCTCGCTCACGCTGGGCAGCTTCGTCCCGGCCGAGCTGATTCCCGTGGACAACACGCCGCTTACGTCCGTGGGGACGACCGAGAATACGCTCATATACGACGCGACGGCGCAATACTACCAGCGCGTGGAGAACGACATGAGCGGATGGCTCGAGATGAACTACATAATTAACATGTATGTCGACCAGGTCGCATCGGTGACGCCGTACGCCAGGCCGCTGGGCATCGGACTTGTCGCATCCCCGCTGGCAGGGTTCGCCTCGCCCCTCAAGCAGCTCCTCTACCAGATGACGGTGGCGCTTGCCCTCGCATTCGTCATCAACCACGCCCAGCTGGTCGTGTACGTATTCTCGCTCCAGGCATTCCTGAAATACTACCTGCCCCTGGGCATCTTCCTGCGCGCCTTCGTCCCAACGCGGCGCCTCGGCGGGACGATAATCGGAGTCGCGCTCGCGTTCCTCTTCGTGTTTCCCGCGGTGTCCGTAATCACATACACGATGTTCTACTCGCCCCTGGGCGGCCCCCTGGTGACGTTCCGCATGATGCTGACGCAGTACATGGGCGAGGGCTGCGACCCACAGTCCCAGCCCAACCAGGTCTGTTTCGCGGGGCATTTCAAGAATTTCTACCAAAGCAATTTCACAGGCGTCGGCGGGAGCATGGTGGACCTGGTGGGCGGGGTGTTCGGCGGGCTGGGAAGCCTGCTCCAGAGCGTGGTAGGCAACATGTTCCTGATGCTGATGATGTTCCCCATCGGCGTCGTCAGCTGGGCGTTCGCGATAGGGTTCATCGTCCCGGCATTCAACGTGATCATATTCACCCAGGCGGCGAAGTCGCTCAGCAAGAGCTTCGGCGAAGAGGTCGACATCGGATCGCTGACGAGGATGATATAAAACGGCATTGATTAATATGCATTAAACGGGCGTGGTATGATTGGCTTTCGAAGCGAGTTTCTATGACGACTGGCGCACCATATCGGTAGCCGCCGCCGCAATATCCATCATCGGCTCGGCCGCTCTCATCATGCTCTCGCGGCTCTTCGGCCTGCGCAGCCTGGAGCAGGTGGCCAAGACCGAGTTCGTCTACGCGGCTTCGACCGTGCTGATAGTCATCATGGCGGTGGGCATCATCGGCCTCGCCGAGCCCCAGCTGGCCGGGGGGGAGCGTAGCCTCGCCCGCTCGCTTTACCTGATGTCCCTGGGATTCAGCTGCGGCGACCCCGCGAGCCCGTCCTATTCCGCGGCCTGCGAGATCCCATTCTCCGAGAACACGCTTATCGACTGGATGAAGCTCTACATGGCCACGCCGACCAAATGCGTCCAGCGCATGATGGACGTCCTTTATGCCCTCGAGGTGCCCATCGCGGCCATGACCTCCGTCTACATGGAGATATTCATGTCCGAGCACGCGTCCGGGTTCGGCCTCAAATGGATAGAGGAGCGCATAATGAACGCGACATCCTCGTTCTCGTTCTACATGTACATGTTCTACCTTCTCGTGCACATCCTCAATTTCGTCAAATACTTCGCCGGCTTCTTCTTCTCCATAGGCGTCGTCCTGCGTGCGTTCCCGCCAACGCGCGGGGCCGGCGCCTACCTGATGGCGATGTCCTTCGGGCTGTACTTCGTCTTCCCGCTGTCCTACATACTGATAGCAACCCTCGGCCTGCCGCATGCGCAGTCGAACATCGTCTCCCTGAACGTCTCTTCCATAGGGGGGCCGGGCTACACATGCTCGCTTCCCGAAGTGCCGGACATCAGCTCCATGAGCTGCGGCGCGGACGACGCAGCCAAGATGCTGGAGTTCCGCGACCTCATCCTGGCAAACCGCGAGGAGCTGGGGACGATGATAACCCTTCGCATAGGAGACTTCGAGCGCAACCTCATCCATTCGCTCTGCATCTTCCCGATGATAGCGTTCGTGATGCTGCTCACCTTCGTCCTCAACACCACAAACCTCTTCGGCGGGAACATCCCGGAGATAGGCCGCGGCCTCGTGAAGCTCATCTAGCCTGCCTTGATGCAGCGCGAGCAATGCCGTCGCGGGCAGCTTCCCGGAAATCCGCATCCCCCAAGACGGGGCCGTTCAAATAGCCTTATAATCCTCGGGCTCATAGTCCTCTCATGGCCACAAGGAGATACGTCATAGACACGTCGCTTTTTGTCAATCCGCACGCCCGCGAAAAATTCGGGAAGGACCCGAGCGCCGCCGTCCTCGCATTCGTCAAGCAGGCGGAACCCCTCGACATCGAGGTGTTCATGCCCCCATCAGTTTTCTGCGAGCTGCGCAATTTCGCCGATGCGAAGTCAATAGAGGAGCTGGAGCTGTTTGTCAAGAAGCGCGCCCCGAACACGTACGGCATTTACCTCCCCGCGGCAGTGCTCTACGATTTCATCGACGACATCCGCCAGCGCGTTAACAAGGGCCTGCGCCTGGCCGAGGAGTTCGCCAAGGACAACCATCCCGACAACGACGAGAAGCTCCGGAAGCTGCGCGACAAGTACCGCGAGGCCATGCGCACCGGCATAGTCGACAGCAAGGAGGATTTCGAGCTCGTTCTGCTTGCCAAGGAGCTTGAGGCGACCCTGGTTTCCTCGGACGAGGGCGTGATGAAGTTTGCGAACCAGGTCGGGTGCGAGTATCTTTCGGCAGACCGGTTCTTCGCGGCGCTATCAAAACTCAAATGACCACCCACCATCACATGGTGCATTATTTTTGCGGAAGGCAGCAGAATATATAAACATTATCGCAGTCTTCTACACATGCGCCGAGAAATTTTCGTTTTGGCATTGTTACTAGTTGCCTTCTCCTCCGTCGTGGAGGCGAAGGACGCCGTGATGGCGTACCGCTCCGACACCGATGGCACGCTGTGCACGGGCTCGAATGCGACATGGTGCCCGAGGATACGTTTCTGGAACTCCAGCGGCAGCGGAAGCTGGGGCCCGGAAATCGAGCTCCCCTCGTCTGGCGCCATGATTCAGCATGTAATCATCCGTTCATCTCCGGCAATCAACAAGCTCGTCGTCATCTCCCTCGGCTCGGACGACTCTCTCGACGCATTCGTCTGCACCATCAACTGCACGGCAACCCAATACTGGACGGTCTACAACGACATCGGAACCGCCGAGGCAGTGGACGCGACCCGGCGCTTCGACTTCCAGTACGAGGAAGGTACCGGCGATTTGATTCTCGTCTATTCCGTAGCAAGCACCAACGGCTCGCGGGATCTCGCCTACAAAATCCTCCCGAACGCCCAGGTCAACTTATCCGGACTGACCGAGCAATATATTGATGATGCCGGCGACGGGGGCAATGTACGCTACTCGTGGGTTGAGCTGGACCGGAAAAAGGCGAATGCGAGCGAGGAGCTTGCCCTAATCGCAATGGACAGCACGAACGACCATGTCAACTCATGGATCTGGAACGGCAGCGCTTTCGGCAACATGACTGAGATTTCATCGGACGTGTCCAGGGCCGGAACCCCAGACCGCCGCGAAGCCATCGCTGTGAAGTATATGTATGGTACTGGCAGGGCCATGGCGATTGCAGGGTATGGCAACAACGGCAACGTCAACTACCAGGTATGGAACGGCTCGGCCTGGAGCGTACCGTCATCCTTTGACATCGATTCAGGCAGCAACACGGATCTTTTCTGGGCCTCCATGAAGGCGGACCCGAATTCCGACTATCTCCTGACCGCGCTTATTGAAAGCAACCCCAACGGCCTGCACACTGCCTTCTGGAACGGAAGCGCGTGGAACGTAACCAGCAACGTGGGCACGTCGCTTGACGGCGGGGGGTCCACGCGTCCGACAGACCTAGAATGGAACCAGAACTCGACCGGGCTGCTTGTGTGGGGCGACGGCGCCGGACAGGTGCTCTGGCGCGAATGCACGCCGCAATGCACCGGAACCACATATACCGATACCAACTACTCGTCCAATACCCGCTTCATCGGAATGGCGAGAAACCCGGACCAGACCGATTACGTCAAAATCCTCGGCGTCAGGATAAACAACAACGCGAACGGCCCCATCGGCTCCTTCAGCTGGAACGACACCAACATATCCAATTACGGGGACTCTGTGATCACGCCGTCTTCAAGCGCGCAGAACGTGGAAATCGCATTCTCCATAGAACCATCGGCATTCCTCGATGCCCAGCCCCCCGTGGTCACGCTGGTCTCGCCTGCGAACAATTCGGTGTTCACCCAGCAGGATATCAATTTCACATTCAACGTGACGGACGACAAGTCCCTCACGCTCAACTGCTCGATTTACCTTGATGGCGCATCCAACCAGTCGAACGCGAGCGTTCTGAACGGCACAAACACCGATTTCAGCATAAGCGGAATATCCGGCGGTCAGCACAGCTGGCTCGTTTCCTGCAACGACACGGCAGGCAATCCGGCAAACAGCACGACGTGGTACTTCTATGTGGATTCAGCGCCAGTCGTTACTCTCAACGCCCCGGGCAACAGCAGCTTCGTGAATTCATCAGCAGTCGCCTTCAACTTCACAGCGACCGACAACAACGCGACTACTATGAACTGCTCGCTCTTTGTAGATGGGGCCTTCAACCAGTCCAATTCTTCCGTTTCGAACGGCACGCCGTCTGTCATCAGCGTCAGCGGCCTGAGCCAGGCCCTCCATAACTGGAGCGTGGCCTGCACGGACAACAACAATCTGACCGGCTTCAGCGCGACCTGGTACTTCACAGTCGACTCCACCTTCCCAGTGGTGGCAATTGTCAACCCGACCAACTCCACATACAACACGTCAACGGTACCGCTCGACTTCACTGTCGTGGAAGCCAACAACCCTACGTGCTGGTACTCATTGGACGGAGGAGCCAACACCTCATTGCCAGGATGCGCCAACACGAGCCTCAGCAGCCTTGCAGAGGGAGGCCACAGCGTCACAGTCTATGCCAACGATTCCGCAGGCAACCTTGCCTCTGACACCGAATACTTCACGGTCGACACCA
>JAKEGJ010000027.1 GCA_022627495.1 Microcaldota archaeon
CTTAGGATTAAACGTACTTTCCTAAGCGAAATCATGTCCTTTTCAGCGGATTTTCCAGTTTTGAATTCTATCGAGGTGTCAGAATTAGCAGGAACTACACCACTAATCGCTTTCAATCAGGTTTTAATATTTTTTCCTGCAGATTAAACCCATCGACTAATCATGGAGGCGAATTGAATGATTGTTGGTGAAAGGATACTCGAAGTCAGCGGAAACAAAGTGCCGAAATCCAGCATCAAGGGCCTGAATATCAACATCTCGCTCGAGGATGTAAAAATGGCGGAGGAAAACGTGGAGATAACCTACGTCTACACCGCGAACTACCAGGAAGAAGTCGGCCAAATCAAGATAAAGGGAGTTTTGCTTGCGAAGGAAGAGGCGAAGCTCGCGAAGGACATCACGGACACCTGGAAGAAGAGCAAGAAGGTTCCGGACGAGTACGCGACGGTCGTCCTGAGCGCGGTCAACTACAGCGGCAGCGCGAACGGCACTCTGCTTGCGCGCGTCCTTGGCTTGACTGCCCCGCTTATCCCGCCGAAAATCCAGCTCTCGAAGCAGGCAGATGGCGGAGCGGCTCCGGCCAAACCCCCGGCGAAGAAATAATTTTTTTATCTTTTCTTGTTTTTATCACCTCTTTTAACCTTTTCTATACACAGTAATTGCGATGAACACGCCCCCATTTCATTTGACGCTAGGCTTATCCAGCGCTGCGCGCAAGCGCAACCTCCGATCGAGGATGGAAGCGCAGGCCGCCGAAAACGCCTCCAAAGGCCTAAGCACACGGATTCCTTTCCTCAAGCGCGTCCTCTGCACGGAGAAGACCCAGAAGGGCGAGTCTGCCAGGTGTGAGCCGATCATGATATCCGGGGACGCCCCCGCAGGCCATGTGTTCAGTATCCGTGATGCCAGATCGGGTTCGGGGATGGACGCGCGCGCCACCCTTCTGGAGAAGATGGCCTACCTGGCGGCGCTGAAAGCCAACATGCTGCTGATTCCAGCCTGGATGCAGTACGAATACCGGATATTCAATCCCGCCAAGGATTTCTATGAGGACATCATAAGGTTCAATTCCCAAAATGCAGGCCGGGGGCTGCAGGCCTTCCCTCTGGAATCTGGCCAGGGCGGCAGTTGCAGGGTCGAACCATGCAAGCTGAGGTATTTGGGAGACCTCCGCATCGCCCGGATCAGCGGGAACGAGAGAGGGTTGATGCTTGCAGCGGGGGGCGTTTTCCAGCCATTGATGTTCGGCGTGTTCCTCAGCAGGAAACAGAAATGCTATTCGCCCGCGCATGTCATGGTCCACGAAATCGAGCACGCACAGCACCACTCTTTGTGGCATCTTGCCCGGTTTCCTGCCAGGGCACTTAGCCACGAAACCGCTGAATACCTGGCAATGCTGAGAACAATCTGGTTCCTCGGCGAATCCCAGCTGCTCCTATCCGGGAGCAACCTGCCTCCCGGGATGAAGCTCGCCGAAGGCATCGAGCAAACGCCCCACCATGCGTCCGCAATGCATTTCAAAAGGCGGCTGCGGTATGCTTATCTATTCTCGGATGGGGAGATTGCCCGGGCCGGGGCGTTCTGTATCAGGAACTGCATGCCCCCCGGCCACGGCGAAGAGCTCGGCAATCAGCATCTGGAAAGCTTCCTCCGGCTGCAGGCGGCTGCACGAAAAGAGTACGACCACGTATACCGAAAGCTTTTCGGGATTCACATGGACGACTTGTGCGACGTAGTCTCGCAGCTCAACCCGTAGGGCCCGCCAGCGTTGCGCTTCCCTTCAACACGAAAAACAGCGCGTAATGCCTCGGGAGCGCCAACTCATCGTCTTTATTGAACGGGCCCATCGTCTGGTCCATCTCGATGGCCGGAACGTCCTCGGTGAATCTTATCTTCATATCGCCAATCCCGCCGCCCCCTGCCTCGCGCATCATGGCGTCCTTCCACGGGTCGAACGCATCGATGTTATTGATTATCCTCGCCACCATGCCCGTATCGCCATGTATCGAATTAGGGACGCGGATGAGCTTGCTTAGGTCTTGCGTAACGCCGGCATCCGTATCCACCGAGCCGACCGGCAATCCTGCGGCCAAAGGCTTCAGCCTTGATACCAGGTCATTGGGCTTGAGGGACGTCCTGCTCCAGTTGCCCTCCTTGATGCCGCTTATGAAGAAGTTCCTCTCCTTCTCCTTCGTGAACAGCCTCGACAATTGGCCCGGGTCCTCTTCCAGAAGCTTTATCGTGCCGCGTGCGAGCCTGCCCCGATACCCGCCTTCGTCAGGCCTCGGGCCGATTAGTTTCGCGGGCTTGCCTTCCGGCGTGAAGAACTGGGTGTAATCCAGCCCCTGGCCCATTATGTAATCGACCAGTTCGTGCCGCTCATCGCTCCCAAGGGGCAGGAATGCCGGGTCCCGCACATGGACGTGGTAGCCGCGGTTGCCGGAAAAAGCCACTGCCACGTTTTCCCTGCTGATGCCGAAATCGTTAAGGATGAAATCATTGACCAGGCGGATGACATCCTCTTTCACGCTGGCGAGGTGCGCATATGCGCCGAATCTGCCTTCGGCGTGGATGTCCAGGTCGAACACCACGTCCGCGCCCCTCCAGCACTTCTTAACCATGGGGCTTGCGCCGGGGAAATCATAATACGCGGTCGAGTGGGACACGAAGAGGGGGGTGTTGTTGCAGAGGTAGTTGCGGAACTCCTGCGCGTTGGCGAAATTCAGGTGGCGGGCGTCGATTTTCTTCTGGTTGCCGATGCCGAACTCCCTCTGCTCCAGCATCGGTATCCTGAACTCGGCCGTTTCGTAGTACGATGCAAAAATCTTCCTTGCGAGCGTTGCATCAGCGGCGTTCATGGCGCACCGCCTCCCCCAGCGCCCCTCTCCCGTATTGCATTCTTGCGCGAATCATCCAGCGAATGCCAGTTCAGCGGGCTGCCAATCCTGCAGACTGCGCAGCAGAGCCCGTAAGTCATGACAGTCGCGCACGAGGCGACGTTGTATCCCTTCTTCCGGATATGCCCGACCTGGTAGCGGGTGATTTTCTCGGAATAGTCCGGGAGCATCGAGAACATCCGGTTTATCTCATCCTCGCTCGTGCCTATGGCCAGGAAGTACGTGGCAAGATACAGCCTCGCCTGGTGTGGGAGGTTCGTATGCTTGTTCATCTCGTCCAGGAGCCTCATGACGCACGGAGGATGGTCGCCGGCCTTCACAGTCCCGAGCACCCTGCTTTCGGTTTTCGGCAGTTCGGCAACCAGCCTGGCTCCCGCGGCCTTAATCATGTCTGGCGGGTCTTTCACAAGCGGGACGCTTTCCATGTGCTTCTTCACAGCCTCCTCAATCAGCCTCTTCTTCTCCTCATAGTTGATTTCCACCCTGCCGCGGACAAGGCGCCTGTTGATGAGGCGGTAATGCGGGTTGCGCGTGCTGTATCTCAGGTACGTGGGGAGGGCTACCGTGAGTTTCCGGCCTTCGTTCGCGGTGGCTATCCCAAACTGCGCGGCGACGGCATCCACGGTCCGCTCGTCGTCCTTGTCGAGGCAGTCGCGCACCCTTTTGGACTCGTTGACAGCGAAAGCGTTCGTCAGGTAAGAATTGCGCAAGTGGCCCAGAATCATCCTGGCCGCGGCGAACGAGGCAATCTCCTCCTTCCTGTCCGAATCGTGGAGGAGCATCTTAGCTGACTTGTCCCCTTTGAGGGCTTTGAGGAGCCTTTCCACCGCCAGGTCCACAATACGCTCAGAAAGGTCCATCCCCGCAAGGGCTGATTTGGCGCTTTCGCAAAATGGGTACCTCAGCGCGAATTCCAGCCCCTCCGCCATGAAAGGATATTCCTAGGATACCGCTAAAATACCTAGGGGTTGCGTTCCTGGGGTTTCGGGTTCCGGGTTTCCAGTCTTTAATTTCGGGTTATGTGCCTTGGCTTCCGGATTATTGGTTGCGGGTTTTGGAGCGGTACGGGCGTTCCTTTACCGGCGTTTTCTCTTCACGGGAAACCGCCGCTTTCTCCGCCTCGCGGCTTTTCGTGAGCGCGGCAACCAGTTCGTAGCCTATGTCGAAAACGAGTATCCCGAAGACGTAATCCCAGACGCCCCAGACAACCGGCAGGAGGGCGCCAATCTTGAGGAATGGCCTGTATTCGACCAGCGGCCTGAACCTGCCTATGTAGTCCATCTCGTCAAGCACGGCCATGATGAGGAAGAAGAAAAACAGGAGCGGGTCTATTGTCGGGAAGCTGAATACGAGAAGCGAGAGCGCGGCTACGAGGAAGCCGAGCCTGTGCGCGGCAGTGTCGACTTTGCGCGCAAAGACCTGGGCGGCAAGGGCCGCGATGAAGATGGCAGAAAGCTGGGGAACGCTGATGAGGTAGCCGATAGCCACGCCATAAAGGATTGCGAGTACGTATTTGATCGGATTCCTGCTTTTTTTCGTATCATCAAGCCAGTCGACTGTCTTGACAAGGGCGCCGGCGATGAATGCGAGCAGGAATTGGAGCATGGCATCACCTAAGGAACTTGGCCATTATAAGGGGCACGGCTATCGTGGCATCCGCGTCCACGGTCACATGATTGGCCTTCTCCTTGATTTTGCCCCAGGAGATGCCCTCGTTGGTGCGGGCGCCGGAGAGGGAGCCGTCCCATGGGGAGGAGGTGGTAACATACACAGCATAGTCGAAGCCGCCCCGGAGCAGGTTGACCCCTATCGCATGGTGCTTGGAAATCCCGCCTCCAAGGATGATTCCGCCTGTGCTTTCCGCGTTCAGCGAAAGCTGAGCCAGTTCGTTCATGTCCTTGGTCACGTCGATTCCGAAGTCCTTCTTCTTCTGCTTGTAGAAATACGTCTGCAGGCCGATGGCCGAGTCCGTGATGCCTGGGCAGAAGACCGGGATTTTGTTTTTCGCGCACCAATGGAGGAAGGAGTCCGGCTTCGTCTTCTCCCCTATTTTACGGGCGATTGCCGAAGGGCAGGTCATATTGCCCTCCGCGTAAAGCTCGTCGTAAACCCCCCTCATGAACGTCTCAAGATACTCGTAGCGGTCGTTCGGAACTAAGATGTTGCCAATCCTGTTGATGCCCTTCTGGTGCAGCCTGGCATCATCCATCATGAAATCGCCAAGCTCGTATGGCTTTGCGGACCGGATCAGGTCATGGTCGAGCGAGCCGCCTGCGGTGATGATGGCGTCCACGAACTTCCTTTTGCACATCTCGGTTATGATGCCCCTTAGCCCCGAAGCCACCATGTTTGATGTGAATGTGAGGAAAACGGTTGATTTATCCTTCTTCATCCTCCCGATGATGTCTATGGCCCTGCCGATGTTCGCCGCCTGGAAGCCGCAATCTGCCAGCATGGCGCCGTCCATTGCCCTGAGGTCTTCAGCCTTGATGTCCCGAATAATCATGCAATCACTCGTGTCCCTTTAGCATCCTGCAGCTTTCCGCAAGCATTTCTGCGAGGTCTGATGCGCAATAATTGTAACCAAACCTTTTTTTGAGCAGGTTTCCCGCGTTTCCGTTTATTCTGGCTCCGGCTACGGCAGCCGTGAACGCGTCGTTCCTGCATGCAAGGGCCGCCACAAGCCCGGCAAGCACGTCTCCTGTGCCGCCCTTGGTCATGCCCTGGTTGTGGATGCGATTGGTTTCAACCCTTCCGCAGCCAGGGCCCGGCCTTCCATCGGCGATGATGTCGATTGGCCCCTTCTTCAGGATGACGCACTGGCAGCGTTTCGCCATTTCCAAAACATTCCGCTCGCTTCCTTCCATCCCGAACAGCATTTTGAACTCGTTCTCGTGCGGGGTGAGGATTGCCCCTTTCTGGATTTTGCCCTTCACGCGCTTCAAGCCGTCTCCATCAATCACGAGTTTCGTGTTTAGGGTTTTGGGTTGCGGAAGCGCAGCTTTCGCATCGCCCAGCCCGATTCCATAGAGCACGCAGTCCAGCTTCCCGCGGATTGCGGGGCTTTTGTAGGAATCAACGACTATCGCTTCGGGGATGGTTTTCACGGCATTAACAAGGAATGCGTCCTTCTCAGCAGGAAGGAAATAGAGCAAATCGACAAAGCGCCTCGCCGCAAGCAACGCGAACACCGGCGCGCCATGGTAGTCCCTGCTTCCGCCGGCAATGAGAAGCCGCCCGTTGTCGCCCTTTCGGGAGTCCTTGGGTGGCGTGTAAAGCGAATTGACGAAGCCGTCCATGCTGCCCCTTCTCGCTCATGATTAAAAATCCTGATTGCAAACTCAATCCGATGGCAAAAGACGATGATGCGGGGGAAGATGCGCCAGCACTGCTCGCTCTTGGCGAATCGAAGGGCTCAGTCAGCGGCATCCCGCTGCGCTATCTCACCCGGCACGGAATCATCGCAGGGAGCACGGGCACAGGGAAAAGCCGGGCCATGCAGGTTTTGGCCGAGCAGCTTGCGAATTCCGGCGTGCACGTCTTCGTTTCGGATGTGAAGGGCGACGCCAGCGGATTTTGCGCGCCTGCCTTTGTCCAGGACGACGAAAGCGAGACGCCCTCGGAAACCGAAACAAAGTGGAATGAGCGCAACAAACTCGCCCCGTTCGAGCCGCAGTCATTCGGGGTGAATTATTGGAGCGCGAGCGAGCGGTTTATACCATTCCGCTTCTCGGTTGCCAGCGTCGGCAGCGTTTTATTCTCGCGCCTGCTCTCGCTCAACCCGACCCAGGAGAGCCACCTCGCAATCGCCTTCTCATACGCGAAAAAAAACTCGATTCCGCTCGATACGCCGGAGCAGCTCCTCGACGTCCTGGATGCGCTTGTCAGCACGAACCAGCGTGGAATCAGCCCTTCAAGCATTTCGGTTATCCAGCGGAAAATCATCGCATTGCAGGAATCAGGGCTTGAGCGCATGTTCGGGAAGCCCTCTGTCCGCCTTGAGGATTTGGGCGGGCTGAACGTGCTCAACCTGTCCGATGCACGCAGCGACATGGCGGTCACGATGGCCCCGGCATTCCTTCTTCAGAAGCTGTTCGCCAGCCTTCCGGAAGTCGGCGACGTGGAGACGCCGCAGTTCGTTATATTCTTCGACGAGGCGCACTACCTTTTCAAGGACGCGAACAAGTCCCTGAAAGACCTGATGGTGACGATGCTGAAACAGATACGCTCGAAGGGCGTCTCGGTCTTCTTCGTCACCCAGGATGTCACGGACATACCGGACGAGATACTTGGCCAGCTTTCGACAAAAATCATCTTTTCGCAGAAACCTATGACGGAAAAGGGGAACGCGCGCCTGAAAGCGCTCGCCAAATCATTCCCGAAAGCGGGATTCGACATCATGGAGGCGCTGAAAGGCCTCCCGCCCGGAACCGCCCTCCTTTCAACGCTTGCCGACGGGGGCAGCCAGACCGTCCCGCTCCAAGTAAAAGTCTTCGCCCCGGCAACGACCATGAGCGTGGTCCCGGACGATGCGCTCCGCAAGGCGTGCGACCCGGCGCTCCTGAAGAAATACGCGAAGAGGGATGCCGCTCCCAAGGCAGCGCCGAAGGCAAAAGCCCCGGCCGCTCCCGCACCCAAACCCGAAACCCGCGCAAAACCCCCAACCCAAAACCCGAAACCCGCAACCCGCCCGCAACCCGTCCCGTCCGCTCCCCCCACCCCCAAACCCGCACCCGCCGCGCAAGTCCAGCCTGTTCGCGTGAAGGAAGTGGTGAAGGAGGTCATCGTGGAGAAAAAGGTCGTCAAGAGGACCGGCCCCGGCATCCTTGATGCATTGCTAGGCGGGTTGCTGAAACTACTGCAGTTCATACTGAAGGCCGCGGGGATGGTAGTCACAGCGCTAATCATCAAGCCGCTGAAGTCGTTCTACAAGTACCTGACGAAGAAGCCGGTGAGGATGCTGTATTTCCTCCTGCTACTGCTAATCCTCTATGTAATTTTCATCAACTGGGCCATAGTGCAGGGATTCCTGGACTCGCTCAGGCTCTGATTTTGCGGAACTAGAATGCCTTCCTAATCACTGCATTCAGCTTCCGGGCTTCGGCGAGCGCGGCATCCGCCGGCTTCCCCCCCGTTTTGGCATAAGCATAGGCAATCGAAGACGACGCGTTTATCCTGTGGATGGCCGGATTGGCTTTTATCGCATCCATAACCATTTCCAAATCGCCGCCCTGGCTTCCCACGCCAGGAATCAGGAACGGGACCTCGTTCTTTGTCGCCTTCGCGAGCTTCTTGATGGCATCGCTGGTCGCCCCGACCACAAGGCCTGTCTTCCATTCCATCGCCCTGGCCGCCACGTGCTCGAACACCGTCTTCTTGCCTCCAGCCACTGCGAGTTCCTCAAAGTCCCTGGCGCCGGGATTTGATGTCCGGCATAGCATGTACGCGAGCTTCCCATCCCGGACAAACGGCTTCACGGAATCCTCGCCCATGTACGGGCTTATAGTCACCGCGTCCGCGCCCCAGAAATCGTACGCCTCGCGGGCGTACGCCTCGCTGCTCTTTCCGATGTCTCCGCGCTTGCCATCCAGAATCACCGGCACCTTCCCCCGGTAGTGCGATATGATGTCCTCGAGCGCATAGAGCCCAACGAATCCGTACTGGGCGAAATAGGCGTAATTCGGCTTCAGCGCCGAGATGGCGTTCTCATCAAGGAGCTTCTCTATTATCGGGTGGAAATACGGCGTGATTGTCTGCTCTGCGGTCTTGCCGTGTCCTATCGCGGCCTCCATCTTAGGCATGTCCGGGTCCACCCCGAAGCAGAGCACGGTTTTGCATTCTTCAGCCTTATCCGCCAGCAATTGGTGAATGTCCATGGAAAGGAAAATGAGCCGGGGCTTTATATCGGTTTCGAATTCGCTGGAAAATGGCCCTTAACGGCCTTCCATTTCCACTTTTTACACCATATTCCGGGCCGGATTATGTTAATTTTCCGGGTAAGCATCGCATACCTTTATATTAGTGGGATTCAATTATGCACCTCATGTTCCACGAACATGACAAGACCCTGATTGCGATGGTTTTGGTGCTGCTTGTTGCAGCGGCCTTCTATGTTTTCGCCGCGGCGCCAACGAAGCCTGTGAATGAGCCGAAGCTCAGCCAGGCCAGTTTGGATCTGGACACTTCGGGCTGTCCGACCTATTTCGGAGAGCCCTACTGCCAGAAGCAGACCGAATGGTCGCTTGACAAGACGACGGCAATCAGCGCCTATGAGAACCCGGAGAACAAGGCGTACCTCTTCGATGTCAAGGTGGTTGAGGGCGAAACGAGCAAGAAGCTGATGGGCAGCGGGAAAATAGTGCTCACCAACTCCGGCCAGCTCAGCGCTGTGCTTTCGAGCATCGCGGTAAACCTCGAGAAGAGCACTCCTCAGGCCGGCGACGCGCCTGGCCCGAGCGGAGAGAACTGGAAGGTTCTTGCAAGCGCAGTCCAGACCGAATCAGCATCATGCGGCGGGACAGCGGTGTCGTGCTATGGCAATATCACCGAAAAGGGCGGCGAGCTCTTTTTATACGACACAACCAACAATGATTTGATATCGCTGACGGGCATCTATCCGATTCCTGCGACTACTGACAACGACGGCGACGGAAAACGGGACGAGGACCCTCCGTACGGGATAGACAACGACAATGAC
>JAKEGJ010000028.1 GCA_022627495.1 Microcaldota archaeon
CACTGCTCTGCGCCCTCGCGCTTGTTGTTTCCGCAGTACGCCTCCCCTGGAACATCGTCCGGGTTCAGGCATTTGCACGAATGGCAGGTTTTGCCTCCGGGGCATTCGTTGGTGTAGGTGTTGCCATGGTCGCACTCCTCAGGAGGCGTCACGGTGCCGTCGCCGCATTGCGTCGGGGCGGGAACGCACTTGCAGATGCTGCATGTGTAGCCGGTCTGGCAAATCTTGTAATCCACGTTGCCGCCGTCGCAGTCCTCGTCAGGCGAGGATATCTTGCCATCGCCGCAGACGACAGAGGTCTCGAGCTTCTTGCAGCCGCATTTATTGCAGTATGTGCCTTCGGGGCACTTGTTGGTGGCGTAGCTGCCATGGTCGCACGTTTCGGCCCCGGTTATGTTGCCATCGCCGCAGACAGCGGTCATGTTTCCCGCGGGTGGCTGCTCGCCGCCGGTCCCATTCGCGCCAGTCTGGTTTGTGCCGGTCTGGTTTCCCCCAGTCTGGTTGGCACCAGTCTGGTTGCCGGACGTAGGCGGCGTTTCGTTCTGCTGCCCGGGCGGCAAATCAGGGCCGCAGTAGTCGCCCACCTTTTTGCAATCAGGGCAGTTGGGCTGGTTCGTCCCGTTGAATATTTTGCAGATGTAATTGGTCTCCGCGCTGCAATTCACATGGCAGCATATGCACGGGCCGCCTTCCTTGAAAACGCCCCTCTGCTCCTGGAGCTCGCGGGCCCGCCTCTGCAGGGCCTGCTTTCGGGTCAGGTTGGTCTCGTTTGCAGCCAGGTTGTTAAGCGATGTCCGGATTTCTTCGATGGCATCGTGGTTGACCTGGTTGGCATGGTCGAAGGCCTCCTTTTCGGAGACGCTCCCGTCACGGTCGGCATCGGCGGTTGCGTTGTTCTTGGTCTTGGCATTGAGATACGCCTGCGTGAAGAATGAGCCGACCTTCCAGTCCCCCGTGGCCTCGCTGATTCCGTAGGAGGAATGTTCGCTGTCGACCGGGGTGAGCACAGTGACGCCCGGGACGCCGGCAAGCGTCGGCGCGGCCGCACCGCTATGGCATGACTGGTACATCACGGTTATCTTGCATGAGGGTATGTCCTTCAGGTAGGTCACAAGAATTTGGGAGGATGCCCCGCCGCCACCCGGATTTCCGCCATTGACATCTATCTTATGGTAGTCCCCAGTCTCGCCCGTGCGCTCCCAGTCTCCAGGGCGGTCGCCGAGCGCCGCAACGCTACGCACCCATTTCGTCGCATTGGTCGTCTTGTGCCTAACTTGGAAAACCGGGTCCTTGGAGCCGTGCCCGGCAAGATACATGAACACCTCGTCGCAGCATTTGGCGTTCGCCTTCATCCAGTTCAGGGCCGCGGTGAGGGTCGCCACAGATGTGACGCCGTCGCTGCCTGCCGCGGCGGCATTCGTGGAGAGGTATTGTATGTCCCCATCGCCATAGCCCGAGCCCTTGAGAAATTCATACATCATATTTGTGTTAGCCTGGAACTGGGTGTCGTTGCTTCCCGTCATTATCAGCGCGTATTTTTTCTTATCCGGGCAGCATTCGAGCGCGTTGACATCGCGCCCTGCGTTCAGGGACGAAAGGTCAGGACCCGCTAGCGGCCAGGCGTACAGCCGATGCGCGTATGGCGCCGAACTCAGGTTCGCCGGCAGGGAGAACAGGTCTTCCATGCCGAGAGGGTATAGTATGTTCGCGGGGTCAGAGCGCTCATCTATGCTCTTCCAGCGCGGGACTCCGTCGATTTGCGGGTGCATGGACTCGTTCGCGACCAAATAGGAGCCGCCAGAAACGTCTATCATCACATAGCGCGCGTCATGGGCGAACGGAGCCCAGGGCTCGCTGTCGAGGAAGAAGAACCATGTACTGCCTGAGAGCGTGAAGTTGACATCGTCCAGGGCGCGCGGGGCGGTTATGACCGTGCCTGCCGGAAGCGGGGACTGTGCGCCGTAAACGAAGAATCCGTCCCCGGCCTCTGAAATGGCTATCGAAAGCGCATCCTCGTATGAAAGCGGGAGCGCGTATTCCGCCGACGCCTGCGATTTCGCCGGGCAGTCCGTCCGGACATTGTCATCGAGGAGGGATGCGTAGAACGCCATCATGTCAGGACCGGTCCGGTTAATCGCGCCGATTAGCATGCCCGCGGTGCTGTTCTGGTTTGTTGAGATGTATGCGCGGGCCTTTGACGATGCGGAAGCAGCGGTCGCATTCGCGGCCTTCATGCGCGAGATGAAGGAAGAATAGTCCTTGCCGCAGTCGATTCCGGATGTTCCGATTTTTGCGCTTTCTTCCTGGAATTCGGCGTATGCCAAAAGGACCTGAAGCGTCAAATCCTGGGCGTCGAGGAGCATGAGGAATGAGGCGAAGCGGCTGTCGTTCTGCGCCTCGGCCCGAAGAGCCGCGACCTCGGATGTCAGGTTCGCTATCTCAACAGCCGTATCTGCGGAGGCAATGCGCGCGTTCAGCGCCTCCGCATTCTCCCCGAATGCATCAGCGGCGGCCGAACCATCGGACGGCTGCTGTATGCACCCGAATGATGCGGCCAACACAATCGCAAATGCCAGAACCAGTAATACAGGCATGCGCCTGCCGGAAGAAACTCCCATGGGATTGCCTCCCAGCCGTTCTTAAAAAAAGTATCGCTGGCCATGAAACGAGAAATAGAAAATGCTCCGTCTGGGATTTGAACCCAGGTCGATGGAGTTCTTTGAACTTTTCAGGCTGTTTTTGTGAAACTTTTTCCCAAAAAGTTTCTGAAAGTCCACTATCCTTGACCGGTCTGACCAACCGATTGGCTGTTTTTCCTCAGGGCTTTTCCCGAGGGTTTTGCCCTTTGAAGACATCAGCCAAAAGGCTCCTAGACGAACGGAGCTTTTTTTACTTGCGAGCCTAGCGGAATAGTTTCATTATATCCGCGTGCACGGCCTCTATGCCCTTGCTCGCATCGACCTTATGCCAATTCGGTGTTAAAAATCTTTCTTCCTCAAGCCGGAGGTAATTGCCGCGCACCTTGGCGAGGTATTCGCGGTTCTCCTCATAGCGGTCCAGCTTCTTCTGCTTGGCCTTGCGCGCCTGCGACTCCTCGGGCGGTATGTCGAGGAGGATGACCTTGTCGGGTTTCAGGAAGCCGAGGCCTTCGACGATTTTCTTGGCCTGCGGGAAGTGGATGTCGGCGAGCTCGTATGAGATTGTCGAGAACACGTAGCGGTCGAGTATGACCGTCTTGCCTGAATCCTGCGCTACGCGCACGAGCTCCTGCTCGTTCGCGATGTCGGAAAGGAAGAGCAGGAACAGGGACTTGGACGAGAGCTCCAGCTTCTTCTCCAGGTAGTCGTTCAGCATCTGGAAGCTTTTCGTGGGGTACTTGAAAACAACCGAGTCCGGGTATTTCTCCCGCAGCAGTTTTATCTGAGTCTCTTTCCCGCAACCGTCAATTCCCTCGAACACGACAAGCATGGGCATCTCTCCCGCACAGATTGGCGCTAGTGAAGAAGCACAAAGCAGATTTATACCTTTCCATCATATTCTAGCTGGGAGGCTTGTTCTATGGACGTTATCTCCATCCGCGATATGGAAAAGAAGGACATCGAGGAGATTCTGGATTCGGCGGAAGCATATGCCGCGGGGAAGAAAAAGTCCCCATTATCCGGCAAGGTGCTGGCGACGCTTTTCTTCGAGGCATCGACGCGGACGAAGCTGTCGTTCCAGTCCGCGGCTCTGCGCTCGGGAATGGAATACATCGACTTTTTGCCCGAAACCAGCTCGCTGAAGAAAGGCGAGAGCTTCGAGGACACCGTGAAGACCGTGGAAGGCTATGCGGACGCGCTGGTCATCCGCCACCCGAAGGAGGGCTCGGCGAGGCTTGCTGCGGACATTCTCGGAAAGCCGGTCATCAACGGGGGCGACGGAGGAAACCAGCACCCGACGCAGACGCTAATCGACCTCTACTCAATCCGAAAAAGCAAGGGCCGCATCAAAGGCCTTAACGTCACCCTGTTCGGGGACCTAAAGCACGCGCGCACGATGCGCTCGCTCGCATACGCACTTGGCATGTTCGAGGCGAAGGTGACGCTCGTCTCGCCCGTCGGGCTTGAGATGGACCCGTTGTATGTCAAGGAGCTTGAGGACAGGTTCAGTCTCCAGGTGCACGTCAAGACCGAGCCGGAATTCTCCGAAGCCGACGTCCTGTACGTGTGCAGGATACAGCAGGAGCGCTTCGCCGACCCGATGGAAGCCAAGCGCGTCACCGAGAGGTTTCGGATAAAAAAAGACGACCTTAAGGGCGCGAAGGATGATTTGGTGATACTGCACCCGCTCCCGAAAATCAACGAAATCGAGGGCGCGATAGACGGAATGAAGCAGGCTAGGTATTTCGAGCAGGCGCACAACGGGGTGCCCGTGCGGCAGGCAGTGCTGGAATACGCATTGCACAAATAGAGGCGGTGATGGCATGCAGGTCGACAAGATTGAGATGGGAACGGTCATAGACCACATCAGGGCGGGTAAAGCGGCGAAGGTCATGAAAATCCTGGAAATCGGCGAGAACTACCCTCACAGGGTGGCCATCCTGATAAACGTCCCGAGCAAGATGATGAAGACCAAGGACATAGTGAAAATCGAGGGGAAGGTTGTGTCGGAGGAGCACGCGAACATCATCGCCCTCGTTTCTCCTGGCGCATCCATAAACATAATCCGGAACAGCGCCATCGAGAAGAAATTCACCGTCGCCCTTCCCAAGGAAGTGAGCGGCCTCGGGCGCTGCGCGAACCCGAACTGCATCACCGCGGAGGGGGCGAAGACCAAGTTCAGGATGGAAGGCGACGGAAGGTACCGCTGCCATTTCTGCGAGCGTCGCTCCGGTGCCGAAGAGCTCGTCTGATTGGCTCGTGGGGATTAAGTCGCAGGGAGTTGGCTCCAGATGGAATACCGGAGGAAGGGGGAGATGCTTGCCATCCGCCTGGACGAAGGCGACGAGATCGCCGGATGCCTGAGGATTGTCTGCGCTAAGGAGGGCATCCGCTCCGCTTATTTTAGCGGCATAGGCGCATGCAGGGAGGCCGAGATTTCCCATTACGACACGAAAATGAATGCGTATCATAACAAGAAGCTCGATGGGATGCTCGAAATCCTGTCGCTTATCGGGAATGTGACCGATTCGGGCCAGGGCGAGCCCCTCGTGCATGCGCACATCGTGCTGGGGCTTTGCGATTTCTCGGTTTCCGGCGGCCACCTAGTCAGCGCCGAGATAAACCCCACTGCCGAAATAAGCATGCACGTGCGCGACATTCGCATCGGCCGCACGCGCGACAATAGGAGCGGGCTGAACATCCAGAGATTCTAGCGCCCGCCCGGATAGTCAGCACCTGGCACGCAGTTCCGAAACGAAGCGGGACGCGAGCGCGCACCGGGCGGATTCTTTCACGCGCAGGCGCCGCATAGCCGCCATCGCAAGGGCGTGGACCTCGGGGTCCTTCAATTCCTTCATCTGCAGGCGTATCTGCTCGTTCAATTCATGCGGCGCATGCACAACCGTCTGCATGTTCGCGGTATCGAGCCAGGTCCTCTGGAGGCGGAAGCGGAAATCCTTGGGAAACGCGCCGGATTGCGCAGCTACGCCTGATGCGGCCGCCTTGTAAGCCGAGTATGTGACAAGCTCGCCCAATCCCCCGCTGAAGAATGGGCGGGATTCGAAGTCCTTGCGCTCGGCCTCAATCCGCCGCAGCAGGGAAATCTCCGGCAAGTCCGGGAACAGAAGCGGCCCGGCAACGAACAGGGAGGCGTGCCCCATGGCGTGCATACCTGGCGCTGCATACAGGTGGATGAATTCGGGCTTGCGGAAAAGAAGGGGCGGCGAATCCGACGGGAATACGATGATGTCGATGTCCTTCGCATGGGACAGGTCCGTGAGGGCCGCCCCGTAGAATGCGATGTCGTTCCTCCGGACGAGGCCGGCGAGCCACGACTGGAGGGAATCGCAGGCACTGGTTGTGCGGCCGGAGAACGCTTCGCAGCGGATGAGGAGCGAACGCATGAGTTCGGCAGGGTCCCGGGCAGGGCTGGCGAACGGCTCTATCGGAGGATAGAGAAACGCGTCCGTTTCGAGGCGTAAGCTGATTTGGCCGGTCTCCATATGTTACTTTTTGTGGAGAAATGTTTATAAAAAGAAACATTTGGGATTACGAGCGAGCGCGGGTTTGCGCAGATGCGTCAGGCATCAGATTGAGAATCCGGTGATTAAACCGAAAATCGCGCGCGCCCCTTCAGCTGAAACGAGCATTTGCCGCACCAGCACCCTGCCGCCGCCCGTATTCCAAAGGTCATCACCAGCAATTCTCGTGCCAAGGCTCCCGCCAATCATGCCCAGGAAATTCCTGCCATCGTCAGAAGTTAATACGCCCGCGATGCGCCTGACCCCCTCAGGACTTGAAAGGGTCTCCCTCAGGATTGTCCTGGCTTCTGCTTCATGCTGCCTGAAAAAATCCCTGAGGGTGGTCCTGCCATCCCGCGTTCTGAGCCTATTGCGCAATCCGTCATCGCTTGCCAGATTTTCCCTAAATTGCCTGCCCTCTTCGCTAGGCCGATAAGGCGGCAGAGCCGGCCGGAAATACGGGTCGGGAGTGACGAATGTAGCGGAATAAAGTATGATGCCGGCAGTTGCTCTTCCGGCATTCGAAAGCATCATTCTGCCGACCAGGCCGAGGCCGCCCGGCACGTTGAACATGTAGCCCACGACAAGGAACTCCCCGCCGGTTGTTCTGACTGCGGCACCCAAAACACCCTGGCCCGGAGGGCTTACCATCAACTCCCGGAGCCTGCTTCTTGCATCCGCATCCTGCAGCAGATTCCTCAGGGGCGAAGGAAGGTTTCTGACCTCTGAGGTCGGCCTTCCGCTTTTCTTATGCTCTTCTATCAGCCGGCTTCCTTCGCGGGTAATGGCGTCAGCCACCGCTTGCCTGACGGCGGGGCTTCTTTCCATTGCACCCCTTAGCGCATTCGTTTGTGCATCGCTTTGGAGTGCAGAACAGACGTACCCGATGCCCCCGGTCCGTATCACAGCAGCTATCCCTTCATCCGAAACCATCCGTGCCCCGGTCATAAGGGGAGATAACCTCTGCAGGATTATATTGCTTGCGGCCGGGTTGCATCTTCCAGATGACTAGCCCCGGTAGCGCAAAACGACAAAAAGATGGTCCTTGTCGAAGGGCTCGAGCCGGATTTTTTCCATTATTTCGAAAACGGGCCCAAGCTTCGCGAGGACTGCCTCGAACACGACCTTCGGGTCTTTCGTCACGTCGATGCTCTGGCTTTTTATGGCAATCATCGCTATTCCGCCAGGTTTCAGGAACATCCTCGCGTTCTTGATTAGAATGTCGTCCTGGTCAGGCTGGGCGACATCCATGTATATGATATCGACCTGCCCGGCATCCTCGTATTCCTTGGGCTGGCGCGCGTCTCCGTGGATGGGGATTATGTTCTGCCTCCGCTCGGACAGCGCGATAAGCGACTTCATGCACTGGGGGGCGATTTCCACGGCATAAATTTCGCCGTCCGGGCCGAGTATGTCGGAAAGGTGCGAAATCGTAGTCCCGGTCGAAGCGCCGAGATACAGCACCTTCACGCCAGGGGCGAACGGGAACTCCTTGAGGCCCTTTTTCAGGGCGCCTGAGAGCTTGCTCCGGTACGAGTCCCAGATGCGGTATTCGCTGCCGCCCTCCCGAAGCGTCCGCTCTCCGTAGACTTTGCGGCCAGGGTCTATATTGACAGTCAGGTATGCGCCGTCCTTGGTGAAGACCCCGGGGTAAACAGATTTCATGATGTGATATCGTTGAAGAACCATTTTATACCCTATTGAATATCATACCCCCTCATGCAAAACGACATTGACAGGCTCACCCAGAGATACCGCTCGCTCGTGCTGAGCCACGCGTACATCCTGGCAAGGGAATCGGGCATAGCGATGGGCAGGCTCCCAAAAGATACGCTTGAGGGCCTTGGAATCAAGCCGAAATTCAGTCCGCCGGGCAACGGAACTACTTTCGTGGTCAGGATTCCGGCGGACTTGGAAAGCCCGGAGGTTGCTGGAATGCTGGGAAGGTTCGAGCGGGAAGTGCGGAAGAATGGGCACCTGTTCCCACCGGGCTTCGCCCCCCGGGCTGAGGAAGGGGAGGGCGAGTGCAAGAAAGTGGGCTTCAGGCCGCGCAGGAATAATGGGAAGAAGGCAATCGAGGAGTTCGACGTCGAGCCTCTCGACGAGAAGGCGCTTATGCGGATGGCGTCGGGGCCCTAAAAGATAACTTTTAATACCATTATGGATACATTACCCCTGAAAGAGGGTATCCAATTTTCCGTCGCGAAAAGGGTTGCAGTTAGAAATTGGAGTTGCACAAACAGAGGTGCGCATATGGTTACAGCGTTTGATGTAGAAGCCAACAGGCTCATAGAGAAGGCAGCTCACAAGCTGAAGGACATGAAAATCCACAAGCCGGCATTTGTCGGCCTGGTGAAGACAGGCGCCCACGCCCAGAGGCCCCCCTCAGACGGGAACTTCTGGTACATGCGCTGCGCCTCCATCATGAGGCAGGCATACGTGATGGGCGAGGTCGGCACGCAGAGGCTCAGAAGGCACTACGGCGGCAAGAAGCGCCGCGGGGTCAAGCCGGCGCGCCACGCTCCTGCAGGCGGCTCGACCATACGCAAGGCGATGCAGGAGCTGGAGAAGGCGGGTCTGCTTGTAAAGGGAAAAGCCGGGCGCAGCCTTTCTGCGAAGGGCAGGAAGCTCATGGACGCCGCCGCAAAAGAGTGCGTCTGAAATGGGAGAGGACGAAGACGGGCAGCAGCTCGAGGACCTGAAGAAGAGGAAGCTCGAGGCTAAAAAAGCCCAGGAGCAGCTCAAGGCCACGCTCCGGGTCGCCCTCGATGAGGCCGCGTACGAGCGCCTGATGAACGTCGCTGTCGCGAACTCGGAGACATACCTGAGCGCCGCCAAGAACGTCCTGATGTTCCATAGGAAGGCCGGAAGGAAGATAACGGAAAAGGAGCTCCTTTCGCTGCTGCGGGCCATCAAGGAGCAGAGCGAGACGAAGACGACGATAACATTCCATAAAAAGTAAAAAAAAAGGAGATTAAAAAGGAACCTTGGTTCCTTTTATTTCATAAAAAATGATGGATTAGCGGGGTAATGATTATGGGAAGCAAAGGACTTGCGAAGAAGCTTAAGCTCGGGAAAGCGAACCGGCAGATAAAGAGGATTCCAGCTTTCGTGATGGTCAGGACGAAGAGGAAGGTCACGTTCAACCGCAGAAGGAGGGACTGGAGGACGGACAAGCTCCGGATAGAAGAGTGATGTTTCTAGGGTGATACTCTAATGGCTAAACTTGAAAGGATTTACACGGTGCCGCTTGGCGATGCCTACGAGACCGTAAGGAACAAGAGGACGCCCAGGGCGGTCAAGATTCTCCGCGCGTTCATAGCGCGGCACATGAAGTCCGAGGGCGCGAGGATTATTCTCAGCGAGGCACTGAACTCCCGCCTCTGGGTAAGGAGCATCCAGAAGCCGCCCAGGCGGATCAAGGTGAGGCTGGTCAAGGACGATGGAGTCGTACGCGCCTACCTTTCCGACGAGAAGGTCGAGGAGCCCAAAAAAGCTGCGAAGAAAGAGGAGAAGAAGGAGGCGCCCAAGGCCGAAGTGAAGAAGGAGGAGAAAAAGGCGGAGGGGAAGCCTTCCGCGAAGCCGGAGGCCCGGAAGTAGCCGGAGCGGGCAATAGGACGAGTGGAAAAAGATGAAGACAGCCTACTTCGGCAACCCCTGGATAGGGATGTTCATCAGGACGAATGATGAAATCACCATGCTGCCCATTGACAGCATGGAAAAACTCGAGGCCATGGTCCGCGAGAGGCTGAAGACGGACATTGTGAAAGTCGCAATGGCGGACTCGAACCTGCTCGGCGTCTACGTCGCCATGAACTCGAATGGCGTCATCCTGCCGAACGTTGCCCGCGATGAGGAGATAGCGCTCCTCAAAAAGGCCGGCCTGAACGTTTACGTCTCCAAGGACCTGAACAACGCGAACGGCAACAACATAGCCGCGAACGACCGGGGCGGGATTATCAATCCGTACGTGTCGAAGGAAGAGGCCGCGGCGATCGGGGACACGCTCGGCGTGGAGCTTGTGCCCATGACGATAGCCGGATTCTCCACAGTCGGGAGCGCGTGCATAGCCACGAACACCGGATTCCTCGCGCACTTCCGCTGCGGCGAGGACGAGCTGGCCAAGCTAAAAGACGCGCTCAGGGTGCATGGCAACAAGGGCACGATGAACACGGGGACGGGCTTCGTGGGATACGGCGCGGTCGTGAACAGGAACGGGTATGTCGTCGGGGAGAACACGACGGCATACGAGATAGGCAGGCTCGAGGAAGCCCTCGGGCTGATAAAGTGAAACGGACATTCATCGGGTGAAGACATATGGCAGTATTCAACGTAAGCGGTAGGATAACGCTCGGTACCGAAGAGAGGGCGTTCACCAAGCAGGTCGAGGCTGAAACCGAGAACGCGGCGAAGCACCGGGCGTACGCCTACTTCGGGTCGCAGAACGGCGTCAAAAGGAATAAGATTAAAATCGAGAAGGTCGAGAAGGTTTCGTGATTAAATGGTGCAAGAGGACTTGACCCAGGAGCAGCTCAGTTACGAGCTTGCGGTCTATAGGGAACAGATAGCGATGATTAAGCGGGAGACCGAAAGGGTCAGCCTCACCACGATAGACCTCGGCAACGCGCTGAGGACTGTCGAGAGCCTTTCGGCAGAAGAGGCGCTGATTCCGATAGGGGGCGGCGCGCTGGTCCGCGGCAACATCTCGCACACGCGGATTCTGGTGCCGGTTGGCGCAGAGTACCTCGTCGAGATGGAAAAGGACGCCGCGGGTGAAGAGATGAGGAGGCGGATAGACGCGACGAAGAAGGCGGTCGAGAAGCTGAACGAGGAGTTCAACCGAATCGCCGCCAAGCTCCGCGAGGTCACAGGCCAGCTCCAGAGGATGGAATCCGCGACGCAGATAAACCAGCGCGTCGATGGCAACATCCGCGAGGACTACATATAGCTATTTTTTCCATTCAAATCTTTTTCATTTCATTTTTCTCCAACCGAAGTTCGCAGCGTGGGCCGGGAGAAGGCGTCGAGCGTTTGATGCGATAGTTTGACGGGGTTTGTCGGATGAAGTTTGATGAAACTTTTACCGGGGTTTGATAGGAGGAAAGTTTCATGTTTGACTTTCTCAAGAAGAAAATCAGCGGCTTCATAGACGGCATAGCCAGGAAGGGGGAGGAGAAGGCAGAGGCCGCGCCGCCAGCTGGGAAATCGCCGGAAGAAAGCGTAGCGGAAATCCCGGAGGAGCAGCGCGTCGAGGAGAAACCCGCCCCGGTGAACGCGCAAAGTAAGGAAGCGCCAAAAAGCGTGGTGAAGAAACCGGAGCGCAAGGCAGCGGAACCCGAAACCAAAAAACCAGAACCCGCTGCAATAGAACCACAGCGGCAAAAGCCGGCGGCTGAAACAAAACCCACTCCAGCAGCAAAACCTGCGCCAAAACCCGAAACCCCGATTGAAACGCCGGCAATCCCGGAACCGGCCCCGGCCAAAGAAAAGGGAATGCCGCCCAAGTCAGAACCGGCGAGACCCGCGCCCAAGGCAGCGCCTGAACCGAAGCGCCCCGCCCGTGCGCCGGCGCAGGAATCGCCAATTGCGCCGCAAAAAACCCCGGATGCCATAACCGCCAATGCCCCTCCAGCTCCGCAGCCGTTTGCGCCAGAACCAATAGCGGCGAAGCCGGAGCCGAAAGATGAGAAGGAGAAACCTAAAGAGCGGCTGAAGCTGGGCATTGTAGGCGCTGTGAAGAGCCTTATCACCCGCGAGGTGGAAATCAGCGAGAAAGACGTGTCGGAGATGGTTGAATCGCTTGAATTGGAGCTCCTGGAAGCGGATGTTGACATCGGCGTTTCTGAAGGCATCAAGGAGGAGCTCATGGGCAGGCTCGTCGGCTCGAAAGTCGCAAGGGACAAGCTCCATTCGTTCGTCAGCGGCTCGATAAGGGAGACGCTCGTGGATATCCTGACAAATGAAAAGGATTTCGACATAGTCTCGCGCGTTGAGAGCGGCGAGAAACCGGTCAAGATCATGTTCATCGGAATCAACGGCGCGGGCAAGACCACGACAATCGCGAAGGTGGCGAAGCTGCTCATGGACAGCCACCGGAAGGTCGTCTTCGCCGCGGCGGACACGTTCCGGGCGGCGGCAATAGAGCAGATGGGCGTGCATGCCGAGCGCCTCAATGTGAAGATGATCGCCCGGGAGTACGGGAGCGACCCCACGTCCGTAGCGTACGATGCCGTCAACTACGCGAAGGCGCACGGCATCGATGCGGTGCTAATCGACACCGCGGGCAGGCAGGACACGAACATCAGCCTGCTGAATGAGATGAAGAAGATGAAGCGCGTGATTTCCCCTGACATATGCATCTACATCGGGGAGAGCATCGCGGGAAACGCCATCATCGAGCAGATAACGGCCTTCAACCGCGAAGTCGGCGTGGACGCGGTGATTTTGAGCAAGCTGGACTGCGACCCGAAAGGCGGGACCATGCTTTCAATCAGCAAGGCAACGGGCGTGCCCATAATCTATGTCGGCATCGGCCAGGGCTACGACGCCCTGGAGCGCTTCGACCCGCAGAGGATAGTCAGCCGCATTGTCGAATAATCCTGCTTTTCCAAAGATAGCACGAAAAACCATAAATCCATACTTTTAAAAAGACAATTCGCCATATTATTCTACAAAGTATCATAGAAGAATTAATGCTCTAGGTGAATTTATGGCGGGTGGAAAAGCAGTCGGCGGACCGGATGCTACGGGGATGGCGCAGGCGCAGAATGCCGATAGGGCGCAGCAGGCGGCCCAGCGGGCCCAGACATTCATCGGAAGGAAGGTGAACCTGCTGTCGAAAGAAGGCAGGGAGGAGAACAGGATACACAAGGGGCTCGAGGCGGATGCCAGGGACAGGGAGATAAAGAGGAGGAATGATGAGAAGCTAGCCAGGAAGGAGAGCCAGGACTCGGCCGCGAACGTGGACGAGGGGGCCACCGAAGGGGCGCACCTTACGGACTTCAACAGGGTCTTCCTCGATGCAATCCGGAGGGGCCAGAGCAGGACGGCATCAGCAAGCAGCGCCGATTCGTCCATACGCGAAGTCGTCTGCAGCGAGACATTCATCCGCGCGATAGCCAACTGCGCAATCAGGACGCCGCTCGAGCAGATGGACACCGAATACGGCAAGGAGCAGGCGGGAAGGAGGGCAAAATTAGCCGCCGTGCTCACGAAGGCGAGGGAGAACAAGGAGTACATGCTGGGCGAATTGACCACGCACGACGTGGACATCATCTACGCGACAATGCTCGGCACGGCCGAGGAGGACGCGATAATGAAAACGCCCGGAGCCGCAGAACTCTGGGCGAACACGGCCTGGCCCGCAGATCTGCCGAAGCCGCCCGATGCTTTCTTCATGTTCCTCGAAAGCGTCGCGATACGGGAGAGGCCGGATGAGAAGGGCAGGTTCATCGGAAACGTGCTCAAGGCGCTCACAATCAGGAAGACGTTCGTGGATACCTCCGACACCACGCTCCGCACCCTGGTGGACGGCACGATGATAAACGAGTACCTTCACACGTCCTCATCCTACCCCATCGACACC
>JAKEGJ010000029.1 GCA_022627495.1 Microcaldota archaeon
CATTTCGATACCTATTTATTCCTATAATACCTTAGAATATGCCAGGTGGTCTTTTGTCTGCTATAGACGATGTGATGAAATATATCGCTACAAACGAGATTAGGTGGGTCGACCTCCAGTTCTTTGACATCAAGGGCCAGATGCACCGCGTCAGCGTTTCCAACCGCAAGCTCGAAGAGGCGACATTCGGCAACGGCATCCATGCCGCCGACCTCTCCGAGGTGTACGGCAACTCGGAGCAGGGAGACCTTGTGCTCCTTCCGGACCCGGACACGCTCGCCCGCCTCCCGTGGGAGCCGGCAACGGTCAGGCTCATCTGCGACGTCATCGTCGCGGTGAAGAAGGAGAGGTTCCTCAAGGACCCGCGATACGTCGCGGAGCGCATCGAGACCAACTTCAGCGCCGCAGGCATAAAGAACTCGCTTGTCGGCAGCGAAGTGGAATGCTTCATGTTCGACACCGTCACCGCGGACAAGACCACAAGAGGGCGCGGCACCGGCGTGGCAATGGATTCGCGCGAAGCGAGGTGGGGGCCGTCGCCGCTCTCGAACGAGAAATCCGGCGCATTCGTGGCAACGCCCAGCGATACGATGTATTCGGCAAGAACGCAGATTTGCGAGTCGCTCGAAGACAGCTTCGGCGTCCAGGTCGACTCGCACCGCCACGGCAGGGGCCCGACGGGCCAGCAGACCTTCGAGCTCGCGCCGAGGAGCCTTAAATCCGCCGGCGACGCGGTCAACACGCTGAAATTCATCACCAAGAACCTGGCGAACGCGGTGAACGCCTCGGCGACGTTCATGCCGTACCCGGTCGAAGGCGAGAAGGGAAACTCGTTCAACATATCGTTCAGCCTCTGGAAGACAAGCGAGCAGAACCTCTTCTACGACGGCAAGGAGGCCTACGGCCAAATCAGCCAGATGGGAAGGTACTTCATAGGCGGCCTGCTCGAGCATGCGCCTGCCCTGTCCCTTTTCACCGCCCCGACGCCGAATTCATACAGGCGCCTAGCCAGCGAGGGCTTCAAGGTCGGCTGGAGCGTGTCCGACAAGGACGCTCTTGTCTGCGTCCCGAGCTACAAGAAGAACCTCAAGGAGGCCAAGCGTGTCACTTACCGCGGGGCTGACCCTGCGGCGAACCCGTACCTGGCGCATGCGCTTGTCGCTGCGGCCGGGCTTGACGGCCTGAAGAAGAAGACCGACCCCGGCAACCCGGTCGAAGAGGCGAATGCCAAGAAGAGGACTGAAAAATCCCTCCCAGGAAGCCTCCTCGACGCTGCGGGAGCCCTCCAAAGCGACACCGCGTTCCTCAAAGGCGTGGTCCCGACCGAGCTCCTGGCGGATTACCTTGACCTCAAGCTCAGGCAGCACAAGCGGGCCATGGAAGGCGTCAGCGGCTACGAGCTCCAGAAGTACTTCAACGTCTGAAGCCGTCCGGGCCTTATTCCGCCCGGACATCCCCTTTTATTTTTCTTCCCCTCTTTATCCTCCCTGATGCACATCACGCTGGTCCTTGCCGGCCGGACGGTCCCCGGCTTCACGGGCCTTGTGGATTCGCTTTCCCGCGCCTTCCGAGCCCCGGTATCCACCGCATTCATTGATTTCCCCTTCACGCGCTCCTTCCGAAAAAGCCGGGGCCAATACGATGCGGAAATGCTCCTTGCCGAGCTTTCGGGCGGCGCCGGCCCTGACGATGCGGTCGTTTTCATAATCCGCGAGGACATCTTCGCAAAGCCCGTGGATTATGTCTTCGGGATTGCCAAAGGCAGCTGCGCCGTGGTCTCGACCGCGCGCCTGGACCCCCGCTTCTACGGGCCGGTGGATGATTTGCAGGCCGCAGGCGCGCTCTTCAAGGAGCGCGTCCTGAAGGAAGCCATGCACGAGCTTGGCCACATCCGCGGCCTGCAGCATTGCGATGACAAGACGTGCATAATGGCCCCGTCGGATTCCGTAGCCGCTGTGGACATCAAGGGGGCGGAATTCTGCGGAATGTGCCGCTCTGCGCTCAATCTCGGCTAAATTAAAAAGATAACCGGCCAACAACCAGACATCGGCATCATTGGGCTCGTAGTCGATCGGTAAGATGTTCGCCTTACACGCGAAAGATACGGGGTTCAATTCCTCGCGAGCCCACTTCCCCTTCCGGTTTCATGTTTCTGGTTTCGGATTCCCGGTTCCGGGGGCGTTGGGCATATTAGCACGAATTTTGACTTATAACCACAACATATATAAACATCAAAATACATATTATACAATATGCAAACACAGAGCCGGCCCCACGCGGGCCACCCGTCCGCCTATCCCACGCATCCAGCCCCGGCAATGCCGCCCCGCGCAATTACAAAGCAATATCCCCTGATAGAGGACAGGTACGTACTCTCAGAGGTCATGACGTGGGGAGGCCTGAGCACCCTGTTCATTGCCACTGACATAAAAACCGACACGGACGTGGTCCTGAAGACGATAGGGAAAGGATTCCGCGAGGACCCCGGCAGCTACGGGGCGATGAAAAGGACCCTTTCAGTCGAGGCCGAGGCGCTCTCGCGCATAAAGCACGACGGCGTCGTGTCATTGATAAGCAGGCCATCCTCCGACGATTATATCGTGATGGAATACGTAAGCGGCCCTACCTTCCGCCAGATGCGGCATCATGCGGAAGGCGTTCTCATGCTCGCACTTGATTTATGCGACGCCCTCTCGGCGGCCCATGCGGCGGGAGTGATTCACCGTGACCTGAAGCCGGACAATGTCATCGTCTCACCGCGGATTACATCGAACATCGCGCTCATAGATTTCGGAAGCGCGAAACTGGATTCTCCTGATTTCGACGACCCGTATTTTTCCAGCGCGGTGGGGACTGCGGAGTATATGTCGCCCGAGGCCGCCGAATCCGGATTCTATGCCGATAAGCGGTCGGATACATATTCCCTGGCCGCCATGCTATATGACAGCCTCGCGTCCGTCCCGCCATTCGGAATAGACCCCGATGCCGATTTCAGCACCGCAGTGGAAATAAGGAAGTCCCAAAAGCCCCTCCCTCTTAGCCAGGCCGTGCCGGGGCTTTCCAGGCGAATCTGCGCCGTGGTGGACAAGGGGCTTAGTGAAAACCCGGAAGACCGCTTCCAGAGCGCTGAAGAATTCAGGGAAGCCTTAAACAGATGCATCGCAAGCGCCTAGCAGCCGCATCAACCCTGCAGTCGCAATACTTAAGCGGTCGGAATAAACAGCCATTACTTCCAGCCCTGGAGCTCCCGAAGCGCCGCTTCCAGCATATCGGGCGTGCCCTCTATGATAAGGCGATTGCCCTTCCGGAGCACAGCGAACTGCACCTTCTCCGTTGCGACGCCCGAAACCCCGAAACCCTTGAATCTGGGATTGTGTATGTCGTCCCGCTGGTCCTCGTAGAGCATCGGCCAGCCGTCTCCTGCAATGATATTGTGCCGCACGTCCGTATACCTGCCGAAAACGCCCCGGATGATGGGCCTAACGCCTGCCCCTTCGTTCCGGAAGAGGCGCCTCTTCATGCCCGGCGGTATTCTCTGGCCGGGCTGCATCCTTTCCGGGAGGCCCGTGATTTCGTTCATCTTTCCCCCCATGGAAACCAGCCCGACGACATTATGCAGTATGGTGATGATTGACGGGTGGACTATGACCCTCCAGTTCTTTTCCTCGAAGTCGCCGGGTTCGAGCAGAAGGCCGGCATCGGCTATTCCGTACACCTCTCCGCGCTCATGGGCCTTCCTCAAATACTCTGCCGGCAGTACCCACCTCCTTCCCTGGTGGTCCTCCTCTGAATCGATTACGTCCCGGCCATTCGTGAATTTCCGGCCAATCCTCGGATATACGAGCAACTCCCGCGCCCAGGCGGGGTATATCTCCTTGACCTGCTCCCAGTCCCCGCTTCGGACCAGATACTCGTCATGGAGCACGTTGGATGGGAGCTTCATCCCCCTTTGGGCCGCCATGCGCCTCGCTTCAATATAGTCCCATGAGGTTCTTTTGAGGGGTACTATTCTCTCGCGGTCAGCCATAGAATCGTCCTTCGGTGAGCATTGTTATTCAAGATATATATGTGGTAATATATATAAACACTTGGTCTAAACCCATAATGGCGCCAGGAGGGCTCCCGGATGGTCATTAGTCGCAAATAATGTATTTACATGTATTATAAACCTTTCCAGGCATAATCTTCCATATGCATAAAACCGTTTCCAGCCGCAGGCCTCTCCATAAGCACACGGAGCCGCCAGAGCGGGGCCTTTTCGAGACGGTCAATGGCCGGTACAGGCCCCTTCAGGAACTTGGCTGCGGCGCGGTTTTCCTCGTGCACCTGGCCGACGACCTCCGGACCGGCAACACGGTTGCCATCAAGCGCCTTAGGGGAGACATGCTTGCCAATAAAAATGCGCATTATGCCATGGAGACCGAAGCCCGCGCACTGTCCCTCGCAAGGCATCCGGGCGTCCCGGTCCTGTATTCGTCTTCCCCCATCGGACCGGACCCGTATCTGGCCGAGGAATTCAAGGACGGCCTCCCATTCGCCCTCAATTACGTCCAAGACGCAAGGACAGCGGTTCTGCTTTCGATATCCGCCTGCGGGATACTCTCCGCCTTGCATGGCGCGGGCATCGTTCATCGGGACCTGAAGCCCGGAAACCTCGTCCTCGGATGCGACCGGCGCTCCGTCAGCCTCATCGACTACGGCTTCTCGATAGTCCCGGGCATGCAGGATTTCGCGATGCGCGTGGATGTGCCGGTGGGCACTCCGATGTTCATGGCGCCCGAGCAGACATACCCGAAGGTTCGCGTCGACTTCAGGGCAGACATCTATGCGCTCGGCATGGTCCTCTACCAGTTCCTCTCAGGCTGGTACCCCTACACCATGGACCCCGATAAAGACGAGGGGGAGGAGTATTTCCGGGCGCACAGGTCCGAGCCCGCAGTCCCCCTGCATGTCCGCAAACCCGCAATCCCGCGCCGCCTTTCCTATGCGGTCGCAAGGGCCCTCGAGAAGGAGCCCCGCCGGCGCTACCAGGATGCTGATGAGTTCGCGGACGCGCTATCGGAATCGCTCGGCTTCTGCTAGGCAGCCGGCCCTTCGGGTTTCGCCTGAGGCGGCTTTGCGGCGGCCATCCTCGCCCTTCTCGCAACGAATCCAGCAGCCTGAAGGGCGACTGTGGCAAGCCCGAGCAGAAGAAGCGCAACCTCTGCGGCGTTTACGAACGTCCTGCCGTTCACCTGCACGAAAAGCCCGTTCGCCAGAAGGACAAAGTGCACGCTCGAGAACACGAACGCAAGGTAGTTGAAGCGCTGGACGTTCTTCCAGAGCCCGGGCCCCATCACTTTGATGGCATAATCGCTGGATGTCAGGGCGAGCGCGAGCAGAACCAGCGTCGCCGGTATCGTGGACATGGAGCCCGGCCCGGCAAGCAGGAACCCGAAATCCCAGCCCCACCTGGGCCCGAGGACGAGAAGGCCGTGGATTATCGCGAAAACGAAGCACGCGATGCCGACAGCCCGCCTCGGCTCGACATACTGCGCGAATTCCTTCGGCCACAGCACGACCAGCGGCCCGATTATGAGCGAGACGCAGAGCAGGAAATACCCTGAGAGGGCGAAGAACCTGACAAACGACGTCATGGCGTGAATCTGGAACAGGGACTGGTAAGCCCCAATCAGCGCCACGCCGCAAAACAGCAGCAGGAAAAGCCAGCTTGGTTTTTGCATTATTCCACCCCCATCATCTTAGCGGGTCATCCGACCCGCCCAATCACATACGTTTCAATCTGCATATACGCGCCCGGCGAATGGTCTTTCCCCTTGCCGCCCATCGTGGCGAAACCTTCGGTGCCGTCCTTGCCGCAGTACGGCACGAACGTGTCCCCGCCCGGGTGCGTGGTGTAGCCGCTAAGGTCCAGGACCTTGCCGCTGATGACCATCCAGCAGTCTCCCTTGGCGTTGTGGGTTGCGACCTCTTCCATTGTGAATGTGGGCGGGTTTTCCGTAGAGCCTGATGCGCCGGAGATGTTACCTGCACTCTGCCCTGCCGGGGCGGCATCCTGCGGATTGATTGTGCAGCCGGACAGCAGGAGCGCCACAAATGCCAGAGCCACAAGTCTTGTTTCGTTTCCCAAATTCACACCCGGATGCATCGGTCAGTCTAAGATTATAATTGTTATATCAGGAGCGTCACGATGAGATAGCTTATGCTTATCAGGCAGAAAGCCGCGAACCAGACATTGTTGTTCCAGTCCCTGATGTCCTTTCCGTCAAGGGAGCCGAGAGGCAGAATCTCAGCCACCGCCCAGAGGGCGCTCGTGGAATAGATTGCCTTGAACAGCGGGTTCGGCGCCTCGTAATATAGGAACGCGAATACAACCATGACAGCTGCGCTCATGAGGGGGGCCGAAAGCTTCATGAGCCCGACCTTCCATTTCTCCACCCCCGGGGGTATCTGCTCCATAATGAACCCTTGTATGGAGAACGCGTTCCCGAGGTAAGAGCTTATCAGCGTCAGGGCGGAGCCGGCCGGCCAGAACACGTATTCCATCTCAATCTTATAGAAATGGGCGAAGATGCGGTGGGTCACCTCATGCAGGATGGCCGCAAGCAGGCAGATGATGGAATTCACCACGACCCAGAAGAAGAAATCCCCGGAGGGGCCGAAATACTGCCAGCTGATTGATATGCCGAGGACCACGGAAGCGCCCGTTATCGCGAGAGCCTCGCTGACGTTGTAGCCGCGGTACATCCTGGCGCCTTCCCCGACTTTCCTGCCCTTTCGTCCCAAATCGAGCGCCTTGAACTCGACTACAGTCCTTCCTACGTTGATGATGATGAGGATGATCAGCGAGATGAATGTGGCAGCAGCGGGGACGTACTCCCTGGGCATTACCGCATTCAGGGGCGAATATTTCGCTCCTTCGTTCTTTACTGCCCCTTCCTCGTAGCCCATCCTGTCCGATATGGCTACGACGACTGCCCCGTTGGAAAGCTTGCCTGTCTTGATAATCAGTCCGCCCTCGACAGTCCGCGTTTCGTTGAACCATCCGGCGCCAATCCCAAACGCGGTTATGGCGTTCTGCTCCGGCCCGCCTATCAGCAGAACCAGCGGGTGCTTACCCTCCAGAATCGCCCTCCTCGACTCATTGCCATCGTCTCTCTCCTGCGCCTTGGCGAGCCAGGGGTTCTGCGCCTTCGCAGTGTCGAGCAGGGCCCGCTCGGCAAGGTCCATGTCCTCCCCCAGGACAATCAGGGACGTTTCAGCCAGGAAATCCTCATATTCGGCAGGCGTCGTCGCGTTCGTATCGACCTGGGCGTATATGCCTATCATGACCGATGATGCGTTCGCGCCAGTCACAATGCCGCCGCCATTTGCCGCCGCAGCACCAAAGCCGGCGCTGGCAATGAGGAGAAAAACGAGAATAAACGTGAGCCTGCCGGGAGTCAATGGCTCGCCTCAGGCTCATCTTGGCCCGAATCTGGGCACGAAAGGCGGCTTCGTGAAAAGGTAGTACTTCTCCTTGCCTTCCAGCTCGCTCATTATCCTGTGGACGAACACGCCGACGGGGTCGGCGAGCGTCGGGACGCGGGCATGGATGTCCGCGAAGGACTCGAAAGGCTTGGCCTCGCGCTCCCTAAGAAGCGCTTCCATGTTCTTCTTGCCTATTCCAGGGAGCAAATCAAGCGTGTGCACGCGGATGGATATCGGCTTTGCGGTATTGATGAAGCCCACGAAATCTGCCTCGCGCTCGACTATGGCCTTCTTTATCATGGCAGGCAGGAACTCCCTCGCGCCGCCGGTCAGTTCCTCGTATTTTATCCGGCCCTTTATGTGCGACACTTCCTGCCTTCCTTCCTTGCCGACGCAGACCTTCTGGCCCATCACGATGTTGGCGCTCGGAGTGACTGTTGCTTCAAGCAGCGTGAAAAATCTCGTGCCCAGGAGCTGGACTGCAGGCTCCCTGCGGAGAGCGTCAGCGTGGCCTGACGGCATATACTCGATGACCCATGCATAGTCTTCCATTCCAATCCCCCTCCGCTTATGCGAGCTCCTTGAGAATCTCGTTGACTTCGTCCTCGGAAAGCTCGACCCTGTCCTTGACCAGGACGGCCCGCAATGTCGCCGCGCTGCCCGGGTGGACGTCGACTATCTTGGTCGCAAGCTCGAGGCTGACCTTGCCCGAGCTTGAAATCGATTCGATTAGCTTTTTCGCTTTCTTGGAGTCCGTGTCCCCGAACCGGTCCGAGTTCTCGAATGCCTGGGACTGCTCGTAGCCCAGTTCGCCGTCTTCCTTCCTCTTGGTCAGGATTTCCTTGGCCTCGCTGACCGAGACCGGCCTGGAAGATTTGATCTGCATGTGCAACACCTTACTGGTTGAGCTTCAGGTGGACCGAGCCGACAATAACTGATTTCTTCTTGTTGAAATCGCCGACTTCCACCATGTAGCTCTTGCCCCTCTTCTCCGTAATCACGCCATGCCTGCTCGAATAGCGCAGGTGCGGGAGGCCCTTGGTCCTGGCCCTCGGCGCGATTATGACCTTGTCGCCGACCTTGAACGTCCGCACGAGCTTCGCCACGCTGGCGACGCTCTTGCCCTTGAGCTTCCTAGTCCTCCTGTTGAATGCGCCTTTTGAAGCCTTGACCATTTGAATCACAGCAATTAGTTTTACGAGAATGAATGAGAGAAAGTCTTTTTAAACAATTGCATCCTTTATAAATGTTATCAGGTGTCTGGCCGCGCTTTATCGGCCTGACGGGTGATTTCTTGTCCAAACCTATCGAATTCGTCATAACGAACATGGTTGCGTCTGCTTCTCTGGGCCTTGAGCTTGACTTGTACGCTCTTGCAAACAAGATACCCGAGATAGAATACGAGCCCGAGCAGTTCCCGGGCGCGATACTGAAATTCAAGGAGCCTGCCAAGGCCTCTCTGCTTCTGTTCAAGAACGGCAAGGTCGTCTGCGTCGGCTGCAAGAAAAGGGAGATGATAGAGAAGACGATTGCCCGCACAATAAAAATGCTGACGCCGTACGCCAAGAAAATCACCAAGACCAAGAAGCCCCACATCGAGATAACGAACATCGTCGCGTCGGCCAATCTGGGCCTCGAGCTGGATTTGTACAAGATAGCGTACAAGATAAAGGACGTGGAGTACGAGCCCGAGCAGTTCCCGGGCGCGATACTGAAATTCAAGGAGCCCAAGGCCTCGCTGCTTCTCTTCAAGAACGGCAAGGTCATCTGCGCGGGCGCGAAGAACGAGAAGGAAATCCGCATCGTGCTCGCGAAGGCCAAGGCGCTCCTGAAGCCGTATGCCGAGAAGGGGTCGGCGTGAGACTGGCTGCCGCATTACCGCTCATCCTTGCGTTTTTCATGCTGGCCGGAGCCCTCGGCCTGCGCAGCCCAGATGAATGCGAGTCCGACCCGGCCATCATCAGGAACTCGCAGAAGATGCAATGCTACTTCTCTGCGGCGCTGACTGCGGCATACCTCTGCGCCCCGGGGCAGATGTGCAGTGCTGCAACGTCGCTATGCGAGGAGGTGTGGGTGCGGTTCGGCGCGCCGGTCGACCCGGATACGGGCAGCGACATCCGCAAGAAGGCCGAGCTGATGTCCAACCAGTGCTATTTCGAAGTGGCGCGGATAACGAGGAACCCCGACACATGCGGCTATATCACGCAGAGGGACGATTTCGGGTCCCAGCTTTTCGGTGACGCGGTCACGCGGGAAACCTGCTATGACGAGGCCGCGCGCCTTGCGCAGCTTGCCCCCGAGAACTATTACCGGTCAAATCCCAACAACATCTGCGCGATTGTGTTCGTGCTCCCGCTGTTCGTTATGGCCGCGGCTATCGGCTCAACGCGGGTCCCCCGAAAAAGCTGATTCTACTCGGTGACTATGTCCATCAGTTCAAGCGCCTTCTTGACGCTCATGCCTTCGCGGATGCCCAAATCCTCGGCCCAGGTGGTCGCCTGCCTTATTTTGGCCTTCTTCAGGTCGTCCAGGCACTTGACGCCGGAAACGAACGCGGCTATGTCGCCTACTTTTTCCGCGGTCTCCTTGTCAATATAGCTGCATGCGATGTATCCGTTCTTGGCTTTCACGACAATCAAAGGGAGGTTCCCGATATCCTGCTTCAATGCAATGTATCTCTTTCCGTCGAAGGAGATCTCATCCATAGAGCTGCCTCTTTTCTTTGAGCCGCTGGGCCTGCTGCTTTTTCTTCTCGAATATCTTCCGGTGCTTGGCGCAGCTGATACAATAGTACTGGTCAACGAAACCGGTGTAAGTTACATTGTCCTCTTTCAGGTCGGTTGTAAAATGAGTCCTGCTGCTGTATTCAACGGCCTTGCCACGCGGCACAGCGCGGCCGCATGATGCACAACTCTCTAGCTTTTGCCTTCCCCTTCTGTTTCCGCCCATGTGGTCGCCTCAAAAAATCTTTTCAAGTTGTCCAAGACACGTGCCGTCCAGACGGAATACTAATGCACGGTTGAGTTTAAATAGATTGTTGTTAAGAATCGGCCCGAGGCGCTCTTTATCGTCGATATTTATCGCGCAACCGAGCATCGGATTGAACGCGGGCATCATTATCAGGCGGATTTTTTTGTTGAATTTTCCATAGCGTCCCGCAAGCGCGCCCGCATCGCATGGGGCGATTATCCACGCCGGCTCCGTGCGCCTCTTTCCGAACGCATCTGTCAGCGCGACCATGGGGTGCTGGTGGCCCATCACAAGGAAATCGCATGACATCAGCGATTCATCCGGCCATGAGTGGCCGTGCAGGAGGCCGAGCTTCCCGAAGACGAACCCGCCCGCGCCGATGACTTCCGCGTTTCCGCACTGCTCGATGCCACCGTCATGGTTGCCGCGCACAATAGTAATCGGGCAGAGCATCGAAAGCTTCGCGAGGATGCTCTCAGTCATGCTATCCAGCATGGTGATGTCTTCTTTCACATCGCCGAGGAAAATGAGCCGCTTCGCCTTGTGCGTGATGATTTGCCGCTTGAGCCTCTCGAATTCGCGCATGCTGAACATGCCATCATGTATGCCTTTGCGGCGGAGCTTGGCCTCCATGCCGAAATGCGTGTCGCCCACAATCAGCGCGCCGCGATAGAGGAGCGCGGGCGCGTCATAGAGGAATTTCACGGATGCATATCTGCAAAGAAAATATTAATTGGCCGCCTTCTTGCGGAAATGCGGCCCGGCTATGCATTATATACTGTCCCGGCGGATATTTTCCATGGCGCTCCATTTCAGGCACGATTCCCCCCGGCCGGGCCAGCGGGAGCTGATGGAGGACATGCAGCGCGCCATCAATTTCCGCCAGATAATAATCGCCCATGCGCCGACAGGCTCGGGAAAGACTGATGCCTCGCTCTCGGCCGCGGTCTCCTGCGCCATAGAGCAGGATTTGGACGTCCTCTTCCTCACCTCGAAAATCTCCCAGCACCGCATCGCCATGGATGTCGTGCGCGGGCTGGAGCAAAAGCATCACCTCGGCCTCCGGGCCGTGGACATGGTCGGCCGGGCCCATTGCTGCATCGACGACTCGCTTCGCGGGATGGATTCCGAGGGGCTTCTTAGCGCGTGCATAAAGAAAAGGCAGAATGCCGAATGCATATTCTATGGAAACGCCCGCGGCTACAGCCGCCGCGAGGAAATCCGGGCCGAGGCGAAATTCCGCGATTTGCTGGAAAATTACGGCAGCGGGAAGTCGCACCATGAGATGATAGAGAACGGGCGGAGCGATTTGTGCTGCCCATACGAATGGCTGCTGAAGCTGGCCGCGGCCTCACGCGTGGTCGTTGCGGACTACCACCACGTCTTCATGCCGCACATCCGCGACATCTTCCTGCAGAAGATAAGGAAGCGCATCGAGAATTCCATCATCATCGTGGACGAGGCGCACAACCTCGCCCCGCGCATACGGAGCAGCCTCTCGCGCAACGTGAGCACGTTCCTTTTCGCCAGGGTGGCGAAAGAGATGCGCTCCCTCGGGCTTGATGCAGGGCCCCTCGAGGAGGAATTCCGCTCGTGGGGCGCGGACGCGCTATCCGGTGCGCGGGAGCGCGTCGTTTCGCCGGAGGATTTCACCTCGTTCATCGGCCGCTTCGGCCTGGGCCTTGAAGAGGCGGTGCAGCGGCTGGAGGACGCCGGAAACGCGTATGTGGAAAAAGCCGGCCGAAAAAGCGCATGCCTGCGGCTCGCCCGGTTCCTGGACGGCTGGGAAGGCGAAGACGGCGGCTGCGTGCGCATACTGCGGGAGGATAAGGGGCATCTCTTCCTCTCCAAGCGCATGCTGGACCCCTCGTCCGCTACGCGGATACTCAACGACTGCGCGGCGTCAATCCTGATGAGCGGGTCCATGCTTCCCATGGAGATGCACCGCGACGTCCTCGGCCTGGACCGGGAGCGCACAATAATGAAGGCCTACCCGTCGCCCTTTTGCAGCTCGAACATCGTGAACATCATCTCGGAAGGACTCACCACCCGCTACACGCGCAGGGGCGCGGAAGAATACGGGGCAATCGCTTCCAAGATTGACGCAATCGTCGCCCGCACGCCGGGAGGCACCGCGGTTTTCTTCCCGTCATACGAGGTTATGGACAGCGTCCTTCCCCTCGTGCTCTCGCGCAACCTCCACATCCAGCGGCCCCAGATGCGCCCGGGCGACATCCGGAAGATGCTTCGCGACTTCCGCTCCGGAGGAGTGCTTGTCGGAGTCCAGGGCGGCTCGCTCTCAGAAGGCGTGGATTATTGCGAAGGCGAGATAAAGACTGTCGTCATAGTGGGCGTGGCGCTGGAGGAGATGGGCCTCGAGTCGCGCGCGCTCATAGACTATTATGACGCGAAATTCGGCCGGGGCTGGGATTATGGCTATCTGTATCCCGGCACAATCAAGGCGCTCCAGGCCGCGGGGCGCGCAAGGCGCAAGGAGAGCGACCGCGTGGCCGTGGTTTATATGGACGAGCGTTTCAAATGGAATAAATACAACTGGATCCTTTCCCGCGACGAAAAGGCCGTCGTGACGGGCATGCCAGAGGACGCAGTTGGGGAATTCTGGGAGTGCGAAAATGCTGCTGACCGTGAAATACGCCCCGAAAAAGCTCGCTGACCTGCTCGGCAATTCCGACCGCATCGAGCACATCCGCCAGTGGATGCTCCATTGGCTTTCCGGCAAGAAGCGAAAGCCTCTCCTCATTTACGGCCCGCCCGGCACAGGGAAGACCACTGTCGCATATGCTCTCAAGGCCGAATACGACCTCGATTTGGTCGAGATGAACGCGAGCGAACTGCGCAACCGCGCGCGGGTGGACCGCGTGCTGGGGGCGTCGGCATCAGCCGGCAGCCTCTTCGGCCGCGCCAAGCTCATACTGATAGATGATGCGGACGTCCTTGCAGGCCGCACGGACAGCGGCGGCGGGAATGCGATAAAGAACTTCCTTGCCGAATCCCCGTGCCCGGCAATCGTGACCGCGACCGACATATGGGACAAGAGCTTTTCAGGAATACGGAGCGAGTGCGAGATTGTCGATTTCAAGAGGATTAACCGCCTTTCCGTCCGCAAGCTGCTAGAGCATGTCGCGAAGGCCGAGAGCCTTGAGGTCTCCGGGGAGACGATTGACGCGATTTCCCAGAAGGCCGAGGGCGATTTGCGCGCCGCCCTGAACGACCTGCAGGCCCTCGGGCCCACAGCCCGCGTGCATGAGAGGGACATATTCGAGATGGTGCGGGGCATATTCAAGGCCGAAACGTACGCCGCGGCGCGCGAAGCCATCAGCGGCGAAATCGACTACGACCTCATCAAGCTGTGGGTGGACGAGAACATCCCCGCCGAGTACGAGACGTCCCAGGATATCGCGGCGGCCTACGACTCCCTGTCCAAGGCGGACATCTTCGACGGTCGCATCCGCAAGACGAACTGGCAGCTCCTCAAATATTCCATAGACCTTGCGACCGCGGGCGTAGCACTCGCGAAGGCGAAGCCATACCACAAATTCACAAAATACAATTTCCCCGGATACCTGAAATCCATGTCCCGCACGATGGAGCGCAGGGCGATACTGAAATCCATCGGCACAAAAATCGGGGCGCGGGTGCACGGCAACAGGCGCGACGCGCTGGATTACCTCCCGCTCCTTAAGGAGTTCGGAAAGAAGCACGCGCAGGATTTGATGGAGTTCTATGATTTTTCCGAAGATGAGCTTGCGTTCATACTGGAAACGAGCGTGAGCCGCGTAAGGAAATGAAAGCCGCTGCTCCGGCTGCCTGTCAAAGGAAATCCCCCATCTTCGTCTGGCCGGCTTTTTTCTCTTTTTGGGGCGCCTGCTTCCTCTCCGGCGCTGCCTTCGCTTCCGCGCCGCCGGCATCTGCGGGTTTGCCGGGATCCAACCTGTCCGCGCTGGCAAACTCCTGCGCCTTTTTCTTCTTGGCCCTCTGCATCCCGCCGAGGATTTTCTTCATCCGCGTCTCGCGGTTGTTCGCCGCGTAATAATAATACTCGTCGCGGGTGCCTTTCGTCATCAATACGATGACCTGCCCCTCCTTCAGCCTCGCGGCCCTTCCGCGCCTCTGTATTGCCCGTATCTCGCTCGGAACCGGCTCGTAGAATATGACCGCATCGACCGCCGGGATGTCCAGGCCCTCCTCCCCTATGCTGCTGGCAACCAGCACGTCGAATTTGCCCTCCCGGAAATCCGCAATGGTCTCCTCCTGGATTTTTTTCGTGACGCCGTCCTTCTTCCCCACGAACTGCCTCGCGCTTATGCCGCCGGCTTTCAGCACCTCCTCGATGCGCGCAATCTGGGAGCGGTACTGCACGAAGACAATCATCTTCTTTCCCTTCAGGTTATTCACCGTTTCGACAAGCACTCCCATTTTGGGGTGGTCCTCGTCTTTTTGGCAGAGCTGCCGGACTTTCGCAATTCCCGGCTCGTTCAGGAGCTGCACCGCGGACTTGCTGTCCTTTTCCTCCAGCTTCGCGAGATAGCCCCGGAGCGGGTATATCCCCTGCGTCTCGAGGAGCTCGGTCATATGCAGAAGATGCAGGAGAATGGAGTACTGGATGAGGGCCGGGTACTTGATTGCATGAGGGATGTTCAGGATGCGTTCGCGGAGCTGCATGAACTTCCCCTTGTGCTTGAGGGGCGGGGGGAACCCCATGGACGCGAGCCTCTCGGCATGCCTTGCGGTCATCGCATCGAGTTCTTTTTTTATGTCCCGGAAATGGTCCGAGAGCAGGACAGGCACCCAGCTGATTTCGCTTTTCTGCACATACGGCGCGACATCCGAATCATCATGGCCCCGTATCTCCACATTGTCGATTTTCAGGGCGCCCATCACCTCGCGGATGCGGTCCATCCTGCCTCCGGGGGACGCCGTAAGCCCGAGAAAAAGCGTGTCCGGCCCATGGAGCTTTTCAGCCACCTGCGTGTATGCGTAGTCGCCCACCGCGCGATGACATTCATCGAACACGACGAGGGAAAACCTCGGCTCCAGCACCCCGTTCTCCAGGTCGTTGCGGATGGTCTGGGGCGTGCTCACGACGACGTCGGTCAGGTACGCCTCCTTGCGCTTTTTCGGCGCGACCTCTCCGCTCACAAGCGCTACGTTCTTCTCGGAAAGCTCCAGGGTCTTCATGACCGAATGCTGGTGCTGCTTGGCGAGGGGCTTTGTCGGCGTGAGGATGAGGCAGCGGCCCAGTTTCATCCTGTCCTGAATCAGCATAAGGGCAATCAGCGTCTTCCCGAGCCCGGTTGGCAACACTACTAGCGTGTTCCCGTGCTGGGTGACGGAATTGTAGATTGCGAGCTGGTAGGCCCTTGGTGTTAGCTGCATCGGTATGGAATTGCCGCTAGCCGTATTTAACCACTATGGAGCCGCGTCAGTCGTCCAGGGCCTTGGATATGTCCAGCCCCGCAAGAGGCTGCTCGACAAGCGCCTTGTCTTTGATTTGGGGAAGCGTGTCCTCGTAGGTCGGCCTATCCTCCTTGAAGAAAACTCCGATTGGAAGGCGCTCGTAATTCGTCTTCACCTGCTCATACGCCTTCTCAAGCGCAAGCATCCTGTTTCCGGTATCGTGTTTCGGGTCCTGCTCCTCGAGCTTGTACACCCTTTTTGTGAAAAAGTCGTATGTGTTAAGCTTGTTGAACGTAACGCATGGCTGGAACACGTCCACAAGCGCGAAGCCCCGATGGCTAATCGCCTGCCGGAATATCTCCTTCATATGCGCCATGTCGCCGGCAAAAGCCCGCGCGACGAAAGTCGCCCCGCCGTTTATCGCAGTCGAGAGCGGATTGAAAGGCGTCTCCACCACGCCGTGCGGAGTCGTCTTTGTCTTCATGCCGATTTGCGAAGTCGGCGATGCCTGGCCCGTAGTCAGCCCGTAAATCTGGTTGTCATGGACGATGTATGTGAGGTCGTAGTTGCGCCTCATGATGTGCAGGAAATGGCCGGAGCCGATTCCGTAGCCGTCGCCGTCCCCGCCGACGTCAATCACTGTCAGCCTGTTGTTCGCCAGCTTGATGCCTGAGGCGACCGGCAGCCCCCTCCCGTGGAGGCTTTCGAAGCCGTACGTATTGACATAATGCGGCAGCTTGCTGCTGCATCCTATGCCCGAAACGATGACCGCCTGGTGCTGGGGTATCTGGAGCTCGGCCAATGCCCCCTTGAGCGCGCCCACTATGGCGAAATTGCCGCATCCCGGGCACCACTGCGACTTTTCCCTTACGTTATAATCTGCAATCGCAACCATAGAAATCACCTAAAGGCCGTGCCTCTGAGGGTTGTAGTATTCCATGTCCTCTTTCTCGACTACCTCGACCCTCTGCCCTCCCTTGTATCCCGATTCCCGCAGCTTCAGCGTCTCCTCGGCTATCTGCTCCGCGAAGAACTGCCTTCCGTCGTATTTGAGCATGTGGAAGTCCACCTTGACTCCTGCGTATTCCCTGAGCATGCCTGCAAACTGCGCGGTCGAGTTGTTCTCGACCATGATGGTCGCGCCCGAGTTCCGCAGCGCCTTCTTCACATGGCGCGGGTTCAGCGGGTATACGTGCGTGAAGCTGACAAGTCTCGCCTTGACTCCCTTTTTCGCAAGGAGCGCGAGCGCATCCAGCGCAGGAAGCTTCATCGAGCCCCATGTGAGGAGCGTGACCTCCGCATTTTCCTTCTCGCCGAACACGTCCGGAGGCTCCATCTCTTTCAGGAGCTTTTTCATCTTGGACGCGCGCTTGTCCACCTGCTTCGCCCTCATGACAAAGCTTTCAGAGCTGAAGCCCGTCTCGTCGTGCTCATAGCTCGTCGCGACATGCATTCCGTTCGGGGTGCCCGGGAGCGCGCGCTCCGAGACGCCGTCTTCGGTGATGGCATACCGCTTCCAGCGCGCCATGGGCGCGAGGGCGGGAAGCGGGCCTTTCACAAGTTTCCCCCGCTCGATTATGACCTTTGACTGGTCGAAGCGCTCTGTCGAGAACACCGTCTCTGAGAGGAACTTGTCCGAAAGGACGAGTACTGGTATCTGGTATTTCTCAGAGAGGTTGTGGGCCTTGGCCGTAAGGAAGAATGCTTCCTGCACGTCTCCCGGGGCGAGTATCACCCTTGGAAAATCGCCCTGGGATGCATGGAGCGCGAACCTGAGGTCCCCCTGCTCGGTCCATGTCGGCAGGCCGGTGCTCGGCCCGTTCCTCTGTACAAGCGCCACCACCAGCGGCGTCTCAGACATCGCCGCGAGGCCGAGGGCCTCCACCATCAGGGCGAAGCCGCCGCCTGAAGTCCCGACCATCGAGCGCGCCCCGGCAAAAGCCGCGCCAATCGCATAATTTATCGCCGCAATCTCGTCCTCGGTCTGCTTGGCGATTATGCCGAACTGCCTTTCCTTATCTATGAGATAATGCAGTATGCTGGATGCCGGGGTCATGGGGTATGCGGCGTAGAACTTCATCCCGCCGCGCACTGCGCCGAGGGCTATCGCCTCGTTGCCTGTGATTATGGGCCTGCGTTCCGGATGCACCGGCTTGATTTGGCTGCCGAAGGAAATGCCATTGGTTTTGACAAAGTCATAACCGGCTTTCGCTGCGCTGATGTTGACCTTGATGACCTCCTCTCCTTTCCTTGCCAGTTCCTCGCGGATGAGCGTTTCCAGCATCTCGAACGGGTAGTCAACAGCCGCCAGCGCCGCGCCAAGGGCCGCGGTGTTCTTCATCTGCTCGGTCCCGCCGACATCAAGCGTCAGCTTCGACAGCGGAAGCGCATGCATCCGGACATCCGGCCTGAGCTTGAACCTGCCCGTGTCTATAAGCTGGTCGTATATTATCATGCCGCCCTGGGCCATGCTCTCCATGTGGTAGAATATCGCGTCCTTGTTGAGGGCAATCACCAGGTCGCATTCCCTTCTCGGGCTGTTGATTTGCGCATCGCTAACGCGCACCTGGACGGTGTTGTGCCCGCCTCGCACAAGCGACGGGTACTCGGGATACCCTATGACATTGTACCCTCCCCGTGTGAAGCACTTGACCATCATCCGGCCGGTAATCATCACGCCTGCCCCGGCCTGGCCGGCAATCTTGAAGACAAAATCCATATTCTCTCCTCTAACTGGTAAGGTCTAGCATTCTTTTCATCGCTTTTTAAATATTATCGAAACCATCATCGGCAGGCGTCGTTTATGCAATCCCTGCGCCCGTAACGTCGTAATATATACATTCTTATACCTTTTGTAACATATAACTTTACCAATTGCCGTTTAGTCGGCATTATCCAGATTAACCGGGGTCAAATATGGCACGACTGTTGGATACTTACAATAAGAAGAACGCCGGGAAGGGGAAAGGCGGGGGAGACGCCCCGAAACTGCCTGAACCGGCAGTGGACATGCAAACCCGCACGCCGGGTCCCCAGGATGGCCCGGCGCCCCGGGAAACGCCCCTGCAATCGAAGCGCGATATGGACCTGCTAGCGGCCGAATGCAGCGAAAGGAAGGCGTTTGAGGCCGTAAAGCACGTAGTGCTTACGGACACCGCGCCCAGAATCCAGCTCGGAACGATAATAACGCGCGAATTCCTCGCCACAGCCGGCTTGTCGCCGGAGCCGGGCGAACTGACCGGCGTTTCGAACATAGAAAACCTGACGCCATACGTAATCAATTTCGGCAGGAGGCCAAAGCAGGTCAAGGGGCACCTTTCGCTCGTGGGCTCCGAGGGGCCGTCCAAAAGCCATGAGGATAAAATCCAGGCCAATTTCTACTCCATGGTCTTCGAAGCGCAGAAACTGCTGAAGGCTTTCGCGCTGCCCCCGGACACCGGCCCGTTCACCGACATCGACGGCGTGATAAAGATGTACGCAGACCACCTTTTCCAGGGCGGCGTTCCAGCCGATGCACCCGTTGCCCTGCTCGACATGATTGAGCGCGTAATAGATTCAAGGCCGGTAGCAAGTTCCCGGCTTGAAGCCATAGAGCCGAGGCTCTTCCGCGGGCACAGCCATGTGTACAACGCGGGCGTCGAGACCCCGGACGACCCTATCAACGCATCCCTCATTCTGACTTCCGCCTCCCGCTTGGTAAGGGACGAGGTGAGCAACGCGGTATCGCTAAGCATCGCGCACCCGTGGGAGCCCTACCTGATTGGCGTGGCGGCACTGCGGAGCAGGAACGTGCCCGCTTACCTGGGCCAGGTCCTTGTGCCATTCACAATGGGCGATGAAGTGCCGGATTACCTTGAGCGGGATTCAGTGCTTCTGGAAATGGGCAGGCAGGCCGCCCTGGCCGCGCCCATAATCGCGATTATCGACCCCGCGGCAGAATCGGCCCTGCGGATTTTCCGCATGTCAAGGCTGTTTCCACCGATAGGGGCGATTGACATCCTAAGCGATATTGCGGCCGAAGGCGCCGCGTACGCGATACGCGCCGAGATGCGTGTCAAGCACCTCGCATTCGAGATGATACGGCGCGCGCAAGAGGGCGAGGTTCCACTTAACGAGGCGGAATACCAGCTGGCCCTCACGCGCATCGCCCGCTGCCTCTTCCAGTCCGTCAAGCGCTGGGATGGCAATCCGCTTGTCCCGCGCGTCCTAAGCGGCGTCGAGAGCGGAGTGCAGGAAGGCGCATTCTCCCTGTCGGTCGCATTGTTCGGCCAGCACAACACCCCGGAGGTCACCATCGCGGTTGCAGGCGCAGCCCGGGAATTATTGAAAATGGACATGCCCGAGATGTTCGCCCCGCAGAACGCGGTCCAGAGCGAGGGCAGGGATATCGCTGTCTTTGCGAAAACCGCGGGAAGGAATGCCGCGAGCACAATGCAGGCCGTCCTTAAGGCGTGGCTGAAGAAGGCCGAAGCGAACAAGTCCGAGTGAAAACGCAGGGCCGGAAACCCGAAACAGGAAACAGAAGGGAAATTCGGGCCCGAGGGGATTTGAACCCCTATCTCGGGGTCGCTCCCGCACTTGGGAGAGTGCATCCGAAGCCCCGCCGGTTATCCAGGTTGCCACACGGGCCCTTGCTGTTTATTGCGGCTTCCAATTCCAATGCCTTTCGCTGGCTTTTTTCTCATGCGGTTCTGGTTATAAAATAATCTGGGCACATGCAATCCATGGTGCAGGCGACAAGGTACCCGGAAGAGGCCCAGACTTCGAGCTCCATCATCCTGGAATCGCTGAAGCAGGCTGGCTATGGCGTTGCGCAATCCGAGATGATGCTAAGCATCGCCCAGATGTTCCGGAACCCCTCGGCTTCTGAACCTGAAAGGGGCGTGCTGATGCGGGCATACATGAATTCCAGCCTGAGGATGGGTGCCGACGTGTGCAGGATGGCCAACGTCTGGAAGTCCGTGGCGCCGAATGCGAGGAGCGCGGATGACCTGAGACCGGAGCAGGCCCGCCAGATAGCCGCAACCATAACAAGCCCCCCAGCGAACCCGGTCTGGGAACACCTCGTGGATGGAGCCCGTGAGATGTACCGCTACTTCTCCGGAGAGACCACTGTTCCGAGAGCGCCCAGAAGATTCGGTAATGAATGAATTCTCAGTTTCCCTTTCTTATCGTCTTTTTGCGCCCGTCTACAGCGTCAGCACTTCGCACCCGTCTTTCGTGACGAGGATTGTGTGCTCCTTCTGAGAGACCAGACCCCGGCTGACTTCTCGCAGTATCGGGTATCCGCGGATGAAATGGTTCTGGAGGAGCTCTTTCAGAGCAGCGCTCACAAGAAGCTTCGAGCCGAACGATTTCCTCACCCAGCGCTCGGCAAACGGCAGCATGCCGTAGTTCTGCAGGACGTACTCCACGATTTTCCTCGACTGCCTCATCCTCACTTTCGAAGGCATGTAAATAGAGAAAATCTCCACCTGCTCCAAATCCTCGACATGGCCGTTCCCGGTCGTGGCGAAGGGCTCGACGGCGAATATGTCTCCCTCCACGAAGCGGTAGGGGTCGTTGGTCTTTATGTTCGGGATTTCCACTCCGGCATGCAGCTCGTTGGATTTTATCATGTGCCCCGAGAGGTTCGAAATCGGGCTGTACCCGTAGCCCTTGATCGTCTCCTCGATTATGCCGCCGATGTCCCCGACCATCGCCCCGGGCCGTATGGCCTTTATCGCATTGGCGAGCGCGTCATCGGCAGCCCTGACCAGGTTGCCATTTGCCCCGTCGAGGTCTACCGTATAAGCAGTATCGGACAGCGCGCCGTTCACCTCGATTCCGAGGTCCACTTTCACAAGGTCCTTCTCGCCCAGAGCCGCATCCGATTCGAACTCGGGCGTGTAATGGGCGGCGATGTCGTTTATCGATATGTTGACCGGGAAAGCGGGCTTGCCGCCCTCCTCGCCTATCATCTGCTCTATCGTCTCGGCGATGTCGAGGAGTGACTCGCCGACCATGATGAGGCTTCTGCTCTCCTCCCTCACCTTCGATGCGATTTTTCCAGCCTGCCGGAACAGCTCCAGTTCTTCGTCATCCATGCGGATTACCCTGAATTAGCGAAAGCTTGCTGCCACATACTTGCCGTCGCCGTTTTTTAACCCTTATCCCCATCGCTGTGGCATATGTTTAAAAAGTGTGTTTTCCCAATTACTATCATGAAGAAGCACTTAGGGCAACTTCAAAACGGGAAGGGCCGCTGCGGCAGGCCCGAGCAGTCGGATGTGGGGGTTCCTTCATGGGTGCCGCCGGCTCCGGCACTGGACCAGATTGACAGGATGGAGCGCGAGAAGAGCCGCAGGAAAAGGCCTCCGGCAGACCGGCCCAGGGTGGAAATCGACATGGAGGACCCGGCCGAGCAGGACCCCCGCAGGAAGGACGAGGACGAAGAGGGCCGGGGCATCGCGATAATCGAATTGTGATCACTATTCACAATTTTTTCCATAAATATAAACTACATTTATAAACATTTCTCTACACTTAAACAACCATGGAAAAAATGCATCTTCAGGTTAGCGTAAAGAAACAAGAGGCAGTCCGCCGCGGATTCCAGGCAGCGGTATTGCTAGGCGCAAGCATGGCGCCTTCGTGCGCGTATTTCCAGAACCCCTTCAGGCAATATGCAGAGCCGCCTCCGGTCACCTATCCTGAAACGGTCGAATTCGTCCCGGCGCCAGCACCGGAAATCGCAGAACCGAAAGCGGTATGCCCTCCAAAAGGTCCGGGCATGACCCATCGCTCGCTGGCTTCTGGCATTGTGCGGGGCGTCAATGTATTCGACTTCCGTTTTGATGACTGCAGCGAGGAAGGCGAAAGGAAAATGCAGATAGCCACGGGCGTCAATGTAAGCATCATCGAAATTGAAGGGCAGCCTGTGGCCGAGCTGTATGGCGAGACGCGCGCCAGGCTGGTCGAATCCGGGGCAAGGGAGCCTCCGCGGGTTTCGTTTCCGGAGCTGCTCGAAATGGCAAAGGGAAGGAAGGCTGTCGTTTTCGGCGACCTCCACACCGATACTCTCGACGACGCCCTCCTTAAGGTGATGCTCCCGGATTTAAGGTCCGCTGGCTTCGACACCCTTGCACTGGAATGGTGGGACTCCGCCCAGGGGCTTGCGGACGCATACATCGCAGGCAGAAGCCGCAAAGGCGCATTGGGCGAGCTCATCGCAGGGCTCAACAAGACGACCCAGGGGCCCGCCCCGCTGTTCATGGTGGAGGCGATTCAGGCAGCTGCGAAAAACTCCCTCAACGTTGTTTTTTTCGACGACAAGAACTTCGAGAACCTAAACCTCGAAGAGCATGCGAAGAGGCTGGGCGGGGCGAAGGCCGCCATGGCATCGATAACCGGCCCGGACAGGACTAAAACCCTTTTCCAGAACCTGTCAAGGCAGATAGACGAAGGCAGAAGGCTGGTTGTGAACACCGGTTTCATCCACGCTGTCAATACAGATAGCATAACCATGTCCGTGGACGAATCCGGCTTTGACGATTCCATCGAGGCGGGCCCGTCGCTCGGCTACCTGCTGAAGCGGAAATACGGCGATTCGCAGATACTCATCACCTCGCTGACCGGTTGCCTCTCCTCGTTCCTCGACGTCTGCGTCAAAGGGACGCCCGGAGCGGATGAAATCCCCGTACCCCTTCCCGGCCCTAGAAAATAAATAGTGCGCGCGCCATATTCTGCTCATCATGCCTAGCGTAGTGGAGCTGGTCAGGGAAAGGTTCGGCGAGCTTACCGCCATTCAGAAACTCGCCATGCCGAAAGTGCTGTCCGGCCAGAACGTCCTGATTCTAGCGCCGACCGGTTCCGGCAAGACCGAGAGCGCCCTCCTCCCCATTCTTGAACGCATCAAGGAAATCGAGGCGCAGGAGCGTGCGGCGCTTGGCGGGGACAAGGCGCCCGAAGGCATCTGCGCCCTCTACATCACCCCCCTGCGCGCCCTCTCGCGCGACCTCAAGGAGCGGTTCGGCTGGTGGTGCGACCGCCTCGGGATAACCTACGACATCCGCACCGGCGACACGACACTGCACGAGCGCGCCAAGCATCGGAAGAACCCGCCCCGCATCCTGCTCACGACGGTAGAGTCGCTCCAGGCCTTGCTCCTAGGGCGCATCATGCGGCGCCACCTCACCGCCGTCCGCTTCGTGATAGTGGACGAGATACATGACGTCCTCGACAACAAGCGCGGCGCCCAGCTTTCGATGGGCCTTGAGCGCCTGGAGGAAATCGCCGCATTCCAGCGCATAGGCCTGACCGCCACGGTGGCAGACGAGTCCGAGGCCGCGAAGCTCCTTTTCGGCGAGCGGGAGCATGCAGTATGCGAGAGCGGGAAAAACCGCCCAATGGACATCTCCATAGAGCACGCAAGCGGGGAGAAGAAGCTGGACCGCATAAGCGGGCTCTGCGAAAAGAACCGGTCCCTGCTCTTCGTCAACACGCGGAGCACGGCGGAGGAGCTCGGAGCGTCGCTCCGGAAGCTCGGCGCGCCGATAGGCATCCACCACGGCTCGCTCTCAAAGGAGGTCCGCCTCGCGACCGAGGACGAGTTCAAAAGCGGAAAGCTGAACTCGATACTCTGCACGTCCTCCCTGGAGTTGGGAATCGACGTGGGGGACGTCAGCCTCGTGGTGCAGTACGGCTCCCCGCACCAGGTGTTCCGGCTCATCCAGCGCGTCGGCCGCTCTGGCCACAGCCTCGAGAAGACGCCGAAAGGCATAATATTCCCCTCGGATTTCGACGACATGCTCGAAAGCGAAGTGATAGCCGCCCTTGCCCGCAACGGGTGGATGGAAGGGAAGCGCGCCGAGCGCGGGGCGCTGGATGTGATTGCCCACCAGCTTGTGGGGCTCTGCCTGGATTTCGGGAGGCAGGACCTCGCGAAGGTGCATTCAATCCTCTCCCGCTCATACGCCTACGGCATCACTTACGACAAAATGAGGATGGTGGCGCTCCAGCTCTTTGCGGAGGGCATCCTCTTCTATGACGAGGACGCGCGGGGCGCGGTGACGGTAAAGGCGAAATCCCGGGCGAGGGAGTATTACTACTCGTACCTCAGCACGATTCCCAAGACCAAGCGCTTCCTGATGAAGGACATCGCCGCAAACCGCGTGATATCCAGCCTTGACGAGGAATTCGTGGTGAACCTGGAGCCCGGCGCAAGCTTCCTCTCTCACGGGGCGGCATGGCGCGTGGTCGACATCACAGAGTCGGAAGTGCTGGCAGAGCCCACGTCCGGCAACGATATCATGGTGCCCTCATGGACCGGGGAGGACATCCCGGTCTCATACGAGGTCGCGCAGGGCGTCGGCCGCATGCGCGCGGCGAAAAAGGGCGTCTCGCCGCTTCCGGACGACCGGACGGTCATAATCGAGGTCGCACAGGACATCGTCGTAATCCATGCCTGCTTCGGTACGCGGATAAACGAGGCGCTCTCGCGGGTTTTTTCGAAAAGGCTCTCGAACCTGATAGGCGAGAGCGTGATTGCGGTCTCGGACCCTTACCGCATCCTCATCAAGCTGCCCTTCCCGATCAAGGCGGAGCCGATAGTCCGCAGCTTCCGCGATATGCGCGATATAAAAAGCCAGCTCGAAGACGCGCTTGCAGCCTCGTCGCTCCTGAAATTCAAGTTCCTGCATGTCGGGCGCATGTTCGGCCTCCTCTCCGAAGACGCGAATGTCGGGAGCCGCTTCATCAGCGCCATGCGAAATTCAGTCGTATATGAAGAGGCGATGCGCTCGATATTCTTCCGCTATTTCGACACCGAGGGTGCGGAGAAGGCACTTTCCTCAATACGCAGCGGGAAGCTGAAACTGGTCGTGGACGAGCGGAAAACGCCGGGCTATTTCGCGGCAATCGGCCTTGAGCGCGTCTCGGGCGCGGAATCCGTGGGCGCTTTCGCCCCGCGCGAGCGGGTGGTGGCCGCGTTCAGGGAAAACATGCTCTCAAAGACGCTGCGCCTCCGCTGCCTCAATTGCGACGCGAGCCGCTTCATGCACCTGGCCGGAGCCCCCGAAGCGATTAAATGCCATAAATGCGGTGCGGCGTCGATGGCGCTTGTGAACCGGGAGGGCGAAGGGACGCATGACCTGGAGTTCTCGGCCGGCCTCATCAGGGCTTATGGCAAGAAGGCGCTGATCGCCCTCTCGACTTACGGCGTTGGCCCCTCGACTGCCGACCGCATCCTCAAGCGCCTGCATCGGAGCGAGGACGCCTTCTGCCTGGACTTAATCGAGGCGCAGAAGCTGTTCGTCAAGAACAAGAAATACTGGAAACTCTCCTAAATGCCGCGCAGGGCCGGAGCGCCTTCATCGCGCAGAAGGCAGAAAGGCGCGAACGAGCGAATGCCTCGGGCTAATTTTTCCGCACGAAGAGGGGCGGCAGGCCAAAAAAGCGCGGCCTATTCCTGCCCGACATTCGCCCTCATGCTGTCGCCTGCGCGCCGCAATTTCTGTGACAGGCATATATAATCTTTGCCAAAGCGAATAACCACAGGTGACCATCGATGACATACCGCGTACCGATACAGGCATCTTCCGGGCCAGCAGAAAAATCCGGCTTCAAGAGGGTGGAGCCGCTTGCCGATGGCCCACGGGCGCTTGCCGAATCCGAAAGAAGGCAGGCCTTCTCGTCATTTTTCCCAAGAAGGGCAGGTGAACTGGCCATGCGTTTCGAGGACGCGCGGGCAAAATTGTACAGCCTGTACGGGGCGCGCGTCGAAATCGTGGAAACAGCAGGCGGCGGGATGAAGCTTTCGGCAAAGCTCGAATTCCTCACAGAAGACCGCTCCTTGGACGCGGACCTGGACCAGAAAGTCGCGGGGCGGGGGTTCTCCCTGAAACTCCACAGCGTCCCGGTCACGGCCGGCTCTCCAGAAGAGGTGTATGAGCGCAGGGTGCGCCAGGACGGTGGCGGCGGGCGTATCGAATATGCAGAACAGCGGATGCTCCGCAAATACGTCATAACCGAAAGCGAGCGGACATCCCAGGTGGATTGCGCAGTGACATCCGTTGAGGGCCTACTTGAGCTGGCCGCGACGCTGCGCCCGGCGGGTATTTCCGAGGATTTGCCCGGAAATGTCGTCTCGCTGGAAAGCGCCCGCGCTTCAAGGCCGCCGCCTGGGGCCGATGCGCAGGAACCCCGGGCCGGAGGCGCGCCCCTGCAGCGGCATGGCGGGAAGGCGTCCTGAAGGGGATATTAATTTTTCCCTTCCTATCCTCTTCGTGTACAAGCAGACCATAGTGGTGCGCGCGGATTTGCATATGGGCCGGGGAAAGACTGCGGCTCAATCGAGCCATGCCTCGCTTGGGGCTTACAAGAAGGTCGCAAAGGCGCATCCTGAAATCGCGCATGCATGGGAGCTGGAAGGCCAGATGAAGGTCGTCCTCAAGGTCCAGAGCGAGGACGAGCTGCTCGAATACTACAACAAGGGAAAGGCGGCCGGGATACCGTGCGAATTGATTCGCGATGCGGGCCACACGCAAATCGAGCCTGGCACGCTCACATGCTTCGCGGCAGGCCCCTGGGATGCCGGGGAGCTGGATGCAATCTACGGGAAGCTGAAGCTTCTCTAATCCTGGCGCTATTATGAAGTTCTTCATTTTCCACTGCTGGGGCGGGGACGGCCGCAGCTGCTGGAGCGGCTGGCTGCAGGAGGAGCTGCGGGTTTCCGGTCTCGGGTCCGGGGTTTTGAGCCCCGATTTCCCAGATACCGAAAACCCAAGACTTTCCGAATGGCTCGCTGCCGCTCGCCGTCTCGTTCCCAGTTTCGAACCGAAGGACGAATGGGTGCTGGTGAGCCACAGCCTCGGGGGCCCCACGATACTACGCCTCCTCGAATCATTCGGCCCGGGCGAGAAAGCGAAGGCCGTCATCCTCGTAGCCGGATTCGCGAAAGACCTCGGAATCCCCCAAATCCGCAATTTCGTGGATAAGGAATTCGACTGGGATAAAATCCGGGATGCGGCGGACCGCTTCATCCTCATCAATTCGGACAACGACCAGTTCATACCGCTTGATGAAGGGAGGCGGATGGCGAAAATGCTCGGCGCCAAATGTGAATTCCTAATCGAGCATGGCGCCGGCCACATCAACGAAGGCGCAGGCTTCACAAGCTACCCGCGCCTGCTTGAGATAATCAAAAAAATCGGTCAGCCTACTTGGAAGACGCCGCCATAATCGTCTCGGCTTTGGGGTCCCATCTCCCCCCGCAAAGCTTTCTCGCGCACGGGTCGCACATATTGCCCGAATACAGCATCATGTCCTTCGCCGGGCCATCCGGTATGCGGTCCAGCGCCTCTTTCGGGACTATGGCGCCTGTCTTCAGATGCACAATCGCGTTCCTGGGGGTGTGCCATGAGCAGCATGTCAATTCCTCGATCTTCAGGTTCTTCATCGAAATCATTTCCGCGAGTGTGCGTGCTGGCATCTGAGAAATACTCGGGCTCTCCCGCGCCCTTTTTTCAGAGCAGCCTGACGCCGATCCTCTCGCACTCGGCACGGATCTCGTCCGGCCACTCGCTGGCCTGGACTTCGCCGATGTGCGCCTTGCGCAGGAGGAACATCGAGAGCCTCGATTGCCCTATGCCGCCGCCTATCGAAAGCGGCAGCTTCCCGTCCATGAGCATTGCGTGGAATTTCAGCCCGAGCCTGTCCATGGCGCCGGCCTCCTTCAGCTGTGCAAGGAGCGATTCCCTGTCCACGCGGATGCCCATCGAAGAGAGCTCGAATGCGCTTTGGAGTACCGGGTTCCAGACGATGATGTCGCCGTTCAGATTCCAGTCGTCGTAGTCCGGCGCCCTCCCGTCGTGCGGCTTGCCGTCTTTGAGCGGCCATCCAATCTGCGAAATGAACGCAGCCCCGGCTTCCCTGGCGATTGCGCTCTCCCTGTCTTTTCGCGAAAGCGAAGGATGCCTCTCTTCGAGCTCGGCCGTGGTGATGAACTGTATCTCCGCCGGGAGGATGGGGGCTATGTCGAAGCGGTCGCTCACGCACCTCTCGGTCCTGAGGACGGCATCGTAAATCTGCCCGACTATCATCTTCAGGAATCCCATGTTCCTTTCCTCGGCAGACATCACCCTCTCCCAGTCCCATTGGTCCACATACAGCGAGTGGATGCTGTCGAGCACCTCGTCGGGGCGGATGGCGTTCATGTCGGTCCAGAGGCCCTCGCCATGCCGAAAGCCGTATTCCGCGAGCTTCATCCTCTTCCATTTGGCGAGCGAGTTCACGACCTCCATCTCCGCTCCGGGGATTCCGGCCGCGGGGAACGTGACCTTGCGCTCAGTGCCGTTCAAGTCATCGTTGATGCCCGTGCCCTTCGGGACGAACATCTGCGCCGAAACCCTCCAGAGGTTCAGGCTCTCCTCCAGCCTGCCCTGGAAAGTCTTCTTGATGAACGGTATCGCCATCTCGGTCTTCCGTACGTCCAGAATCGGAGCATAAGCTGGGGAAGCAGGTTTCGTCATGATAGATTACGGAGCGGAATGTAATTTAAATCGTGTGGTCAGCGCTCTACGAATACGAGAATCGATAGGAAAAGGAAAATTGCCTCAGGTCTTGAACGGCGTTCCGTTCAAGTTGCGCAATTTATCAAACAAAACCGGAAACCCGGAACTGGAGACCTAGAAAAAAAGCCGCCGTCATTGGACTTCGTCCAGTATGGCGTCATTTCATGAGTAAAATGCCGCAGGCCTGATTTGAACAAGCGACCCCACCGTGACTGCGCCTTTAACAGAAGGCGGCTCAAAACGGGTCTCCAAACCCACTGAGAGTCTTCAGCTTCACAGGTTCATTTAGTCAAACAATCCCTAATTGAACCGGGTGTGCTCTCCCAGGCTGAGCTACTGCGGCTTGATATGGTATGGTTAATCGATACTTTTTATAATGGATTCCATCTTGCGCTGCTTTCGGGGGTGGGATGAGCCGATAATCCCCGACCATCTTCGAATCATTCGTTTACCGTGTATGGCTACCTTGTATGTGCCCTTATTCGATTTTCTGATTGTGGTCCTGAATCCGTTCCACCCAAGAATCTCCCTGACCTGCTCGAGGAGCAGTAAGTTTTCATTCGTAATCTCGATTGTAGGATAATTATGCACTCCTTTTTTATCGCTCGTGAAAATGGAACCATCCGTATCAAATAAACCTCGGATGAATCCCCGTCGTAAAATTTCTTCCTCCATTATCCTTTGCGGTATACCTGCAGTATTCTTCTTGACTCCGATCCCAAAACCAACACCCTTAGTAAGAAACACGAAGAATGCTTTTGAGTAGATGGATACCCTCAATCCCCTTCCTCTGATTCGATAGTACACCTTCGGTTTCACAACTTCTTTCAGATACGCAGCAACAGAATCCATATATTCCCCGTCTTTTGGATTTCCTGTAATGGTTATCTCGTATTTCCTATAATTTGTCCAAATGTTTCCGTCACCGCTAATTATACCACACAACTCGCCCATTCTATCGTCAAGCAAATACGGCATACTCGGTAGTCTCATTGACTATATCTAGCACTTTCCTCGGTTGATTTCCGCAGCCGCAAGAGGCCCGGACGCCATCTTTTTAATCCCATCCCCTTATACCCACTAACACCATGTTTCCAATCGGCCAGATTGCATTAGGCTTGGTCCAGCTTGTGAAAATGCTGCTCAGCCTGAACGTCATCCTCGGGATAGCGCTGCTGGGTGCCGTGGTCCATACCGCGCCGGTGTCCGAACATGTGGCGGCCTCGGTCGATTCGGGAGGGCATTTCGTTTTCAATTCCAACTATACGGTCCTGACGGATTCCTTGGACGAAGGTCCCCGGAAGCAGGTGTACGAAATCCGGCCGATAATCCCGGCTTACTACTACAAATTCCATTTCATATTCGCCCTGCTGATGTTCTTTTTCGTTGCGCTTATCGTCGTGTCGCCCAGCGTGACCGTGCGCGCCCTCCTGCTCCTGCCTGTCGTCCTGGCTTATGGCGCGTCGCATGTGCTTTTCGCCTGCGACCAGGCCGAGATGGTGGACGGGATGATGGCCCGCTACAGGCGCAGGGTGTCGAAGGCTCCCGGTGGCGAGGGCCCGCCCATGTGAGGTGGGCCGGCTCACTTGCCGTAGCGCCTCTTCCTCTTGGCGTATTCGCGCAATGCCGCGTTGAAATCCCGCTTCGCAAAATCCGGCCAGAGCTTCTTGCAGAAATAGAACTCGCTGTAGCAGCTCTGCCAGGGCATCAGGCCGGAAAGCCTCTGCTCGCCGGATGTGCGTATGACCAGGTCCGGGTCCGGAAGCCCTCTGGTGTACAGGTGCGAGCTTATCGCCTCCTCGTCAACCATCCCGATTCCTTCGCTGATTATGCTATTCACCGCATCGACAATCTCCTCGCGCCCGCCATACGAGAGCAGGAGGTTCAGCTGGTATTTCCGCTCGCCGGAAGCCGTCGTCTCCTCCGCCTTCCTTATCATCTCCTGTATCTCCTTGGGGAAGAGGTTTATCCGCCCGAAGAACCGCACGCGCAATTCATTCTTGTTGCGGTCGTCGCTGTCAATCGCCTTTTTCAAGTTCTCCTTGAAAAGCTCGAACAGCCCGCTCACCTCGTCCCGGTCGCGCTTGAAGTTGTCGGTGGAGAATCCCCACATGGTGAGCATGCGGACGTTGCCGGCCTTGCACCATTTGAGCACGTCCCCGATTTTCCTGATGCCTATCGCATAGCCTTCCTGCCTGCTGATGCCTTTCCGAACGCTCCACCTGCGGTTCCCATCAGGTATTATCGCTATATGCCCCGGCACCTTGTCTTCTTCCATATCGTACCCACACGTCCTGCCCTTCCACCCTAATATACTATCTGGCCAAGCTTTTTCATCCTGGCCGCCCTCTTCAGCTCTTTCGCTATGCGCCTTCCTGCGCTCATAGGCTCCTTGTAGTAATAGACGGAATACGGCGAGCCTTCGGGATAGACGTTCGTCCCTGCAACAATCCGCGCGCTGATTTCGAAAGCGTAAATCTGGAGCTCCTCGGTTATTATCGTCTCCACGCAGAACGGCCCTATCAGCCCCCCGAAGAGGTCGAAAGACGTCTCGCTGATGCGCTGGCCTATCTCCATGTATTCCGAGAGCAGCGACTCCCGCAGGACCAGCGGCTCGTTCCCTATCACCGTGAAGGCCATCTTCGGGTCCATGCCCAAAGAAACCGCCCGGGCGATCTCGTCCGCGCTGCTTTCCACGCGCCGGTCTACGCCGAGCAGCTCCAATTCGCCCTGCTTCGTCTTGTATCCATGGCCGGGGAAAGGGCTGAAGAAATAATGCGGGTAGGCGCGCACCCCTATCAGGAATTCCTGGATCATGTATTCCTTCTCCTTGACCCTTTTGTGGAATTCCTCCTCAGTGCTGACAACCACGTATCCGCGCCCGCCTTTGGCTCCGGGGAATTTCACCATCGCCGGGCCGTCTATCTCCTCAGGCTTGAGAATCTTCGGTGTCTTGATGCCTGCCTTGCCTAGCCACTGGAACATCTTGTCCCGGCTGCGCTCCCACATCAGGCTCGCCCGGTTGCCGTAAACCGGGACCTCCAGGTCGTCGAACGCCGCCCCGACGTATTCAACAAAAGAGCCGTGTGGAATCACGATGGCCTCCTCGTCGACGAGATAATCCAGGGGCATGTCCTTGTAGTCCTCGACCTCGATGAACTCGTCCGGCCTCCCGAGCGGGAAGGATTCGTAAAGCTTGCGCTTGTCCTTCTGCACTATGCCGATGGTCTTGATGCCTTCTTCCCGGGCGCCCTTGAATATCTGGAGCGATGAATGGGAGCAGATTGTAGCTATCTTGAACTTCTTGTAATTAGAGAGAATATTCTCTATCTTTTTTCGCTCGAGCATATGATATTTGATGATAAACCTGTTAAAAAATGTTTTTGTATATATGATTGTTGCATAGGAAGTGATAATATGGCACAAAGACAGGTTAAGCCTCCGGAAAGGACCGATTCAGAGCGGCTGCTCGAGCAGATGCGCGAGCTCGTGGATTATGCGAGGAACCTGCGTGTCCCGCTCACGCCGCCGCAGCGCGAGCAGATGAGGCAGTTCCTGGACCAGATGAACCAGCTGATGCAGCAGGTGCAGACGACGCAACCCGGCGGGCAGTCGCAGGTTCCGCCCCAGTCAAGGACCGTCCCAGCTTCGAGAAGGGTCAAGCAGTTCGGTCACGAGGACCTGGAGCGTGAATTGAGGCTGCCGGTGACACCGCAGGCAGGAGAGGCAGAAGCCCGGCACTCCCCGCAGTCAAGGACCGTCCCAGCTCCGAGAAGGGTCGAGCAGTTCGTTTATGATGTCAGCCTCGGCGGAAGGACCTACCGCGTCGCGTTGGCAGACCCGCTCCCGGCGCTTCGCGGCGGAGGCGTCGATTTGGCCACAGCCCAGAGGAGGCTCCACGACCTTTTGCTGAACAACCAGCTCGTCCGGCGCGAGAACCCCAACGATCCAATGAGCCCTGTGATTGCGCTCGCGCAGGTCAATATGCCTGGCACGACGCCGGCAGACCAGAGGTTCAATGCCGGGGCGCCTAACCAGAGGCTCGACATGTTCAGGGACGCCTACCTGGGCCTTACATTCCGCGGCGGCAATTATGCCGAGAGCTCTGCGATACTCATTGCAGAAGCCCCTCGTGCAAATGAGACGCGGAGGAATTAGGGGGTGTAAAAATGGTGCAGGCAAGAAGAGAACCGGAGTTGCAGGCTTCTTCGGTGCAGATGACGCCGATGCAGCGGTACAACGAGGCGCAGCGCATCGTCGTCCGTCAGCTCCAGGGTTCGGGTTACACCGAGCCGGAGGCAAGGGAAGCAGTGCGCCTGGCGAGGTCCATGATATCGTTCACCCCCAGGCAGCCCAAGCCGGAGCCATTGACTCCGGATAACCCGCTTCATCGGAGGATCAGCGAACGCCTTCTTATCCAGGTGCGCGACACGCTCGTCCAGGCATATCAGTCAGAGGAATCCCTCGGAATGGTGACCGCAGGACGCCTGTATGCGCGGCCCGAGAGGGGCATCAGCATGGCGATGGTTCCGGCACCCGTGACCGAATTCCGCTTCCGGTTCCATGTGGATGTTGCCGGGCAGTCATACACGGTCGATTCAAACCAGCCGCTCAATATCGGGGGCGTCATAACGCGTCCGGACCAGACCGATGCGGGCCGGCTGATGGCTCTGCTCGACAACCGCAACCTGCCCAACAGCGACTTGCGCATAGCCGACGCGTCCGGCAATCTCGTGAGCCGCGCGGCATTCTCCTCCATCGTCCGGCCGAACTACCGGAGGATTCAGCAGGAGTTCGCGCAGGCGAATGTGGAAAACCGGACGCCTGACATGGGGATAGTGGACAGCGTGGACGTATCGAGGGTCCGAAGGCCGGCCGGTTGAGCGGGCTCAACGCCTTACCAGGCTTATACGGTCTATTCCTTCCCCCATCCTAATTTCTGTTTCTTCCGCTCCTTTTGTTCCGAAAACCAGATTTCCCCCGGAAACAAAGAAAGCGGGGTTACCTGCTGAAGCCTGGAACGGTATCGACCTTATCTGCGCGCCCCTTATTACGACCATCTGGCCGGAAAGGGTGGCCAGGAAAAGATATCCCTGGTGGTAGGCCATCGAAGCACCGGAGACATCGTAAGGGATGTTGTATGAAGGCACCGTGCTCCCCATGTTCTCTAATGGTATGAGCGTGAGCGTTCCGTTGCGCGTGAGCAAGAAAACCGCATCATCCGATTGCGTCCATGCTACGAACCCGGCAGACAAGATGCCGCTCATGTCGGTTCGGCTGTAGGCCGCGACGAAGCTGATGTCCACCCCGTCGTTCACGAGGTCGGGCGAGCCGCCACCCGGCCTCACCACAAACAAGCTCCGGTCAGTCAGCACGAAAGCACGCTCGGTGCGGCAGGCGATGCCGGCAAGCGTCTCTCCGGCTTCGAGAAGGTTTACAATCCTGACCATGCCCCGCTCCGAGGAATAATCGAGTGTCCTTCCGCTCATGCTGCATGCGGGATTCCGTGAAGCTGCCGCATCCGGTGACTTGTGCCTCGGGGGCGACTTTTGGGACTGCGTCAGCCTGGCCTCTTCGAGAACCGGGTTCCGTACAGCCACCGCGTTGGTGGCCGGCGAACATGCGCTCATCGTGGCTGCAACCGTCAAGCCGAAGGCGAGTTTCCGTATTAGTCTGGGCTTGCCTGCCTCTTCCCCATCCCCCTTGCCGTACGCCAGCCTCTTCCGCCCCTGCATAGCTGCTTCTTTGTTTGTTACAGTTTATAAATGATTATGTTAATCCATCACAACTGACTTAAATCCCGCAAGAATAATCCCCATTATGAAAGCCGTAATACTCGCTGCCGGCGAAGGTGTCCGGCTCAGGCCGCTCACGGAAACCCGGCCGAAGCCCATGCTTCCTGCCGCCGGCAAGCCGATACTCCACCATCTGCTTTCCGAGGCTAAAAAGGCCGGCGTAACGGAAGCCGTCGTAATCGTCCGCCACATGAAAGAGAAACTTGCGGGCTATTTCGCAGATAACGATGCCGGAGTCAAGCTCAGCTTCGTGGAGCAGGGCCGGGAAAGCGGCACGGGCGCGGCGCTCCTTGCCGCGCAGGGAGCGATGGACGACACATTCCTTGTCCTGGCAGGGGACATCGTGACCGAGGCATCGGTGATGAAGGCCGTGATGGACGCGCACGAAGGCGGCATCACGCTGGGGCTCAAGAAAGTCGCGAACCCGCACGGCTACGGGGTTGCGGAGCTTTCGGGCGGCCGCATAAGCCTGTTCGAGGAGAAGCCGCAGCACCCGAAATCCGACCTGGCAAACCTTTCCGTATACTGCATGGAGCCGACCGTATTCTCCGAACTCAAATCCACCCAGAAATCCGAGCGCGGCGAGTATGAGCTGGTAAGCCTGTTCATCGGCGCGAAGGGCGTTGTTGTGGACGGATACTGGCGCGACATCGCATATCCGTGGGACCTCCTTGAGGCGAACGAGTGGCTTCTTTCGAAAATGGAATCCAGAAGCGGGCACATCGAAAACTCCACAATCGAGGGAAAGGTCATCATGGAAAAAGGTGCGCGGATTATCAACAGCTATGTGGAAGGGTGCGCGTATATAGGGGAAGGCACCGTAGTGGGCCCGAATGCCTGCTTGCGGGGCCACTGCTCGATTGGGAAAAACTGCTCGATAGGTCCGGGCACGACCGTGAAAAGCAGCATACTCCTTGACAACGTGAATGCGAAGCACCTCGCCTATATCGGCGACAGCGTCATAGGGGAGAACGTCAATATCGGCTCGGGCACGCAGATTGCGAATTTCCGCTTCGACGGCGCAAACGTCAACGTCCTCACGGAGCGGGGGTGGGCCAATTCGGGCCGGAAGAAGCTCGGTGCGTTCGTAGGCGACAACACGAAATTCGGCGTCCTCTCCTGCACGATGCCGGGCAAGCTGATTGGCGCGAACTGCGAGATACACTCCGGCGTCGTAGTCAACAAGAACGTCCCTTCGGGCGTGCGCGTGTTCACGCGCCAGCCTATCGAGTTCGGAAAAGTGGGGGACGGGCAAGGGGAATAAAAGGCGTTCCCAACTGCTTTGTCGGCCTATGTATCAGGTGTTCTTATGGGAGACTGCAAGACAATCGAGAATCTGGGAAAGGCATTCATCGGGGAAAGCATGGCGCGCAACCGCTACACGATGTACGCGGGCATCGCCGCCAAGGAAGGTTACCGGCAGATATCAGATATATTCCTCGCGACCGCGATGAACGAATTGGAGCATGCCGAATGGAACATGCGCATGCTGAACGCGGTCCTTGAGAAGACCGGCACGAAGGGCGAGGTGATGGCCACATCGGAAGTTCCGCACGTGGTGAAAACGACCCCCGAGAATCTTGCGGCGGCCATGGCCGGCGAGCACTACGAGACCACGAAGATGTACCCGGAGTTCGCGCAGATGGCGCAGAAGGAAGGCTTCCCGGACGTCGCGGCCCGCCTGCGCTCTATTGGCGCTGTAGAAGCGCACCACGAGCAGCGCTACAAGATGCTGCTTGAGCAGGTGAAGGCGGGAACGCTCTTCAAGAAGTCGGCCAAGGTCAAGTGGATTTGCATGAAGTGCGGCTATGTGCACGAGGGCAGCGAGCCCCCTGCAAAGTGCCCCTCGTGCGACCATGACAAGAGCTACTACATGCTGTTATGCGAGGCATTCTGAATTTTTTTCCTTTTCCCATATTCTTTTATTTGATTGCATATCCAATAGGAACTTCACGCAGGGGTTCGGGTGGAATTGCGTATTGCATCCGCCGCCCTCCTGCTGGGGTAAATCTCAGGAAGTTTGATAGAAAATTTACCCTTAGAATGACTGCGGGAAATTTTCTGCAGGGGTTGTAGCTGGCCGTTTTGCGGCCATCAAACCCCCTGGTCATATTCATTCGCAGGGGTTTGTGTGAACTCGCATTGCTCGTTCACAGCACCCCTGCTACTGTGCGACATTTGTTTTCACGCAGGGGTTGCCGAGTGGTCAAAGGCGCCAGGTTCAGGGCCTGGTCGGTTAGTCCGTTCAAGAGTTCAAATCTCTTCCCCTGCAAGAATTTTTTTCCTTGAATACTCTGGTTTTAAAAAAAAGATTGCCAATCCGGACTGATTCCAATTTATTTCACCTTCATCTGCTCGAGGAGCCTCGCGACCGCGTCAATCTGCTCCCGGCTTCCGTCTATAATGAGCGTGCCGTTTTCCTGCCGGACCGTAAACTGCGTGCCACCTGCGGGTTCCCGGAGTTCGCGGATAAGCGGTTCGATATTGCCTGGGGATGTCACTTCAGCCGCCTCGACAGCGATCCCGAAGCCAAAGGACGGCGCAGAGTCGAGATAGACGTTCCGCCTGACGTTGCCGCTCCAGCAGACGCGGGCAACAAGGCCCACTCGTTTATCGATTCTCCAAAGGTATCTGGCAGCTTCGTTATTACCATCGACTTTCTTTCCAGTTGGAAAATCATTTCCGCATCGCAGAGATACCATTTTTTCGAAGCAACGGGAAATTCGGAAACTACACCTACTTCTTTTGCTTGCACAATCCTTGTTTTTCCGTCGGTTTCAAGTGTGAAGTTCGGATGTTCGGTAATTAGTACGACGTTTTTCTTCCCCTGGTGCTCTTGCGGGACTGGGAAAATATATCTAACCCCGGTTTCAGAATCGGTGTACGCGATACTTTTTCCAAGCTTTTGGTCAGGCTTCTCATAGCCGGTCATGGTGCCGCTCCAGCAAGCAAATACTTCTCTGATACCTCGCCATTCGTCGCTTCCTACCAATTCCTGACTAAGCCGTTTGTTCGAGGCAATGACAACGCCTGCTTCATCAGCTTTTGCCAAAGCCTCTTCCATCGGAACGCCGTTAAACCTTTTCACCAAGATGGCCAGATTTGGGCCTCTTATTCTTTCCTTTCCTGAAACCTGAGCAACAGTCATAAGTTCACCTTACCTATTGGTAAGTATATTGTGCATCAACATACTTAAAAATTTATTTATTAACACATCTATGACTCTGGCGTCCCGTTCGCATATCTTTAAATATTATTATGTTTGTAATAATTACAAATATAATAAAGATGATGCGTATGAAGTTCTACAACCGTGTAAATGAGCTGGAAGAGCTTAAAACCCTCTCGAAAGCCGCAGAGAAAAAAACGGTGATGTGCGTCATTACCGGAGTCAGAAGGGTCGGAAAAACCGAGCTGATCAAGGAATTCTTCAAGGAGGAAGACGGTCTTTACTTCTATGTCGATAGCTCAAAAACCTCTGCCCAGCTGCTGTCTGAGTTTTCAGGCGAACTGAAAGAGAGGCTGGGCCTTTCAGAGCGGCTCGCCGTCTCTTCATGGGACGACCTTTTCCATGATATCTTCGAATACTCAAAGAAAAAGAAAGTCGTCTTGGCTTTCGACGAATTTCAGCGGTTCACCTGGATAGATAAGACCCTACCGTTCATCCTCCAGAAATTCTTCGATCTGAACAAGAACGACTCAAAGATGTTCATCATCATCTCGGGCTCAAGCTTCGGCCTGCTCAAAGGCATGTTCATCGACCAAGACGCTCCCCTCTTCCAGAGGCCTGCAAACATCCTACACCTCCGGCAATTCGATTTTGGGACGATCTGCAGGATACTGGACGATCTGGGTGTCAAAGGCTTCAAGGACAAAGTAGAGCTATACGCTCTTTTCGGAGGCATCCCGAAATACTACGACCTTATTGAGGATTACGGGGTAAAAAGCGCCGACCTGGCCATGAAAAAGCTCCTTTATGGACAACTGGCGCCCCTGCGTGATGAGGTCAAGAACATAATGGCCGAGGAATTCGGCAAAGAGACGGCAACCTATTACGGCATCCTGTCCACCGCTGCGCTGGGAAAAACAAAAGCCAATGAGATAGCTGATTATTCAGGTGTAAAGGAAACCTCTTTGGGGCCGTACCTGTATGACCTGACAGAGCTTCTTGGCGCACTCAAGAAAGAGCTGCCGGTCACCGAGGGGATAAGGAGCAAAAAAGCCAGATACTGCCTGAACAACCAGTTCTTCAAGCTCTGGTTCAGGTTCGTTTTCAGGAAACAGAGCGAGTTCGAGCTTGGCAGGTTCGAAGAGCTGTTCGCCCAATTCCAAGAAGAGAAGAATTCGTTTGTTGGCCGCGCCTTTGAGGAAATCTGCAAGCAGTACCTTCTGAAAACCATGAAGTTCGAGAAAATCGGCAGGTGGTGGGGCAAAGGTAAAAACGAACCGGTTGAGATTGACCTGCTGGCCTTGGACGAGAAAAGCTCTCTTGCGATATTCTCAGAATGCAAGTGGCAGGAAAAGCCGGTTACTGTTTCGGATATGGTAGCTTTCAAGGAGAAGGCTGCCTTTGTGGACTGGAAATCCGGCAGCCGCTCGGAGAAATTCGTGTTCTTCTCAAAATCCGGGTTTGACAAAAAAGCCCATGAGTTTGGGGCGGAAAACGGCTGGCTTCTTGTTGGTCTGGATGAGCTGGAGCGTGCTTTCAAAGAATCCGCTCCTTTATCCACCTAATCCTCGCTTCTACATTTTACCGTTATATTACCAGTTAAACTTCTTACCCCTAAATTTTCTGATGGGTAGGGGTGTGTACTTCGATAAAAACCATTTTTGCTGCCTCTAAAGAATGCCCCTATATTGTGTGTGAGGGCTGTTGGAGTGAGTCAGGGGGCATTTAGGAAGAGTTTGGCGAGGGTTTCGTGTGGGGTCTAATTTCAGGACAATCAGCTCATAGGGTGGGTCTGCCAACCCTTCCCCTGCATTCTACTTCCGGGTCGAATCTCTTCCCCCCGCAAATTTTTTACTAATGGAAAACGAGAAAAAGATACTAAAAAAAGGAAAAAGCATCAGTCGCAGACGAATCCGGGCGTGCCGAACTTGGAGCTGTCCACTGCCCAATCCGTGCAGCTGTATGACGGCTCGCTCAGGTATTCCAGCATCGGGGTGGAATATCCGCTCTCAAGCCCCCTGCTTGCCGTGCCTATGCCTCCCCACTGCTCTTCGATTTCCATCGACTGCCATTCGCATTGCTCGTGCGATCCGAACTTCTGGCCGAGCGCCTCCTCATTGTGGCCGGGGCATGTTAGATACAGCATGCCGTTCCCGGACGAGTCGCCCCTGTATACGATTACCGCTTGCGGGCAGTCGGAATAGCCGGTTTCCTGCTCCATCCGAATATTGTGCTTTCCGTCGAAATAAAGCGTCAGCATTTCCGGGGCGCCGGTTTCGGGCTTGTAGGACACCGTGCACCTGCTTCCCGAGCCCCCGCCAATCAAATCGGAATAGTCCTTGCCGGACATGTCTATCGCCGCAGAATCCGCAGGGCTGGGCTCTGCCGGTTGCTCCTCGCCGGAGCCGCTTCCTCCGGTCGCCGGAGCTCCGCCCGTTCCCGAAGATGCGCCCGGAGCCGAATCGGCCGCGCCAGTTCCGTTCCCGGCAGGCTCCTGCGCCCCGCCGGAAGTTCCAGCGCCCGTCGCGTTGTCTCCCGCGCTGAAATCTGCCGAATACTCGGTGCTTGCCGTGCATCCGAAAAACAGCATCCCTATCCCAAGAAAAACCAGTATCGAGAAAAATCCTTTCATGGGCAGAACTCGGAGCCATGTTTTTTTAATGCGCCTGCCGCTGAAAAAAGCCCGTCTAGTGCGCGGGCTTGTCCGGGATTTTCCCGCCGTTCTTTTTCAGGTGCTCGCACGACTTCCAGAAGAAGAAGCCCACTATGGCGAAAGTCATTATGGGCGAGAGCCATTCGGGGATGTGGAATCCGAAGCCGTCAAGAATCATGATTGCGCCCAGGAAAAGAATCGAGTACATCGCGCCGTTCTTCAGGAAGATGTACTTCTTCACGTTCTCTATGTTGCGTATCGTGAACTCACGGACGACAAAAGCGCCGATGCCGTTCCCGACAAGGATTAAGGGCACCGCGAGCGTGAACGCGAACGCGCCCACCACCCCGTCCACCGAGAATGTCGCATCAATGACTTCAAGGTACAAGAGCTTGCTCAAATCGCCCATGCCCGCCGCGCCCGCGCTTCCGCCTTCGAGCAGCTCCCTCTCCGCGAGTTCGGCATTCTGCTTGAAGCCGTGCACGATGAAGAAGGCTGTCGAGCCAACGACGGCCCCGAACGCGACTAGCGGGTCGATATTGATTGCGAACCATGTGATTAGCGTTAGGAAAACCGAAACAACCGCGAAGAACCAGACGCCCTGCTTCTTGATGAAAAATTCGCCCGGAAGCCCGAAATGCTTCGGCTCCAGAAACAGCCAGTGGAAGAACAGGAACACCAGGAAAACGCCGCCGCCCATAAGGAGGATGGGGCTGCTCTGCTCGATGGCCTCGGCGACCGCCGGGTCTGAGCTGAACATCGCGGTCACAACGCCAATCGGCCCGAGCCCGGGGTTGGCGGCGAACAGAATCAGCCCCGGAAGGAGGCCGCGGACGCAAACCACGGCGATTACGATGCCCCAGACCAGAAACCATTTCCTCGCCCGCTCGGACATCTTCGATAGGACCTCTGCGTTTATTATGGCGTTGTCTATGCTGGTGATGGTCTCGAAGAAAGCGAGGCCCAGGACTGTGAGGATTATCGCGAAAAGGTCCATCCAAAACGGTATTCCCATAATACAATTTTAAAAGCTGGCAGCGCGCGCATTGACGGGAGTAACCTGTTCATGCGAACGCGAACCGGTCCGCATCGAAAAGTCCCTTGTCAGATATTTTCAGGTGAGGAATCACAAGCAGGGCCATGAAAGAAAGCGTCATGAAGGGCGCCTTCATCCTGCAGCCTAAGGGCCTTAGCGCCTTTGTCAGCAGGGCGTGCCTGCGCGCCACTGTCCCCGCCCCCTCCCCGCTCATCAGGCCGGCAAAAGGCAGCGGAAGTGTGGTTGTGCGCCTGCCGTCGTACACTGCGAGCCCGCCCTTCATCCGGATTATCGCATTCGCCGCCTCGCATATGGATTTGTCGTCCGCTCCGACCACGCCGATATTGTGCGAGTCGTGCATGACGCTTCCGCCGAACGCTCCTTTTTTAAGCCCGAACCCTTTGATGAAACCGACTGCGGGCCCTGCCTTCTTGTAGCGGTTTATCAGCGCAATCTTCTGCGCACCTTCCTTCGCGAGCGAGCCGGCAGGCATTGTGAGCATGTCAGTGACAAGTTCGCCGTCCCTTGCCCCAATCACTTGGACGTCTCCCCGTGCATCGAAGGCTATGTCGGCCTGGCAGATGGGCTCTGCCCTGAAATTGTTCAGCGCATTTTCACGGACGCGCGGAAGCGCCGCCTTTTTTCCAGAATAAACCCGCATGCCGTCTATGTACGTCTCAAGGACGCGGAATGAATGCAGATCTCTCACGACTGTGATGTCTGCGGCATCCCCTGCCCGCAGCAGTCCGGTCCCGAGGCCGTAGTGCTCGCACGGGTTCCTGGTGCAGGACCGTATTGCATCGACCGGCGCGATGCCGAGCTTCACGCATTTGCGCAACAGGGAATCCATGTGGCCCCTTGCGATATCCACCGGTTCCATGTCGTCCGTGCAGAGCATGTTCCTCCCGCCGCGGAGGATTGGATAAAGTGCGGACAGGTTCTTTGCGGCCGAACCCTCGCGGACGAGAATCCTCATGCCCTTTCCCGACTTCTCCTTAGCTTCCTCCAGCGTGCTGCATTCGTGGTCTGTTCCGATGCCGGCCGATATGTAGCGGTCGAGGTCCCCGCCGAGCAGGCCCGGGGCGTGCCCGTCGACGGCCTTTTTGTATTTCTTCGCCGCGGCTATCTTCGCCATGACATCCCGCTTCCGGCCTATAACTCCGGGGTAATCCATCACCTCCGAAAGGTGGCTGATGCCCTTTTCCGACAGGAGCCGTCCGACTTCCTCAGGGCCGAGGCGGGCGCCTGAGGTCTCGAAATCAGTGGCAGGGACGCAGGAAGGCGCGCCGAAAAAGAATTTCAGCCCCGAGCGGCGTCCGTTCCTCACCATGAAGCGGACGCCGCGTTCCCCGAGGACGTTTGCGATCTCGTGCGGGTCCGCGACCGCAGCAACAGTCCCGTGGCGCACCACTGCCCTGGCATATCCGGATGGGAGGAGCATCGTGCTTTCCACATGCATATGGCAGTCAACAAGGCCGGGCAGGATATATCTCGCCGGAGCTTTTGCGATGCGTTTGACGGCCTCTATCCTCTTCCCGAATTCCACCTTGGCCGGATAGATGCCCTGGCCGAACACGTCCACTACCTGGCCGCGCAATTCCATGAACCTCAATTTGCCCGGCCTATTTTTATATCGCTTGCGGGCCGCACAATCATCTAACATATTTATATAGTAATCCTGCCATAATAAATATCGGGGAGGGAAACCGATAGTAGTCGTCAAATGTGGGTAAGATTGGTTTAAAAAGTATTCTGTTTTAAATAATAGAATTAGGTGTATCAAAATCATTGAGAGGCGGGATTGACATGGGTGGACCTAGAAGGCTTCAAAATGTTCAAGAATTGGGGGCGCGCAATAGTGAAGATTTATATTCTGCACCTCGGTATTCAGAGGTACGCAGGCCGGGTTTCTTCGGTAAATTCCTGCTTTCTGCCGCTATGGCGGGTGCTATTATGACTGGTGGAGCTATGCGCGAGGCTGCTGCGCAGCAGCCGACGATGGATACGAGGGCCGTCGAGGCCCTGAGGGGGAATCTCGTTACGCAGCTGACCGGAATCGGCCAGCAGCTTGATACCATGAGGCGCGGCGGCATGCCCGCGCTCGTCACGTACACCGACGCCAACATGACCGCCCTTCTAGAGACGCTCGCTGCGAACTCCGCAGCATTAGGCATCCCTATTTCCGGGACCACCCGGGAGGAGCGTTTCCGCTCATTGAACAACTGGCTAAACGGCACCTGGCAGGGACGCCCCGCGCTTGCGGGGAGAAACCGCGACAGCCCGATAGACCAGGCCTCGCTGGATGAACTTCGGACCAGGCTCACAATAGCGCTCAGCACCCCGGGCGCAACCGCGGTGGCGACCGCTGTCGCACCGGCAGTCTCCGGCCCGGCGGCCGCTCAGCCATCTGCTGCCGTGCCGGTCCCCGTGCCTGTTCCTTCAGGCCCGACGGCCGTTCCTGGCCAGCCTGCTGCGCCGACCGCGGCCCAGCCGGCAGCGCCTGCAACCGCATCTTTGCGGGACCAGCACTCAGGAGTGCTTTACGATCTGGAATTCATCACCGCATGGGGGCGCACCGCCGCAATACGCCAGAGGGCGACCGCTCTCCGGCGCGACCTCACCCGTGAATTCGACGCCCGCAGGCCGAGCACGCGCACAATCGAGGCGAAGCTCACCCAGGCCCGGACCCTGATAACCGCAGAGCTTTCGCAGTCCGAACAGCGCGCGACCGAAGAGCGCAGGCGCCAGTTTGAGTCGGCCACAGGCCAGCCGCACCCGCTCGCAGCAACAATCACGGCGCTTGCAGCCGATTCGGCAGTGAACGCGGGCCTCCAGGCCGCTTCCGGCGGCAGGGTGAGGGTCTCGGACATATGGCTGCTTGACGACGCATCGATGAGGGCGATGGCGGCGCACCTTCAGAACGGCCGCTTCTCCGATGCGGTGACGCTTTTCAACATCCAGCAGGCGGCTTACCTCCGCATTGCCGAGATAACGCGCCAGACAGCGCAGTCCGAAGTGGCCGAAATCCACGGGAGCTCGCTTCCGACGCGCCAGGAGCTTGAAGCGCGGGAGCGCCGGGATGGCGTCCCAGCTGGCACATACTACAACCGCAGGGTTCCAGCGGAAGGAAGAATCACCCGCCGCATCCCGACTGCCCGGAGCGACCTCGAAGCCGTCGCGCAAAGGCGGGTTGATGCAGCCACTGCGATGGCGGGCCAGCAGGGCAGGATAGCGTACTACGCCCTGCAGGACCTTTACGACAACACGGTGACCGAATCACGGATGCTGCATTATCTTGTCAGCCTGTGGGATTACGCCAACAGCCACGGCCTCAGCTCGTATTCTGACCAGGCGACGTTCTACCAGAACTATGCGCAATCCGCCGCGCTTTTCGTGGCACCGGAGCTGAATCCCTTCAGGGACCTCTATACTCGCGACCAGCAGGACGCGCTCATCCGCGCGCACCTGAACCTTGCGCCCGGCACCATGCCGACCGCAGCGCAGAGGACCCGGGCGACCAGGGAGCTTACGGAGATGCTCATGAGGAACCAGCCGAGGAAATACGATTACACGATTTTCAACGTCTTCGAGCAGGTGGTCAGGATGAACCCGCCATCCGGCGCCCAGGGTGTGCAGCGCCTTGCAAGCGTCCGCTCGCTCCGGCTTACTACAGAGCTGGAATACCTTCCTTACCTGCGCGGCGTCCCGCCTATTCTCCGCGATGATGCGGGAAGGCCGCTTTCAGATGACGCGGCCGCCCAGCAGGTGGCGCAGCTGCCTCAGCACCGATTCAGGTTAGCGCGCGCCGCGCTTGAAAGGGCGGCGCAGGCGGCACAATCCAGTGGCATGCTGGCAAATGACCCGGTTCTGGTCGCCGCGCGCACCTGGCTCACGAACACGCAGACTGCGCCTGCCGCTGACCGGCTTGTCGCAGTATCCGATACGTTGTATAATATGACACTCGACCTTCTCTCAGTAAGGGAAGCAGAGCTGTGGGTGGCGAACCCGAGCCTGAGGCCGGCATCCGGTTCCTCGGTCACGACCGGGGCGCAGGAGCAGATACGCAGGGCACGGGACGCCTTCATCCGGAGCTTCTCGACCCCGCAGGTCGGAACAACGGTCCATCCCAACCTGTCAAGGAGGATGGGCGACGACGCGACGAACATGCTTATGCCGCCTGCTTACGCAACAACCGAAGCGTCGGGAATGTATTTCACCCGCGCCCGCTACATGAACGTCCCGGCTCCGGCAGGCGCCGCAGACACATGGCAGGCGACGGATGCCGAGCAGAGGGCAAGCGCGCTTGCAGGCGAGCAGCTTTATCTGACATTCCTTACGAGCATGGCCTCAGGCTCAGGCGCTGCGCTGTTTGGCCCATCGGCTGCCGATACCGTCTTGTCGCAGGCAGGCCTTGCAGGCCCGGCGAGGGCGCTCAACCTGACTGTGGGCAGGGCAAACCCGCTTTTCACATGGAGCGTCTCTCCGCTTGAGGGCTTCCCGGAGTACGAGCCGGTTTTAAGGAGGATGAGACCAACCGTCTCTCCGCTTGATACGCACCAGCTTCCGGCGCAGGTCCAGGCCAACCCGAACCTCGCAAACCACAACCACGAGGATGTGGACCAGTACGTCCATGGCGAAGCGTACGTTGAGGTGTCGAGGCAATTCTACATGGCCGTTGACCCGAGCGTCGACCCGCTCCTGCGCGGCTTTGAAATCGCGCCGAGTGCCTATCCTGTGCGCACCGAAGCCCACTTCAGGCAGCAGGACCAGGCCCTTAAAGACAGGATGATTGCGATAGCGCGCGAATACGGCCTTCCGGCCGACCGCCCCATAATCGACTCGCTCCGCGAGAGGATGATGACGGCCTCAGCCGCATATTCCCAGGCCCTGGCCGCTCCTGACGATGCGGCGCGCACTCGCCTTTTGGGCGAGCGCCTTACAGAAGCGAACCGCCTCATGCTCGTGATTCTCGACGTGAGGATAGCCCAGCTCGATGCGAGGCTCAGCGGCAACGTGATGCTGGCAGACGGCCAGCCGATACCGGTCCGCGACCTTGCGCGCTCGAGCGACCCCCGGAAATACGCGGTTGTCAGGGCGCAGGAGATGCTGGCGGAGGCGCGGGCGCTCCGGACGAGGATGGCCGCCGCTCCCGGTGCCGACTACTTCACACGGGGAGGCGCCGACCCCAGGGAGGCGATTGGAATCGCAGAGATGGGCATATCGAGCCTAACAGACACGGAAATCACGCCGATACCGAGGCCCGTGGCCCCGCAGTTCACCGCAGTGGTCCCTAGCGACGCGATAACCCGCGACAGGAACTCCCGCGTGAACGACCGCAGCGACCGCGAGACGATAATAACCTTCACCGCGACGCGGACCATGATAACCCCGCAGGGCGGAAGAGAGGTGGCCCTGGCGGACTACGAGCGGGCGAACGGCAGGCAGAACCTGACCTACTACTGGTTCATGTTCCAGGACATCCAGCCCGCGACGGGCATGCTCCTCCTGAATCCGCAGTACCGCGACCCTGCGCAGCCAAGGTATTCCGGGATGATAATGCGCGGCGTCACCACGACCGAAGGCAGGACCGGCGATTTCGTCGTACGCGTCCGGAGGGTTGATGCGCCTTCGCGCGATTTGGAATGGGCGCCGGTAGCCGAGGCGGACGGTCGCGTGCGGCCGGAGAACATCCTATTCGAGATGAACCCGGGCACGATGAACCCGGTCAGGGACGCGCGCCTCGATGCGAGCATCCGCTCCGCGGCTTTCGCGCGCCAGTCCAACCAGCAGACCGTTGTGGAATTCGGCCCTATAACGCCGGTGCTGATTGTCAGGCCCAGCGCCACGAACGCACCGGCGCCTGCGGCCCCGGCCGCCACCGCGCGGACGGCGGCGCCTGCACAGCCTGCGGCTCCGGCATCATCGCAGAAGAGGAAATGAGCGGATAGCATTCATTGGGTGGGCAGGGGCGGAGGCGCCCCTGTAATACAATAAAAAAGGGAGGGAGAATGCGTGAAACTCAGACATGACAACGTTTCGGGAATCGGGAAGGAAGGGTGCAAGGACAGCGCAGCAGGGGCTGCGGAGCGTTCACGAATCAGCCGCTTAAGGGAGATTGCCGCAGCGGGAGCCATCGGCTTCGCGCTGTTTTTCTCAAGCGGGGTTGCCCGCGCCCAGAACGGCCCGGACGGCGGCGTTCCGCCGCGGCCCGATGCGGCAGCGACAGCGGTCGCGGACGCAGGCTCTGAAGAAACGGCGCCCGCATCTGCGCCGGCTTCAGCGAGAGCGCCGGTCGCGCATACCCTCCAGGCGCTTCCGCAAGCGATGTCCATATCCATCGACAGCTCCTCTCACCCGTCAAACGCTTCTGCGCCGGATATCCTGACAACCAACCTTCTCCGCATGTTCCGTCTCCGCGACCTGGTACGGAACCCGCCTGCAGCGCCTGCGGAAGGCCAGCAGGCCACGCCAGAGCGAATGGCATACGACGCCGCAATCAGCGCCTGGAGCGGCGCGGGCACGGCGGCCACATCAATCGATGCCGCAATCGCGCGCGCCATGAGGACACTCGGTCGCACTGCGCAGACGCGCGAAAGCATGGGTTCCGACGCCGCAGCGCTTGAGGCCAAGCTCACAGAGCTTGATGCTTCCATTGGCGCCGCAGGCGGAACATCCTACACGCTCGAAGCGGCCGGAAACACGGTCGCATGCCTGCTCCGCATGATGCGCGGCGGCGAGGTGTGCACGGAATCCGCGGCTCCGAGGCCGGAAGACCGCGCGACGCTTGCGCCGGCCCTTCCGCCGATTGAGGCGATCCCTGATTATTTCGGCTCGGAATTCATGCTAAGCGGATTCGGCCAGGGCAGGTTCGTCATGGCCGACCCGGCATCGACTCCGGCATTGAACTCGATGTTCGGCGGCTCGGGCATCGCGCAGGGAGCCCTCAACACGTGGAAGGACGCCCTCGAGGTGCTCACCAATTCGCCCAATGACCCTGCGGCGCAGGCGAGCGCGGCCCACGCATTGCATTCCGCGCTGAGCCAGATTCCACAAGACAAGGAAATCTGGACCAGGCCCGGATTCAATTCGGCGATGGTCGCACTGAACCAGGGAGACCTCCGCGGAGGACTTGCTGCGCTGCGCAGCGAGCCCGCGTTCAACGCGGTGTGGTCCACACTCGGCAACCTGAACCAGATTACGCTCAGCCAGAGGGCGATTGCACGCATCCGCACCGGTTTCCAGCTGCGGTTCCCGGACGGCACGAACCCCCAGGAGTTCCTGTCATTCAGGAGGGGCACCGAAGACAGGGCTTACCCGTGGGACGTGCTTTACTACCACGTCGGCGCTAACTACACGAACCTTCTGATGAGCGCGCGCCTCCAGGCCTACAGCCTGGACATCAACACGTTTTCCCTCACGCCCTCAGGGCCGGCCGTTTCCGTCTCGGGCGACGGCCACGCGGTCGACGGCATGGCCGGCATCACGTTCGGCGGCACCATGTTCCGCCAGCCGGTCGAGGCGACGCTCTCAGCCCGCCTTGGCTACCTCTGGTGGGCCATCCAGGCGCCTGACCAGCAGCAGCGGATGCTTTCAGTGAACGACGGCACAATGTACGGCATGCTCGATTTCAACGCCGCCATGGTGGGGTATGAGGGCAGGACAAACGCATTCAGGCTTAGCAGGTGGGGGCTTGGCATATTCAACCTGAACCCGTATGTCAATTTCACCCTGACCGGCAGGTCGTTCGAAGGCAACAACCTCCGGCTCGAGCATTCGATTACGCCGAGATACATGCTGTTCTGGGGCAGGAGGCAGGAAGGGCTGGAGAACCCATTGTTCTTCCAGAACCGCGTCGGCGCGGATGTGCGCCCGCTTGACTTCACAATCCAGCAGAGCAGCGGCCTCACCTGGCATGCAGGCCCGGCGCTCAGCTACAACTGGAACACCGAGCAGGGCATACACTCGTTCGAGCCTTACGCCTACGGCAGCCTCAGGTGGGCAGCCGGCGGCCTCGGCATCGATGCCCGCGTCGGTTACATCGCTGAAGCGGGCGGCCCGGAGGCATACCGCGCCCCGAGCACCGTGACCGGCATGCTGAATTTAATCCTGACGCCGGCCGCCTGGTTCTCAGGCGGCAGCGGGGCGAACACTATACGCATCGATTCCGGCACCGGCACGGGAAGGGGTGGAAACAAGTGAGCGCCTGCACGATGCTCCGCCAAGCGCTTTTTTATAACCTTTCACCCTTATTTTTACTATATATTCTAAGGTGAAATCCTATGGGCGGAACTGCGCAGATGGAAAGGCCGGCGGAATCTTCTGGTTATGAGCGACATTTGGCTGTCATTAGGCAGCTCCCTCTGGCAGTGAGCGCAACGCATCCCACAAACGCGCCGACCGCTCTCGCTGCGGCGAACAACTCGGTCGTCATCGCAGAAATCCTCCAGATTGTGCGAGGTTCCCGCCCTCCGGAAGGCGACGCCCGCAGGGCGGTTTATGACGCCGCGGTTGCGACTCTGGGCGAAGGCAGCGGCCGCGACGCGGCGATTGCGTACCTGACCCGGTCACACGTAGCTTCAATCAGCAGGCTGCACGGGCTTGTGGCTGGCGGGGAGAGCATGGGCGAGAACGCCGGGCGCGTCGAGATGATGCTCTCGCCGATAGATGCCGGCATCGGCGCAGGCGGGGTGCAATACATCCCCTACGAGGCCATTGGAAACGAGGTCAGCACCCTGCTGCGCGTGGCGCGCGGCGGGCAGGCTGTCGCCGTCCCCACGGCGACTGACACGTCAACGACTGTACGTCCCCTTCCGCTCATAGAAACGCCCCTTCGCGATTTGGGCCCCATCCACCTCCTTTCAAGCGCGGCCGAGGAATCCGTGGTCGCTCTGAACGCGACGAGCACGCCCGCACTGAACTCGATGTTCGGCGGCGAGTCAATCGCGCAGGCGAGCATGAACGCGCTGGCGAACGCCTACGCGACTATGGCCAACCATTCCAACGACCTTGCGGCGCAGCAGGCCGCGGCGCAGGCGCTTCATTCGGCCCTAAGCGCGATACCAAGCACCAAGGAAATCTGGAACGGAACGGTTCATCCGCACTTCAACGCCGCCATGCAGGCGCTTGCCAGGGGCGACCTTAGGACTGGCCTGAGCGAGCTCTCCCAGGAGCCCTCTTTCAACGCGGTCTACGGCCAGATGAACAACCTCTATATCATCACGGTCAACCAGCGTGCGGTATCGGTCCTGCGGGCCGGCGTGACCACGCGCTACGAATTTACGGAGAACCAGGATGCGTTCACCGCATTCATCCGCGGCTCGGCCAACAACTCGTTCGAGCCCCGCGTCCTTTGGCTCGGCCTCGGCCTGCACTATGAGCGCCTTCTCCTATCAGGCCAGCTCCACCAGCTTGCAGTGACGCCCGGAACCGGCGGCTCTCCCGGCACCGTGACCGAGACCCGCCGGCAGAGGGTGCAGGGCACCGGAGACGTTTTCACGGCCACGCCGCAGCTTGCGGTCGGCTTCAGCGCATGGAGCAACCCTGTCGAGCTTATCATCCACTGCAGCGTGGGCTACCAGTCATACTCGGTCGGGGCGGACGTCCCGACGCAGGGCGGCGGCACCCAGCGCCTTGAGACGAACGTAAGCGCCGCATATGGCGGCCCATGGGGCGCGCAAATCAACTTTCCCGGCCGGGAAGGCCAGCGCATGATGGTGAGGATGTCCTCGGTCAGCCTCGGAATGGTGGGGAACCCGGTGGATTTGAACGCATATGCAAACGTCTCGTTCGAAGGCAGGTGGTACGAGGGAAACACCCTGCGAATCCGCTCGGAGGCGACACTGGGATACCAGCACTTCCTGCAGCAGCACGGGAGCATGCTTGACATACGCCCCGCCGATTTCACCTTCCAGGTGAATCCGCAATGGAGCCTGTTCTTCGGGCCCGGGTTCCGCTACACCACGCGCTACGATTCCTCGGGCGAGGAGCTTTACCACACGCTCGATGGCTATGGGGCTTTCGGCTTCCGCTTCGACCGCGGCGTTTCCGTCGACATACGCGGGGGATACCTCGGCGAAGTCGGCGGCAGGGAAGAGGAGCGCATCCCGAGCACGCCATACGGCTCATTGAACATCACGCTAACGCCCCAGCTCTGGTTCGGAGGGAGCCAGAGACCCGCAGGCGCGAGGGACGTGGGATCCACGGTCCCAAGAAGGAGGAGGAGAGAATAAAATCAGGGTGGGAGAATATGAAAAAACTACTGGCCATGCTTTTCGTGCTATCTGCATTCGCGTTCGCCACCAATGTGAACAACGCGAATTTCCAGGGCTCGGATTCCATATGGCATTTCGACACGGACATGCAATTCACCAGCGACTTCACGCTCAGCCTCGTTTCTGGCGAGGTCGCAAGCGGCAACCCGGCCAATCTTCAGACCGGTGACGAGGTCTGCTCGGGCGCGACGCTGCGCGTCACGCCTACCGTCAGCGCGAAATGGGCGACGCCCGATTTCGCTGCCGTCGCGATTTATCCGACGTGCGGCGGAGGCTACTGCCCGGCGATGATAGCGTCAGGCGGCGCCAGCTCCAACCGCAACATCGGCTGGCTCTCAACCTCGGCCTGGAACACCCAGAAGTCCTTTGGAGACGCGAACGACTTCTCCCAGGACTCGGCGAAATACAGCGCTCTTGGCGAATCCAACTTCGCCAACCAGCCGATAACCTACAACAACGTGACCGGCGAGTTCCACAACAACAAGGAAGGCGGCGCGGCCGTTCTCTGCAAGGGAACGTTCCAGGTCCTGGATGGCGCCACCGTGAAGGGCACGTCCGCCATGCCATCGGCCAGCAGTGTCGACTTTGCGGTCAACACGGCCGGCTCGCACGCGATATCCACGCGGCTTAGCGGAGTGGACTGCTTCGCCGCTGTGGTGAAGCATCCGCTCAACATAGCCGACAACCCCTCCTGGTTCTGGCTCGATTACTACACCCACAACGCCCCGTCCATCCCATCCACGGTGGCGACCGACACGATAACGCTGACGGTGGGCACATCGGGCGGCGACTGCGCATTCAACTACGTGACCGGCAGCGCCGAAGCGAGCAGCTCCTTCCTTGACGAGGATATCATCATGCTCGAGGCAAGGATACACAACACCGGCGACCCCGTGCGCATAATCGGCGTATCAAGCTCAGATGCAGGCTTCATTGCAACCCCGTTCCCTGTCGCAATCTGCAGCGCGCTTGGCTTCCCGCCATCGCTTTGCCCCGCTTCGAACGGATTCAATACGGATATCGCATCCGGCGCGAACCGGGACCTCTTCGTCCTCATACAGCGCCAAGCCGGTGCCACAGGCGGCACCGTGCTTACGTTCAACGGGCAGACCGTCGCGGCGACCTGCGGCGGCGCGTCGACGTGCAGCGACACGCTCGACATCGGAGACGACGTGGCCATTACATGCGAAGTGGACCCCGCCTCGCTTGAAGTCGACACCCTCGTGGTGGCGGAATACACCGTCGCCTGCGAGAACCTGGCCGGAGACCCGATACCCTGCACCGGCAGCAACTGGTACTGGGCGGGCCTTGACGGCGGCTTCATTGTCCGGACAAATTCGTATGCGTGGGCGTATTCCACAGACCCGCCCGGCTCAAGCGGCACGCTCAACTACGAGTCGGGAATCGCGCACTGCCTCTCCAACGTGAACGTCACGGACGACGGGCTAGGCAGCGAATACGAATGTGAATTCCTGCCTCCGAGCGCTACCATGAACATCAGCACGTCGAGGTGGTTCGACCTGAACTGCTTCGTGAACCACACGCAGAGCGACCCGGATTCAGCCGATTACGACACGGTGAACGGACTCGACGGCAGCACAAGCAACTCGAGCACGGACGGCACCACATACACCGCACCCGGATACGAGGACAACGGAGACCTGCAGGCGTTCTCGAGCTGGGCTGGCATGCCCGACCCGATGGTGGGCATCGTGACGCTCGCCCCGATAAACGTGATAAACGGGAGCGGCAACAACACGAACAATACGAATGACACAAACGATACGCCAGACAATCCGGACAACCCCGGCTCAAGCAAGTGGTGCACGATAGGCACAAGCTCACTGAGCGTCTTCCCGGGCGCAAGCGGCTGGGTCGGAATCATGTGCGGCCCGCCCACCAACCTGACGACGTGCACGGAAGTCGTATGGACTACCGAAGGCGGCATCGTGCTTTCCGCCTCGGACATCTTCGGCACCGGATACACGATTAACGGGGAGCCGCATACCGGCGGCAGGATAATAGCCGTCGTGGACGGCATACCCGGGCACGTGTGCTGGCTGGGCTTCTACATAGCGGAGCCCGAGTGCTGGGAATACACGTAGCTCCCGGCAATTCTCTTTTTTCCCATTTTTCCCTAACCCGAGTTCGCCTGCTACGGCAGAAGAATTGCCCGACCTGCCGATGGGGCATCAGAATTGCCGAAGACGACATCTCTTTTGATTGCCGGGGGATGGCGACGTGTTGCCGGAGAAAGTGCAGTGGCGAAATTTGGCCTCAAACCCCCGGCCCTGCCCCCAAATTAAGCCGAATAAGTTTCGAGCACCCTCGGGATAATGACTTCGAAATCGCGCTCGAGGGCCTCTTTCAAATCGCCCTTTTCGCCGTGCATCAGGAAAATCCTCCTAAGGCCCTTTATCGATTTCGCGAACTGCACTAGCTCGTTGAAATCCGCATGGCCCGTCAGCCTCACGCTTTCCACCCGGCATCCTATCCGTATCTCCCGCTCGTCTCTCGTCTTCAGCGTCTTGCCCCCGGCTATAACCTGGCTTCCGGGAGTCCCTTCTGCCTGGTAGCCCACGAATATCAGCGAGTTCCGCGGGTCGTTGCCCAGTTTCTCAAGGTAGAACAGAACCGGCCCCCCTGTCAGCATGCCCGATGTTGTGACAATGATGCAGGGCTCCTTGAGGACGTCTTCCCTCGTCTTGGTGCGGGGGTGGTGGAAATTCGGGCTTTTAAACGGATCATCCTCGCTCATCAGTATGCGCCGCTTTATGTCGTCATTCGCGTAGATGGCGTTGTGGCGGTAGATTTTCATCGCCTTGTCTATCATCCCGTCGATGAATATCTTGGTCGGCGGGAGCGCCCCGGAGCGCATGTAGTCGTCAAGGGCGAGGAGGACCTCCTGCGCCCTTCCGACTGCGAAACTCGGGATAATCACGTGGCCGCCCCGATTCAGCGTGTCGTTGATTATCCCTATCATCTTCTGGTAGCTGTCCTTGTAGCTCGGAACGATGTCGGTTTTCGCGCCATAGGTGCTTTCCATGATTAGGGTGTCTGCTAGGAGGCCCCGCTCGCAGGGGTCCAGGACGCGCGTCTTGCGCATGCAGATGTCGCCGGAGAAGAGAACCCTGCGGCCCTCGCTCTCGACCATGGTCATCGCGCTTCCCATGATGTGGCCCGCGGAGAAGAACGTCGTGCGGAATCCTGCGTCGAAGGGTTCCCGGTACTCCACCATCACCGAATCCTTCATCACCCCGTCCACGTCCTTGGACGAGAACAGCTTCCGCTGCTCCCTCTCCCCGTGGTGGATGCGGTAGTAGTCGGCGAGCAGGACGCCCATCAGGTCGCGCGTGGGCTTCGTCAGGAATATCCTCGGCCTTGCCTTCTTGGAATAGACGTGAGGAAGGTACCCGCTGTGGTCGAGATGCGCATGCGACACTGTTATGTTGTTTATCCTTTTCAGCTCATCCTCGTGCAGGAGGGGGTACTCCGTCTTCTCGCCCAGCTTGATGCCGCAGTCGAGAAGGAGGTTCCGGTCCCCCAGATCCAGCAGCGTGCTCGCACGCCCGACTTCCTGCGCCCCGCCATAGAATGTTATCCTCATGCAATCACTGCCTTCCATCAGTCCAATGCCGCAAAACCGCGGTACGCTAAACCATCCCGAGCTTGATTTTCGCCCGCTCGGACATCCTGTCAGGGCTCCAGGGCGGGTCGAAGACCACCGAGACTTCGATGTCCAGGTCCTTGAACTCGTCGAGTCTCGCCGTGATATCCTCCAATATGTCGCTAATCAGCGGGCAGGCGGGCGTGGTGAAGGTGATTTTGATGAAAACCTTCTGCAATCCGCCCTTTTCCTTTCCTCGGATGTCTATGTCGTAGACCAGCCCAAGGTCGACGATGTTGATGCCCAGTTCCGGGTCGGTGACGAGGCTCATCTTCTCCAGTATCTCCTTTTTCGTCACCATGAAGGCCATTAGTGCGGGGAAAGATTATTTAATTTTGGGAGGATAATCACTCCGGGTGGTACCTGATGAAAGAGATTACAGTGGTAGCCGGGAATGACGTCGGTTCGCTTGCGCAGGTTGCCGAGACGCTCGGCTCCGTTGGCGTGAACATCGAGGCGATTTCCGCATACGGCCAAGACGGCAAGGCGGTTTTCAGGGTTATTACGAACGACGCCGCCACCGCTGTGAAGGCGCTGTCCAAGATTCCAGGCGTCCAGGTGAGGGAGGCCGACACCATCGTATACAAGATGATAAACAGGCCGGGCGAACTGGGCAAAATCACCAGGAAACTGGCCAACCGCGGCGTGAACCTGGAAAGCCTCTACATCGTGAGCAGGAAACAGGACTTCACGGAAGTCGCAATCCGCCCTCTCGAGCGGGACTTCGAGAAAACGCGGGAGGTCCTCGGCATAAAATAGCGCAAGCAGCGCAGAAACCAGTATTTTTATAAAATATGGAATAATCCGGGGGCGGGTTGCGCCCGCTCCCCATCCGGATTTTTATAAAATTGAAGATATAATAAAAAAAAGAATCAATCCACGCTTACCGTGGATTGCGAATTCTCCGCCCCGGCCGTTATCGGCCGAATTGAGACGTCCCTGCCCTCGGCAGTCGTAAACGTGGTCCATGCGCCGACCGGGCACAGCTTGTTGGCTTCGACCTCTGCACCCCCGCAGGTTATCCTGAAGCGGGCGTTCAGTCCGCTGATGCCAAGGAACTCGAATCCATAGCCGCCGACGCTTTTCGGCTCCCCGACGCTGAACAGGTCGGTGAGCGACTCATCCGCTCCAGCAAGGCCTTCCGTGCAAAGGAGGGGGCCCGCATCCGCGCCGCCGTCGCTTCCGCCGTCGAGGTCCGTGTCAGTCCCTGAATCGGTGGTTGTTTCGGTATCGGTGCCGGAATCGGTCGAGGTATCGGTGTCGGTTCCGCTGTCAGTGCTCGTGTCGCTGTCGGTCGTGGTGTCGCTGTCCGTGCTCGCGTCGGTGCAGCCGCCGTCTGCCGTGCATCCCGAGGCTTGCGGAAGCCCCTTGCTATCCTCGGTGCAGCTTGCGAGGCTCGCACCAGCAAGCGCGGAGATGACCGCAAGGCCTGCAATCATGCCCTTCATGGTCCTGAATCGTGATGCGCCGCCTTTCGATTCCTCTGCCTGCGCTTCCGCGCCTTCTTTCTGCTCAGCCGCGCCCTTGCGCGCCTGGGTTTTAGATATGACTTCATTTGGGTTCGATGCCATTCAACAATCACCCTCCCGTGATGGTTCTTAGACCTTTTATTGTAGCCAACCATTTATAAATATTCACTTTCTCCCACAAGTTTCGCCACGCAGCCATCAGAAAGGCTTATATGCCGCGCGCACGTGAGCTATCCATGGCGCCACGGCAGGTCATCCTCGACACGAACTTCCTGTTCCTGCCCTTCCAGTTCAAAATCGACATCCTGCGCGAGCTGGACTACCTAATAGAGCCGAGCCACCGGTATGTCATATCTTCTAAGACCATATCCGAGCTGAAGAAAATCGGGAAGAAAATCGGCAAGGACGGAATGGCCGCGCGCCTCGCGCTGAAGCTGGTGGAGGCAAACAGGAGCCAAATCGACATCGTGGAGAGCTCCCAGCATGTCGATGACTGGATTGTCGAATACTCGAAAGCCAACCGTGCCATCGCCTGCACCAACGACAGCGACCTGCGCAAACGGCTCCGGGCGCTCGATATTAAAGTTGTAACGATGAAATCGAAATCTAAACTGGGGTTCGTATGAGCGAAGACGACATCCTCGTCATGGGCTGCGCAGGCATCCTTATTCTTGCCGCCATAGGCGTCATCGCATTCGTCATCATGGGCATGAAGGCGTACAGCTTTGAGAAGCGCAAGGAAGGCGCCAATACGTGCCTGACCGTCATCGCAAAGCGCAACCTCTCCAAGGTCACGGTGCAGGCCCGCTTCGGCAATGAGGAGATAAAGTTCGAAAGAAAAAGGATACGGAAGGGGCAGAGCGTCGAATTCGTCTATCCCGCTTCCGACAAATCCGCCAGGCTGACTGTGGAAACCGAGACCGGAAGCCCCCACAGCGTGGAAGTCTGATGGCAGGGGGGGCCGCCGGCTGATTAAGACGGCGGCGGGATTTTGCTGTGCTCGGGCCCCTTGGGGCCGCCCTTCTTCTTTCCGCCAAATAGCTTCTTGTAGGCGAACCATAGGATTCCCGCGACTATCGCAATCGGGAGCAGGAACCCGGCCCCGACAACAATCAGGCTTATTGCAGCCGCCACGGCTGTGAAGAACCACTGTCCCAGGCTCTCGAGGGGGAGGGTCAACTGCGTGCTCGCAGGCTTCTCCTCGTACACGGTTATCGCTATCGCCGAGCGCTCGACCTTCGAGACCAGGTACTGCTTCTCGCCCTTAAGGAGCTCAAGCTCCGTTTCGACGCGGGACACCTCGCGCTCAACTGACAGCAGGTCGCTCACGTTGTCGCTCTTGTCATAAAGGCTGTATAGCCTTTCGAGCTCGACCTCCTTGTTCTTTATGCGGGTATCGAGGTCGGTATAAAGCTTGGTGACGTCTTCGAGGCGCACGGACATGTCCTTGACCTCGCCGGCCTGCTGGAGCATGGCGCTGATGCTTTCGAATTTCGACGGCGGCACCAGCACGGTCAGGGTATACTGCTTGCGGTTGGAGTACTCGTTGTACACTATGTTGCTCGTATCGGCGCCCTGCGCCCGCAAATCGTCCTTCAAGGTCTCGAATTTCGCCTGGAGCGTCCCTTCCGGGACCTTTAACGTGATGGAGCCTTCCTTCGTGACGTACGTGCCGTCCGATGCCTGCTGGCCATAATCCACGGCATTATATGCCGGCGCCAGAGCTTCCCGGGATGTCCCGGTCCCCCCGTACATGGGCATGCTTTCATCCCCCATCATCCCCAGGCATCCAAACATCAGAACGAAAGACAGCAGACCGAAAACCGCAAGCTTATCCATACCATCACCGCAGTCAAATCCCGCTTAACAATTAAACCGCTTCGCTTTTCCTTAGCCCATAGCCGCACTATGCGCCCTTGCCGAATCCGTACCGCAATCGATTTAATCCATGCCTGCAAATCCGCTTCATGCTCCTCCTGTACCGAGGCGAGGTTTTCAATGCCAACTTCTTCCACAACGCGGGAATCGACATCGACCACAGCTTCCTCCTTGCTGGCGGGGGGCAGAAGACCCTCCTCGTCTCGATGATGAACGAGGCGCTGGCCCGGGCGAAGTTCCGGGGCCGTGTCGCGGTGTATGCGGATGCGATGAAAGCGCTTTCGGGCCGGCTCCGGGGCCGCACAGTGAAGTTCGATGCGTCTTCGATGAGCTGCCGCATGGCGGCGCATATCCGGAAATTCTGCAGGATGGAGGACTATTCGCAGGAGCTCCTAACCGCCCGGGCGGTTAAGACCCCCGCCGAAGCCGCGCATGTGCGGAGGGCTGTGCGGGAGACGAAGGGCATCTTCGCCTCGATAGACTGGAAGGCGGCCCGCACCGAGGAGGACTTGCAGAAGCAGCTGCTCATGATGACCCTTGAGCGCGGCCTGGAGCCTGCATTCGCGCCCATCGTCTCGACCGACGCAAACACGGCCTACCCCCACTATGCCGCAGGCGCAAAAAAGCTCGGCTCTCTGGTGCTTGTCGACTACGGCGTCCGCTACCGGCATTACTGCGCGGACCTGACAAGGTGCTTCATACGCGACGGCGACCGGAAGAAGAAAGAGCAGTATGAAAGGCTGCAGGACATCTGTTATTTCCTGGCGGACGCCCTTCCGGGCCTTGAGCGCGGGAAAGACGCGGCCGCGCTTGCGGGCGAACTGATTGCGCAGGCCGGCTTTCCTAAGATGCCCCATGCGATTGGCCATGGCGTCGGGCTGGACATCCACGAGTTCCCGAGGCTCGGCCCGAAGTCCGATGATTTGCTTGCAGGGGCGACGCTGGCAATCGAGCCTTCGTTCTACCTGAAAAGGTACGGCATGCGATATGAGGAGACCGTCTGGTTCGATGGTAAACGGGCCCGCATACTCTGAGCCCTCAGATTTCCACGAATCCATCCGCGCTCTGGTAGAGCCCCTTGCCCTCCTTCCTCTTCACGACATTCACCGCCTTGCCGACAAAAACCGTGTGGTCCCCGGCCTCTATTTCCTGCACAACATCGCACTCGATGCCGGCCAGGCACTCGCGGATGAGCGGCACGTTGGCGCCTTGTTCCTTCGTGAGGCCCGCATCAAGGAACTTGTCAATGCCATCCCTGCCGCTGATCGTCCCGCAGGCCTTCACCGCCTGCAGCAGTTCCGGGCCGGGCAGGTTGATTCCGAACGCCCTGCCCCCCCTTATCATGCCGTGGCTGTGCCTTTTCGGGGAGACCGAGACGCCGAATAATGGCGGGTCCATCGACATGGGGAATACCCACGATGCACTCATCACATTGTCCTTCCCATTAAGCCTGCTGGTAATCAGGCACACCCGGGCCGGATAGAGCATGCGATATAAGCGTTCCATGCTTCCTTTTCATCCTCTGCCTTAAAAAAAAAGCATGATGCAGGAGCGCTTGAGCCTGGGTTCAAGGCTCCCGCAATTTCTTCGAAATTGCAGGAGGAACGGCCTCTGAGCTGATCTGAGGTCTGAATTGTTTCTTGATTCTGTAATGATGATCCTTCCATCAGAATATCAAATTTTCAAAGTATCCTTCACCATCGCGATGAAATGCTCCGTCTGTTCAATGTATATCTGCGCATCTTCGTAAGAGAATGCTTTCTTCCCATAATCAGCCCCGCTTTTATCCCTCATCGCATTAGCTATCAATGCCTTGAAGCCATCCGCTCCTTGCGGGAGCTTGCCTTCCCTTGCGATCTTCATGAATACGATTGCCGCATCGTCGTGGCGAGTCGATTTGTGGCCGAGGAATTTCAGGGAAAGCGCGTCATTTGCACGGATTATCGAATGGATCGCCTGGGCGCAGCAGACATTGGCCCGTGCGTCATCCCCCTCCGCATCAATTAATCCCTGCTTGGCCGAGACTAGCCAGCTCTCAGCTTCCCGTAACGCTCGTATCGGCGAGTCCGTCATTTCAATCTCTCCCCTTTCTTATCTGCCATGAAGTCTTCGAGTTCTTTTCTGTCTAGGAACGTGATCGGCACGATCTTGGTCCCGAACTTCTCAAACACCTCGAACACAATGCTGTTCGCATCATACCCTTTCATCACAAGCAGAGCGATATCGATATCGCTCATCGGCTTCTCTTTCCCTGTAGCCACGCTCCCGAACAGATAAGCCTCTTTTACGCTGCTTTCTTTGGCAAGCAGGTCCCGAAGTGCCCGGACTGTGAATGCCTGAGGGCTCATGCTTATCTTCAAGAGGGAGAGGACCGAATCCAGATATTCAGATTTATGGAGCTTGATCGTCACACTCTTCCCGACCTTTCCGGTCTCGATGATGCCTGCAGGCTCCCATTTCCGGACCAATCGCCATGCCGAGGCGAAAGGAACTCCGGCCTCTTTCGCAAGCTCGTTTATCGTGAACTGCCGCTTGGGGTACTTCACCAGCGTTTCAAGGAGCTTCCGGGAGCCCTTGTATTTGATCAGTTGTATCGCTTCCATTCGAATCACTTATCCAAAAGTGAATAATATAATCCATATGTGGATATAAACCCTCCTGGCGGTGCAATGTTCACACCAGTACGAATATAAATATGTGTTAGCAAATAACCTTTTATGCAAGATAATCCCCGGCTATTCTTCCCGTCCGGTGTTAGGCCGAGCCAAATCCCGAAAGGGATCGGAGCCTTGCTTAAGGGCTGGGATGTGCCCGAAAATCATTTCCGCGATCCGGACCGCCTGCCCCTGGTGGATTTCAGGGCTATGACCTCCGCCTGCCGCTGGAATTGTTTTCACTGTTTCACTGACAAGCAGAAAAAGAGCCTTACACTTCAAGAGATAAAATCAGTCATAGACCAGCTTGCAGATATGCGGGCCTGGGCGATAAACTATCTGGGGGAAGGGGAACCCACTCTGGACAAGGATTTTTTCGATATCGTGGAGTATACCTCGGCCAAAGGCATCCAACCGGTCATCTTCTCTGACGCAGCGACCAGACTGAGGGATAGGGATTTTGTGAGGCGGCTCTATGAAAGCGGATCCACCTTGCTCCCGAAATGCGATAGTCTATTCGATGAAGCGTACCAGAATTGGATTGTAGGTGACCGTGGTGGGGGGTACTTCAGTCAAAGGAACGAAGCGATAGCCATCTTGATAGACGAGGGCTTTAACAGCACAAGCAAGGATGGGACGACGAGACTGGGTTTCGATATGGTCCTATCTGCACGAAACGTGCATGAAGTTGAGCAGACACTCAGATTCTGCAGGGAAAACAACATCTGGATAGTCTTCTCATTCTTCCTTCCCGCTGGAAGAAGCAATATGGCTGATTTCGACCGTTCGCTCATGCTCTCCCCGGATGAGAAGAAGCGCATTCGTGAGATCGTGGCCGAAGTTGATGCGGAATACGGAGTTTCCCATGAGGCACTGAATAATTTCTTGACGCATAGATGCGTTGAGTTCATGTGCATCTACGGAGATGGGAGGGTGAGCCCTTGCCCCGGTAACGAAGAAATCCTTGGAAATATAAAACTCAATTCTATCAGGGAGATTAGCAGGTTGATTGTCGAGAAGCACCCCCGCCATGAACGAAGAACGTTCGATGGCAACTGCCCTTATCGCGAGCGGTTCTAGGAAATGCTGAATCCGACGCTTGTCTATGGTTATTCGTCGACCCTTTCATTACCGGGCAGTCTTTTTAACCTCTGGCCCACAGAGGAGAAATCGGCGGACGGAAGCCATCTGGCTAAACTTAGACCAGATTTGAAGGATTTATGGCGGTATTTGAGGCCTTTGCGACCGGCAGGACGCCGGGTTGCCAATAGTGGAACGCGGTAAGCGTTCCACTGCTGCTCTGAGTACACTGAGAAGGTGCGACCTCAGGCCGAATTCGTGTTCATGCCGAGCACGTGGTGTTCATGCGAGCGTAGCGAGCCAACGAAAAAAAACGAGGCCAGTGAACAAAAATGCAGGCGCACTTGGCCGCGGCCAAGGCTCCATGCATCCCGCAAGGGATGCAATCTGCAAGTTTTGGGCCGCCTTTTCCTAAAAGGCGGAATGCAGGAGGAAAATGCCGAGCCCAGGGCTCGGAACAGAACCGTTTCAGTCCCGAGCGCTTGGTTCGAATCTTCCCTCCTGCAATATCCTATTGGTTCAGGTCAGAACAGAGCCCTGTTTTGACCTACCAACCGAGTGCTGTTCTGAGGAGAGAACTATATAAAGCTAGGTCTGGCGTTAGCTTGGCCAAAGGACCACTCTCCTCATTAAATATTCTGATAAGCATATTTTTATCAGAAATTTATTTATATTAGAATAATTATATGTAAATCATGGCTGATTACAAAGGGTTATCCGAGTATGTCCGAATGAAGATAGAAGGTAGAAGTTTCAAGAATGAAAAATACAGGTGGTACATCAAAGAGTTACTTCGATTAGAAGGATATGCCATCAGAGGCCGATGGTGGCGCGGAAGCGCATATGAGCAAGGTATTGGTTATCTTCATGATAAAGAATTCACGGCTATCCTGAAGGAACTTAATCCTAAAAAGTACCCTGAATGGTTGAACTGGTTCAAGGAAGAGAAAAGGGTTGAGCAAGAACGAAATCGGAAAGAGGCTCTTGGAAAGAAAAAGCTTGAAGCCGCCGAGAAAAGATGGTGGGTGAAGATGGGCGGAACCATCTGAGTTCACTTAGTCCGTATGCCATCCTTAATCAATTGCTCTTTTTCCTCACCGGTAAGTTCCTCTTTATTTACTAATTTCCTTGTAATCTCCTGGTATCTGCCTAGTTTTCGTTTTATGTTACCTATTATGTATGCCTCGTCGCCGTACATGTATTCACCCCGTTGAATCTTCCATAACTTCGCGCTTGAACTCTTCGATGACTGCTTTGCATATTAGGTGTTCGCAATCCTTCTCCGCGAGTGCCTTAAGGAAAGAATCCGGATCCTTCTTCCATAGTAAAATCTGATTAATTTTCCTTGTCAGTGTTTCGAAAGCCGACTTTGCCGGTTGGGCTTGGTCAAGGCGAAAATCGACTGTACCGAGATTAACTGTTGTTCTAAGACCCACATACCCAATCGCAATCTTGATTTTTTCGAGCTGTATTCCATTCGCCTTCGCATAGGCACGCCTATAAGCTTCGAGTTGTTGTCTATGCTCCGAGCCCCGGCTGTCGTTCTTGTCAGTCTTCCAATCAAGAATCAAATAAGAATCGTCATTCTTGAATATCGCGTCTATATACCCTACAAATTCTACGCCTGCTCCGGTTCCAATTAACTGGTCCAAGGGAATCTTTACAAGTTGCTCTGATAGCACTGTTTCAGGATAATGCAACTTAACTTCGGTTATCACCTGCTTTATGTTATCTGCATAAGGAGCGGTTTTTTCCGTTACATTATACGATTCACCCTTCAGAATTGCTTCAGCAAGAGTATGAACCTCAGAGCCAAGGCTTAATGATGGCGCGTACTCCCTTATTCCGAGTAAATTATTTTCGATATACTCGCATGGGTCTGTTTCAAGAGATGAAAATGAGACGTGATCCAGGCCTTCGAAATGTTTTTTAACGAAATTTCGGATCCAACCCCTTTTCTCATTAAGTAATGCACCAGATCCTTCTACGTCACCGTTTACGAACAATGCATATGCCCGCTTCAATCTCTCTGCTAGTTCGAATCCTTCGGTTCCTTTCACCTCAATCGGCTGCCTCTCGCTTGCCTCGTTGATGTAATCTTCAATTTTGTCAGGAATTATATGAAGGCTTTCCTCTGCCCTGGTCAGCGCTACGAACGAAATCCTCAATGCCTCTTCATTAAGTTCCTCTTCGGCATCTATGCCTTTTGTCTTTAGAATAGCCTTTACTACCTCATCTTGGAAGTTATCACTGTCCCTCGTTTTTCGGGGAACATAAATTACAGCTGGGAACTGCCTCCCCTTGGCCTTGTGGACAGTTGTCAAGACAACCTTTTTCTCGACATCCGACTCATCAACAAGGAGATCCGAAGACTTCAGATAGCTTATGACCTCCCAGTAGCTTATCTTATCCAGTGCGGAAAGCGCCTCGTTAAACGCTTTCTGCATGGCCAATGCTGCCAGAAGATATTCTTTACCATAAGCAGTGGCAACGGGCAGTATTCTTGTCCTGAACAAAGCGTTTACATCCTCTATAGTCTTTACCGATTCACGCATATGCTTGAAATCCGGACTTTTTTCGAATATATCGTTAATGGTTAAGTTCTCTTGTTTTGTCAATTCAAAAGCATCCTGGATGGGGATAGGAAAGAACGGTGTAAACATCGAGTTGACAACGTCATCAATATCATTACTCAGTACCCCTCTCAAAAAGCCTATTGTATGCGTTCTGGCATCGTCTGACGCTGAAAAATAGGTCGAGGAATGGTCAATCCCTCTTCTCTGCAACTCCTGGGATATCTTTAGTATCTGAAAGTTTGTTCTTGCGATAATAGCAATCTTTTCGTGCTCTTTCATGAGCCTATTCGTTAGTTCGCCCACGGCGGCAAGCGAATCTTCGCTGGCGACTTCATATACAGTCGGTTTCTTGCCGCCGCCTTTACGTGGATTTCTGAGGTCTTTTAACTCTTCCCTATGAAGCGCGTCCTTTGTTTTCGAAACCAGGTATTTTCGGGAAAAATCTAGAATTGCGCTGGTGCTCCTAAAGTTTTCTGACAAAACAAATGTCTTCGCCTTTGAGAATTTCTTAAAGTTGAGTACGGATCCCCCTTGGAAGCCGAAAATGGCCTGCTTCTTATCTCCAACCGCAAAAAAAGTCTCTCCGGACTCAAGAGCGATCTCCGCCTCCATCGTGTTTACATCTTGCAGCTCATCGATTAGCACATACTTGAAACGCCGCTTGTTTTTTATCTTCAAGAAGTCGATAAGCATATCCGCATAATCGATTCCTTTCTCTTTTTTCACCTGCTCGTAATGCCTGTACACGTCGATGAAAGACTCTGCAAACTTGTCCATCTCCTCTTTTGAGAGGTTTTTATATGGTCCCAACAAGTTTTTTACCTGCTGAATGTCGATATCATCAGGAAGGACCCCGAAACTCTTCAGGTAACGAATAAGGTTTTCCATCTTTGGGACAATGGTGTCTATTAGATAGTCATCCCCGTAGCGCAAGAGCTCGTTTTCCCTGAAATATCTATAGATTGCATAGCGCAATAAGTTAGCGGGAATCGTTTCATCACGGCCAATCTGCTCGAGCGCATACGCGTGAAACGTAAAGACGTTAAGGTTAGCATAATCGATTGCAAGGCTATCCCCTTCAAGTAAGTGTATTATCCGCTCTTCCATTTCTTTTTTTGCCTTTTTGGTAAAGGTGAGGCATAGGATATCGGTCGGCTTGATGCCTTCCTTTATGAGTTTGATGTATTTGTGGGCCAATAGCAGGGTTTTCCCAGTTCCGGGATTGGCGATCACTAAGGTGTCCCCCTTATGATCCAGTATTTCAAGCTTTTCCTTGTTTAGCGTCATAGTATCACCTTAACCTCATCTTCATCTTGGAATGTACGGCACAGTAATGTCCTCCTTATTCAGTTTCGCCAGATTTTGGACGATGTGCAATGGTAAAATAGTCTTGGGCTGCGCATAGATAGAACTCCAATCAAGGTAGCGCAGTTCGTTAAAAATCTGCGACAGCTGCAGTACGTCCATGTCGGGCGTTATCTCAAAATCGATATTAAGACGCAATGCTGCAGGACTGCCCTTTCGTGTTCTTGCAGTTACTAGAATGGCGTGCTTATTGTCCCGAGCTATTGCCACCTCGCTTATCATGAATTGCTGCTGCGGAGTACCATAAACCCGATACGGGCCGGATTTCACTACGGATACAATACGAATATTGCTTTTTTCCGACATTATTTTGTGCTCTTCAAGCTCTTTTTTGGCTTCTTCCGCTCCTTGCCGGTAACCGGGGAGTTCAGTATGATGAATCCGTCCGTCTTTGAAGAGGATGATTTCATCGACCTTTGCACCGGTGGTTTTCTCAGTTTCAAGGTAAGCATCCGAAGCCGCATCGAAAAACCACTGTTTCAATTCCTCAGAAGAGACCAGTTCCCCGCGATGAGACCCTAGTGTTTTCCTATGTAGGACGCGTCCAAGATTATCGCAGACTGCCGCATATGCTGCGGATTCTTTATGATTCTCAGGATTGCGTGATACGTCGAATCCCATAAAGTAGGTTTTTTTCTTTTCATCCATGTTCCCCGCAGGTTTGGCGAGATGCCAGATGGACTCGCCCTTTTTTAAAGATTTATCGTACATCTGCACGGCCATAACTTGGATTCGGGGCAATACATATTTGTCAAAATTTGGATTGGCTTTTGCCCCTTGTGCTGCTTCAATAAAATCCGTCGTAATCATCTGGCTTGAAATTGACTTGTCGCCGAGGGCCTTTTTTGCGTAAAAATACGTCTTCGGACTAAGTTTTGGTATTACAGTCAAAGTAACTGCTTCGGGTACCGCGTTCATTCTTTTTATCGATAAAGCATATCCGGTCGGATTAGTCAATTCCACGATATTCAAAGGCTCCAGTAACTCAAAACGAGCAAGGTGAAACGCAGCAGCTACGCGATTTAGCTCTTGGAAGAAAACTTTGACTTTGTTCTCGTATCCTGGCGGGCAAACGCATTGCACCCCGACAACCTCTTTATGGGTTATAGGCCCGAAACTGCTAAGGCAGTATTTTATATTTGGGCCCCAGTTAGATGGAGGACTTCGGTTGTCGCCTCCAAAAACGAGCTGCGGCGAGCTAAGGAGATACGGCTTTCCGTACACTTGGTTTTCTTTTTTCATCCAGTCGAAAAGCCCGGTATTGATTCTAACATTCGTGCCTCCTACCGAAAGTGGTTCAGAAAATAGTCTTGTTGCCAACTGTAGCGTCTCTTTAACCCGTTGCTCGGGACCATAATCAATCTTTAATTTTTGGGCTTGATCCAGCAATTCATCTCCCAAGTCGATGAGTACTTCGACAAGATATGGTGGAAAACTGAGGGGTTCGGACTTGCCCTTTACCTTTATCTGAAGAACCGGGCCATCATCCTTAGAAAGTGTTATCCCCCTGCTTCGGAACCATCTTTGCCAATTTGGCGAACCGTTCAAATAGTCATAAACCGTCGTGCCATTAGGAAGGTGGTAATCACCGATGCTTTGAAAAATCACATCGGATACCTGGCCATTGTAACTTCCTACGCCAGGCGCAACACTAAAGCAACTAACCCATCTGCCCTTAAGGTAATCAAGTATTTGCTCATGGTTGCTTGGATATCCGAAACGCTTCAATAAGTTAGCTACCGGTTGCCTCCAGACTATTTTCGGATCAACCCATATTCCGGCTCGGCCATCCGGGAAGACTTCAACATCGAAGGAAAAACCGCGGTAATACTCTAGGATATCTACCTTTACCGGCGTTTTTTCGGTACATGCATGCTTTCGTAGGTCAAATACATACCCCAGCTCTTGGCACCTTGACTTGAAGGCGCCATGGAGCATTTCCTTGAATAATTGCGGCCACTCCCTGCAGTTTGCCTTCCGCGGAGTGGTTGAAAGGTTAAATGAAATTCCATCGACAATCTCCTTTGGTTCAAGACCGGGGGAGTCGTTTACGAAGACTGATTCGCCTTGATTAAGAACGGCCACGGCAAGGCCCCGGGATGACAAGCGCCAAGCAAGCTTCCTTGAATACTTAAATTTGCTGGTTGAATCAACCTCTGAGGCCAACCTGTATTCCCGAGTCGTCATCTCGGTAAACGCAACCCCTTCGCTTATAAAAAAGTTAGACAGCATCTTTTCACCGTTCAAACTAAGGAATCCGATATATTTAAAGTTATTTTACTTAATAAGTTTAATAAATTTAATAACCGGGTAAGCGGATGAAAAACGTCAGACTTAGAGTCCATATAGCACCCCTCGGGTTCGAAATAGACAGAATCGTCTTACCACTTCAAGAATTGAAGGCAGATAAGGTTTGGCTATTGACCCACAGTAAGGGGGACCAGGCATCAGCCTATCGTGAAAAGGTGATTAGCCTCCTGGAGAAGGCGGATATACGTCATGAGCTTGCCGAGTGCGACATAACGGATCTTTATGATGTGCTCCGAACCTTTAGATTGATAATCGAGAAAGAAGCTGAGAATGACATTTTCATAAACGTATCATCCGGTTCGAAAATCGAGGCAATCGCCGGAATGATGGCCTCAATGATTTTCAAAAACGGCACCCAGATAACCCCATATTATGTCGTCCCTAAAAAATATCTCGTTGAACCCGAAGGAATCCCTCTCACCGAAGGTGTTGAATCCATTAATGCCCTTCCAGAGTACCGAATGGAACAGCCCAAAAAGCAGCTCCTTGACGTCCTAAAACTTATTGATCAAGCTGGGGGGGCAATATCGAAAAAAGACCTTATCGAAGAGGCAGAACGGCGGGGATTGATAGTTGTAGGGGGAAGGAATCCTACCCAGTCAAAATATATCAGCCTAAACAAGAATTATCTCGAACCGCTTCAAAGCTGGAAGCTTGTAAAAATTCAAAAGGATCGGCGCTGGAAAAACATTTTACTAACGGACGAGGGGAGAAACATGTTACGGTTCTTAGGGTGATTACGATTAAGAGGTCTATAATTTATAAATTTGGGATGTAAGTATTTTTTATGCAGATTGTGAAAAGTATCGTATTCCGTAAGCTTACAGATGCCGATTTCTTTCACATCAATAAACCTGCTGGAACTGAAACGGGGGGTGGGGGGCAGTCCTATATCGATATATCGACCTCAGCCGTTACCTTGAATAATTGGAAGGAGTTTTTTCACGGAATAACTCCTTTTCAAAGAAGTGGGCGAATAGGTTGGAAAGTACCCATCCATAGTTTAGGGACTAAAACGCCTGCTCAAGAAATTACTATTGCGGAACGTCGTGATACTAGTGTCAGTATCCGTGAACAAAAACTATCCAGCAGAGAAAGTAATCGAGTATATGCATGGCATCCAGACTATACAGATTTTCCAAAACCCACCAATCCATCGGAGAAAGAGCATATCTATGATCTCCGTATCTATATCGTAAAATTAGAGAATGGAGAATACTGGGCAGGATGGTTGAATAGAAGTCGTCCTGAACCAAACTGGTCGGTGAATAAAGATCTCAATGAAATTTTCCTGAAAGATGAGGGTTATATCAAATTTAACGGAAATACTCTTTTTGAGGAAGCTGATTCTGAATGGTCATTTAGAATAGCACCCGCAACCGCCACCCAAATTACCGATCCAATTGTTCCTACAACTGAGTTAGAACGAAAAATTGATGATAGAATATTATTTGATGAAGATGAGGGCGAAACTGAAAATAATCCTCCGGTGATTAAAGAGGTCGTCAGGAAAATAAGAATAAGAAATACCAAAGCAGTTAAACAACTTAAACAATTATACGGGAATAAATGTCAAATATCGGGAGAAATATATACATTTCAGAAGAAAGATGGCGAACTCTATTCAGAAGCACATCATCTAATCCCATTGGGTGAAGGGGGGGCCGATTCAGCACACAACATTGTGATATTAAGCCCACTCCTCCACCGCATGCTCCATAACGCAAAAGTCGAGAATCTAGACCTTAGAAATATCAAGGATAACAAATTAACAATAAAAATTAATGGAAAGGATTATACTATTACTTGGCATCCCGATCATGCGAAAATTGTGGAACAATTTAACCAGTAAAAAGGTGGAATAGATATTCAGTTACGTGCTCTTCAGCCTTTTCATTCCTACTCTTAAACCGTTTATGTTTGAATTCTTTTACTGAGATATCGCCAAAAGATTTGAAAAATGACATAAGTTGCTCTTTAGTAAGAAGCCCATCGCTGCTATAACTTATAAGAAAGTGTTTGCAATCCATCTCTGTGATTATCTTTGTAAACGCTCCACGGATTTTGATTTTCGAACAAAAATCAGAGTACTCATCTCGCCAAGGTCTCAAACCACTTTTTCCAATTGCTGAGGGTTCGTCCTCCTTTGCTATCGTTTCAAGCAGATGGTAATTAGCCGCATATTGTCTTTTGATATAAGGGGGATCAATGTAACACGTATCTGCTTTGATGTCCTTGGCCAGTTCTTCTGCATGTCCATGTTTGACATCATGGCCGTCAAGTTTACCTCCTTTTTCAAAATTTGTTGGTGTAAGTTTTAACGGAACTCTCGCTCGTTGCACGAATTTAGATAAGTAATGGCCATACGTTCCAGCGATATTTGCTACGTCATTGGATGCTAATATTAGGTCATGAATGAGCAAGGAATGCTCAATATCTGTCAAATCCCCGTTCATCTTCGCTTCTTTTATGAATGCTCTAATCGCATCAATTTTTTGAGCATTTTCTCCTGTGAAATATTTTCGTGGTTCAAATCCATTTTGTGGTTTGCCATCTGAACTGAACTCACGCCAAAAAAAACCCTTTATCCCTTCCAAATTATTTAGCGTATATATCATTTGCAAATAACCCGATTCATCTCCTAAAAATTGTTGTTTACTTTCAGATAAGTATTTCTTAACTCGTTCAAACCTTGGGGGGATTTGAAGGAAAAGTTTAGCTTTAGTAAGTAGGCATGCTTGGAGCATAACGTCGCAAGCAATTACTCGATATCCTCTTTTTCTTAGTTCAACTGAAATTGCACCTGTGCCACACATCAAATCTACTACTGTTCCATTTGGAGGGGTTACCCTACTCACCTCCTCTAGTATTCTATCACTTATCTTCTTTTTTGCCCCGATATAACGGTATCCCATGAATAGCCCTTACATTGTTTTTCTAAAGATTTCTTCAGTATCAATTTTTTTGAGTTCTCTGATAGGAAGAAGTTCGTCTGATTCATTTATTGCATTGAATATTATTTCATAATCCTTCTTTGTGAGCGAAAACAACTTAGCGATAAAATATTCTATTTTGGCATCGGTTTCATCATTTGGTTTTTTCCCATTCTTTAATATTGGGCGAAGTAACTTAGTTATCCTATTTTTTATCTTGATATTCTCTTTATTTTTAAGATTTGGTAGAGGTAAATTGGCAATCTGTGATTGGGTAAGATACGGGTGTGATCTCCATTCCAATTCTCCAAATGCTTTAATTAGATAGAAATAGTACGCTCGTGAATTCAATAATCCGATGTAGAACTCTAAATCATCGAGTTCCATTTTTGATTTAACGATATATACGACCTGGCTTGTGTAAGAATCGCTATAATCGAGTGCCGCAGTAATGCCGACCCCTGTCTTTCGAATAAATATTTTAGGACTTCTATACAGTTCTGGTTCTTTGTAATTAATCCCCCGGAACCCCAATTCAATATATTTTGAAGGTGAAGTAGAATACCGCTTCAGATCACCCCCTCTTATAAGACTTGCAGACTTTTTTGTTTTCTTATTTGTTACAATTGTCTCTTGCTTTGCGGTGGCGGTGTTGATTTTTTTCCCGCAATACGGACAATTAGTGATTGGTTTTTCCGACAATGGCATCCACAATGAGCAGTAATTGCAAGCAAATACTTTACCTGAACTACTTAACTCTACCCCTCTTGATATTGTGAGAACATCGTCTAATCTGCCATTCGCAGGTTTCAACTTCTTTATCACATTGGTTTCTGTTTCTTTAAGGTCTATGTCGAAGCGTTGAAAGTCATTATTCCTAAATCGTTGTTGGGGCACTATATGAATATTTTTTCTCTCTGATTCCTTGAAGCTCAATTGTCCCTTCAATATCTTGTTCCTATCATTACTCGTGAGTCGAAAACAATCAACTTGACCTAACTTTTTTGGTGGAGCGTTTCTGCATATAATAACAACACAAGATCTATTCACTCGCGGAAATAGTTTTTCGCCTAAACGTGCAATGAATCTTATCTCTGTTTTTTCAATTAAAACATTGCGAAGAATGCTCTTCTCGTGATTCAGTATAGAATCCGGTACGATGAATGCAAAGTACCCTCCCTTCTTAACAATTTTCAATGCCAGCTCCATAAAAAGTTCAAACGAATCAAATTGCCCCTGTAATGTTTTGAAATCCGCAACTCTAAGTTGTTTTTTATACTCGGACAAATCTGCGCCCCACGGCGGATTTGTTATTAAAAGATCAAAACCCTCCGTTACCCCGGTTTTTTTGAAGATAGTTTTCCATCCCGAAGTTAGAGATGTATTTTTTATAGGGCAAAGTGCATTTGAATTTAGAAGCCGAAACTTCATTTGATTTGAGTCCAATTCTGTTAATCTATTTTTACTGGCTTCAATGGCATTGCAATCGATGTCAATACCAGAAAAAATGATAGAATCACGTTTCATTATTTCTTTTTTTATCTCAACTGCAACTTTCTCAAGAAGAACCCCATCTCCAACTGCAGGATCAATAATACTGATACTCCTTTTGTTTTTGATTTGGCCATCCTTTTCCACATACTCTACGAGCTTGTGAGCAACATACTCCGCAAGATTATCCGGAGTATATACTGCTCCATTTTTTTTGACGAGTTTAGAATCGTCAGAAACATTCTCAACTAACTTAGCAAATGAGTTCATTTAGCCGCCTTCTTTATGCCCATCAGTTCGTCCACCTTATTCTGAACAAATCTGGAAAGATTGATACTATTGGTTTTAAGATATTCAACCTGGTCTTCTCTCAGCGTTATTGATCTTGGTATGTACCTTTTTCCATTTTTCATCTTTGGCATCACCGACTCATCAACTAATGATGTTTAAAACGTTTTTCTGTTATTTCAATGTTATCATACTCATCATATATATCATATATATTTTAATTATTATGTTTATTATATGTATTGAAAATATCAAGGCGATTTCAACATAGGTCATTTTTCTGCCCAATTGGGCACTTTCCATAAAATAGTCCCTTGAGATATCTATTCAGCCATGTCTAAGCATCTTGTTGTGATCGGCGATTGCCGGAACATGGCTGAAGTGGAAGATGGCTCGGTCCAGCTCGTAGTAACAAGCCCGCCTTATTTCAATGTCAAGGACTATGGCATTGACAACATCGGCTCGATTGACGAGTACGACGTATATCTGCGAGCCATGCGCCAGGTTTTCAGCGAGTGCTACCGGATTCTGGAAGATGGCCGTTATTGCTGCATTAACGTCTCGGACGTGATAAGCGGCGAGTCGAAATACCCGATTCCGTCCCATTACGTTAGCATTCTCCAGCGGGCCGGATTCGCCTACCGTGATGATATTGTCTGGAAAAAGCCAAGCGGCGTAGGGGCCAAGGCTAGCGGAGGGAGCGGCAAGCGGTTCGGCACGCTCATCCAGAACCCCTTTCCGATGTACTATTACCCGAACAACATCTACGAGCATATCCTCATTTTCAGGAAAGGAAAGTTCGATTTCAAGACGGTCAGCATGCAAGAGAAAGAAAAGGCCCGAATCGACATCGGAGAGGCAAAGAGGCGCTGGAGCAACGATATCTGGGAGATGGTCCCGGAAATCAAAAACAAGTACAACCGGGACACTCACCCGGCCATGTTCCCGGAAGAGCTGCCCGAAGCGCTTATCCGACTTTACACGTACCCGGATGAAACGGTCCTTGACCCGTTCCTCGGCAGCGGCACTACAACCAAGGTAGCCCGCCAGCTCGAGCGCAACTCGATAGGGTATGAGATCAACCTCGCCTACCTGCCGATAATCGAAGAAAAGGCGGGTTTTGAGGGGCCGGATCCGGATTTTCGCGTTATCATAAGGCAAAATGGTGATATGCATGAGGACTAGGGAGTTGTTATTGGGAATTCTGCTGGCGGGACTTTGTATCGCTGCTCCGCTCAGTATACCCGCCGATCAGCCGATATGCAACCTTTACGGCATAATCAAGGTCATCGGTACAATTGTAGGTGTGCTGATGGCAGCTTATGCGGGCTTCATACTGGCAAGCACCCACGAGCTGACGGAAAGGAATGCGGCCAAGGCATTGCTTAGCGGAGTTGCGATAGGCCTGATAATCATCTGGCTAGCTCCGCTCATCGTAACCAATCTGGTAGGGGCAAGCGGCAGCGTTTGCGGGTGGACATCGTGATTGACCTGTCAGCGATAGCCACCTCAATCAGGCTGGTCGCGATTTTCTTTTCTGTCGTGATTATGGGCTATGCAGGTCTGATAATCGCGACAAGCAGCGACCCGATGGCCAGGAATGAGGGCAAGGAGATAATAGCTGGGGTTGTAATCGGCCTATCGATTCTGTTCCTCGGGCCGGTTATCTCATCCGCTTTGACAGGAGGTGTTTACTGTCCTGCCTAGATTTTTCCTCCTGCTTCTGGTTCCTTTGGCCTTTGCTGGCTACCAGCATCATGACTACGTAAGGGATAGCGATTATCATGGTCCCACGCCAGTCAACGATACGTTAATCGACAACTGCCCGGCGCTAGGGATAGACCAAAGCGTATGTGATGCGGCAAATAGCACCAATCTTACAAAAACCGCGAAAAAAGCGCTTATCCTTGCAGCCTTGAATCCTGATGCCACCCTACCGGATTATGGGTTTATTGATGCCTGGAACGCCGGGATGGGTTTTGGGAAATACCCGCCATTCGGTGTAGCTCCTATAAGCAGCGGTTCGATACGGGATGCCTGGGTAAAGATAGTCGATATTTGGCCTTCGGTCATTGAAGGCAATGAGACGTTATTGAACGATACGGGCAAGATTAGGGCCAGGTACGGGTTTACCTTCGTTTTGCCTGATAAAACGGCTTCGGGGGACTGTAAAACCGGTTATAGCGCCGATGGATACAACTACAGCCTTGAGATCCTCCAGAACGGGACAAATCTCAGCGAAAACAACGAAAAAGACGCTGATTTCAGACTTAACGAAAGCATCGGTCTCTTCCAAGCAAACCTTTCGATTGCCAGCGGCTATAAGGCGCGTCATTATGTCTGGGTAACCCACTGTGACGATGACGACGATTGCCATGAAACGTGCGAATACGCATATACCCAGAATGTTACGGATCAGCTGAACCCATCTGATTCCAAGACCGGGCAGCTCTACAATTTCAGCTATGCCGCCAAATCGATGGTGGATGCTAACCATAGCGGCCTTCTGGACTTCTGGTTTTCATATAACGTTAGCGATGATTTCTCTGAGATAGTTTTGGAAAGCGGGAATTCGAACATACGAATTCGGGGAACGGAGTACAGGCTAATCGCGCTTTATGAACCGTACAACATCCTTACCTACGACGCGATACCAAAGAATAGCTCGGCTTTTCCCTATTACGCCCCGATTATCTACGACAATCAGACCGAAAACTTGACTTCGGTTCAAAGAACGATACGAACGTTTATCCCATACTCCGACAATTGCACAATTGCCTTTCAATCGCATTTCAACAGGACAATAATCCCGCAATTCTGCAATGTAACGAATCAGACGCCGATTCTCAACGTCTCGATTGCCGAACGCCTTGACGATTCAACTGTATTGGACGTTTTATTCTATGATAACACAACCGGGCAGCCATTCCCAAACAAGCGGTTAGCGGTCAGGTTTGACGGTCAAGAGAAGAATATCACAACCGGCCCATCCGGCAAGGCAAAGATTACCATCCCGATTTCTGCTGGACTTGTGAGGATCTCATTCATTACCGACCTTGAAGCCAAGAGCGCTGAAACGATAGTCGTTCTTGCCCAACAGCCGGACATTAACGAACAAACCCTGCTAGGCTTGGTCCTATTGCTGCTCGCCCTGCTTCTCGCTTATCGGATAGGTACGAGGTGGATTAATGCAATGGCTTAGGGTTATTTTGTTCCTCGGGGTAGTCTTGGGGTGTGCGTTCTCACAATCGGCAAGCATACAGATACCGGCCCCCACGTGCAACAGCTCGGCTGACCTCCTAACGACAATCAGCACTATGCCCCAGTGCGTTTCTGAGGCGATATTCAATACCATGGTAGAGGGATTCATGTACTCGGCGCAGCAGTTTTACGGCCTCTCCATGACCCTCCTGACTGCATCCCCGGACATCAACTGGTTCTGCCAGCCATATCAGAACGTGATGGCGATTATCGAGACCTTTTACACAATAATCCTAATGGGTTTGGGAGCCTACTATATCCTCCATTCGACCGAAGTGGATGGCCGGGTCCGGTCAAAGATATGGCTGAAAAACATCTTTTTCATGGTGGTGGCACTTGCCTTTTCATTCAATCTTTTCGGGATGCTGCTGGACCTTAATCAGAGCATCTGCACGACGATTTACTCTTCCGTCAGCTCGAATATCTTCGACATAAACGCTCAGCTTTCGAACATGATATTTGCTCTTATCGTGGTATCCAGCTTTTGCGTGATGAACGGCTTAACATTCGCAACGCTCATGGCCCGCTACATGCTGATTCCGTTTCTTCTTCTCCTCTTCCCACTGTCGATTTTCCTATATTTTATCCCTTTTACGCGGAACTGGGGCGCTTACCTGTTCAAGTTCATTGCCCTCGTTGTTTTCATGACAACGATTGATGCAATCCTGCTACTCGGGCTTTCGTATCTTTTCAATTCGCCGGACCCGATATTATCCGGTACGCTGAAGACCTTCGGCCTGATGATCGGCTTCGGACTGATTGGGATAGTCAACGCGATAATTTACCTTATCGCCGTGATTTCGGTGGTCTCAATGGCACTCAAGACGGTTGAATCCTTAGCCTCGATTGCCATGAAGATAGCGATAATGCTCTCCTTCCTGTGATTCTATGGCCTACGACATTCCAGACGAGATAAAATACCGGGAGAAGATAATCGCCAACCTGGACAGCAGGCAGCTCATCTATGCTGCCCTTTTTGGATTTCTCGCATTCCTGGCTTTCAGGCTGCCGGTTGAGGGGGAGCTGAAATTCGCACTGCCGACGCTCATATCGCTGACAGGTGTGGGTTTCATATTCCTCAATTTGGGAGAGCGCATTAGAGAGGTATTCAGTTTTTACTTCGCCTTCAGAAAAGCAGAGTATAAGGAATCGGCAGCGCAGAAATTCTTCGAAGTCAAATCAGTATCGGATAATGTCATCCATTTAGACAACGGCAAGAGGCTGGCAGTTCTCGAAGTCCAGCCAGTGAACTTCAGGCTTTTGGACGACGGAAGAAAACTGGCGCTCATATCGAATTACAAGGCATTTTTGAATCAACTAATGACACCGGTTCAAATCCTCGTAAGGACAAAATCGGTCAGCCTTGAAGACTATTTTAACAAGACAAACAGCAGGCGAATCAAGGATGGGCTTCTCCTCGCGCTCTATTCTGATTTTCGCATTTTTGAGGAAGATTTCCTTTCGTCTAACAGCATCAAGGAGAGACAGTTCTACCTTATCGTTCCATTCACAAAGAATACAATTCCAGACAAGCAGATACCGCCCTTGAAATTGCTTGAAGATATAATGAGTATCACTCAGGAGAAACTAGAGGCTTGCGGCCTTGAAATGCGCAGGTTAAATGATGCTGAAATAACCGACTTATTGTATTCCTACGGCAGTAGCTCTGAAGATAACGAAGAAAGGCCAGACGACTTGTTTAATTCGATAGTTGGCCGTATCACATCTGGTATAAACAGAATCAAGACCCTCAACAGGCACTTCCCGGGGTACGCATGGCAGATTAAGCTTGGCCCTGAGAACGTTACACCGCCACTGCTTAGGAACACGAAAAAAACACCAGAAATATTTAGCTTGGGTAAAGCTCGGGGCGCAAGCAGTTTTCAAAGCATAGGCGATATGGGCTTATGCCCCCCTCCGAGCACGATATTGCAGTTCGCTGGCTCAGATATTTTGCATCCGAAGCAAAACATCAAGATAACGGGAAGGCAAATCGGATATAAAATCCCAAGAAATCGCATGTGCCCCCTGGGTTCTGGAAAATTGGTCTGGCCGGAAAGCTTCGGAGGTTGGATAAAAGATGACGTCGAGCCCGAACCCGGTAACTTCAGGCAGGATATAACGCCTTCATTTGACATCCGCAAGAACTGCGCTTATGTAAACGAAGAGATCCACCGTATCGTAAAGGTGTCCGGGTATCCCCGTAAGGTTGAAGATGGCTGGCTCCAGGCATTTCTCACAAAAAACGAAAACTACGATATAATCATGCACATCGACCCGGCATCGATAAACGCCAGGCTTGTCTATCTTCACAATCAGATAATACAGCAAACGAGCGACCTTGTTATGAGCACTTCCAAAGGCACGCCAAATCCTGCCCTAGAGATAAAGAAAGCCGATACGACGAGGGTATATGACTCCCTTTACAAAGGGGAGGAGAAAATGTTCGACGTCTCCATTTACCTAGACAATCATGCCCCCACTATCCCCGACCTCGGCCTGTTAACCGAAAAATGCAAATCGAACCTCAACGCGCAGATGATGGTACCCAAGGTTACGGAGTGGAGGATGGCAGACGGCATAAAATCCACTCTGCCGATAGCGTTCAATCCTCTAGCTGCCGGGCGGGATTTTCTTACAAACTCGCTTGCAGCCTCTTTTCCCTTTATTTCCCCTTCAAATACGAAGAAAAATGGCATTCTGTTTGCCCGTGAAGCCGATACTATGACACCCCTGTTTCTGGATTTCAAAGGCATGAACAACAAGCATTTTTTCATAATCGGGATAAGCGGATCAGGCAAGAGCTACACAAGCAAATACCTTATGATGCAGCAGCTCTTTGCGGAGGATACAAAAGTCTTTATCCTGGACCCTAATGGCGAATACGTGCCGTTATGCAAAAGCCTCGGCGGGCAGGTAATCGAGCTATCGCGTGGTTCCCAATCCACAATCAATATCTTCGACCTTGGAGGAAATGATTACAGCGATAAAATGCTAAGCCTGCTCTCCGCTTTTGACATTATCGTAGGCGGGCTTACAGAGAGCCAGAAAGGGGTTCTGAGCAAGGTTCTTACCCGCGCGTATGCAAGGAAAGGCGTAATCCACAGCAGGCCCGAAACGTGGGACCGGGATGCCCCGACCTTCAGCGATGTGCGGGATGCAGCGCTGGAAATCAAGGCCGAGTTCGCAGGTGGTAACGAATACCTGAAAGACCCAAGCATCGAAGCCCTTCTCAACCGCATTGAGATGTATTGCCAGAGCGGGCTCTTCGGTTTTCTTGACCAGCCGTCCAAATTGGACGTAAATAAGGGCTTTGTTTGCTTCGACCTGAGCAAACTGCCTAACGCGGTCAAGAACCTGCTTATGTTTGCCACGCTTGAGATAATACGGCAGGAGATTAGCAAGGATAAAAAGCCCAAAATCGTGCTGATTGATGAAGGCTGGTCGCTGCTCCGGAGCCGGGAAGTTGCGAACTATATTCTCGAATTTGTCAAGACCTCAAGAAAATTCAACACGTCGTTGGGGTTTGTTACGCAGGAGATGGAGGACTTGCTACGAAGCAGGACGGGAAAATCCATCCTGAATACGGCTTCGGTCAAAATTCTCATGAGGCAGAATCCGAGTAATATCGACCTGATTTCTGATACCCTGAAGCTCAACCCTGCCACGAAAGAGTATCTGCTGACGGCACGGAACGGCCACGGATTGCTATTTACAGAACAGAACGCGTTCAAGTTCTTTGTCAAGGCATCGGACAAGCTGCACGCGCTCATAACAACCAAGCCCGAAGAGCAGGTTCAAAAACCTGAAAAGAAGCCGAAATTGAAGGGAAAAATCAGCCTCGACAAAGGACTGTATCTAAAGAAGGAGATTAGCGAAGACGAGGAAGCTTATCTCCTGCAAAACGGCTACGAACCTTGTAAGGGGAGGACTTCAAAGGATGGCGGATCAACTTGGTACTTTGTCAAGATTAGGCATAATGAAAGCCAGGAACATGCGTTTCTCTGCTGGACTACCTATGAAGCCGCAAAAAGGCGATTCGATAACGTAGAAATGAATACGACCCGCTGCGGAGATGTCGTGATAGATACGGGGAGAAAGAAGATAGCCTTTGAAATCGAGACTGGAGCGAACTTGAAACAATATTCGGATGAGTTTCTTAGACAAAAGTTTCAGCAACTTGATGATGAATTCGATGAGTATTACATACTCGTTTCCAAATACAATTTTCAGAAGCGGTATAAACGATATGGAAAAGTAATCCTGAGAAACAAGATAGAAGAAACCCTTGCAGGGATAGGGAGACAATAATTAATTACGAGCTAACCTTGCGTTTTCGCATGAGTTAAGGCGTATCTCCTTCAAATTTGAGAAAATTACGGCCTAAAAACAGGGCGTAATCTCGCTAAAAAAATTACGACCTCAGTTACGACCTCTGCGAACATTAAAGGTCATGCGGCAGCATCGTAGTCCTCCCGTTTGCTGTCGCCCGCTTAGCCGCTCTATCGAGCATCTGCCGGACTTCCCCATTCAGGGCAGCGTAGAGATCCTTTGAAACGCGGAGCTCGCCCTGCCTGAAAAACGATTTCACTGAGCCCTTTGATACAAATCCATCCTTCATTTCAATCCCCCCTCAATCGGATAATGGAACACCTCGGCCGATTTCCGGCCATCACGTTTTCAATGGAAATGAGGCCTTTCTGGTCCATTGCCCGCAGATAGTTGCGGATTTGCCGCTTGGTTCGGAGAATTCCCGACCGGAAAAGGGGGTAAAGCTCCGTAGTGGTCTTCTGGCCTTCTTTCAGAAGGCCATGAATCAAGAGTTCTTCCCTTGACAGTTCGGCCCCAATAAGCCCGATTTCGCGCTTTATGGCTAAAACGTCATTTTTGGATACTTCTGCAAGTCCCTGATCCTCCGAGCTTCTTGCGGCCCTCCAGAGGATTTCAAGGGCAAAACGACCGCCACCGTGACTTGCTACGCTGATGTCTGCTATCTCCTCTATCAGCGAGCTGTCATAAGAGCCAGGCCGTAACCCGGCGGAGGCTCGCTCTTTCAGGAGTGTAAGCAGCTCATCACGAGTGAACTGGGGAATCTCGATTTTCGTGAACCTGAGGATTTCGCGGGTTTCCTGCGGAAGCTTCGAAAGCACGGCTTCGTTATCCGAGATCCCGATAATGCCGAAATAGACCTTTTCCTCATCCAGATGGGCGATATTCTGGAGGATACGAGCATCATCGTAATGGATAAGAGCTTCAATCTCATCGAGAACGAGAAGGACGGGTTTCTTCGAGTAGCGCATGAGTTCCACGATACGGTCGAATATCTCATCGGATGCCCGCCCTCTCCTTGAGACAGGTTCGCCCAATGCGTCCGCGATCTTGGTGAATATGGACATGGAGGTGTTGTACCGGCAACAGTTGGCATAGATGCACAATAACCTGCGGCTTTCTTCCACCTCTCCTATAGCCCACCTGACTAAGGCGGTCTTGCCCGAACCTGAGGGACCGGATATGAAGACATTCTCAGAGAGATGGCCTGTCTGAAGGCTGTTCATGGCTGCCAGAACGCTTTCTCCTACAGCTTGCCGGCATCCAAGGTTGCTTTTGGGATAGAACCGGGGCAAAAGAACTGATTCATCCTGGATTATCCGGTTTTTTGAAGCAATCATCACGACGCTTTGGTGTTCCATCTCCCTCCTCCCGCTTGATTGTGTTACTTGGAACAGGATTATGGTAATATGTTATATTTATATTTGTCGCTCAAAAAAGGAGACATTTGCTTTATTTTCGACTATTTTATAAACATTTGGATACAAATATCTAGATATGTATGAGATTGATAAGACAGATACAGCTATTATTGGGATCCTGAAGGATAATGCCAGGCTTTCAGTCAGGCAGATCTCCAAAAAATGTGGTGTGCCATCAGCAACAGTACATAAAAGAATGCTGAAACTGGAGAACGAAGGCGTTATCGAGAGATATTCGGCAGTGATCAACAAGGCAAAGCTCGGAAAAGAAACAATTGCTTATGTATTGGTAAGGATAAAGCCGGAAGCCGATTACACGTCGATGATGGAGCAGGTAGAAAAACGGGAAGAAGTTGAGGATATGAGCGCTTTGGCAGGCCAATTTGACTTAATTCTGAAAATACGTGTCAGGAGCATCCCGGAACTTGATGCTTTTGTCATGCGCTACCTACGCAAGTTCAAGGAGGTCGCACAGACTCAGACTCTCGTTGTTTTCAGGCACTGGCATTAGTTTTTGATAGTCCTTTACATGTTGTCCATCTTGAAGAGCACTCTCGCGCCTTTTACTTCTTTCTTAAGTTTCGGAGCGTTCTGGATTATTTCGATAAGCTCCAGGTATCGCTTTACAGTGCGCTTGTGGAGCCTTGTCGTAACGACGATAGAGTGGATATTGGCGGATTTCTTGGACAGGATAGCCATGACCCGACCGACATCTTCCAATATTTTAGCCACGGAACAAATAGGCAGTTCCCACCTAAATACCTTGAATAACACAGTGTATTTTTCCCTTCCCATCAACACTCCGACGTAAGGGATGGGAAATTATAGGGAAATTGATGGGAAATAGACCGTAATTCGCAAACGGGGCATTTTTGTATCCAAAAGGGCACTTCGGGATAAATAGTTTTGATGCGTTGCTTATATATGACCGAAAACACGGGGAATATAATTATTGTGCCTTGGTGGATGGTGGAATTGAAAAGAAGTATTGAAATTGAATCAGAAAATCGAGCCCTAAATAAATCAAAACGGTAGTAATCACATTTGTTTCTTTTCAAGAAATTCGAGTTTCAATATTCTGATTTTTTGCTCTCTATTTCCAATTACTACCCCCCATCTCTCTTCAAGGAAGTCCAATAATTTTAATCCACGGTCACGAATCTCCTCCGGCGTCCAACTTTCTTTTAAAGCGACTTCATTTTCGCTGTAAGATCCGTTGAAGTACCCTACATTACCCTCCTTTTGCACTTTTTTATCTTGAAAACAGTCATCTTGTAAAGACGAATTCTTAGGTTGAGAAAGAGTGAGTAGATTTCCCAAATTGTGGCAGAGTACTCTCTTTTGTTCATAATCATACTGACCGAAATAGTTCTCCCAACATTCTAGATTAGCGTGTTGAGGAAAAATATGTTCGACAGTGACGTATCCTTTTTTTGCATGGGAGATTTCTTTCCAATCAAGCTTCTTTTGATTTGTTTTTGATTTTTCAAATAGCGAGTAATCATATTCATAAAGGAAGTATCTTACTCCCTCCCAACCATAAAATCCATCCCGGTCATAAATGTCAAATTTTTCTCCTATCTGCTTTTCGAATTCTTTTGCGTCGTAATACTCTTTTGTCCAATCATTGATCTGTTCGATAATTGAATCGATATCTCCTTCCTTTTCATTCCGATAGTATTTCCGAGCATATCCATAAAATTCGCTATTCCCAGTAAATGCTCTTCTTTGAGATATTCTAAATACTAAGAAAACGTATCGTTCCATCGCTTTCAATAATTCAATTAACTTTTCTTTTGGTTCTTTATTTCTGACTAACAGCGCCATTAATAGCGGAGGAAAAGCACCGTGTCCCACCCGTTTCAGTCTATCTAGCCACAGTATTATCTCATCATCCATCTTGGACAATTCCGGATTCATTATTTCATACCACTTTCTCACGCTTTCCTGCAAACTCGTTATATACTCTTGAATATCTGTTACCTCTAATTTCTTTGCCATCACATCCTTAACTGTAAACTGTTCCTTCAATAAGAAAGTAACATAGTCATCTGCAGTTTTTCTTGAGTATTTGAAATATGCTATCCAGTGATTCTTTAGAAACTCATCGTCATCAAGAGGGTTATCTTTATTTTTTCCTAAGAATTCGTAAATAGTTTTCCAACATTCATTGATATTTTTTCGTAATGTAACTCGTTCATTTTCGTTGTTATAGCTAAGCTTTGTAGATAAGTAAATCAACCTGTTTTTCAATAATTCAAGTTTCGACAAGTCTTTTCCACGGTTATTCATAGTTTCAAAAGCAACAAAAACATCCAAATCCTCTTCAATTTCATAAACATTAAATTTCAGTTTTGATACAACCTTGCTAAATAAGACATTAAGCTCTTCTGGTTGCATCTGCTCAATTCTTCTGTGGAAATAATGTTTTGCGTATTCCATATTAGCAGTATACAGAGTTTCAATTTTCTGATTGGTATTGGATTTTTCACCGAAAATTATTGTTTTAAGAAATTCGTAACTTGGATTGTCCTTTTCATAGCCAAAAAGATATGTTTTCGAGATTCCTTGGGGGTTTGAAAGATATATGTACTGATCTCGTATTTCATCTATTGAATGGTATTCCAATCGCTTTCCAACGCTTTCAAGCTTATCGCAAATAACCTTGATTAGAATTATGATCGTGGTTAATCTTTGTTGGCCATCTACTACATAGAATGGACGATATCCCTTCCCCTCTATAAGCCACTTGTCATCATCCCAGTTTTGATATACCTCCTTTCGAACTTTTTCTAGTGTAAGTACTCCTGTGTAATGGAAGTGGTTGGGGGCAAGTGTTTCTAAGTCCTCCCAAAAATCCTCCAACTGTTGTTTTTCCCATGCAAAACCTCTCTGATAATCGGGTATTCGATAAATGTTTCTTTGAAATATGTCTGCTATTGAATTTAGTTTTTCCGATGAGATGGAAACCACCCTCAGCTAAAGTGATACGTTTGAATAGCCAAGTTAAATATATAAAAAGGTTTGAATTTGCTAAATTGATTTAGCTGAAAACTAAACAATGGCCTTCTCCAATCCCATCTCGAAAATCTTCTTTAGCATCATGTCCTTGAATTCGTTATCCTGCATCAGCCGGTTCATGATGCTGTCGGTCGCCTGCCGATCCTTCTCCAGCGATACTATGAGGGTTTCATCCAGCGGAAGCCCGCAACGGGTACAATACTTGGATGCCGGGGAATTGTGCTCCTTGCACCTCTGGCAGTTCTTCGCCTTTATCTTTTCCTCTTGGCTAACCTCATCGTGAACTAGCCCCTGAATCTTCAGAAGGGCGTTATCTACGTCCCTTCCGCTCATATGGACGTAAGTCGAAGCCATATCCGAACCCTGAACCCAGCCAAAATGCTCCTTCATTTGGGCTTCCGTAAGCTTGCTGGCCAAGGCGGTTGCCCGAGAATGGCGGAATAAGTGGGGGTGGATATGCTTCTTTATCCCGGCCTTAATCGCCAGATTTCGCAATAGCTTGTAAACCGAACGGTGGTCCATGCACTCAATCATATTCTTGGTTTTCCATTTCGGAGAGCGCGGGGGCCAAAGCGGGGCTTTCGGATCGTCCTTTCTCCTGTAATTATCGACCCACAAGGCCAAGGCTGGCGCCGAGCTGATTACCCTTACCCGCCTATCCCCGGTTTTCCCTGAAACGCGCAGGACTGCCCCGTATTGGTCGAATTTGACGTTTTGCATACTGAGGGTAAGCAATTCCCCTATCCGACACCCGGACTCGTATAAAACCAGTACAAATGCCTTATCCCTCGGATTTTCTGCCTCATTGACAATCCTGAGTATTTCGTCCTCTGTCAAAAGGTCTTCCGGTAGCTTGTGTTTCCCATTTTTCAGCTTCGGCTTCAGCCAGCTTATCTCCGGAGGGAATGTCTCATCATTCCCTTTGAGCCACTTATAGTACATTTTGAGGACGATTTTGTAATCAAGACGGGTATACTCCGAATACTTCGGATTGGTTTCAAGCCCGCCTACCAACGCGATAAGATTCTCCTTGGTGGCATTTCCAAACGGCTTATTGAGCCATGCAGCAAGGAAACGAAGGCAGTAAACGACCTTTGCGACCCGGCCATGTGACGCGCCTTTTGCAAGGCGCACTTTCGAAAAAGAGATTATGGACTCCTTGTTCTCCTTACTGACTCCCGGATCCTTATTGAGGTTCTCTATCGCCAGTTCCAGGCGTCTGGAATAGTTGTATAGACCGAATCCATCCATGATTTCACTCCGGCTGGAGGTCTATTTTAGGGTTCGTGCCCCTTTGGGCAGAAATCTGCCCCAAGGTTACAGACCCGAACCAAAAAGATGATGCAGGAGGAAGGATTCGAACCTTCGAAGGCGCTGAGCCAGAGGATTTCCCAGGCTGCATTCGGCTCGGGAATGTTAGGCTCTTAAGTCCACCGCGTTTGACCGCTTCGCTACTCCTGCGCGAGTATCTTTTTTTTTACGCCTTGGGTAAAACCTCAGGCGGGAAGAGCGAAGCACAAAAAGCCCGCTTTTTGACCGCTTCGCTACTCATGCGTGAAAATCGGTGTTTCACGTTAGCTGGAGTGGCGAATCTTGAACCGCAGTTCAAGTACTTCGCTACTCCTGCAAAAGATTTCCTCAGATTATTCTTAGGGTAAATCTTTTATCAAACTTCCGTATGATTCCCGAAGGCCGCCAGTTTCAGTCCAATGGCCGATTAGGGCTGCGTTCAATCTGCGCGCGGAGCAGCGGGTCGGCCTCGGCAAGGGCGCTAATGTCCGGGACTGCGCCCGGGTGCATCAGGACGACCCTCCGCGCCATGTCGAACCGGGCCAGCATGCTGTCCCTGGCGAATCCGATGGCCTGCCTGTCGCCTTCCATGGCATCGTAGCTCCTTATGTACGCGCTCACGAGCTTCGCCGCGAGCACCCGCTCTATGGGGAAGATGCCGTCTTCTGGCATGATGTCTGTTCCGAACGGCCTGAAGAGGAGGTGCATCACGAGCGGCATTGCCTGTGCGGTGAGCGCAGGCTGGACCGCCGGAGCCATCCACCTGCCGCCACCGGTGTCGAACATGACCGGCAGCAGTCCCAGCCCGGAGAGCGTCTCCAGCCCCGTGCCGGCCGCGTGCGCCCGGGCGCCGGACCCTGCCGGCCCCCTCAGCACGCTGTCGCAGAACGCGCCCATGACTGCTCTCCTCCCATCCATCTCCGCATCTTCAAGCGTGATTCCCTGCGAAAGCAGCAGGAGCGCCTTCGCTATGCCCCTGCCCCGGAAATCATCATCGATGCCGTATCTGGAAAACGCGAATTCCCGGTCGGCGGTCCCGGCATACATCAGGCCGGTGAAATATCCCTTGCAGTCCATCCGGAGGCTCTTGAAAAAGGAAATGCCTACGACCCTGCCTTCCATGAGCGCTGCAAGGGCGTGGAACCTTGCGCCGTACCCGCATTGCTTGATTTTATGCCATTCCGCCTGGTCGTGCAGGGATATGCCCTCCTCTATCCTCTCATACGGAATCCTTTCGTCCCGGTTCGGGGTGAGGTGCGCATAAAGCCCCGAAATGTCCGCTGGGTTCGAGCACAACCCGCCGCCATGGCGGCCCAGCTCCACGAAATCCACGAGCGCTTCGGCCCGGATTATCCGCGCCCGCTCACGCTCATCCGGGCAAAGCCGTAAATATTCCCGGGGAAAGATGCGCCGATAAAGCATGGAATATCCCCCTGAACCGTTCTTGCTTCTGCTGAGAATCGAGCGTGTTTCTGGTACCTGCCAGGTTCAACCATACATCGAGCCGCCTTCGCTGGCGCCCGGCCCCTTCTTCCTCGTAATGCGCGACTTGAGGACGGATTCCCTTATGTCCTTGGAGTATTCCTCGGCCTCCTTCTCAAGTTTCGCGGTGTTGATTTGGACGCCGGTTATCCGGGCGAGCACCTTCAGGACGTTCGAAGCGGCCTTCGGGTCCAGGTACTCTTCGGAGGATTCGGCGAGGATGGTAGTCACGGGGAAGTGGTCCAGGGCGCCTTTTGCGAGCAGGATGCCCGTCACGCCGGTGGTCGCCCCCTCCTTGATCGGCTTGGCGATTTTCTTGGCTATTACGTCCTTCACCACCTCGGGGTCGCTCGAGACCACGAAAACGCCCTTCTTCTCCTCCTGGAGCGATATGCCCCCGAGGGAGATTATGCTCGATGCGCCGACGGATTTGGCGAACTCGTAAATCTTGTCGGCCACGTCCTGGGAGGAGCCGATGGGTATCGTCATCTCGGAGATGATGACCAGCATGTTCATCTTCTCGGAGTAATGGATGCGCGCGGCCGGCATGGGCTTATAATCATGGATGGCTGCCAGGGGCGCGAACTCGGCGCTGGAGATGTACCCTCCGAAATCCATCTGCAGCGATTCGACAATCTGCGATGCGGCGACGCTCCCGACGAGGCCGGTGCCCGGGAATCCCATGACCAGAGTCGGCTTGCGAAGTTTCTTCAAATCGGCAGTCCTGTGGATTTCTACGTCGCCCATACGCCAATATGGGTTGCTATATGCTTTTATACTATTCGCATCTAATCCGGAATCTATGTCAGTGAAGCAGGAAAAAGTCTCGATGCCGATGGCTTCGGCGGGCATAATCGGTTTCTCGCCCGACATGAAAATCAGCGGCATGGAAATCGACCCTAAATTCCTGGTCGTGGCCATTGCGGCAATCGTGGTCATCGTGCACGTCGCGAACTTCGCGACGCTTTAGCGACAAGCTCCCTAATCCTGACCGCGCGCGAATCCCGCATCTTCTCTTCCGCCAGCACCAGCACCCTCATGCGGTCCTCCTCGGCATCCTTCAGGGACTGCACGATTTTCGAAAGCCTCATAATCGGCACAAGTCCTTCATCGGTATTTACCTTGAACTCCACCGGCCTGAAGAACCTGCGGGGGTAATCAATCAGGATGTCGCAGCCGGCTTCCCTGGAAAGCGCGCCTTCAAGCCGCCTCGCCCGCTCCTCGCCCCAGCCCTCCTTCTGGAGCGAACCCACTTCCTTGTAGAGCTTCCTCAGGATGAGGGCCCTGGCATACGGCCCCCCCTTTTTTGAACACGCAATCGCGGCGAGCGCCCCCTCGTCGTCCATCGACGCAAGCGCTTCCGGGGAGCACGTGCCGTCGGATATCGCCCCCTCCATCGCGCGGTAAAGCATGGCCGTCGCAATCCGCACGGTGCGGTGGAGATAGACCGTGGAGAACATCATGAAGCGGGCAATCAGCATGTACTCCGCCGCTTCCAGCCCTCCCTTCCCGATGCACAGCTCGTCGTCCTTCATCGCCAGGGTGTGGACGATGCGGTCGATGTCGATTATCCCGTATGCGACGCCTGTGTTCAGCGCGTCCCTTTTCAAATAATCCATGCGGTCGGCGCCCAAATCCGAAGTGATTATGCTGCCATAAGGCGATTCGCCTATGCCGGCTATCTCCGCCGGCCTGTAGCATTCGGAGAGGATGTCCGCAATCTCGCCCCTGCATACCATGCGCTTCCCGAGGGCCTCGTGGTTCCCAACGTGCCTCTCCAGCACATCCTCGCCTTCATGCGAGAATGGCGTGTGGCCGATGTCATGGAGCAGGCCGTAAATCTTCACCTTGCGGACTTCATCATCGTCGAGGCCTATTTTGCGGGCAATCAGGGCTGACAGGTGCGCGGTGCCAATCGAATGCTCGAAACGGGTGTGGTTGGCGCCGGGATAGACGAGGTTCGTGACCGACATCTGCTTTATCCTTCGCAGGCGCTGGAACGGGGGGCTGTCTATCACCCTGGCCTCGAGATCATCGAAGCTGACGGTTCCGTGTATCTCGTCCTTGATTATCATCGGACCAACCTGGGTACGGGCAAGCGCCGTTTTACACCGGGGCGAAGACGCCCCTCTTCTTCTCCACCAAATCGCCGTTTTCAGCCATGAGCCGGAGCACTGCAAGGCATCCTTCCGCATCCAGCTTGGTTGCGGAAGCGATCGAAGGCGCATCCATCTCGTCCTTGAGCACCGCGTTTATCTCGGCCTGCGCCTTTGTGAAAAAGTTTCTTGTCACTATGTAGAATTTTCCGTCGAAGCCCTTGACGCCCACGACCTCGCCGCTCTTCATCTGGCCCCCCAGCTGCTCTGAGAGCGTCATCGCCTCGCGCTTGTCCTGGACTATGATGAATCCGCGGCTGTGGAGGATGCCGAGGGTTCCAGTGGCGCTTGCGGCCCTCCTGCTTCCCCCCGTGTCCGCCTCCTTCTGAGCGGGTGCCACGGCAGCCTGCGCATCCCCTTTCGGATAAATGAGGGCGTATGTGCTGTCGCTAATGTTATAGACGCCGTCCTTGTACTTGTTGCCGCGGAAGACGTTGACCAGGCCCCTCTGCACCAGCTCGCCCAAGGTGGCCATCTCGCTCCCGGACAAGGCCCCGCCCACATGGGCCGGGGTGCGATTCTCGAAACGAATCGAAAGCAGTTTTTTCAGGACCGCTCTTTCCCCTTCGCCAAGAACGCCGTGTTCCTGCTGCCGTCCCTCTGCGCGTTCCGTCCGGCCCGCCTGCTGGCCTAGCGGAACCGATATGAGGTAATACCCCTCTTTCAGCTGGAAAATCTCGAGTTCGGCCTCGCCGGAGATGTCCGGGGGGAGCTCGATATATGCCTTCTCCTGCCTTCGAAGGACGCGGGCCTTTGCCATCACAGAAGTTCTGTCAGGCCTGGTTTATATTAGTAGTGGGGGATGATTTGGGCTTCTGCACTGGCGGAGGCGGCTTGGAATAGCGCGGGGGCGGGAAGGTGACGTCCAGCAACTCGACTTTTCCGCCCCTGATGCATGATAACGCCTCGGATGCAAGCGCGCCGGTCGCGCTCCCCTCTCCCAGCCGGACCACGATGCGTTCGAGAATTTCTTCGATGCGGTCGCTTCCCATCTTCTGGAGGCCGGCCGCCGCGTCCTCCCTGGCCTTAGCGCTCCCGTGCGTAAGTGCGTGGAGAAGCGCATTCTCGACATTCCTTGTGATGAGCCTGATGCTGTGCGCGTCCAGGATCTCCCCCATCGGGCCAGGGGTGGCTCCGTAAGAAGCGAGCTGCCTGACCGCAATAAGCATGTCGGCCTCGGCCGCTTTCGGGGAATATACCGTTTCGACCGCGCTGAATACGCATTCGATATACATGCACTGCGGCGCGGTCGTATCCGGATATACCGTTTCGAGCAGGAATTCCCGGTCGGCTTTCGCCCCTTCCAGCTCGTCCTTTACCCTTATTGGGCCGATGCTCTCGCCGGCCACGCATTTCACCTGGTCCCCGAATCCGTTGCGGATTATGGAAACGAGCTCTCCCTTGACCTCCGGGCTGTCTATCAGCCTGAGCGCCTCAATCATGAAAATGACGTTCTGCTCGAGCGCCTCGCTCGTCATGCCGCAGGTCCTGCCGCTATGAATCGCGGACTCGGTTTCATGGATGGCCCTGATTAGGCATCTCTTGGCGGTCTCGACGAACCACGGCTTGTCGAATGCCTTGCTTTCGATTTCGTTTTTTCCTATCTTGACCACTGCAGCTCCTATGCCGATAATGGCGATGTACGCGCTGGGAGTCACGGGGTATGCCGCAAGCATGAACAGCTTCTCATACATGTCGCGCGATTCCGGGTTCTGGCTCGTGTCGCAGAGCCTGATTCCAGTGTCGACGAGCCCCCCATGGTCGCCTTTGTTCTCCATTATGGCCTCGATAAGGGCCTTCCAGGCGCCTTCAATCTCAGGCTGCGACACGGATTTGTTCGCTACCATCCTTTTCAGCTCCGCGAGGGCTGCCTTGTCGCCTTCTGCGAGTTTTTGGAACGTTTCAATGGATATCATATGGTTTTGCCCCTGGGACATCTTGTATGTGTGTGTTAATATATGGTTTTTCGTATATTTAAAGCTATCGATTCCGCGTATTACCCGGGCTGGGCTGGTTGTTTTTCAATCTGGGTAAGGGGAATCCGTGTTACTGCTTTTGCTATTTCAAGTATTTAAACATTTCGTTGATTGCCGTTTTTTTGTTGAATGCAGGCCTACCGGTTTTTTGTTGAATGCGGGGCTACCGCCCCGCAGTTTTTTTTATTGAGTGCGAGCCTACCGGCTCGCAGACGCAAAGGCGTCTTCCCTAGCCCTCCGTACTGGCGTTTTTTAAATCCTTGACGCCGATAGATTGCGCATGGCGATTTCTCCATTCGAAGAGAGGTACCGGACAGAGATGAATGCTGTTTTTGACGACGCGACGAAGCTCCGCAAATGGATGGCTGTCGAGGTCGCCCTCGCCAAAGCCCATGCGTCATTGGGCCACATACCCAAGGATGCGCCGGCGAAGATTGAGGAAGCCGCGGGCAAGGTGAAGCATGAGCGCGTGCTGGAGATAGAGGCCCAAATCCACCATGACCTGATGGCGATGGTGAAAGCGCTTTCGGAGGAGGCCGGGGAAGCCGGAAAGTACGTCCATCTGGGAGCGACCAGCTATGACATCGAAGATACCGCCACGGCACTGATTTTCATAGATGGCATCGCCATGCTCGAGAAGCGCCTGGGCGTCCTCGCGTCAGTCCTCAAGAAGCTCGCACTGGAGCACAAGGGGACGGTATGCATCGGCCGCACGCACGGCCAGCATGCGGTGCCCACGACCTACGGGATGAAATTCGCCCTGTATTACCAGGAGCTCAAGCGCGACCTTGAGCGGCTGGATGAAGCCAAGCGGCGCATATCGGTCGGGAAGATGTCCGGCGCGGTCGGCACCATGGCGACATTCGGGAAAGACGGCCCGAAGATGCAGAAACTGGTCATGAAGGAGCTCGGCCTGGGCGAGGACCCGATCACCAACCAGGTCGTCCAGCGCGACCGGCATGCCGAAGCGCTCTGCGCAATCGCGCTATCCGGCGCGCTCCTGGAGAAAATCGCAAAGGAAATCCGCAACCTGCAACGGAGCGAGATTGGGGAGGTTTCCGAGCCCTTTTCGGCAAAGCAGGTGGGCTCCTCCACCATGCCGCAGAAGCGCAACCCGCACAAGTGCGAGCGCGTCTGCTCCCTTGCGCGCCTTCTCCGGGCCAATGTCCTGACGGCCATTGAAAACATATCGCTCGAGCACGAGCGCGACCTCACCAACAGCGCGAACGAGCGTGCGATATTCGGCGAAAGCTTCATATGCCTCGATTACATGGCTCTCGAAATGACCAAAATACTCGACGGCCTGGTGTTCTACCCGGACAACATCAAGAGGGACCTGGAATTGACGCAGGGCCTTGTGATGAGCGAGCGCATAATGATACGCCTGGTCGAAAGCGGCAGGCTGGGGCGGCAGGAGGCCCACGAGGCGGTCCGCCAGATGGCCCAGGAGGCCTTCACAAAAAAACGCCACATGAAGGAGCTGGCAGTCGGGCGCAAGCTCCTCTCCAAGGCGGAGGCGGACGAGCTCTTCGACTATACTACGTATGTCGGCCAGGCCAAGCGGATTGTGGAGGATGCGGTCCGGGATTGACGGCATCCGCCCCCGCGGCCAACCAACCCCCCCAGACTGCGCGGCGCCTTGTCCGTCGTCGTAAGGTCAATCGTGCGGTTTATATACCCTTTCCTGATTATCATAACAGACCATCCTGAGGTATGTCATATGGCTACACCGGCGAAGACTTACACCATGGCCGCCATCGCGGTCGGATTCATCGGGGCTCTTTTCGCCCTAATAGGCGGGGGCGGCCTTCTCTCGCTCGTCGGCGCCCTACTCTGCTTCCTGGGCTCGGTGCTCGGAGTCCTTTTCTGGAGATACGGCTACATCATGATCCCCCTGATCACCGAGAGGACCAAAATCGTGATGATGTCGGATCTGGGCTATGAAATCCCCCCGACGCAGGACGTCGTGCTGAAGAGCTCCGGCGGCATCTTTTACGCCTCGGCATTCCTGGGCCTCAAGATATTCGAATCCGCGACGGAAAAGACCAACGAGGAGACGATGTCATACAACCAGTTCTTCGAGCGCGCGATATCCAACATCAAATACGTCACCAAGATAGCATACCTCCTTTACGTCGAAGATGTCGGCGAGAAGAGAAAACTCATAGAGACAAAGCGCGCTGAAGGCCAGCTCCGGCTCGCCCGCGAGCGGGACAAGGGCCAGCCCGACGTCCTCAAGATCGACCGGCTCGAGCGCGAAGTGGCGATATGGGACAACCAGCTCACAAAGCTGATCAAAGGCGTGAAGCCGATGGGCGTGATAGCATACGCGCAGACGACTGCGGTCGGGCTGAGCAAGGATGCCGCCATGGCAGGCGCGCGCTCCCAGGCGAACGAGCTCAAGACCGTCCTCGCCAATGCCCTCAACGTGGAGGTCGTGAACCTCACGGGCGACGAGATGCTCAAATGCTTTGAGTGGGAAAAGTTCTTCCCCATGACCGCGCAGGAAATGGAGGAGAGCGTGATCTGATGGCGATTGGCGGAAAGCTGAGGCTTATAAAGCTGTCAAATTCATCCATATCCAGGCGCAACCTGCTGGTGCATCCGCCAGAGCCGCCCATGGAAGTGCTCTTCGCCGACCCCACGGACTCGATATTCATCGGCAGGACCAAGATATTCAGCATGCCCTTCTACTGGAGCTTCCAGAACGTCGCGAACCCGCACATCGCGATTGTCGGCATATCCGGTTCGGGAAAGTCCTATTTCATCAAGACCTTCCTGCTCCGCGCGGCCTTCGTCTGGAACAGCAACGCCCTCATCATCGACTGGGCCGGAGAGTACAAGGACTGGGTCAAGCAGAGCGGCGGCAAGATCGTGTCGCTCGGCAAGGGCTCGTACCTGAACCTCCTCGATTTGGGCGGCATGAAGCCCTACGACCGCATCAAGCAGGTCATGCGCACGATGGAGCTCCTTACCGACATCACGAACTACCCCGAGCAGAGGCGCCTCACCGAGCAGGCGATTGAGAAGGTCTACCTGGAGAACAAGTTCAGGATGGACGCCCGGGAGCAGAAGGACGAACTGGGCAAGCCCCTGAACCCCCCGACGCTAAAAGACGTCGTCCGCGTCCTTACCGAGCAGTCCCAGGTGGGGACGTACGAATTCCCGGCGGAACTGGAGAACGCGATTTACCGCCTCAAGCAGTTCACCAAGCCCGGAGAGGACTTCTTCGCCCAGCAGAGCACGGTGAGCCTCGACGAACTCATCACATCCGGCCTTGTCGACATGGACCTTGCCGGCCTCCCGGACGAGACCTCGCGCGCCCTTGCGGCGCTGACGATACTCCAGTTCATAAAGGAGAAGATGAGGCTTGAAGGCTGGTCGTATTCCAAGGGCCTGAAGCTGCTGATCGTCCTGGACGAGGCCTGGAAGATAGGCAAGGACGAGAACTCGGACGCGGTCATGATAGTCCGCGAAGGCCGCAAGTACAATTTCGCCATGATTATCGCGTCGCAGAACCCGACGGACATCAGCGAGGCGATATTCTCCAACGTCGGCACCACGTTCATGCTGAAAGTCAAGTTCGAGAAGTTCCTGGATTATCTGCAGGGCTCTCTGAACTTCAGCAACTTCATGCGGGACGAGATATCTCGCCTCGGCGTGGGGCAGTGCGCGGTCAACATGTCGCTCACCCTGCCAACGCCGTACCCGTCGACTTTCCTTATCGAGAAGATTGAGGGCGAGGAGCCGAGCAAGGAGTTCTTCCTCGACCTGGCAGGCGTGCTCACAGACAAGCAGAGGAGGGATGTTGCAGTGTCAAGAAGCGTTTCGTTCCTTAAGGAGGATTTCAGGAGGAAGCTTAGGCAGTTCGGCATGACCGATGAGAAAATCGAGGACCTCACGAAGACTTTCGACAAGTCGAACCGGCGCATGGACGTCGTCTCGTTCGTGATTACCCTCGAGCGCGACGGCATAGCGCGCAGGAACATCGGCGACTTCCTAAAAGACGCCGGCATAGACGACGTGACGATAATCAACATCTTCGGAAAGGTGGACCTCAAGAAGAGCGGCGGCGTAGGCCGCGAGATAAGCCAGGTAGTCCTGGAGGAGTGAGGGGGTAGATTCAAGTGGCTTTGAAGGATGAGGCTGCAGCGGGGCCGAAAAGGATGTGCGTGTCCTGCCAGACTGATGTGTCGGGCAGGCGGGCCCTTCCCGTGAAGGAAGACCGCATAATACGGGCAATCCGGGCGGTCAAAAAGGCCCTCGGCATAGCGCAGATGAACGAGCTTTACGTGTGCGAAGCCTGCCTGCCGAAGCACAACGAGCGCAGGCGCTCGTTCGAGAAGACGCTCCTTTTCGCCAGCGTGCTTGCCGGCATCATGCTCATCCTCCTCATCCTGGTCCCGATGCTCTCAGGGCGCTTCGAGGCCTGGGCGATACTCTCGGGATTCGTGGTGGCGGGCTTCATAGTGCTCGTCCCGATAATGTTCAAGTACGTGCCGGCCGTGGCCGGCGTCAGCTCGACGGCATACCCGTCTTCGGTCCGCTGGGCCCCGCCGATTCCCCAGGCGCAACCCGGGGCGGCAACCCCCCCGCCTCCGGAACCGAGGCCTGCTCCTGCCCCGCCAGTCGAATACAAGAAGGAGCAGCCTTCCGCTCCGCCACCCCGGGCCGCGGTGACGAAGCCCGCCGGAGGGGCCAAAGCGGCCAGGCCGGCCCCCAAGAAATCGGAGGGGGCGAAAGATGATCGGAGCTCGAAGAAATCCAGGAAAAAATGAGGTGTTGACATGCCGCTTCCATTGACGCAACCAAAGAAAGGCGCAAATGCCCCGGGCGCTCCAGCGTCCCCGGCGCAGGGAGGCCCGGCCGGGGCTTCGGCCAAGGAGGAGATGCACCCGCCGCAGGTCGACGGCTTCAAGATAAAGGGCAGGCTGGTCAAGGGCAAGCTCAAGGACCTCTCCTCCGTCCTCCGCTCGATATCCTTCCTGGAGCTGGCCCCGGAAAAGGACGTGCTGAATGTCATATATGTCGAAAGCCGGGACATCGACAAGAATCCCTACCTCTTCTCAATCATCAGGATCAAGGAGGACGAACTGGAAGTGCTTTACACAATCCCATCCGAAATCGGACCAAAGAAAAGGAGGGTGGACGTCATCCGCTACCTCCTGAACATCCTGTCCCTGGTTGACTCGTCCTACTCCGTCGACAACAAGACCGTATACCAGCTCGTCGAGAACGCGATAAAGGAGCTGGCGGGCTCGGTTACGATGGACTACAACAAGCTCTACACCTCCTACGATTCGCTCAAGAAGGAGGTCGACGACCTGAAGAAGAAAGTGGACCGGCTCACCGAGCAGAACCAGGCGCTGACGTCATCGAATTACGAGCTTAAGACGCAGAACGACGATTTGAGGCTGCGCGTTCAGCAGCTCGAGGGCCTCTCCGACGACGCGCTCAAGGGGAAGCTCCAGGAGTGGGTCGCTGAGCATAGCGGCACGATGAACATCTCGGAATTCACCAAGGTCTACAAGGTCTCCGATGCCAGGGTCGAGGAGATGCTGAACAAGCTGGTCAGCGAAGGGTACCTGGACGTTGTGCAGTAGGGTTTGTTCCACATGGCTGAACTGAGCACGAAAATCAAGAGAAAAGTCTACAACTTCGAGCTTCGGAAGAAGTACCAGTACATCAGCCATTACAAGGTAAAGGTGCGGCCCCCCATCGAGCGCATCAAGGATATGATAAAAGCGATGACGGCCCCCAAGAAGCAGGAGAAGAAGGCGCCATCGGTCATAAGCGAGCCGCCCCGCGGCGGATTCAACTTCATGGTTTTCGGCGCCTTCATCCTGATCGCGCTCATCATCCTGGGGATGGCCTGGCTCTACCTTTCGTCGCTCCTGGCGCCGGTGGCCGGAGGCTTCCAGCCGCAGGTCGAAAAGGCCATGATTAGCAATACGCTGGAAGAAGGCGACATCCTGACCACGGGCTCGCGAGGCAGCACGTCCTACACGGCGGCCATCCTTGTAAATTACGACGCGCGGAACATCAAGAATTACACCATCAACCTGACTACCTACGACAACAAGCTGCCGTCCGAAGTGTTCATCCTCAACAGCGAACGGTTCGAGGCGACCACATACCCGGATTTCATATCCGCCCTCCGCCAGGACCTGGCAAAACGGCAGATCATACTGAATGAGATAACCCTGAAGCAGCTCGAAACCATCCCCGAAGGCGCGCTCGTCATAGTCCCCTCGGGCGCCATCCCGAAGGAAATCCTCGGCGTCGACAGCCCCCTGACCATGCAGAAGCTCGCCGAACGCGGGGTTGTCGTAGTGTACATCGGCCAGCCTCTTTCCAAGATGCTTAACGGCACGCTCGTGGCATTCACGCCTGCCGAAGTCCTCTCGACGCTTCCGGTGAAATTCGACGAGAATGCGCCGCTCGGCTCGACCGGGGGCTTCCACCTCTACCAGCCGCTCTACCAGGCGAATCCCGCAGGCGGTTTCAGCGGGACCGTCGTTTACGGCTCCGTGAGCATCATCCGGCGCGGCGACGGGGCGTTCATCTTCATACCCCAGACGCTTGACGGCGGCTGGAGGGGCAACTCCACCGCCGCGGCCGAGGACATCTCCCGCATAGTCTTCGAAGTCCCGTGGGCCGAGCCAAGCTCGGAGAACAAGACATACGTTTTCACCAACCAGACGGAATACGCCGGAAGGCAGTACCTCTTCTCGGAGCCGTTCAAGGCGACGAAGACCACGGTCAAGGCCGATTTCCTCGGGTACTCGTCCGTCTCCGAAAACCCGGTCCGCGAGACGCTGTACATCCGGCTCGACAAGCAGAGGAACAACTCGCTCTTCATCGAAGAGGGCGGGAAGGTTGTTTCGGCGAACATCACTAACCTTCCCGTGCGCATGAACGCACAGCTCCGCGAGAACGTGGCCGCGCAGCCGAACATGTACCTTGTTGTGCTCAACAACAACGGCACCGAGATACAGACGTTCCCGCAGGGGAACGTGAACGTGCAGGCCGACGCCTCTTTCGACGTCCTCATTTACCTGGACCGGGGCGAATACCTGGTCCGCCTCGTTGACGACGAGAGCAACGTATATGCGGAGACCTACATGAAGGTCGTTTCCATAGACATCGACTACCTCGGCAACGACCCGCAGAAGAAGTCAATATACCGCTTCAGCATCACGATGGACGGCGCCCCGAAAATCCTGAACGAGATAGGCGTCAAAGTCGACGGCGGCCAGTATGGCAGCTACACGTTCAACAATGTGGACTATCTTCGCGTGGACCTGAGCCAATATACCGGGAGCGAGCAGCTCCCCCTCGGCAAGCACAGCTTCGATTTCACTGCGGGCGGCCTGAAGGTGTCCGTTCCCGTGACGCATGCCAGGGCGAGGACGCTCTTCGACGAGCCCATCTTCTGGGTGACGATGCTGCTCACGGGCGGCATCGTCGGCGTGGGCATCCTCTTCGCAAGGCAGGAGGCGGTTTACTTCTCAATAGACATCCCCGACTTCCCCCCGGTGACCCGCACCAAGATCCCCCTCTCATCCGACGCGGTCCTCGGCATCTTCGAGAAGGTGAACGAGAACTACCGCTGGCAGACGACGCCGCTCACGACCGGCGAGGTCAAAAACGGGTTCAAGGACATATTCGTCCAGGGCAAGCCGATTTACATAACCGACTACAACGTCGAATACCTCCTTGACGAGCTGGAGAAAAAGGGCATGGTCCGCGAATCGCTCGGCTACTACGGCCTTACATCCTGGGAGGAGAAGAGCGGGCACACCGTGACCTACCTCTCCCTCATGCGCCGCCTGCGCGACATCTGCGTCAACAACGCCATCCCATTCACCGGGCTCGGCGAATCCGAGGAAGCCGACAGCGAGATTACCGTGGTCGGCCAGCAGATGTCCCTCCACTTCTACCGCAAAGGGATGGATGCGAAGGTTCTGCTTGCGCGGGTGATTCCCACGATAGGCCGGGGGATAGCGATTATCCTCTTCAGGAACAACTCGGACAAGGAGCAGTTCCAGACCATAATCAACTCGTCGCCCTCGATAGGGCCGCTAATCGTGAAGATGGAGTCCGACAGCTCGTCGCTGCTTCTTAGCACCGTAGATGAACTTGAGAAGATGCTAGTCGAATTCAAGAGCATGTGACCTTGGCCAACCTCAAGTGGGTACGAAACTAGGGCACGCAAGTCGAATCTGGGCGGCCCTGCCCAAAAAAACTTTTCCAGGCGGGGCTCTCCCTTCCCGATCCCCGGCAATCCGGGGAAAATCAGCCTATTTGTGGTTTTTTTCGAACAGTTCGTTCATCTTCTTGTCATCGATGAATTCCAGAAGCCTGTTGCAGCGCTCGCACCTGAATTCGATGTTGGCCGCGGATTCGAAATTGGTTATGCTCGAAGCCCCGCACGTGGGGCAGAAATAGAATTCCTGGCCGCTTTCGTTGCTTATCGCCCCGGGCCTTGCAGTGTGGCTTGTCGCCCATTTCTCCATCCTCGACTGGTTCAGGGACCAGCTGTACGAATACCATCCGGTCTCGCTGTCCTTTTCGCGGATGTAGTTGACGAGCCCTTCGTTGTGTAGCTTGTTGAGCGTGGCCCGGACGTCTGAAATCTTGATCTTGAGCCTTTTTGCGAGCTCTTCGTCGCTATGGTTGCCGTAGAAGTTCCTGACGATGGCAAGGGCGTTCTCACCCCCGATTTCGATCAGGTCCTGCCTGACGTTGGAATCGCCGAGTATCTTGCCGACCTGGCGCATGAATTCGTGGTTCTGTGCAGTGGGTTTTGCGGAGGGCTCCTCCGGCCTCTTCAGGGGCTTCTTCTGCTGCATCGCGGCGTTCTTGGAGGCCTTTGCGGCCTTGCCCCTGCCAGCCGCTGCATTGGCCGCTTTAAGGGGCTTATTCGCTTTCTTTACGGCCTTGCTGGCCTTCCTGGGACTATTGGATTTAGGTTTAGACATTCTGACCGCCACAAGCATCACCCACAACAATCCTGTTATTGCTCAATTTTAGTATTTAAATGTTTCTATCCAGCCTCTCTGCTATCCTCTGTCCGCATATGACCATCTTTTTGAGCTCCTCGCGCACCTGCGGCCGGATTTGCATGGAATCAATCTGCCGCAGGCGGTTCTGGTAGCGGCGGTACGCCTTGATTGCGGCCGCGTATGAGTCGCGGGCGTGCACGTCATAAATCTGGGCGCCTATCAGCCTTTTTTCGAGTTTGGTCATGCTTTGCGCTGGGGCATGCACGCGGACATTGAGGCGCGCAGCCACTTTCTGCACGAAATGCGAAGGCGGGCTTGTGTCGGAAGCCACCAGGACGGGCACCCCGACGGCGGATACCAGCCTTACCAGGCGCTCGTCGCTAGCCTCCTTCTCGCACCCGCTCGCCACCAGCCTCCCTTCCAGGTCGAGTATCGCATAGCCCGTCTTTATCCCCGGGTCGATGCCGACTATTACGTAAATCAGCCGCACCCCCTCTGGCGCCTGAGGAGGCCCTCGTATATTGCGAGCGTTTCCCCGGCGCTACGCTGGATTGAGTATCTTTTCGCAGTCTTCCTTCCTTCCGCGGCCATCCTCCCCCGAAGCTCAGGTTGGTCAAGAAGGCGCTCCATCGCCTTGGCAAAAGCCGCCGTGTCTCCCGGCTCCACAAGGATTCCGTCCAACTTGTCCGTGACTACCTCCTTCGCCCCCAGCCTGCGGACGCCAACGGCGGGGAGGCCGATGTGCATCGCTTCCACGAAAGTTAGGCCGAAGGTTTCGCTGTCGGATGCCGAGGCGAAGACCTGCGCAGACTTGTACGCCACGGCGGGGTGCTTGACGCGCCCTGTGAAAACCACGTTCCTTATGCCAATCGACCTTGCGAACTCGCGGAAGTTCTTTTGGTACGGGCCAAGGCCCGCAACGATAAGGAATTTGTCGTCATCCTCTATCATCCGGAACGCCTCAAGCAGCCTATCAACCCTCTTTTCGAAGCTGAGCCGGCCCAGGTATATCACGGTCTTCTTCCCGCGGGGTATCCCGTGCGCCTTCCGGAAAGCCGCGACGTCCCTGGCGCTGCACCGGAGCTTCCCAAGGTCTATCCCGTTGGGCAGGTATTCGACCTTCCGGAGGCCGTAAGAGCGAAGTTCCTTCACGAGTTCATGCGTCGGCGCGGTCACGATATCCGCCATCCCGAATAAGTGCCGGACGAACCCCTTGGCCGTGTGCTTGCCCCAATCATTCAGCACACCCGGAAGCCTGCCGCTTAGGAGGTGGGGGACGTAATCCGGGTAATGCGTGTGGTACGTGGCGACGACCGGGATGCCCCTCCCCTTCCCGGCCATCATCCCCTGGAGGCCCAGGTTTATCGGGGCGTGCGCATGGATGATGTCGAAATCCTCCCGCTCTATCAGCTTGGCTATCCTGGGAAAATTCATCGAGGCTATCCGGTAGCCCTCATAGAACGGGAAAGGCCGCGAGGGCACCCAGCATATCCTGAAATTGGCCGAAACGCGCTCAATCCGGAAACGCCCCTCCCCCGGTGCGAACAGGACGATTTCGTGTTCCCTGGAAAGAACGCCTATCACGTCGCAAAGGAATGCCACGACGCCGTTCGTCTGCGGCAAATAGGTGTCCGTGAACAGGGCAATCTTCATCCGTATCCCGGATTAGACTGCCACCTGATTCTTATTAAGGCTTGCCCAAAAACGGGGCGTAAAGGAAAAAATAAAAACGGGCGGGCAGCGGCTTTTGGGAATCTAATTCGTGGAGTTTGCCGCCGCGCTCCCGTTTCGGAAGCTCATTGCGCGCTCTCGTTGTATTTTTCCACGTACTCTAGCAGTCCCTGTATGTCGACTTCGTCGGTTTCGCTGCCGGTGGTGCTGGCGCTCTGGTTAGTCGCAGAGCCTCCCGCCTCATTTCCGTCAGGCGCATCAGAGGAACCGCCGTCCTGCTGTGCCCTGGGGGCTGCCGCCTCCTCGCAGAACGCCAGCTTCGACGAGTTCTGCAGCTGCGAGCAATACGAAGCGTTCTTATACGCCCCGGCGAGCTCGATGAAGCAGTCGTCCTTGTAATACATTGACGCGATAGCCGCGCATATCGCCGTGTCTTTGGTGAGCGGGACCAGGGCCACGAGGCAACGGTCCCTCCTCCCGCCTGCCAGATCGCACAGGTCCCTGCGCTTCAGGTTCAGGGCGGCATCCGCCACGCATTTGTCGCGCTCGTCGCCCCTCATGCCGGTGTGGCAGGTGGCGAGCTTGACCTGCTGCTCCCTTTCGTTCCTGAAGGCGCCCATGGCATTTCCCCCCAATTCCGGAAGCGGAGGGATGGATGGCGCGCCCTCCCGGAACAAAGCGACTGTCGTCACCTTCTCATGGGTCAGGTTCCCTTCCTCGTACCTGAGCGTCGTCTCGTATGCCAGGCCTTTGCCGGGTTCGATGCATCGCGTGAGGTCGTACACCTTGGGGGATTGGGCCCCGATGCCAAAGAGCGCGGCATCCGACACCGTCGCGTTTGAATAGTCTATCACATATGTTACCTCGCTGCAGTCGGCGCCTCCGACGCTCTTATCCGATATCTCCGCCTCTGCATGCAGGTATCCCTTGCCAATCAGCTCTTCCATCGAGCTTTCAGCTTTCAGGATATTCGTGTTGTTGAAGAATTTCGACTGCGAGAATGCGATGTAATTCTGCATCTCGCTGTTGTTCTGCACCGACACGCAGGACTCGTTTACCGGGTATCTTATGCAGAATACGGTGTCGTTTGCGCCCATGTATATCCTTTTTATGGACAGGGGATTCGTTATCTCGATATACCTTTCCCCGCCTGCCGCCATCAGCAGGTAGGCCGTCTTGTATCCGTCTGAGACCTCGTTGTATGCATACGTGTAGTTGTCGAGGTTTTTCCCAAAGCCCGCGCCCTTCATGAGAAGCATCTCGGCTTCCGTGCTGTTGGCCGGGGGTGTAGCCGCGGGCATCGTGAAAACCACGTAAAGCGCTACGGCCACAAGAATCGCGCTGACCAATAAAAGCTTGTGCTGGTACTCCATGTCTGACACCTGTCCTTCTGGAATTCGGGTTTCGGCTATTAATTACTTTCTGTTATTTCCGGTGGGCGTGCAATCCTGCACGGATTTTTAATACACATCCCACAGTAACCTCTCCATGGATTTCATACCAAAGAAGGTATTTTTCACCAAAGGAGTCGGGCGCGCGACCGAGCAGCTCACATCCTTCGAGTTCGCCCTGCGCGATGCCGGCATTTCGCCGTTCAACCTCGTGTCCGTTTCAAGCATCCTCGCTCCCAAGGCGGAGATTATCTCCAAGGCAGAAGGGCTGAAATTCCTTAACAGCGGCCAGGTCGTGTTCACTGTCATGTCGCGCTGCGCGGCGAACGAGCCTAACCGCCTCATCGCGGCTTCGGTCGGCTGCGCGATTCCCGCGGACCGGGAGATTTACGGCTACCTCAGCGAGCACCATGCGTTCGGCCAGACCGAGGAAAAGGCCGGCGAATACGCCGAGGACCTGGCGGCTACCATGCTCGCTTCGTCATTGGGCGTCCCGTTCGATTCCAACACCGCATGGGACGAGCGCGAGCAGCAGTTCAAGATGAGCGGCAAGTTCGTCAAGACAATGAACATCACGCAGTCCGCGGTATGCGACAAGGAAGGGAACTGGACTTCTGTCGTCGCCGCAGCGGTTTTAATATTATAGCGTTCAATAGCCATAACGCCAAAGGCGTCATTCCATCAAGGTGAAATTATGGGATTCTGGGATTCTGTGCTGGGAAGCGACAAGGGCTCGGAGGCCGAGCCGCAGGCGGACAAGTCATCCAATCCATTCAACGTTTCGATATCTTTCGCGCCGCTGCGCCTCTCGGCAAAGAACCGGAGCTCGGTCAGCCTGGTCGTGAAGGTGAAGAATGTCTCCGCATCGCCCCAGATAGTCTCGGTCGATGCGCTTCTTCCGCGCGAAGCGATGATAGGGTTCGACCCCGCATGCATAAACAAGGCCGCAGAGAAGCGCCTGGGCGAACTGAAGCCCGGCGCGGTCATGGACGTCCCCATCACCATCTGGTCCAGCAACCAGACAAAGGAAGGGAACTACCCGGTCGAAGTCACGGTCTATTCTCATTATATCGGGTATGACAAGGTGCTTAGCTACCTGAAGAAGAGCACCTCTCTCCGTGCGGTCTGAACCTATAACTTCCCTTTAACATCATTTTTATCCTTTTCTATACACATTACTGCCATGTCCGAGGCCCTGATCCGGTTTTTTAAGCGCCGTTATATCAGAAACCACCCGGAAAAAATCCGGGAAAGAATAATCGAACGGGCGGAGCGGTATCGTTCTGAGGGCTTGGATAGCAGAATCCCATTCCTCAAGTATGCGATGACCGGGCAGGACGTCCCGATGGGGTCGACAGCCAAGCGCGGCGACGGAATTCCGGTTCCTGACTGGCATGAAGGCCAGGTTGTCTTTACGCCGAGACTCGAGGAAGCCGTGCGGTTCAATATCTTCAACGCAGATGCGGGCCTGCAGGCATTGTCCGCTTGGCCGATCGGGCATGGCGGCGGCCACTGTGTCAAAATAGTCCGGTGCAAGACGTCCTGGCGCGGTGATTTGCGAGTCTGCATCACCGGCGAAGCCGAGGTGTCACCCTACCCTTGTGAGGGGATATACGACTCGCGTATGAATCATGTCGTCCTCCATGATCAGGCCGGGATAATGGAATCCACCCTAATCCACGAGCTGGAGCACGCGCGGCATTGTAACCTGATGCTTATGATTCTCGGCAGTTGCCATGAGATTCACGTACGGCAGAGGGAATACCTGTCAATGCTTGCCGTAACCATCTACGGCGACGAATTCCCCATGCTGGACATACCGACACGCAAATGGCCGGTATTGCTGCGCGATTCCTGGAATTACCCGCACGTCCTCGCTTCCTTCAATTTCCTCCTGCGCCTGCCGCTGTCACTAAGCATGCGCGCTTTCGAATTGGCCGGGTCCCTGGACGAAATCCAACGGACCGGGGACATCTCCCCAGTCCACGACAAGCTTCTACGCAAGATCCGGGATTGCGCTCAATCCGAATACGAGCGCGTCTATGAGGGCACGTTCGGGGTTCGACGCGCCGAGCTGGCCGGAATCATCTACGAGCTGCCAATGATTTAGGCCCGCTTTCATCCTTCGAGCGTGTTTTTCAATTCCTCGATTGACTTCGCCACGCGCATCCCTCTTTCCGTAAGCCTCACGATGCGCTTCTTGCCCTTGGCCTCAATTGTGACTAGCCCGTTCTTCTGCAGGTGGCTGATTAGCTTGGTCACATATACGTACGTAGTCTCGCTGCTCTTTGCAATCTTGGAAAGGTGCCATGTGCTCTCTCCGTCGCGGAGAAGGGTGAGTATGCGGCAGGGCTTCGGGCGCGCGAACACATTGAACATGGTGGCATCACCCAGCGCTTGATTATTAATTCTTCTTCGCAGCACCGGCGCCGCTCGGACGCGCCGTTTTGATGCCGACACTTTAAAAATGTGCTTTTTCCGTCGTAGCATCGACGATAGCTTTATAAAATATCTCTCGGTGTATGTCACGGAATTAGCGAATCCTCCCCGCGGGAGGCATTCAGGAAGGTGTCAACATGGGATCAAAAGTCGGATCTGAGAAAATCTCAAGGGAAGATGGATACCTGTATTTCGTCGGCAAGGACGGATATGTCTGGGCCGCACCGATGAAGCACAACACCAGGGGCAAGAAGAAGAAAGTCGGTTCCGAGAAGATCAGCAAGGAAGACGGCTTCATGTACTACCTGGGCAAGGACGGATACGTCTACAAGGCAAAGCTCAAAAATGCCTGAATTTTATCTTTTTTTTCCTTTTCCTAATCTTTTATAAAACAACCCCATCAAACTGATTCTATCCTATTTGTGAGGTGAACACATGCGAATAGTCATATCAGAATCTAGCGGAAAGAGTTACCAGGTCGAGCTCCCGAAAGACAAGGAAGCTAATATTATAGGCAAAAAGCTCGGTGACGAGTTTGACGGCAACCTTGTAGGGGCGGCAGGATACACGCTCGAGCTAACGGGCGGCAGCGACGGAAGCGGGTTCCCGATGAGGGTCGAAGTGCACGGCTCTGCCAGGAAGCAGATATTGACGAGCGACGGCACCGGGTTCAACGCGAAGGAAAGCGGAGAGCGCAGGCGAAAATACGTCCGCGGAAACACATTCTCGGCCGAAATCGCCCAGGTGAACGCAAAGGTGAAGAAGCCCGGCGCGTCGCCTTTGGACCAGCTCTTCCCCAAGGCCGAGAAAAAGGAGACCAAATGATGCAGGCTGAGATGAATATCGGCATGCTCGGGCATGTCGACCATGGCAAGACGACCCTTACCAAATCGCTTACGGGCAAATGGACGGACACGCACAGCGAGGAAATCAAGCGGGGGATTTCAATAAGGCTCGGCTACGCCGACGCGTTCATTTACCAATGCCCGAAAGACGACTCCCTCTCAACTGATGCCAAATGCCCCAAATGCGGCGGCAAATCCAAGGTCCTGCGCAAGCTATCCATTGTGGACGCGCCCGGCCATGAGACGCTGATGACCACGGTGATATCGGCAACGAGCATACTCGACGGCGTGCTTTTTTTGATAGCCGCGAACGAGCCGTGCCCCCAGCCCCAGACCACCGAGCACCTCCTGGTGCTGAATTCGACCGGAATAAAGAACATCATAGTCGTCCAGACGAAAATAGACCTTGTGACTCGGGAAAAAGCGCTTGAAAACTACAGGCAGATAAAGCAGTTCCTGAAGGGTTCGGCGGCTGAAGACGCCCCCATCATCCCCGTTTCGGCCAACGCGGGCCTTAATATCGAAGCGCTCCTGCGCGCCATCAACGAAATCATGAAGCCTGCCAAGCACGATGAGAAGGCCGAGCTCCGCATGTACGTCTCACGCTCATTCGATGTCAACCGGCCCGGCACGGAAATCAAATCGCTAAACGGCGGCGTGTTGGGCGGCTCCATAGTCCAGGGCGTTCTGAAAGTCGGGGATGAAATCGAGATAAAGCCGGGGATTTCGCGCAAGGAAGGCGGCAAGCCCTCGCCCATGCTCTGCACGGTCCAGATGCTCATGGAAGAAACCGAGAAGCTCGAATCCGCGCGCCCAGGCGGTCTCGTCGCCATAGGCACCACGCTCGACCCGTCGCTCACCAAATCCGACGCTTTCGTAGGCTCGGTCGTGGGCAGGAAGGGCGAAGTGCCTGAGCCCGTGGACACGCTGAACGTGAAATACGCGCTCCTTGAGCGCGCGGACATGCAGAATATGCCGCTCCGCGAGGCCGAGCCGGTCGTCGTGAACGTCCATACGTCCACAGGAGTGGGCGTCGTGGCGAAACTGGCAAAGGGCATAGCGACAATCAAGCTCAAGAAGCCGACCGTCGTCTACAAGGACATGCACGTCGCGATTTCCCGGAAGGTCGGCCAGAGGTGGCGCCTTAGCGCCTGGGGCAAGGTTGTCTAGACAAATCCATTTATTCGTTTTTACCTATATCACGCTGGGGTCAATTTGGACGGTCCTCCGTCCAAAAGCCCCCCAGCTAATGCACGACTTAAATTTTCACGCTGGGGTTGTTGCTGGCCGACGTTTCGGCCATCACACCCCAGCTGTAATGCGACTAATGTTTTCACGCTGGGGTTGTTGCTGGCCGTTTTTCGGCCATCAAATCCCCAGCAGGAGAAAATCTCAGGAAGTTTGATGACCGGGCGAAACGCTTCGCGTTTCGCTGGTCCCTTGAACGGTGCGCCGTTCAAGTGGAAAATTTATCCTAAGTTTAACCGGAGGAAATTTTCTGCTGGGGTCGTTCATGGTCGACGTTTCGACCATGTGCCCCCAGCTGTAGTGCGACAAATATTTTCACGCTGGGGTCGTTCATGGTCGACGTTTCGACCATGTGCCCCCAGCTGTAGTGCGACAAATATTTTCACGCTGGGGTCGCCTAGCCTGGTAGGGCGAAAGGTTGCTATACCGGGAGCGCAGCCGCGTTCCCGCATTCCGAAACCTTCGGTTTGCAGAGACCTTTTGCGCGTAAGCGTTCGGGAGTTCAAATCTCCCCCCTAGCGTTTTTTGTTCACTGGCCTCGCCGCGGGCTCGGCGTGAACAAACGAATAATGAATTGACTGAAAAGCGGGCACATGTCTGGAACGCCGATCACGGAAGCCCCCCCCGGCGTCATTTTTTTATTGACCCTTATCACGCAGTCACTCCTGCGGATTATGGGGCGGTGCTATGCCGGGCAAGGGGCGCGATGGCATGAAAAAACACGAAATCAAGAAGATTGTCAAGGAAAGCTATGCAAAGATAGCCGATTCCGGCTGCTGCTGCTCCTGCGGGTGCAGCGGCATGGACAAAGTGCAAATCGCAAAGAGCCTCGGCTACTCGAATCGTGAAATCCGGTCCCTTCCGGAAGCGAATCTTGGCTTGGGGTGCGGCAACCCGACCGCCTTGGGCGAGATAAGGGCCGGGAACGTTGTTCTCGATTTAGGCTCCGGGGCGGGCTTCGACTGCTTCCTTGCCGCGAAAAAAGCAGGCAAGGCCGGGCGCGTCATCGGAGTGGATATGACCAGGGCGATGGTCAGGAAAGCGCGGGAGAACGCGAAGAAATACGGTTTTTCCAATGTTGAATTCCGGTTTGGCGAAATTGAAAAATTGCCTGTTAAGGACGGCTCCGTTGATGTAGTCATAAGCAACTGCGTAATCAACCTCTCTCCGGATAAGGAAAAAGTGTTCAGTGAGGCATACCGCGTCCTGAAAAAAGGCGGAAAAATGCTGGTTTCCGATATCGTGCTTTTGAAGGAGCTTTCAAAAGCCCAAAGGGATGACGAAAAGCTGATTGCCGGTTGCGTTGGCGGAGCCATACTGAGGGAAGAATACGTCAAACTCGTCAGGGGTGCCGGATTTATCGTGAAAATCATGTCTGAAGACAGGGGGATAAGCGGAAGGCAATACGACGGCTTGCCTCTTGAAAGTCTTAAGATTGCCGCATACAAGCGAGGGAACGAGCCGCGGGGAGATAGAAAAAAGTGAAATCCGGGCGCAACCGTTTGGGCGGGCGCGGCCGTAGCTGATTGCGAATCCCTTTATAAACATTTTTCGCCATATTATGAGCAAGAGGCAGAGGAATCCCCATGGCAACCGTGATTGAAAAGTCCAGAATACCAGTTGAAAAGCCCACCCGGAAGCATGACGTGGCATTCGCCGGAAGGAGGGCGCTGATTTCAGCGATGACCGAGGACATCGTAGGCCGGGGATGCCCCATACAGCGCCTCTCCGACACCCTGCTCGTCACCGGCAGCAGCAACGAGCAGGCCGCCCGGGCCTTGTCACAAATCCTCGGGACTTCGGTCTCCATCGTCTCGGATAATGGCATTGAGCAATCCATCGGCCAGGATGAGGCGGACCGCTATATTGCCCGCGTAGAAGCCAAGAGGAAGAGCCGCTGACTCCTGCCTAATCCGTATTTTTCGGTCTCCAGCCCCTCATCAGGAGGCTGTTGGACACCACACTGACCGAGCTGAAGGCCATTGCCGCGCCTGCTATCACCGGGCTGAGCAGGAATCCGGATGCCGGGTCTATCGCGCGCAGGGCGCCCATGGCAACCGGTATGCCTACCGCATTGTACGCAAAAGCCCAGAACAGGTTCTGCCTGATTTTCTTCATCGTATACCTGCTAAGCTCGATGGCGCTGACGATGTCGCGCAGGTCGCTTTTCACAAGCACGACCCCGCCGCTCTCAATAGCTACGTCGGTTCCCGACCCTATCGCTATTCCGACATCCGCCTGGGCGAGGGCTGGCGCGTCGTTGATTCCGTCGCCTACGAAAACAACCCTCTCTCCGTTGCCCTGCAGGCGCTTCACCTCCCCGGCCTTGTCCTCCGGAAGCACATGGGCGAGCACCCGGTCGATTCCCGCCTGCTTCGCAATCGCCATTGCCGTGCGCTCGTTGTCCCCTGTAATCATCGCCGTCTCGTAGCCGGCCTTCCTGAGCCTGGATACCGCGTCGCGCGAGTGCTCCTTCATGGTGTCCGAGATGGCAATCAGGCCGGCCAACCTGCCTCCGGCCGCCACAATCACGACTGTCTTCCCTTCAAGCTCCATCTCATGCATTTTTTTGGCGACATCCTCCCCGACAGATATCCCATTCTTCCCCATAAGGAGATGGTTGCCGATAATCACTGCCGAATCCCTGAAAAATGCCCGGATTCCGTGGCCCGCGATTGCCTCAAACTTCCTCGGACTGGCAATCTTCAGTTTCATCTTTTTCGCCTTGCTGACGATGGCCTTCGCGAGGAAATGCTCCGAGCCGCTTTCGGCCGACGCTGCCACTGCCAGGAGTTCCGTTTCCTTCAGGCCGAATGCTACTATGTCGGTCACAGCAGGCTCGCCCTTCGTAATCGTCCCCGTCTTGTCGAAGACGACCATCGTCGCCTTCTCCAGGAGTTCCAGGCTCTCCGCGTTCTTGAACAGGACGCCGTTTTCCGCGCCCTTTCCGGTCCCAAGCATCACCGCGGTCGGAGTGGCAAGGCCCATGGCGCACGGGCAGGCGATAATCAGCGTGGATATCAGTATCGTCAGGGCGAAAATGAATGACGAACCTGCAATGAAATACCAGTGTCCGAACGCGAGCAGGGCCAGGGCAATCACCGCCACGACGAAATAGCCCGCCACAAGGTCGGCGAGCTTCTGGATGGGCGCCTTGCTTCCCTGGGCGTCCTCGACCAGCTTGATTATCTGCGCGAGCATGGTATCGCTCCCGACTTTCCTTGCCCTGAACCTGAACGAGCCGCTCTTATTGATGGTCGCCCCAATTACGACATCCCCCTTCCTCTTGTGAGCCGGCAGGCTCTCGCCGGTTATCATGCTTTCGTCGACGCTGCTCTCGCCTTCCATGACGACGCCGTCCACCGGTATCTTCCCGCCTGGCTTGACGATTATGATGTCGCCGACAGCCACGTCCTTTATCGGAATCTCATTTTCCTTTCCGCCCCGCATGACCAGGGCCGTTCTTGGCTGGAGGCCGATTAGCCGCTTTATCGCCTCGCTGGTCTTGCCCTTGGCGATGGCTTCGAGATATTTGCCGAGCACTATGAATGTCAGGAGAAGGGCCGCGGTCTCGAAATACATCCCCCCCTCCATAAGGCCGAAGCCCGTGGTCAAACTGTATGCGTAGGCGGTCCCGACGCCCAGCGCGACAAGGCTGTCCATGCCCGGGGCGCGGTTTATGAGCCCGCGGAACCCCCGCGAGAAGAACTCCAAATTGGCCAGCAATACCGGCGTCGTGAGGATGAACTGCAATACCGCCAGGTTGGCCATGACAGCGTCAGGGTATTCCAGCGGAAACGCCCCGCCGAGCATCTCCGGAAGCGCCAGGACGAGCACCGGGGCTGTCAGCATGGCCGAGATGATTACCCTGCCCCGCAGGCCCTTGATTTCCTTCTCCCTTGCCTGCCCCTCCCGGTCCGCCGCTTCCTCATTTATTTCTGCGCCGTAGCCGAGGCCCTCAATCGACTCCAGGAAATCCCGCGGCAGGATTTTTCCCTCGTCGTATTCCACGCTGGCCTTTTCGCTCGCATAGTTCACGTTCGCGGATTTCACGCCCTCAAGCTTCCTGAGCCTGCGCTCGATGTTCATCGCGCAGGACGCGCAATCCATGCCGGTTATCGGGATAGTAATCCTCTTCATGCGGGCACCCTATGGATAAGTAATCGGCCCTTTAGGCCCAAATAGCATCAGAAACGCCAGAAGCAGTCCGAAAGCCAGGCTCCAGAACGCGTATGTCAGGAATGTTCCGCTACCCCTTGCGGGTGCCTGGCCGGCTTCCCGATGCATCATATAGCTCAAGGCGCCCAGGATTATTAATGAGACGCCAAAGAGCAAGCCGATGAATGCCAGCAGGTTGTCGTATATCATCATGACAGAGAGCATCGCGCCCATAGTGCCTGACATGAGGCCGGCCATCATTCCCTCCATGGCGCCCATTATTCCGCTGAACCTTCCTGCCGCCACGCCTGCAATCATCCCGGCGGCAGTGCCTGCGACAGAACCGATGAACATCCCGTTCGTGGCTCCGATGAGCGCCCCCACAAGGAATCCGCAGACCATCCCCAGCGTCATCCCGGCCATCATACCGTTCATGCAGGCTATCTGCCTGCGGTATGCGCTCATGTGGCGGTAAGAGGCCAAAATCATCATCGAGCAGGCGAAACTTAGCAGGATAAGGGGCGCAGCCTCGGTAGCGATGGCAATGCCTCCATAGCCCGAGGCGAAAAATGCCGGAAAGGCGATTGCAAGGAGCCCTGCAGCCGCAAGGAACTGCCGGAATATCCCCGCCTCGAGTTCCACCCCGCGGGCTCCGGATAAGACCGAGGACGCGTACTTCAACGCCCTTTCCGGGTTCCCCCGCGCCCCCGCTGTGTCCGGTGCCTCAGCGCCAGCAGTTCCTGCGCTTTTTTCCTGATATCCATTATCGGCAAGACCCTTCATCAGGCCGGGCAGGGCGTCATCCCCGCATTCAACCCTCAGCAACCCGGATTTTGCATCGATTTCCCTGACATCCGCCCGATATCGCATCGCAATCCTGCGGATAGCTTTCTCGCATGAGCCGCATGTAATCCCCTCAAGATATACCCTCTGCTCCTTCATTTGACCACCAGCATTCCGGGCCTGAACATGCGCATCCCGCAGTTGTACTCATATGCTCCAGCATCGGTTGGCGTGAACTCCACCACATCCTCCTCCCCGTTTCTGGATAACGCCTGAATCCCAAGGCCGTATATGTAGAACCACCTTCCGCATCCCGCGCCTGATTCAGCTGTGAAATGCAGACGCACAGGCACGCCTTTTTTGACCGTAATCTCCTGAACGTCGTACTCCCCCCCCGCAAGGGCCCGGACATAGATGTCCTGGATTTGCGGCGAGACGGCTCCGAAGCTGTCATTGCCCCCACCCTGGCCCTCCGGAGCCGCCCCGATGCCGCCTATTGCTCCAGCCCTGGGCCCCATGGCGGATGCCAAATCCGCCTGCGCGCCTGCGTAGCCCTCTGCGCTCAATATCATCGCTCCCGCACCTATTGCCAGAATAATCCCGCCAAGCAGTACGAGCGTTGTTTTTTGGATTTTTATCATATCGGGCATGCATTCACCCTGGGGTTCCCCGATGTTTCATTCCGCTGAAACAATATATATTAAATCATGAAACAAACAGATTCTTCGTCATGGACAGGCGCAAGGATATAGTGCTGGGGCTCATTGTCATATCCGTTTTCATATTCCTAATCACCGTCCTTGTCTTCGCCTATGCCATATCCGCCCAGGGCATGGAAGTGCCGGGGCTCCTTCGCCCGTTCATGGATTACCACGCGCACTTCATGGTCGTGATGGGGCTTTTCGGCGTCCTCTCCGGCCTAATCGTATACAGCCTCCTGAACGCGACAATCGAAAAGCAGAAGCATGCCGTCAGGACCAATATGGGCATAATCATGAAGTTTTTGGCTGAGGAAGACCGCGAGGTCGTCCGGCTGCTCCTGGAAAAGGAGGGCATGACAACCCAGAGCGAGATTGCCCGCCTTCCTGGCATGTCGCGGCTCAAGGCGCACCGCGCTGTGAAGAAGCTCGAAGGGCGCGGAATAGTGCATGTCGAAAAATACGGAAAGATAAACATGATACGGGTAGTCGACGAATTGAAGGATGCGGTGTAGGGGAATCGGTGCAGAAAGCAGGCGTTGCCGTCCCTATCGTGCCATCCGTCAGCCGCCGAAAAGGTTCTTTTTCAGAATCCCAATGACGCTTTCCGGGTTCGGCCCGAGCTTGATTAGCGTTGTCTGCCCCCTGATGCCCTTGCCGCTCGGCGTTGTCACAATCATGCCAAGCGTCTCAAGGTCGTTTAGGTATTCCTTGTACCAGCGGGAGCTGCGCGGCCTTTTCCGGGCGCTCTTGCACGCCCGTTCGTATTCCTCATAGACCTCTCCGGAGAACAGGAAGCCGCTGTCCACGCCTTCCAGGCGCGAATACCTGCTTCCGGAGCCGGTGAGCGTCGCAATCGCATACAGGACCAGCTGGTGCATCTCCGGGAGGGTGTTGATAGTTTCAAGCGTCAAATCCAGCTCGACTTTTTTCCTGGCGTTTTCCACGTCATCATCGGTGACCTTCCCCTTCCCGTCCTGCTGGGCCATCTCCCCGGCCTTGTTGAGAAGCTTGAGCGCGTATCGCGCGTCCCCGCTTTCCTGCGACGTGATAGCCGCAGCGAGGTTGATTGCGCCGTTTTCCACGACTCCCGCCTCGAAGCCTTCCTCGACCCTCTGCTCAAGTATCCTCTTCAGCTGCTCTGCGGTGTATGGCTCGAAAATCATCTCGGTCTCGTACAGGCTGCTCCGGCTCCGGGCATCCAGGGAATCCTTGAATGACAGGCGGTTGGAGATGCCGATTATGCTCACCCCGCCCTTCTTTATCTCGTCGTTGGAGCGCGTCATGGTGTAAACCAGCTCGTCCAGGTCCTTGACCATGTCTATCTCGTCTAGAATGACGACCAGCTGTTCACCGCCGGAGGCGATTTCGACTAGCTTCTCATAAAGGAACGGGAGCCCGAATCCGGATTTCTCCAGTTCAGGTATGTAGCCCTTGAGTATCCTCTGGAGAATCCGGTACCTGGAGTTGTATATCCTGCAGTTCACATAATGCATGCTCGTCTTGCCTGCAGACTGGGCCGAAATGAACTCGTCCATCACCTTTTTCGTAGTGCAGGTCTTACCGGTCCCGGTCTTGCCATATATAATCAGGTTGCGCGGCTTCTGGCCTTTAAGGGCCGGGGAGAGGACCGAGCGTATCTCGTGCATCTGCTGCTGCCTGTAGGGCAGGTCCTTGGGCACATAATGGGGCGAGAGGACCGAGAGGTCCCTGAAGATGGATTTCTCTGAAAGGATTTTATCAAAAGAAGCCATGGGAGTCCATTCTCAGGAAACATTTTTAAGCCATACTTCCACTATTCGGCCCATCCCCGCTTCCACTAATCGCTTTCTGTGATTCCTTATAAATGTGACACCTCGAAGGTTCGCATCAGATTTCATATCAGCCCACCTCGGAGCATTCCATCACAACCTTGGCATTGTGGTGGAGC